>JBBRLM010000001.1:0-320927 GCA_038231335.1 Mycobacteriales bacterium
CGGCTCTATCTGAGTGAATCCCAGCGCCGCAAGGCCCTACCGGGCTGGCTGCACGAGTACAACCATCACCGGCCCCACAGCGCGACCGGCAGGAAGCCACCGATCACCCGCTTGACCAACCTGTCCGGTCAGTACAGCTAGCGACCGGTCTCCAACCGGCCGGCGAGGCGCCGCAGGGCGTCCCGCAGCGCCCCGGGCCGCTCGGCCCAGACGAAGTGTCCGGCGCCGGGAACCGCCGTCACCGTCGCATCCGGGAAGACTGCGGCGGTCTGCAGTGCCACGTGGGCGGGCATCGGGCTGAGTTCGCCGTACAGCACCTCGACCGGCTCGTCGAAGGATCCGAGTGACGCCGCAGGCTGCCCCCGTCCGAGCTCGGTCTCGATCGACTCGAACGTGCCGGCGAACGCGGGGAAGGACGCACCGATGTAGGACGGCAGCGCCGGAGCCAGGGAGGGGACGGCGAAGTAGCTCGGGAACATCAGCGCCAGCGACTCCAGGAATTCGTCGTCGCCGGGCACCCGACCGGAGTTCGTTTGCTCGCTCAGCTCCTGCAGCCTGGGCAGGTTCTCGGCCGGGGTGCGGGCCTCCAGCTCGGCGTCGAACTCGGCCATCCCGCCGTCCTCGGACAGGCCGAGGGTGTCGACGATCACGATGCCGGCCACGCGGTGCGGCGCCGCGGCGGCGACACAGCAGGCGAGGAAGCCGCCCCAGCTGTGCCCCACGAGCACGGCCCGTTCGACGCCGTGGGCGTCGAGCACGGCCAGCGCATCGTCGACGTGACGGTGGACGGTGTAGGGCGCTCGTGCCGTGGAGGGCGGGGTTCCGCGTTGCGTGTAGCGCAGAGCTCGCCAGCCCTGAAGCTCCTCCACGAACATCTCGCTGTAGTCGCTCAGGCCCGGTCCGCCGTGCAGGACCAGCAGTGCGGGACCACGTCCTGTGGACCGACCGGACAGCAGGCCGCCGTCCACCGTGATCTCGAAGTCCGCGTCGGTCACGGACGGAGTGTAGGGGTCCGTTGTCGCTGATCGGTGCGCCGGAGGTGCCCCGGCGCGGCCTGTCAGGAGGGCCCGATCGGGCGGTTGACGAGGCCGGGGATCGCGTCGGCGCTGACGGCGGGGGCGAAGTAGTACCCCTGCCCGGTGTCGCAGCCCAGGGTGCGGAGCTGGTCGAGCTGGTCGGCGGTCTCCACCGACTCGGCCACCACGCCCAGCCCGAGGACGTGCGCGAGCCGGATGAGCAGCCCGGCGACCTCGACGTCCACGGTGTCGGCGTGGGGCCCGTGCTGGCCGGTGACGAAACTGCCCGCGAGCTTGAGGGTGTGCACCGGGAGCCGGCGCAGGTAGGCGAGGTTCGAGTAGCCGGTGCCGAAGTCGTCGATCGCGATGCGCACGCCCAGGGCGGCGAGGGTGTTGAGGGTCTCCAGCGACTCGGGGCTCGGCCCCATCAGGTCGCTCTCGGTGAGCTCCAGCTGCAGCGCTCCGGCGGTCCAGCCGGTCTCGTCGAGGATGCGGGACACCTCGGCGACGACGTCCGGTTCGCGGATCTGCCGGGCGGCGACGTTGACGCTGAGATACAGGACCGCCCCCGCATCACGCCACCGCACGGCGTCGCGGCAGGCCTGCTCCAGCACCCACAGCCCGAGCGGCACGATCAGTCCCGACTCCTCGGCGAGCGGGATGAACACGTCGGGGCCCAGGCGGGTGCCGTCGGGCAGGTCCCAGCGGACGAGCGCCTCCACCCCGACCATCCGCTGGTCGGACAGGCGCACCAGGGGCTGGTACTCCACCACGAACTCGCCGGCGCCCAGGGCCAGCGGCATCCTGGCCGACGTCGCGAGGCGGTCGATGTCGGTGTGGTGGTGGTGGGCGTCGAAGTGGGCGACGCGGCCGCGGCCGTCATGCTTGGCGCGGTAGAGCGTGGTGTCCGCGGCCTTCATCAGCTCGGCGGCCCGGGACGCGATGTCGGTGCCCTCCGCCGGTTCGGTGAGATCGGAGCTGTGGACGACTCCCACGCCGGCGGACACGGTGATGTCGTGCCCGGCGAGGCGCACCGGACGCCGCACCGCGGCGAGGGCGGCGAGCGCACATCGGTGCACGTGGTCGGGGCTGCCGGGGGAGCGGATCAGGACGACGAACTCGTCGCCGCCCATGCGCGCCACGAGGTGCTCGTCGAGCTCGGAGTCCAGGCGGTGGGCCACGGTGCGCAGCAGGGCGTCACCGACGTCGTGGCCGAGCGTGTCGTTCACCGCCTTGAAGCCGTCGAGGTCGAGGTAGCACACGGCGAGGTGGCGGTCGGGCTGCGCGAGCTCCTCCTCGAGGTGCTCGAAGAACACCGTGCGGTTGGGCAGCCCGGTCAGCGGGTCGTGTTCGGCCTGGTGGCGGAGGCGGTCCTGCAACCGGCGGCGCTCGGTGATGTCCTGCAGCATGCCGACCATGAAGCGGGGGGATCCGTCCGAGGCGCGGACGAGGGTGAGCTCCACGTCGGTCCAGATCGACGTGCCGTCGCTGCGCAGGTAGGCCTTCTCGCTCCGGATGTGGTCGACGTCGCCCGCCAGGAGGTCCTTGACCTCCGACCAGTAGGCCGGATCGTCCTCCGGGTGGACGAACGAGAACGCCGACCGCTGGGTGAGCTCCTCCTCGGTGCACCCGAACAGCTCGCAGAGGGCGCGGTTGACCTCGACCACCCGCCCGTTGACGTCGGCGATCCCGATGCCGACGGCCGCCTCCGTGAAGACGGCGTGGAACCGGGCCTCGCTGGTGCGCCGGGCCTCCTCGGCGAGGGCGTGGGCGGCGAGCGCGGCCGCGCCGAGGTGGTCGTGCTCGGTGCGGGTGTGATCCCGCAGCGCCTCGGCATAGGACGACGTGAGCGCTCCCAGCAGCGGGAAGAGCTGTGCCGGACCGACGGCCGAGCCGGCGCCCCCCAGGGTGCGGACCGTCGCGTCGAGGGCCGCCGGCCCGGTGATGCCGGCGGAGACCAGGTCCCGGGCGACCTGCCGCGACCGTGCGGGATCGAACGGCTCGGTCACCATCGCATCCAGAAGGGTGGTGGCCAGATCGAGCAACCGGCGGCGCAGGCCGGGCCGCCCGGCACCGCTGGGGTGGGGCAGTGAGTCCAGCCAGCCGTCGGCGAGCCGTTCAACGTCGGGGAACGTCACCCGCGGACCTCGGTTCTGCTCCTGGTGCAGCCCCGGAGGATGATCCGCCATCGCGGGCGTCACTCCCGTCGCGTCACCGGGCCGCGCGATGGTGCGTGACCGTGCGTCACGGAGGGTACCGGTCGAGTGGCCCAGCGTCCGAACGATTCGACTCTCAGTTGGCGTCGGTCCCCTGATCGGGTGAGTCCTCCTGCTTCCGACGGCCACCACGCCGCATGTTGCCCGTAGTGGTGCGCCTGCCGGGATCGACGAGCCGCCTCCACTTGCCCTGGGCGGCCTGGCGGCTGGAGAGCTGGGCCTGGACGGCGTCGGCGACCTGCGCCCACGTCATGCCGTCCGCGCGCAGCTTCCGGATGAGGTCGCGTTCGTAGTAGTCGGCGAGCCGGCGCATCTCCCCGACGACGGCGTACCAGGCGGCGGCCGCGTCGTTGGTGAGCGGACCCTCGACGCTGCGCGCCTTGAGGAACTCCAGGTGGGCGGTGACGGAACGGTCCCGGGTGACCGCCGGGTCGACATGCTCGATCCACCGCTCTGCCTCTGCGTACTTCATGCGACAACGATACATTGACGCCAGCGATCTGTCGATCAAACGACGACATCGACAGACGCACCGACGCGGCGCGGGCGATGGTTGATCGACGTCTCGGGACGTGCAGCCGTTCCATGTGCGGTTCGCGGTCCCGAGACGCCGATCATGGAGGGGTAGTCGGCAAGATCAGCGTTGGCGACTCCCCGCCGCCACCCGGCGGATCGTGGTCCCCGGATGGTGACAACGGCCGATCGGTGCGTCCGGTCGTATCGTGGCGGCCAGGTGCGACGGGGGACGAGGTGGCGAGCATGGGCGAGGAGCCCGATCCGGCCCTGCCGCCGTGCGGGGTCGTGGACCGGGCGGGGTGGGTGTTCACCTACCGGGACACGACGCCGTCACGTCACGGTGGTGGGCACCACCACGGGCGCCACCGCAGGCCCGCGCCCGCCGGACACGATGCTCCTCGCCGTCTCGACGGTCGTCATCGACGCCGAGACGGGCGAGCTGGTGCTCAACTGCCAGACGGTCAGGCCCCGCCGAGCGGCTCCACCGCGCTGATCCAGATCATGGCCGTGCCCTCCTCGTCGGACGCGGCGAGGTCGACCTCGGCGGTGATGGCCCAGTCGTGGTCGCCGTCGGGGTCGTCGAGGACCTGGCGGACGAGCCAGCGTTCCGGCTCCTCCTCGATCGTGATCATCTTCGGGCCGCGGGCGTCGGGGCCGGTGCCGATGGCCACCATCGTGTCGCCGTACTGCTCCCAGTAGGGCAGCAGCGCCCCGCGCCAGGCCTCGCCGTTCCATCCCGACGCTGAGTCGAGCTCGCCGAGCATGTCCCAGCGCCGCAGCGCCGCGAGCTCGACGCGCCGGAACATCGCGTTCCGCACGAGCACCCGGAACGCCCGGACGTTGCGCGTGACGCCGGGGGGACCACTCTCCAGGGAGGGAGGAGCGACCTCCTCGCCCGTGCCGGCGCCGGCCGCGAGGGCCTCCCACTCGTCGAGCAGGGAGGAGTCGACCTGGCGCACGAGCTCGCCCAGCCACTCCTCGACGTCGGTGAGCTCCTCGGTCTTGGCCTCGTCGGGCACGGTCTGGCGCAGGGCGCGGTAGGCGTCGGCGAGGTAGCGCAGCACCAGCCCCTCGGAGCGCGCGAGCTGGTAGTGCCCGATGTACTCGACGAAGGTCATCGAGCGCTCGAACATGTCGCGGGCCACCGACTTGGGCGAGAGCGTGGCGTCCTCGACCCAGGGGGCGCCGCGGCGGTAGGTCTCCAGCGCGCCGTTGAGCAGCTCGTCGAGGGGCTTGGGCCAGGAGACCTCCTCCAGCAGTACCATCCGCTCCTCGTACTCGATGCCCTCGGCCTTCATCAGCGCCACCGCCTCGCCCTTGGCCTTGCTCTGCTGGGCGTAGAGCACCTGGCGGGGATCGTCGAGGGTGGCCTCGATGATCGAGAGCATGTCCATCGCGTAGGTCGGGGACTCCTTGTCCAGCAGCTCGAACGACGCGAGCGCGAACGGCGAGAGTGGCTGGTTGAGGGCGAAGTCGAGCTGGAGGTCACCGACCAGCCGGACGCGTCGGCCCTCGGCGTCCGGCTCGTCCAGCTGCTCCACGACGCCGGACGCCAGCAGCGCCCGGTAGATCGCGATCGCGCGCAGGATGTGGCGGCGCTGGCGGGGCCGCGGCTCGTGGTTGTCCTCGAGCAGGTGCCGCATCGCGGCGAAGGCATCCCCCGGGCGGGAGATGACGTTGAGCAGCATCGCGTGGGAGACCTGGAAGTGGCTGGTCAGCGCCTCGGGTTGCGCCACCTGCAGCTTGCCGAACCCCACCTCCGACCAGCCGACGAAACCCTCCGGCGGCTTCTTCCGGACGATCCGTTTCTTCTTCTTCTCGTCGTCCCCGGCGCGGGCGATCAACCGCGCGTTCTCGACCTCGTGGTCGGGCGCCTCGGCCACCACGGTGCCGACGGTGTCGTAGCCCGCGCGCCCTGCGCGGCCGGCGATCTGGTGGAACTCGCGGGCCTTGAGCGGGCGGGTGCGCTGCCCGTCGTACTTGACGAGCGCGGTGAACAGCACGGTGCGGATGGGCACGTTGATGCCGACGCCGAGCGTGTCGGTGCCGCAGATGACGCGCAGCAGCCCGGCCTGGGCCAGGGTCTCCACGAGGCGGCGGTAGCGCGGCAGCATCCCGGCGTGGTGCACGCCGATGCCGTGGCGCACGAGCCGCGACAGGGTCTTGCCGAAGCCCGAGGTGAAGCGGAAGTTGCCGATCAGCGCGGCGATGGCCGCCTTGTCCTCCTTGGAGGTGACGTTGACGCTCATCAGCGACTGCGCGCGGTCCACGGCCGACTGCTGCGTGAAGTGCACGACGTAGACGGGAGCCTGGTTCGTGCCGATCAGCTCGGCGATCGTGTCGTGGATGGGGGTGTGCACGTACTCGTAGAGAAGGGGCACCGGCCGCTCCACCGACGTGATGACGGCGGTGTCGCGGCCGGTGCGGCGCTTCAGGTCCTCCTGGAAGAACGTGACGTCGCCGAGTGTGGCGCTCATCAGCAGGAACTGGGCCTGGGGCAGCTCGATGATCGGCACCTGCCACGCCCAGCCGCGGTCGGGGTCGGCGTAGAAGTGGAACTCGTCCATCACGACGGACCCGACGTCGGCCGCCCGGCCCTCGCGCAGCGCGATGTTGGCCAGGATCTCGGCCGTACAGCAGATGATCGGGGCCTTCTCGTTCACCGCGGCGTCGCCGGTGAGCATGCCGACCTTGTCGGCGCCGAACACGTCGATGAGCTGGAAGAACTTCTCGCTCACCAGCGCCTTGATCGGCGCGGTGTAGAACGTGCGCCGCCCGCGCTGCAGCGCCACGGCGTGGGCGCCGATCGCCACGAGGGACTTCCCCGAGCCCGTGGGCGTGGAGAGGATGACGTTGCTGCCGGTGGCCAGCTCGATCAGCGCCTCCTCCTGCGCCGGGTAGAGCGACAGGCCGCGCTCCTCGTAGGCCCAGTCGACGAACGCCTCGACGAGGTCGTCGGGATCGTCGGGCGTGGGAGGGAGGCGTTCGGTGAGCGTCATGGTCCCTCCAGTATCCCGGCTGCGGGGAGGGCAAGAACGGTCGGGCGCACGAGCGGCCGGAGCGGGCAGGCTGACCCCATGCCGCGCACCGTCTACTACACCGCCACCACCCTCGACGGCTTCATCGCCGACGCCCAGGACTCGCTGGACTGGCTCTTCGTGCAGGACATCGACGAGTCCGGGCCGATGAACTACACCACCTTCATCGCCGACGTCGGCGCGCTCGTCATGGGCGCCACCACCTACGAGTGGGTCCGCGCCCGCGTCGAGGCCGGCACCGACAAGTGGGCATACCCGATCCCGACGGTCGTGTTCACCCACCGGGACCTTCCGACGATCGACGCCGCCGATGTCCGCTTCGCCCGTGACGACGTGGCGACCGTCCACGCGGAGCTCGCCGCACTCGGCAAGGACGTGTGGGTCGTCGGCGGCGGGGACCTCGCCGGGCAGTTCGCCGACGCCGGCCTGCTCGACGAGATCATCGTGTCGATCGCGCCCGTCACGCTGGGGGAGGGGCGCCCGGTCTTCCCGCGCCGCTACGCCCTGCGCACCGTCGAGGTCGCGCGCAACGGGGCGTTCGCCTGCGTGCGCTACGCGGTGGAGGGCGCCCGAAAGGACGACTGGGGTTGACCGGCCGCGACCGCCTGCGCGACCTCCTCGACGCCGTCCTCGCCGACGACCACCGCTCGCTCACCGAGATGGCCGGCGGCGCGTACACCTCCCCGGTCCACGTCAGCCGGCTGCTGGCCCGCGACACCGGCGAGCCGCCGGTGGCCATGCGCCGCCGCGTCCAGTTGGAGCGGGCCGCGTGGCAGCTCGCGTCCGGTGCCGCCGTCACGGAAGTGGCGTTCGCGGCGGGCTACGAGTCGGTGGACGGGTTCGCCCGCGCGTACGCCCGGGCCTTCGGGCACCCACCCAGCGCCACACCCGCCGGGGCCGACCACCGGCTGCCCGCCCCCAACGGCATCCACTTCCACGCGCCGCACAACCTGTGGGTGACCGGGGAGCCCGACGGGTCGAGCCCCGTGACGGCGCTGATGGTCCACCACGACGTCGACGACGTGCGGTCGCTGCTGGAGCTGGCGAAAGGACTGTCCGCGGCCGAGTACACCCGCGAGCGCCTCCCGGGCCTGATGCTGCTGCGCTGGGCCGGGGAGGAGGGCTCGATCGCGTCGCTGCTCAGCCGGTGTGTGGGCACCTACGAGATCTGGCTCGCCTCGATCGCCGGCGCCGACCATCCCGGGGATCACGGAGCCGACGCCGACCCGGTCACCCTGCTGGGCCGCCTCGACCACGTCGGCCCCCGCTGGCTGGCGACCGTCCGCGACATCGAACGCCGCCGGGCCTGGAACGACCGCCTCGTCGACGCCCTGTGCGACCCCCCGGAGAGCTTCGTGCTTGGCAGTGTCCTGGCCCACGTGCTCACCTTCTCCGGGCAACGCCGGGGCCTGGTACGCGTGCTGCTGCGCCAGGCGGGCGTGCCGGTGGACGACGGCGACCCGATCGACTGGCTACAACGGGCCTGACGCGCACCGTCACCCGGACGTGCCGCTACGGTGGTGCCGTGACCAGGGGTGGGGGCGGAATGCCCGACCTCGTGTCGCCCATGACGCCCTCGGCCGGGTCCGGCCAGACCCCCTCGGGCCCCGACTGGGTCGTCGAGCTCGCGTGGACGGGTCACCGCTGCGTCGCCTACGTCGAGCCCGGGCGCCGGACGAGGCTGCTGAGCTCGGGCGACGTGTCGATGACGGCCGCCTACCCCGAGCTCGCCCCGGAGCTGGAGAAGCGCTCCCCGCCCCGCGGGATGATCCTCGACGGCACGATCGTGGCCCGCGGCGAGGAGCACGCCCCGCGGGCCACGCTGCTCAAGAAGCGCAGCGCGCGATCCCACCCGTCCGAGGACCAGATCCGGGCCACGCCGGTGGACTTCCAGGTGGCCGACCTGCTGTGGCTCGACGGCCACTCCACCGTGGACCTGCCCTACCGCGACCGGCGCGCCCTGCTCGACGGCCTGGGCTTCGACGCCGCTCCGGTCTGGACCACCTCACCCCTTCCGGTGTCGGAACTGGAGTCGATGCTGCGGATCGCCGATGTGAAGGGCGTGGACGCCCTGCACGCGCGACACCTGGGCTCCCGCTACCGCCCCGGTGGGCGCTCGCCGCTGTGGGTGAAGGTTCCGGTGCCGCGCACCCGACAGGTCGTCGTCGGGGGCTGGACGCCCACCGACCCCGACCATCCGGATCTGATCGCGAGCCTGCTGATGGGCGTGCCGGCGCCCGGTGGGCAGTTGCGCTACGTCGGGCGCGTCGGGGTGTCGGGGGAGGAGCGGGGGCAGGTCGCCGCGCTGCGCAAGCTCCGTCGTGACGGCTCGCCGTTCCTCGCCGGGATGCCGGCCGACATCGCCCGGCCCGCGATCTGGGTGGCGCCGCGGCTGGTCGGGCTCGTCGAGTTCACCGGGATCGCCACCGACGGCCGGCTGCGGCTGCCGCACTGGCGGGGCCCGGTCGCGCCCGCCGACGTGGACGACACACGCTGGGCGGTGCCGGTGGGCCCGCCCCCGCAGCGGGTCCTGCCGGCCCCGGAACCGCCGGTGGTACCCGCGCCGCAGCCGGAGCCCCCCGCGCCTACCGCTGCGGTCGAGACCCGCCGGCTGGAGCAGCACTTCGTCTACAACGCGCTGAACACGATCGCCGCGCTCATCCGCACCGATCCCGGCCGCGCCCGGGAGCTGCTGTTCGGGTTCGCCGACCTCTCCCGCGCCGCCGACCAGTCGGGCAACGCCAGCACCACCCTGGGCCACGAGCTCGACGCCGTGCGCGGCTACCTCCAGCTCGAGCAGGCCCGGTTCGGACCGCGGCTGCGCGTGGAGGTGGACGTGGACGACGGACTGCGGGGTAGCGCCGTACGGCCGTTGCAGGTGCTGGTCGCGGTCCGCGACGCCGTGCAGCGCGACATCGAGCCCCGGCCGCAGGGCGGGGTGCTGACCATCTCGGCCGCCCCGGGCGGGCGCGCCGTCACCGTGGTGGGGGGCTCCGGGGAACCCGTCGTGATCGAGCTCGGCGGCGGGAGCGCCACGCCGGAGTGACGCTTGACACCCCTGCCGGTAGTCCCTAGCTTCTGCCGGTAATCGTTTACCCGGCTGAGGAGCGATGGACGAGACGCGCACCGTACCCGTGGAGATGATCGGGATCAGCAAGTCCTACGGCGGGGTGCATGCCCTACGCGACGTCGATCTCACGGTCCGGGCGGGCGAGGTGCACGCCCTGCTGGGTGAGAACGGCGCCGGCAAGTCGACGTTGATGAAGGTGCTCTCCGGCGAGGTCGGCGGGTACCGGGGCGAGATCCGGATCGACGGCGGGTCGGTGCACCTGGGCAGCCCGGCCGAGGCCCAACGCGCCGGGATCGCGATGATCCACCAGGAGCTGGACCTGGTCCCCGCCCTCTCCATCGCCGAGAACGTCTTCCTCGGCGGCGAATCGCGCACCCGGCTCGGCGTCGTCGACTCGCGCCGGATGGTGCGGGAGACGAGGGACCTGCTGGCCCGCACGGGGGTGACGATCGACCCCCGCCGGCTGGTGGAGCAGCTGCGCACGGGCGAACAGCAGCTGGTGACCATCGCCAAGGCCCTCGCCCTCGACGCGCGCATCCTGATCATGGACGAGCCGACGTCGGCGCTGTCGGAGCACGAGGTGGGCCAGCTGTTCGCGGTGATCGCGGAGCTGCGCCGGGCCGGCACGGGCATCGTCTACATCTCCCACCGCATGCAGGAGATCGGGCAGGTCGCCGACCGGGCCACGGTGCTGCGCAACGGCGCGGTCGTCGCGGAGTTCGCGGCCCGGTCGATGACCGCGGCCCAGGCGTCGGAGGCGATGGTCGGGCGGCCGCTGGAGCAGCTCTACCGTCCCGACGCCGCGGGAGAGGTCGGTGCGGAGCTGCTGGAGGTCCACGACCTGAGCGTCACCCCACGTCGCCCGCGGCCGGGCCGGCGTGACCCGGCCGGGATCAGCCTGCGGGTGCGCCGGGGGGAGATCGTCGGGCTGGCCGGGCTGCTCGGGTCCGGCCGCACGGAGCTGCTCGAGACGCTGTTCGGCGTGGGGTCACCCGGGCGTCGCGGCGGCACCGTGCACCTGGCCGGCGACCCCGTCGACTCCCGCGGCCCGCGCCGCTCGATCCGGCGCGGCATCGCCTACGTGCCCGAGGACCGCCGGGTCGCCGGGCTCGCTCTCGACCACTCGGTCCTCGCCAACACCGTGCTCGCGGTCGTGGACCGGATCGCGCGCCTCGGCGTCGTCTCCCGGGCCCGCGAACGGGCCGTCACGGCCGGCAGCGTGGAACGGCTCGGCGTGAAGCTGGCCTCCGTCGACAGCCCGGTGGGCTCGCTGTCGGGCGGCAACCAGCAGAAGGTGCTGCTCGGCCGGGCGCTGCTGACCGAGCCGCGGCTGCTGCTGCTCGACGAGCCGACCAGGGGAGTGGACATCGGCGCCAAGGCGGAGATCTACCGGCTGCTGCGCGACACCGCCGCCGGCGGCGTGGGTGTGCTGCTCGCGTCGTCGGAGCCCGCCGAGCTGATCGGGGTGTGCGACCGCGTCGTCGTGCTCAGCGACGGGCGCAGCGTCGGGGAACTGGACTCGGCGTCGACGACGGAGGCGGAGCTGCTGGCGGCGTCGATGGGTGGCGTGGCGTGACCACCCTGTTCCGATTTCGGAGCCTGTTCGGCCTCGTCGTCGTGTTCGCCGCGGCGGTGGTGTTCTCGCCGAGCAAGAACGGCGACCTGCTGTTCCTCAACTCCCAGAACCTCTTCAACGTGGTGCGGTCGATCTCCGAGATCGGGATCCTGGCCGTCGGCATGACGCTGGTGATCCTGATCGGCGGCATCGACCTCTCGGTCGGGTCCGTGCTGGGTCTGGCCAGCGTGGGCTCGGCGATCCTGCTCGTGGAGAACGACCTCGGGGTGGTCGCGACCGTCGTCGTGGTGCTCGCCATCGGGCTCGGGTTCGGCCTGCTGCAGGGCTTCGCCGTGGCCCGCTTCGGCATCCAGGCGTTCATCGTCACCCTCGCCGGCATGCAGATCGCCCGGGGTCTGGCCCGGATCTGGTCCGGCGGCCAGGGCATCTCGATCACCTACGGCGACGGCCCCGGCCAGGCGCCCGTCGCGTTCTCGCTGCTCGGAGAGCGGACGTTCGGCGGCATCGTGCCGATCCCGGCGCTGATCTTCGCCCTGGTCGCGATGCTGGCGGTGGTGCTGCTGCGGGTGAGCGCGTTCTCCCGGCACGTGTACGCGGTGGGTGGCAACGAGAAGGCAGCACGGCTCTCCGGCGTGCCGGTCACGCGCGTCAAGATCGCCGTGTTCGGCATCTGCGGCCTGCTCGCGGCGCTCGCCGGCATCGTCCACGCGGGGCAGCTCAACTTCGGCGGCCCCAACGACGGCGCCATGTACGAGCTCGACGCCATCGCCGCCGTCGTCATCGGCGGCACCAGCCTGATGGGCGGGCGCGGGTCGGTGGTCGGCACCGTGGCCGGTGCGCTGCTGGTGGGCGTGCTGCGCAACATCCTGGCGCTCAACAACATCGATTCCAACATCCAGCTGCTGATCATCGGCCTGGTGATCGTGCTGGCCGCCGGCGTGGCGCAGCTCCGGCCCGCTTCGGCGGGTGTCTCCGAGAGGAAGATCGCAGCATGAAAGCGTCGTCGTACCGTGGGACGTCCTACCGTCGGGCGTGGGCCCTGCTCGCCGCCTGTGCGGCGCTCACGGCCTGCGGCACCACCAGCGAGAACGCCCAGGGTGGGAGCCCTCCGGCCGCGGCCCGGAAGTGCGGCGCCGACGGGAAGTACACGATCGGCATGAGCCAGGCCAACGTCGCGGAGCCCTACCGCCAGCGCATGGACGACGACATCCGCACCGCCGCCGCGACCGTCCCGCAGTTCACCGTGAACGTCGCCGACGCGGCCCAGGACAACTCCAAGCAGGTGGAGCAGGTCGACACGTTCCTGGCCCAGCAGATCGACCTGCTGATCATCAGCCCCAACGAGGCCACGCCGCTCACCGCGCCGGTGAAGCGGGCCTTCGACTCCGGCATCCCGGTGCTGGTGCTCGACCGCAAGGTCGACGGCGACGCGTACACCGCGTTCATCGGCGCCGACAACGTCGACATCGGCAAGCAGGCGGGCCAGTTCTTCGCGAAGACGCTGCTGCCGGGCGGCGGCAGGGTCGCCATGATCAAGGGCCTGGCCGGCTCGACGCCCGCCAAGGAGCGCAGCGACGGCTTCACCGCGGGCATCGCCGGCTCCGGCGTGCAGGTCGTCGCCACCGGCGACGGGGACTGGCTGCGCGACAAGGGCCAGCAGCAGGCCGACGCGCTGCTCAAGGCCAACCCGGACCTGCAGGCGATCTTCGCGGAGAACGACCCCATGGCCGAGGGGGCCCGCATCGCCGCCCAGAACGCCGGCCGTACCGACCTCCCGATCACCGGGATCGACGGGCTGCCGATCGAGTCGGGCGGCATCAGGGCCGTCTCGGCCGGCCGCCTGTCGGCCACGCTCGTCTACCCGACCGGCGGCAAGGAGGCCGTCGCCGCGGCCAAGTCCCTGCTCGTGGACTGCGGGCAGGTCGCGAAGACCCAGACCCTGCCCACCCAGCTCGTGACCAGGGAGAACGCCGACCAGGTCTACACCGAGTTGAACAAGACCTCCTAGGAGCGTCGCGAACTGCCGCGCTCGATGAGACGGGCGGCGAGGGTGCGGATCGTCGGGGGATCCGCACCCTCGCCGTCGACATTCGGGCCGTCGATGCGTTCCAGCAGCAGCCGGGCCGCCAGCGCGCCCAGCTCGTAGGCGGGCTGGGCCACCACCGTCAGCGGCGGGTCGACGAGCCGGGTCCACGGCGCGTCGTCGAAGGCCACCAGCCCGATGTCGCTGCCGGGGCGCAGCCCCGCGGCCTGCAGGGCGGCGACGGTACCGATCGCCTGTGCGCTGTTGGCCACCAGCAGCCCGTCGAGGCCGGGGTCGGCGGCCAGCAGCTGCTCGGTGGCCGTCCGGCCCCCCTCGGCGCGGTAGGCGGCGCGGCGTGCCGGGCCCGGTGCGCTGCCGGCGGCCCGCAGCGCGTCGTGGAAGCCGTCGAGCCGGTCGTCGGCGGTGCGGATGCCGGCCGGACCGGTCACGCAGCCGAGCCGCCGGTACCCCGCGTCGAGCAGGTGCGTGGTGGCCTCGGCGGCGGCGCGGCGGGTGTCGACGAGCACCTGGTCCACCCCGGGGAGCGGACGGTCCACCGCCACCACCGGGGTGCCGCGCCGACGCAGGGCCTCGAGATCGGTGGCGGCGCCGGTGGGGGAGAGCACCACCCCGGCCACGCGCTCCTCCACGGCGACGTCGAGGTAGCGCCGTTCCTTGGCGGGGCTCTCGTCGGCGTTGCACAGCACGACCGAGTAACCGGCGGTCAGCGCGACGTCCTCGACCCCACGGGCGATCGCGGTGAAGAACGGGTTCTCGACGTCGGCGATGATCAGCGCGAGCAGCGCCGTGCGCTGCCGGCGCAGGCTCCGCGCCAGCCCGTTGGGGTGGTAGCCCAGCTCGGTGGCCGCGTCGTGGACCCGGGCCGCCAGCGCCGGGTCCACCGTGGACTTGCCGTTGAGCGCCCGGGAGACGGTGGCGACGGAGACCCCCGCGCGGGCGGCCACGTCGTTGATGGTGGCCACGCGCAGAGAGTAGCGGGGTGACGTTTTCCGTGAACATTCGTCGCCGCCTCTCGGCGATGATCGGCGGTATCGGTACCGTGCGCGAATGCTCGGCCTCCCCGACGGCACCCGCGCGTGCCTCTTCGACCTCGACGGCGTCCTGACCGACACGGCCAGCGTGCACGCCGCCGCGTGGAAGCAGATGTTCGACGACTACCTGAAGCTGCGTGCCGAGCGTGACGGCACGGCTTTCCAGGAGTTCGACGTGAAGGCCGACTACGGTCCGTACGTCGATGGTCGTCCGCGTCTGGACGGCACCCGGGGGTTCCTGTCCTCGCGGGGCATCGAGCTGCCCGAGGGCGGCCCGGACGATCCGCCGGACGCCGAGACGATCCACGCCCTGTCGACGAGGAAGAACGATCTCGTCCAGGAGAAGATCCGGACGGTGGGCGTGGACGTCTACCCGGGCTCGGTCACCTACCTCAAGGCGGTCAAGGCGGCCGGGCTGGCGACGGCGTGCGTGTCGTCGTCGGCCAACGCCGAGCAGGTCCTCGAGATCACGAAGCTGGCGCAGTACATCGACCACCGCGTCGACGGTGTCGTGGCCAAGGAGCGCGGCCTGCCCGGCAAGCCCGCGCCCGACACGTTCCTGGCCGCGGCCGCGGACCTGGGCGTCGCGAAGGAGCAGGCCGTGGTGTTCGAGGACGCCACCGCCGGCGTCGCGTCGGGCAGGGCGGGTGGGTTCGGGTTCGTCGTCGGGGTCGACCGCGTCGACCACCGCCAGGACCTGCTGGACAACGGCGCCGACGTCGTCGTCGAGGATCTGGCCGAACTGCTTTCCGAACACGGGCTGCTCGAGGAGAAGTCATGAGTCCTGATCCGGGTCGCGCCTTCTCCGTCGAGCCGTGGCTGGTGCGCGAGCCGCGACTGGACATGGAGAACCTCGGCCAGACCGAGTCGGTCTTCGCCCTGTCCAACGGCCACATCGGGCTGCGCGGCAACCTCGACGAGGGCGAGCCCCACGCCACCCCGGGCACCTACCTCAACTCGTTCTACGAGAAGCGGCCGCTGCCCTACGCCGAGGGCGGTTACGGCTACCCGGAGTCCGGCCAGACGATCATCAACGTCACCAACGGCAAGCTGATCCGGCTGCTGGTGGAGGACGAGCCGTTCGACCTGCGCTACGGCGAGCTGCGCCACCACGAGCGCGTGCTGGACCTGCAGGCCGGCACCCTGACCCGCGAGGTCGAGTGGGCATCGCCCGCGGGCCGCGCCGTGAAGGTACGCAGCGTGCGGATGGTGTCGCTCACCCAGCGCGCGATCGCGGCGATCCGCTACGAGGTGCAGGTCCTCGACGAGCCCGCACTGCTGGTGATCCAGTCCGAGCTGGTGGCCAACGAGCAGCTGCCCTCGCGCGACGACGACGACCCCCGGGTCGAGGCCGCGCTGACCGATCCGCTGCAGTCCGAACAGCACGGTGTCCACGACGCCGGCGCGTGGCTGATCCACCAGACCCGGCACTCGGGGTTGCGGGTGGCGGCGGCGATGGACCACGAGATCAGCGGTCCGGAGGGCGTCAAGTCCGCCTCCGAGGCCACCGAGGACATCGGCCGCACCACGGTGATCACCCGGCTCAAGCCCGGTGAGACGCTGACGATCGTCAAGTACCTGGCCTACGGCTGGTCGTCGCGCCGGTCGCAGCCGGCCCTGCACGACCAGGTCCGCGCGGCCCTCGCCGCGGCCCGCTACACCGGCTGGGACGGGCTCGTCACCGAGCAGCGGGACTACCTCGACGACTTCTGGTCCACCGCCGACATCGAGATCGACGGTGACGCGGAGCTGCAGCAGGCCGTCCGCGTCGCGATCTTCCACGTGCTGCAGGCCGGTGCCCGTGCCGAGCGTCGGGCGATCGGGGCGAAGGGGCTCACCGGCGAGGGCTACGACGGCCACACCTTCTGGGACACCGAGACGTTCAGCCTCCCGATGCTGTCGTTCATCGCCCCCGAGGCGGCGGCCGACGCGCTGCGCTGGCGGCAGACGATCCTGCCGCTCGCCTACGAGCGGGCCGAGCAGCTCGGTATCGGCGGCGCCGCGTTCCCGTGGCGCACGATCCGCGGGCAGGAGTGCTCCGGCTACTGGCCGGCGGGCACCGCGGCGTTCCACATCAACGCCGACATCGCCGACGCCGTGCGCCGCCACGTCGCGGCCACCGGGGACGTCGACTTCGAACGCGAGGTCGGGCTCGAGCTGCTGGTGGCCACCGCGCGGCTGTGGCGCTCGCTGGGCCACCACGACTCGTCGGGCGCGTTCCGCATCGACGGCGTCACCGGGCCGGACGAGTACACCGCGGTGGTGGACAACAACGTCTACACGAACCTCATGGCGCAGCTGAACCTGCGCGTGGCCGCCGACACCGCGGCCCGGCACGGCCGTGCGGCGGCCAGGCTGGGCGTCAACGCGGAGGAGATGGCCAGCTGGCGCGACGCCGCCAAGGCCATGAGCATCCCGTTCGACGAGGTGCTGGGCGTGCACCCGCAGTCCGAGGGCTTCACCGACCACCAGACGTGGGACTTCGAGAACACCCCCGCCGAGCACTACCCGCTGCTCCTCCATGTCCCCTATTTCGACCTCTACCGCAAGCAGGTCGTCAAGCAGGCCGACCTCGTGCTGGCCATGGTGCTGCGCCCCGACGCGTTCACGCCCGAGCAGATGGAGCGCAACTTCGCCTACTACGAGGCGGTGACGGTGCGCGACTCGTCGCTCTCGGCGTGCACGCAGTCCGTCATGGCCGCGTGGACCGGGCACCTGGACCTCGCGTTCGACTACCTTGCCGAGTCGGCGCTGGTGGATCTCAACAACCTCGCCGGCAACTCCGACCACGGCGTCCACATCGCGTCGATGGCCGGGACCTGGTCCGCCGTCGTGACGGGGTTCGGAGGCATGCAGTGCGACTCCACCGGTCTGCGGTTCGCACCCCGGCTGCCCCCGGCGCTGTCGCGGATCTCGTTCGGCCTCAAGTGGCAGGGCCGCCAGCTGCGCGTGGAGATGCGCCAGGACGAGGCCGAGTACACGCTGGTCAGCGGCCCGCCGATGCGGCTGCGCCACCACGACGATCCGGTCGCGCTGGCCGACCGTCCGGTGACACTGCCGATCCCGGCCGTGGAGGCCGTCGAGCCGGTGGAGCAGCCGTTCGGCCGCGCCCCGAAGTCACGCCATCCGGGTAGCTGATCGGAGGAGTACGTCAGCCGGTGAGCGGGTATGCGGGACCATGAATACCGATCACGCCCGTGACCTGCTCACCGCCGAGCTCGCCGATCTCGACGAGCGCGCCCGCTTCGCCGAGTCCTCCCGGGCCTCGGCGGCGGACACCGGCGACGAGGGCTCGAACGGCACCCACCCCGCCGACTACGGCGCCGATGTGACCTCCGCGATGGACAGCGAGCTGCTCCTGGACACGGTCGCCGACCAGCGTCGCGGCGTCACCGAGGCGCTGGCCCGCATCGAGGCGGGCACGTACGGCAGCTGCGTCGTGTGCCACGAGCAGATCGACGACGAGCGCCTCGACGCCCGCCCCGAGGTGCCGACCTGCCGCGAGCACGCGGACACCCCCGTCCGCGTGTAGACCCGTTGTGTCATCGCGACCGTGTCATCGCGGACGTGTCGGCGCTGGTAGGTTGGTAAGTCGTTTCTCCACTCTCCCCCTGCCCAGTAATGGTTCGCGCGCGAAGGTGATCCGCCGGTGTCCGAAAGCACGTCCCAGCCCGACGGGATCGAGCACGAGCGCGCTTACGTGTCCATGCTCTACGGGCGGCTCGACGTCCGGCGGGCCGAGACGGCCCAACGCCTGCACGACGTGTTGCACGACGAGACGGTCGGCACGCCCCAGGCGCTGACCGAGCGCGACGTCGCGGTCGGGATCTACACCGACCGGCTCGCCGCCCTGCGTGCCGCCGAGCACGGCCTGGCCTTCGGCCGGCTCGACGCCGACGACGGCGAGCGCCGCTACGTCGGCCGGCTCGGGTTGCTCGACGAGGACAACGACTACGAGTCGCTGCTGATGGACTGGCGCGCTCCGGCGGCGCGCCCGTTCTACACGGCCACCGCGGCCAACCCGGAGGGCATCCGGCGCCGCCGCCACCTCCGCACCCGCCGTCGCGAGGTCACGGCGATCGACGACGAGGTGCTGGACATCGACGAGGCCGGCGCGGCTGATCAGGCCAGCGGCCTGACCAGCGAGGCCGCGCTGCTCGCCGCGGTGGGGGCCACGCGCACCGGTCGGATGTCCGACATCGTGGCCACCATCCAGTCCGAGCAGGACGCGATCATCCGGTCGAAGCCCTCGGGCGTGCTGGTGGTGCAGGGCGGGCCGGGTACCGGCAAGACCGCCGTCGCGCTGCACCGGGCCGCCTACCTGCTCTACACCCACCGCGACCGGCTGGCGCGGCGCGGTGTCCTGGTGGTCGGGCCCAACCCCACGTTCCTGTCCTACATCGGCCAGGTGCTGCCGTCGCTGGGGGAGACGTCGGTGGTGCTGGGCACGGTCGGGCAGCTGTTCCCGGGCCTCGACGCGCGGCGGCCCGAGCCCGTCGCGGTGGCGGAGGTCAAGGGCCGGGCCGAGATGGCCCCGATCATCGCCGCGGCCGTCCGCGACCGCGAGCAGGTGCCGCGCCGTCCCATCCGGCTCGTCATCGACCAGCAGGACGTGCGCCTGGACCGTGACGTCGCCAACGCCGCCCGCACCCGGGCCCGGCGCTCGCGCAGGTCCCACAACGAGGGCAAGCGGATCTTCGAGAAGGAGGCCATCCGGCTGCTGGCCGATCAGGTGGCCCGCACCCTGGGCGGGCGGGGTCTGCTCGACCGCATCGACATCGGCGACATCCGCGAGGAGCTCTCCGAGAGCCGCGAGCTGCGTCGCGAGCTGGACCTCCTGTGGCCCACGCTGTCGGCCGAGGAGCTGCTCGCGGACCTGTTCGCCGACGAACGCAGGCTCAGCTCCGTGGCGCGGCGGCTGCCCGCCGAGGACCGCGCGCTGCTGCTGCGCCGCCGGCCGGCTGATGACATCCCCGCGGGTCTGCGCTGGTCACCCGCCGACGTGCCCCTGCTCGACGAGGCCGCGGAGCTGCTCGGCGACGACGGCTCCGAGGCCGCGGCGCGCGAGGCCGAGGCGCTGCGCGAGGAGATCGCCTACGCGCAGGGGGTCCTCGACGTCCTCGACCTCGAGGAGGACCTCGACGACGAGCTGCTGCGCGCCGGTGACGTCGTCGACGCCGACCGGCTCGCCGAGCGCCAGCAGGTGCGCCGCTACGACTCCACCGCCGACCGCGCCGCGGCCGACCGCGAATGGACCTACGGCCATGTGATCGTCGACGAGGCGCAGGAGCTCTCCGGGATGGCGTGGCGGCTGATCATGCGCCGCTGCCCCACCCGGTCGATGACGCTGGTCGGCGACATCGCGCAGACCGGCGACCTGGCGGGCGCCGACTCCTGGGGTGAGGTGCTCTCGCCGTACGTCGCCAACCGGTGGCGCCTGGAGCAGCTCACGGTCAACTACCGCACGCCGTCGGAGATCGCGGAGGTGGCCGACGACGTCCTCGCCGTCATCGAGCCGGGCCTGGCCGCTCCACGGTCGGTGCGCAGCAACGGGGTGCCGCCCCGCGCCGTCCACACCACCGTCGCGGAGCTCGAGGACACGATCGCGAAGGTGCTGGCCGAGGAGGCCGGTGCGGTGGGTGAGGGCCGGACGGTCGTGCTGGCCCCCACCGAGCGGGTGGTGGCCCTGCGCGAGCGCCTGCTGGGCAGCACCCCGCGCGACCTGGGCCCGGTCGGCCCCGACGGCCCCCCGGACCCCGACGTCGACCTGGAGAGCCCCGTCGTGGTCCTGCCCATCAGCTCGGCCAAGGGTCTGGAGTTCGACGCCGTGGTGCTGGTGGAGCCCGCCGAGGTGCTGGCGGAGAGCCCGCGCGGCGCGAACGACCTGTACGTGGCTCTGACGCGGGCCACCCAACGTCTTGCGGTGGTCCACACGAGCGACCTCCCGGCGATGCTGCACCGTCTCGAATCCTGATCCCCCACCCGACGAGCGGCACGTTCGTCGCCTAGGTTCCGACGGGAGTGCCGTTCGTCGGAGATGTGTGGGGGTGCTCGATGGTGATCGACTCGGAGACGTCCGTCGCGCCTGTCCAGCGGCGGCTGCTCGGCGCGTTCGTGCTCTTCGGGGCCGCCCTGGTCGCGTACGTGGGGGTGCGGTTCGGCCTGCAACAGGCAGTCTTGCTGGGGCTCGGGATCGGGCTGGGGATGGCGTTGTTCCACTCGCGGTTCGGGTTCAGCTCCGCGTGGCGGCAGCTCGTGGCGGTCGGGCAGGGCGCCGGGCTGCGGGCGCACGCGGTGCTGCTCGGCGCCACCGCGACCCTGTTCGCGCTGGTCATCGGCACCGGCACCGGGCTGTTCGGCACCACCCCCGCCCCGTCGGCCGGGCCGCTCGGGGTGGCGCTGCTGCTCGGCGCGTTCCTGTTCGGGATCGGGATGCAGCTGGGTGGGTCCTGCGCGTCGGGCACGCTGTTCGCCGTCGGCTCCGGCCAGGGGACGATCGTGCTGACGCTGGCCGGGTTCATCGCCGGGTCGGTGCTCTACACCACCGCGTTCCCGCTGGTGGCCGCCCTGCCCGCGCTGCCGGCGTTCGTGCTCTCGCAGCACATCGGCTGGTTCGGCTCGTGGGCCGTGACGATCGCCGCGCTGGGCGTCGTCGTGCTCGTCAGCCGCGCGGTGCAGGCCCGTCGCCGGCCCCCGCCGGTGGCTCCCGTGCCCACCGCCCACGGCTCGACGCGGGTGCTGCGCGGTTCCTGGCCGCCGGTGGTCGGCGCCGTCGTGCTGGCCGTGCTCGGGGCCGGGGTGCTGATCGTGTCGGGTGGCGCGTGGGGGATCACCAGCGCGTTCGCGTTGTGGGGGGCCAAGTTCCTCCAGCTCCTCGGGCTGCACCCGGAGGCGTGGGCGTACTGGCTGCAGCCGTCCACCGCGCGATCGCTGGCCGGTCCGGTGCTCGCCGACAGGACGTCGCTCACCGACATCGGCATCGTGATCGGTGCCGCGGTGGCCGCACCGCGGGCGGCGCGTGGGTGCTGCACCGCGAGATCCCGTGGCGGACGGCGCTGGCCGCGGTGCTGGGCGGGATCCTCATGGGCGTCGGAGCCCGGCTGGCGGGCGGCTGCAACATCGGCGCCTACCTGGCCGGGATCGCCTCGGGCAGCCTGTCGGGGTGGGTGTGGGGCGCCGTCGCGCTGGCGGGCACGTGGGTGGGCCTGCGCGGTCGGCGCCTGTTCGGGATGTCCAACCCGACCCCCGAGGCCGCGGTCTGCTGACCCACTACAGGGGGGTGACGTAGGCGCCGCTGATGCCGCCGTCCACCAGGAACGTGGACGCGGTGATGAAGCTGGCGTCGTCGCTGGCCAGGAACGCCACGGTGCCGGCGATCTCCTCCGGCCGCGCGAACCGGCCCATCGGGATGTGCACGAGCCGGCGCCGGGCCCGCTCGGGGTCGGTGGCGAACAGCTCCCGCAGCAGCGGGGTGTCGACGGGGCCGGGACACAGGGCGTTGACGCGGATCCCCTCGCGCGCGAACTGCACGCCCAGCTCCCGGCTCATCGCCAGCACCCCGCCCTTGGACGCGGTGTAGGAGATCTGGGAGGTCGCCGCACCCATCACGGCCACGAACGACGCCGTGTTGACGATGGCGCCCTTCCCCTGGCGCTGCATGTGCGGGATGGCGGCGCGGCAGCACAGGTACATCGAGGTCAGGTTGACCTCCTGCACGCGGCGCCACGCGTCGAGGCCGGTGGTGAGGATCGAGTCGTCCTCGGGAGGGGAGATGCCGGCGTTGTTGAACGCCACGTCGAGGCTCCCGTACGTGTCGACCGCCGCCGCGAACAGCGCGTTCACCTCGTCCTCGGAGGTCACGTCGGTGCGCACGAACAAGCCGCCCACCTCGTCGGCCGCAGCCTGCCCGGCCGTGCCGTCGATGTCGGCGACCACCACCTTCGCTCCCTCGGCGGCGAAGCGGCGGACCGTGGCCAGCCCGATGCCGCTCCCGCCCCCGGTGACGACCGCCGTACGCCCCTCGAACCGTTCCGTCATGGGTGCAGTAGATCAGCCGGTGGACGCCACGTAGCCATCCGGGCGGACGGTGGCGGTGACCAGGGCACGGACGAGCCTCGGGTCCGCTGCCGTCTGTTCCGGATGCCATTGCACGCCCACCACCCAGCCGTCGCCCTCCACCGCTTCCACCGTGCCGTCCTCCGCCCGGCCCGTGACCGTCAGGCCGTCGGCCAGCACGTCGACGGCCTGGTGGTGGTGGCACTGCACCGTCGCCACCGGGCCGAGGATCGCTCCGACGCGGCCGGTGAGCTGCACCTCCGTGGGGCCGAACACCCCGGGCGACGGGTTGTGGCCGTCGTGGCCCACGACGTCGGGCACGTGCTGGGTGAGGGTGCCGCCCAGCGCCACGTTGAGCACCTGCATCCCGCGGCACACCCCGAGCACCGGAATCCCGTGCTCCAGCGCCCGGTGCAGCACCGCGATCTCGGCGGCGTCACGGTCGTGACGGGGTACGCCGGTGCGGGGGTGGGGGTCGGCGCCGTACCGTGCGGGGCCGACGTCGGGACCCCCGGAGAGGATCAGGGCGTCGAGCCGGTCCGCCGCCGCCACTGATTCAATCCTCGCCGGCAGGAGCACCGGCACGCCGCCGGCGTCGATCACCATGTCGGTGTAGGTGCGGGGGAGCAGCACGGCGTCGACGTCCCAGACGCCCCAGGCCGCGCGCTCCCCGTAGGCGGTGATGCCGACGATGGGTCCCGTCACAGGCGCTCGAACCCGCGCCGCCGCTCCCAGTCGGTGACGGCGGAGTCGAACGCCGCCAGCTCGACCTTCGCCGCGTTCGCGTAGTGCTCGACGACCTCCTGCCCGAACGCGTCCACCGCCGCCGTCGACGAGGAGAACAGTTCAGCGGCCTCCCGCAACGCCGACGGCACGCGCGGGGCGTCCGACGCGTAGGCGTTGCCGACGAACTCGGGCTCCAGCGGCAGCTCGTTCTCGATGCCGTGCAGCCCGGCCGCGATCAGCGCCGCCACGCCGAGGTAGGGGTTCATGTCGCCGCCGGGCACCCGGTTCTCCACCCGCAGCGACGGGCCGTGGCCGACCACCCGCAGCGAGCACGTCCGGTTGTCCTTGCCCCACGCGACGGCCGTGGGGGCGAATGAGCCCTCGGCGTAGCGCTTGTAGGAGTTGACGTTCGGCGCGAAGAAGTACGTGAACTCGCGCAGCAGCGCCTGCTGGCCCGCGATGAAGTGCGCGAAGAGCGGCGAGAAGCCGTGTTCCCCGTCCCCCGCGAACACCGCGCCGGTTTCCGGGTCGCGCAGCGAGATGTGGATGTGGCACGAGTTGCCCTCGCGCTCGTCGTACTTCGCCATGAACGTCAGCGCCATGCCGGCCTGGTCGGCGATCTCCTTGGCCCCGTTCTTGTAGATCGCGTGGTTGTCGCAGGTGGTGAGCGCGTCGCTGTACTTGAGCGCGATCTCGTGCTGGCCGAGGTTGCACTCGCCCTTGGCCGACTCGACCACCATCCCGGCCCCGGTCATCCCATTGCGGATGCGACGCAGCAGCGGCTCCACGCGGGCGGTGCCGAGCATCGAGTAGTCGACGTTGTAGAGGTTGGCGGGCCGCATGTCCTGGTAGTTGCGCTGCCACGCGTCGTCGAAGGAGGTGGAGAACAGCATGAACTCCAGCTCGGTGGCCACGTCGGCCACGAGTCCGTGCTCGGCGAGCCGGTCGAGCTGGCCGCGCAGGATCTGCCGCGGCGACGCCACCACGGGCGAGCCGTCGTCCCACCGCGCGTCGCACAGCACCAGCGCGGTGGCCTCGTGCCAGGGGATCCAGCGCAGCGTCGAGATGTCGGGCTGCAGCACGAAGTCGCCGTAGCCGCGTTCCCAGCTCGACATCGCGTACCCGCCGACGGTGTTCATGTCGACGTCCACGGCGAGCAGGTACCCGCAGGCCTCGGTGGCGTGCCCGACCACCTCGTTCAGGAAGTAGCGGGCGTCGCAACGCTTGCCCTGCAGCCTGCCCTGCATGTCGGTGAGCGCGACGAGGACGGTGTCGATCGAGCCGTCGTCGACGTGGACGCGCAGCTGCTCGAGCGTCATCTTGCCCTGGTGGGATCTCATCGCTGTGTCCTCATCATCGCTGGGCCTCTCGGAGCAGGTGGTCGAGATCGGGCCCGTCGAACTCCGCGACGGCACGGTCGTACTTCTCCAGCCCCCAGGACCAGAAGTCGAAGTCGAGGGGACTCGAGCCGTCCTGGATCGACGCCCACAGCATCCAGCCGTACTTCGCGATCAGCCCGAACAGCCTGGCCCGGGCGACCTGGTCGGGCCGGGGGCCTCCGAAGTACGCGGTGACCAGCACGTCGAGCAGCGGAGGTGGGAGGGCGGCCTCGCTCCAGATGTTGCCCAGCTCGAAGCAGGGGTCGTTGTTGCCGGAGTACTCGTAGTCGATGATCCGGATGCGGTCGCCGTCGTCCAGGAGGTTTCCGGCGAGGAGATCGTTGTTGCACGGCACCGTGACCCGGGGACCCAACGCGGAGCGGATCCGTTCGACGACCGGTGCGAACCCGTCGTAGCGGGGTGGCAGCCGGAACCCGTGCTCGGCGACGATCGACCGGTAGCGGGCCTGCTCGGCGAACATGTCGAAGTCGTTCACGAAGCGCGGCCCGGCGTGCAGTTGCCGGCACGCGGCGGCCACGCGCCCCAGGACGGCCGGATCGTGCAGGTCGTCGTCGGTCAGGGTGCGGCCGGGCAGGAACCCCACCACGAGCCCCTGCGCGGGCCGGTAGTCGAGGACGGGTGCCCCCACGCCGGCGGCGGCCGCAGCCCGGGAGTTGGCGTGCTCGGCGTCGCGGTCGATGCCCAGCAGCCCCGGGCCCGGGGTCGCGATCCGGACGACGACCGTGCCTGCGGGGGTGGTGACCTTGAGGTTGCGGTTGGTGAGCCCGCCGGGCAGGTCCTCGACGGTGCGCGGGCGGCCGGACGTGCACGGCAGGGAGTCGAGAAGCCCCTCGATCCCGTCACCGGACATGGGCCCGGATGCTAGCGCTTCCCGTAGGGTCGGGGCTCGTGAGCGATCTTCCGGACCGCGCCCGCGTCGTGATCATCGGCGGGGGTGTGGGCGGCGCGAGCGTGGCCCACCATCTCGCCGAGCGCGGCGAGACCGACGTCCTGCTGGTCGAACGCTCCGAGCTCACCAGCGGGTCCACGTTCCACTCGGCCGGGCTGGTCGGGCAGCTGCGGGCCGATCCCGCACTGACCCGCATGAACGTCCACTCGGTCGAGCTCTACCGGAAGCTGGAGGCCGGGGAGCAGGCACCCGGCTGGGTGGAGTCGGGCTCGATCAAGCTGGCGTCGTCGCCGGAGCGGCTGGTGGAGATCCGCCGCCAGCACGGCTGGGCCCAGCGCGCCGGGCTGCCGCTCGACCTGATCTCCGCGGACGAGGCGCGCGAGCTGTTCCCGCTGATCAGCACGGACGGTGTGCTCGGCGCCGCCTACACGCCCACCGACGGGCAGGTCGATCCCGCCCGGCTCTGCTACGCGCTCGCCGCCACCGCGCGGGCGGCCGGTGTGCGGATCGCGCAGCACACCCGGGTCATCGGAATCGACACCGTCGACGGGCGGCACGGGCGCCGGGTCACGGGCGTGCGCACCGACCGCGGTGACGTCGAGTGCGACGTGGTCGTGAACTGCGGCGGGATGTACGCGGCCGAGATCGCGCGACTGGTCGACGTCCGGATCCCGGTGGTGCCGATGTCGCACCAGTACGTGGTGACGGCGCCGGTGCCCGGGGTCGGCACCACGCTACTGCCATCACTTCGAGACCCCGACCTGCTCGTCTACTACCGCCAGGAGATCGACGGCCTGGTCATGGGCGGGTACGAGCGTCACTCCGCGCCTGCGTGGCCCGACCACACCCCACCCGCCGACTTCAACGCCAAGCTGCTCACCCCCGACTGGGACCGCTTCGCCGAGATCGTCGAGAACTCCCAGGTCCGGGTGCCCGTGCTGGCCGACGTCGGCGTCGCATCGATGATCAACGGACCGGAGGGATTCACTCCCGACAACGAGTTCTGCCTCGGTGAGACCGAGGTCGCCGGGTTCTTCGTCGCCGCCGGGTTCTGCGCGCACGGCATCGCCGGGGCCGGCGGGATCGGCCTGGTCATGGCCTCGTGGATCCTCGACGGCGACCCCGGCATGGACCTGTGGCACATGGACGTACGCCGCTTCGGTGCCCACTACCGTTCGCCCGGCCACACGCTCGCGCGCACGCAGGAGAACTACGAGAGCTACTACGACATCCGCTACCCCGGCGGCGAGCGCCTGGCCGGCCGCCCGTTGCGCACCTCGCCCGCCTATCCGTGGCACGCCGCGCACGGTGCCGTGTTCGGGGAGAAGGCCGGGTGGGAGCGGGTCAACCACTATGCGGGTGCGGGGTCGGAGGAGCTGCGCCCGCGGGGCTGGGCGGGGCGGAACTGGTCGTCGTGCGTCGAACCCGAGCACGTGGCCGTCCGGACCTCGGCGGGGCTGTTCGACGAGTCGTCGTTCGCGAAGATCGTCGTCACGGGCCCGGGCGCGGCCGGGTTCTGCGCGCGGGTGTTCGCCGGCGACCTCGACCGTCGGCCCGGCGCCGTCGTCTACACCCAGGCGCTCAACGAGCGCGGCGGCATCGAGATGGACGTGACG
Organism: Mycobacteriales bacterium; assembly: GCA_038231335.1. Taxonomy (GTDB): domain Bacteria; phylum Actinomycetota; class Actinomycetes; order Mycobacteriales; family Pseudonocardiaceae; genus Pseudonocardia. The sequence goes on from JBBRLM010000001.1 coordinate 27,194, forward strand.
GTCACGCGTGTCGCCCCTGACGAGTTCATGGTGGTCACGGGCACGGCGTTCGGTCTGCACGATCTGGGGTGGCTGCGGCGGCACGCGGGCGCGTTCGACGTCGACATCACCGACGTCACCAGCGCGTGGGCGTGTTTCGGGCTCTGGGGTCCGGACGCCCGTTCGTTGCTCGCGCCGCTGACCACGGCAGACCTGACCTTCCCGTACCCCTCGATGCGGGAGATCGTGGTCGGCGACGCGCCGGTCCGGGCCCTGCGCGTGACGTACGTGGGGGAGCTGGGCTGGGAGCTCTACTGCCCGACCGAGTACGGCGCCGCGCTGTGGTCGGTGCTCGCCGCCACCGGCGCCACCCCCGGCGGCTACCGCGCGATCGAGAGCCTCCGGCTGGAGAAGGGCTACCGGGCGTGGGGCTCGGACATCGGCCCCGACACCACCCCCGACGAGGCCGGCCTGTCCTTCGCCGTCCGCGCCGCCGGCGGATACGTCGGCGCCGGGGCCCGCCGCCCGCCGACCCGGAAGCTGCGCTGCCTGGTCCTCGACGACCCCCGCTCGGTGGCGTTGGGCGGGGAGCCGGTGCGCGTGGGGGAGCAGGTGGTGGGGCAGGTGACCTCGGGCGGCTACGGCTACACGGTGGCGTCCTCGATCGCCTACGCCTACCTGCCGGTGGACGCGTCCGGCCCGGTCGCGGTGGCGGTGGACGGCGACTGGGTCGGGGCGACGGTGGCACCGGGCCCCCTGTACGACCCGAAGGGGCTGCGGATCCGCAGCTGACCATGATCAGCGCGCACTCGGTTCGGAGGCGGGCCGAACCAGTGAGCGCTCGGCTCCACTCGGCTGGAGGGCGCCGTGCACCCGGGTAGCGGCCCGGGGTGATCAGCGAACGGTGACGTGGCGCCAGAAATGGCCGCCCCTGACCGTTCTCGGTGATCACGCCGATGCGACCGCAACGCACTGCCGGGTGACGACACCGCCTGTCCCGGCGGTGATCACGACCGGCTGCGTGAACGGCGTCCCGCTAGCAGACGCACCGGGCCGAGGCGTCGTCGACCGGGCCGCTGGCCGAGCGTGCCGGTGCGGACGTCGTGGAGCAGGTCATCAGGCCTGCCCCTCCTCCGATGGACCGGTGGGGATCGGTCGCACGGCCGCTCACGTCTTCGAGCAGTGCTGTTGAGGTGAACACGTGCGGCGGCCCAGTCCAATATGGGATGTGACTAGCGCTGAGCAGCGCGCCGCGGCAAGCGGGGTGGACGGTGACGACCGGCCGGACCTGTGCGGGGACGACCTGCAGCCGATCGTCCAGAGTCTGTTCGACAAGCATGCCCGGCACGTGTACCGGTATCCGGCCAGCCGTGCCGGGCCTGAGGTGACCGATGACCTGGTCAGTCGACATTCCCGCCGGCACCGTCCGTTCCCGGCTGCACCGGGCCCGACAGCTGCTCCGAGCCCACGCGATACCCGAGGCCCTGCATGGTCGGGAAGGAGAGCGCACCGATGACTGAGGACAACATCCGTCACTTGTGGACCGACGACGAGCTGGACGGGGCACTGAGCTTCCTGCGCGCCGACGAGCTCACCGACCAGCAGCCCCTTGGCCACCGCCCACAACGCCCTGCCGAACGCGGTGCGGTCCATCGGAGGACAGGGGACTATCAGAAAATCGGCGGTCGGTCGACGCAGCAGAACAAGGGATCAACGCGGCTACAGCGTGTGCGAGACGTGCACCACGAGATGAACGCCGGCGCCCCGAGACCGTCGCGGTATCCACCGGCTCAGGGCGACCCGACAGTCCCCGCGCCCCGGGCGGCCGCGCGGCCATCCCGCCCGGTCCCGCCGGGCCGGTACGACACCGCGCACCGGAACACGTCGTGGGTGAACGCTCGGTCGAGCGTGCGGGTTGACCCGCGTCGGACCCGGGTGACGCCGCCGCCACGACGCGGCCGTCGATCGTCGGTGAGGATGATGAGCCTGGCCCTGGTCGTGGTGACAGTGGTGGTGATCATGGTGGTCGCGATCATGACGACGGCCGGGTCGAGGGCGTCGGACGACCCCACCGTGGCGACGCTCGATGCGCTCGTCCCCGACAGACGCGTTGCGGCCCTCGTGTACGACCGTCGGACAAGGACCTTCCCGGTGCAGGACCACCCCGACGCCCCGTTCGCCACACAATCACTGGTCAAACTCCTCATCGCGCTCGATGCCCTCGACCGCGGCACACCCGCGGCGACCGTGGCCCGGATGCTCTCCCTCAGCGACGACTCCGTGGCCGGCCGTCTGTGGACCGCGGGCGGCAACACGCGGATCGTCGACCGGTGGGCGGCCACCATCGGTCTGCGCGACACGCACCCCCCGGCCGACCCGGGCCGCTGGGGTGACACCACCACCACGGCGGCCGACATGGTGCGGATCTACCGCTACCTGTTCACCACCGAAGCCGCGGGCCGCGGCACCGTGATCCTCGACGCCCTGCGGGGCGCCACCCGCCGGGCTGCGGACGGTGTCGACCAGTACTTCGGCATCCCCGACGCCGCCGCGGGACGGCCCTGGGCGGTGAAGCAGGGGTGGGCGTGCTGTCGGCCCGGCCGCGACCTGCACTCCACCGGGGTCGTCGGTGCCGGTGGCCGTTATGTCGTGGTCGTGCTCACCCAGCAGCCCGCTGATCTCGACCAGGGCACCAGTGCCCGCCGCGTCACGTCGGTCGTGAAAGCGCTACGCCCGGCGCTGGTGTCGACCTGAGCGGTCCCCGACTGGCGATCGTGGTCTGTCGGAGCCGGCCATGATCGATGTCTCGGGACGCCCAGCCGCATCGGGGACGCCTCCCGGTCCCGAGACGTCGATCATGCAACGGTGCTCAGGGAGCCTCGGGCTCGGCTCCGGCGAGGGTGTCCAGGACGCCCTGGCCGTACTTGGCCAGCTTGTTCTCCCCGATGCCGCTGATCGTGCCCAGCTCGGCCAGGGTGGCGGGCATGCGTGTGGCGATCTCGCGCAGCGTGGCGTCGTGGAAGATCACGTACGCGGGCATGCCCGTCTCCTTGGCCGTGACGCCGCGCCAGGCGCGCAGCCGTTCGAACACCGGTGCCGCCCCCGCCGGCATGTCCACCGGCGCCGCTTTCGACGACGACCGCGTGCGGCTGCGGGCGACCTTCTCGGGGTCGCGGCGCATCATCACCTGGCGCTCGCCGCGCAGCACCGGCCGGCTGGCATCGGTGAGCACGAACGTCTGGTAGGTGCCCTCCACACCGAGCAGCCCCTGCGCCATGAGCTGCCGGACCACGCCGCGCCACTCACCCTCGCCGAGGTCGGTGCCGATCCCGAAGACCGTGAGCGAGTGGTGGCCGAACTGCTCCACCTTCGCCGTCTTCTTGCCGAGCAGGATGTCGATGATCTGGCCGGCGCCGAACTTCTGGCCGCGCTCGCGGTCGAGCCGGAACACCGTGGAGAGCACCTTCTGTGCTGCGACGGTGCCGTCCCACGACTCCGGTGGCGTCAGGCACGTGTCGCAGTTGCCGCACGCAGAACCCTGCTGGCCGAAGTAGTTGAGCAGCTGCACGCGGCGGCACTCGACCGTCTCGCACAGGGCCAGCATCGCGTCGAGGTGCTGGCCCAGGCGCTGGCGGTGGGCGCGATCGCCCTCCGACTCGTTGATCATCTTGCGCTGCTGCACCACGTCGGCGAGGCCGTACGCCAGCCACGCCGTGGACGGCTGCCCGTCGCGGCCCGCGCGGCCCGTCTCCTGGTAGTAGCCCTCCACCGACTTGGGCAGGTCCAGATGCGCGACGAAGCGGACGTCGGGCTTGTCGATGCCCATGCCGAACGCGATGGTGGCCACCATGACCACGCCGTCCTCGCGCAGGAACCGCGACTGGTTCCGCGCACGGACGCCTGCGTCGAGCCCCGCGTGGTACGGCAGCGCCGGGATGCCTTGGCCCACCAGGAACTCCGCCGTCTGCTCCACGGACTTGCGCGAGAGGCAGTAGACGATGCCCGCGTCGCCGGGGTGTTCGGTACGCAGCAGGTCGAGCAGCTGCTTGCGCGGCTCGTTCTTGGGCGCGATGCGGTACTGGATGTTGGGCCGGTCGAAGCTGGCGACGAAGTGCCGGGCGTCGGAGAGGTTGAGCCGCTGCGCGATCTCGGTGTGTGTGGCGCGGGTGGCGGTGGCCGTCAGCGCGATGCGGGGCACGTCGGGCCAGCGCTCGTGCAGCTGCGAGAGCGCCAGGTAGTCGGGCCGGAAGTCGTGGCCCCACTGCGCCACGCAGTGGGCCTCGTCGATGGCGAACAGCGCGATGGTGCCGCGGTCGAGCAGGCGCAGCGTGGACTCCACCCGCAGCCGCTCCGGCGCGAGGTAGAGCAGGTCCAGCTCGCCCGACAGGTAAGCCGACTCGACAGCGCGACGCTGTTCGGGGTCCTGCGTGGAGTTGAGGAAGCCGGCCCGCACGCCCAGCGCGGTGAGCGCGTCGACCTGGTCCTGCATCAGCGCGATGAGCGGGGACACGACCACCCCGACGCCGGGCCGCACGAGCGCGGGGATCTGGTAGCACAGCGACTTGCCGCCACCGGTGGGCATGAGGACGAGCGCGTCCCCGCCGGCGCAGACGTGCTCCACGATCTCGGACTGGTCACCCCGGAACGCGTCGTAGCCGAAGACGCGCTTGAGCACGTCGACCGGGGAGGGTGCGGTGTGGGGGAGCGTCACCCCCCGATCGTAGGCGGAGCGCCCGGCGCCACGGGGCGGAACCGGCCGTCTGGCGCCGACCTGCCCGGAGAACGACGACGCAGACGCGCCCCGACGGCGAGGACGACGACCAGGCCGCAACTCGCGAGCAGCGGGATCGCCGTGGTGACGGGCAGCCACTCCGCGATGGCCCCGGCGACGGCGAACCCGAGGCCCTGACCCACCATCGACCCGGCCTGCAACAGCGTGAACGCCCGGCGCCGGAGGTCCTCGGGCACGGCCGCCAGTGCGATCTGGTCCAACCCGATGAGGTAGCTCGTGCCCAGCCCGGACGCCACGAGCAGCGCGATCGCCACCGGTAGCGACGGGGTGAACGCGAACAGCAGCACCGGCACGAAGCCCGCCGCCGCCAGAGGGACGACGAGACGGGTCCGCCGGTCGGCGGCCAGCACCGAGCCGGCGAGCAGCTCCCCGAGGACGGAGCCGACCGGCAGGCCGGTCAGCAGCAGTCCGACGGCCACCGTTCCGCCGCCGATCAGGTGGGCGTAGGGGTTGGCGAGGGACTCGGGGGCCACGGCGAAGAACCCGGGTAGCCAGAACATCGCCATGACCGGGCGCATCCCGGGCACCGCCACGAGCGTCCGCAGGGCGCGGATCGGCCCGTCACCGTCGTCCTCGCGGACCAGTGGCGGGCGCCGCCGGGTGCCCAGCTGCAGCACCAGGGCCGAGGTCGCGTAGGCGCCGGCCGCGCCGAGCAGGGCGTGGGCCGGCGTGACGAACACCAGCGCGACCCCGCCGGCCGCGAAGCCGATCAGCTGCATGTTCTGGGACACCAGCCGCAGCAGCGAGCGTCCCAGCGAGAATCCCTCGTCGCCGAGCAGTTCCGGCAGCGACGCCGCGCGGGTGCCGGAGAAGATCGGGTCGATCGACCCCTTCACCGCCAGCAGTGCCAGCATCACCGGGATCGGCATGCCCGGAAGGGCCATCACCACGAGCAGCGCGGCCGAGACCGTCTCGCAGGCGACGAGCACGTCGCGGCTCGGCCGGTGCCGGCCCACCCCGCCGAACACCAGCGCCCCGAGCCCCATGGGCACGAACCCGATCGCGAACGTCAGGGAGGCGAGCAGCGGCGAGGAGGTGCGCTGGTAGACGAGGACGGTCATCGCGATGTCGCCGACGATGATGGCGAGCATCGAGAAGACGTGGGCGCCCAGCACGGCGCGGAACTCCGCGCTGCGCAGGACGGTGCGGTAGGTCGGCATGCCCTCAGCGTGCGGGCTGCGCTCGCGATCTCCCCACGCTTCGGGCACGATCGAAAGGTGCCCCTCGGCCTGCGGTTCGACACCAGTGACGTCCTCGGGCTGCGGTTCGCCCGGTCGCCGCTGTGGGAGACGATGGAGGCGCTGCGCGTCACCCGCGAGCCGTGGCGGCAGGCCTACCACCTGTCGTGGTTGCGCACGGTGGACCTGCGCGCGCTGGCCCCCGCGGCGGAGGTCCTCGGGCCGCTGGTGCCGCGCCCGGGCTCGACGCCCGACTTCCTCACCCCCATCCCGACCGGCCCCACCACCGGACTCGACGACGACCTGGCCGCCGTCGCCGCCACGCCCGTCGACCAGGTCGTGCACGATCTGGAGGAGTGCCTGCGGCACCCGGGGGCGGCGCCGTCCGTGCTGGCCGGGGTTCGCCGGCTGCTGATCGATCCTGCCCACAGCCTGGAGCGGATCGTCGCCGCCCAGCGCACCTGCTGGGAGCAGCTGATCCGGCCGTTCTGGGCGACGATCGACGACCTGCTCGCCGCCGACATCGCCCACCGCGCCGCCGCGCTGGCCACGGGCGGGCTGGGCTCGGTGCTCGACACCCTGCACCGCCAGATCGCATGGACCGACGACACGCTGCTCGTCAGCGGCGGCCACCACGGCACCACCGACCACGTGCGGGGTCGAGGACTGGTGCTCATCCCGAGCGTCTTCGTCTGGCCGGACGTGGTGGCCATCACCGACCTGCCGATGCAGCCGACGCTGTTCTACCCGGCCCGCGGGGTGGGCACCCTGTGGCCGCCCGCGCCCGCCCGCGGCCCCGGTGCGCTCGGCGAGCTGGTGGGCGCGACGCGCGCCGGCCTGCTCCGGGCGCTGGCCGAGGAGGCCTCGACGACCACCCTCGCCCGCCGCATCGGGCTGGGTCTGCCCACCACCTCGACGCACCTGAAGACGCTGCGCGACAACGGCCTGGTGACGTCCCGCCGAGCCGGGAGGGAGGTACTCCACCGGCGCACCGCCCTGGGCTCCGCCCTGGCCGGGGTCAGTGCCGGGGGAGCGCGAACTCCACCGGGACCCCGTCGCTGAAGGCGATGTGGTCGGGCGGGCGGCCTGCCAGGTCTCCCAGGCCGACGCTCGCCACCAGCTCGTCGTCCAGGTCCAGGAGCTCCGCGCCGCGCAACGGCCAGACCGGGTGCTGGTTGGGCACGTACCAGGTGCGGCCCAGGTGTTCGACGTGCAGGCCCCAGCGGGCGGTGAGGAAGCGTTCCAGGGGCCCGGCCGCGACCGGTGCCCCGGCGCGGACCCGGATCCGGCTGCTCGCCGACACCCCGGGCCACCGCAGGCGGGCCTCGTAGGTGTGCAGGTCGCCCGACTGCCGGTGGCGCATCCGGGCCCAGCGGTAGGGCAGCCCGAACACCGCACGCGCCCCGGCCACGACCACGGCGCGGTCGGCGTCGAGACTCAGGAAGACGATGCCGCGCCGGCCGGCGTCGTCGACGGAGTAGAGGCGCACGTTGGTCTCGAGGAACGTGCCCGCCCACGGCACCGCCGGGCCGTGCGCGAACCCCGCCCCGACCATCCGGAACGGGATCAGCCCGACGTACGTGCGCCCGTCGATGACGTCGGGGCGCACGCCCGGCGGCATGAACCGGGCCACCGACGCGGGGTCGACGGCCCAGTGCAGGAACGAGAGGTCGCGCCACTGCTGGCGCATCATGTGCGGGCGCGGCAGGGGCGGGGCGAGCACGCTGACGGGATCGACCACCCCGTCAGCGTGCCCGGCTCCGCCGCTGTCGGCGAGGTGGATCCTCAGGCGAGCGACGCACGCCACGCCGCGTGGAGGTCGGCGAACTCGCCGGCCCCGGCCAGCAGCTGCTCCGGCGACCCGTCCTGCACGATCCGGCCGTCGGCCATCACCAGGACCCGATCGGCGATGAGCACGGTGGACAGCCGGTGGGCGATGATCAGCGCCGTGCGCCCGGCCAGCACCGTCTCCAGCGCCGCCTGCACCGCCCGCTCGCTCGGCACGTCCAATGAGGAGGTGGCCTCGTCGAGCAGCACCACCGCCGGGTCGGCCAGCACCACCCGCGCCAGCGACACGAGCTGGCGCTGCCCGGCTGAGAGCCGCCCGCCGCGCTTGCGCACGTCGGTGTCGAAGCCGTCGGGCAGGGCTTCGACGAACTCCCGGGCCCCCACCGCGTCGGTGGCGGCGATGATCTCCTCCCGCGTGGCCGACGGCCGGCCCATGGCCACGGTGTCGGCCACCGATCCGGAGAACAGGAACGCCTCCTGCGTGATCATCACCAGCGCGGATCGGAGGTCGGTGTCCGTGACGTCGCGCAGGTCGACGCCGTCGAGCCGGACGGCGCCGTCGGTCGGGTCGTAGAACCGCGCCGCGAGCTTGGCCAGCGTGGACTTGCCCGCCCCCGTGGCCCCGACCAGCGCGACCGTCTGCCCGGCCGGCACGTGCAGCGAGAACTGCGGCAGGATCTCGCGCGTGGCCGCCCGGGAGTAGGCGAACCGCACCTCGTCGAAGTCCACCTCGCCCCGCACCGGCGCCGGCAGCGCCACCGGCGAGGCCGGCTCGGGCACCCCGGCCGGGGTGCCGAGCACCGAGGAGATCTTCTCCAGCGCCGCGGCCGCCGACTGGTAGGCGTTGAAGAACTGCGCCAGGTCGTCGAGCGGGTCGTAGAAGCGGCGCAGGTAGAGCAGGAACGCCGTGAGCGCTCCCAGCTCCAGGTCGCCGCCGACCACGCGCAGCCCGCCCACCAGCAGCACCACGGCCAGCGTCACGTTGCCGACGAGCCGCAGCCATCCCACGTACCAGGCTACGGTGACGAACGCGTCGGCGTTCGCGTCACGGTAGGCCGCCGAGAGCCCGCCCATGATCTGCTCGCTGCGCTTCTCGCGACGGAACGCCTGCACCGCGCGGATGCCGTTCATCGACTCCACGAAGTGCACGATCAGCCGGGCCACCGTCGTGCGGGTGAGCCGGTAGCTCGCCCGCGACCGCCGCTGGAACCAGCGTGTCAGGAACACCAGCGGCACGAAGCCCAGCAGCACGATCGCCGCCAGCACCGGGTCCAGCCAGATCAGCAGCACCGAGATGCCGACGAGCGACAGGATCGCGCCGAGCAGCCCGTCGAGGCCCTTCTCCAGCAGGTCGTTGAGCGAGTCCAGGTCGCTGGTCAGCCGGGAGATCAGCCGGCCGGACGTGTAGGACTCGTGGAAATCCAGCGACAGCCGCTGGCCGTGGGCGAACACCCGGCGCCGGATCTCCAGCAGCAGGTCCTGCCCGACCCGTCCGGACAGCGCCAGGAACGCCGCACGCAGCCCGGCGGTGCCGATGCCGGTGGCCGCGTAGCCACCGATCGCCCAGGCCAGCGGCCCGAGGTCACCGCGCAGCGCGGCCGGGACGCCCGTGTCGATGGCCGTGGCCACCAGCAGCGGCCCGGCCAGCATGATCGCGTTCTCGGCGACGAGCAGGACGACCGCCCAGAACACCGCACGACGATGAGGCCGCACCAGGTCGCCCACCAGCGCCCTGGCCTGCTGCTGCAGCTTCAGCCCGGCGCTGGTGGAGACGACATCGGCCTCCTCGTCGTCCCCGCCGATACCGCGCCAGTCGACGTCGGTACTCATGCCCTCACCTCGTCCAGGCTCGACACCAGCGCCCGGTAGGCCGGGTCGGTGGCGAGCAGCTCACTGTGGTCACCCACGGCCGTGATCCGGCCGTCCTGCAGCATCGCGACGCGGTCGGCCAGCTGCACCGTCGACGGCCGGTGGGCCACCACCAGCGCCGTGACGCCGCCGAGCACCCGCCGCAGCGCGCCCTCGACCTCCGCCTCGGTGTGCACGTCCAACGCCGACAGCGGGTCGTCGAGCACGAGCACGGGCGGGCGTCCGAGGACGGCCCGCGCCAGGGCCAGACGCTGGCGCTGGCCGCCGGAGAGCGACATGCCCTGCTCGCCGATGCGCGTGTCGAGACCCCACGGCAGCGCCGCGGTGAACCCGTCCGCGCTGGCGATCCGCAGCGCGCCCCACACGTCCTCGTCGGACGCGTCGGGAACCCCGAGCGCCACGTTCTCCCGCACGCTCGCGGAGATCAGCACCGGGTCCTCGAACGCCGTGGCGACGGCCGTACGCAGGTCGCCCAGCCGCACGTCGCGGACGTCGACGCCGTCGATCAGCACCGCGCCGCCGGTGACGTCGTAGAGCCGGGGGACCAGCGCCGTGAGCGTGGTCTTGCCCGATCCCGTGGCCCCGACGAGCGCCATCGTCTCCCCGGGCGCGACCGTTAGGTCCACCCCGCGCAGGATCTCGCGGTCGCCGCCCGGGTAGGTGAAGTGCACGTCGCGCAGCACCAGCTCGCCGCGCACCGGCGTGACGAGCAACCGCGGCGCCGCCGGGTCGACGATGGCCGGCTCGACGTCGCGCACCTCCCAGTACCGGGTGGTGGCCACGGCCGCGTTGCTCGCCTCGGCCAGCAGGTACCCGATCGAGGCGATCGGCCAGTACAGATAGGTGAGCACCGACACGGCGGCCACGAGCGTGCCGAGCGTCAGCGAGCCCTCGGCCACGCCGTACGCGCCGACGCCCAGGATGGCCGCGATCGCGATCTCGGGCAGCAGGATGAGCACGGCCCAGAGGACAGCGAGCAGCTGCACCTTGAGCAGCTCGGTACCGCGCAACCCGCGGGCCTGCACCATGAACCGGGCCGTCAGCTCGCGGCCGCGGCCCAGCGACTTCAGCACCCGGATGCCCAGCGCCGACTCCTCGACGACGGTGGCGAGGTCGCCGCCCTGGTCCTGGGCGCGCCGGGCCTCGCGGGAGTAGCGGCGTTCCAGGGCGAGCGTCAGCACCGTCAACGGAACGGCGGTGATCGCGACGACCAGTCCCAGCCACGGCGAGAGCCACAGCAGCACGCCGATGCCGACCACCAGCGTCAGTCCGTTGACCACCAGGAAGATCCCCGCGAACGCGACGAACCAGCGGATGGTGGTGAGGTCGGACGTGGCGCGGGAGAGCAGCTGCCCCGACGCCCACCGGTCGTGGAACGCCACGGGCAGGCGCTGCAGGTGGGCGAAGAGGTCGGCGCGCATCGCGGCCTCGATGCGGTTGCTGGGGCGGGCCACCAGCATGCGGCGCAGGAAGATCAGGCCCGCCTCGACCAACCCGAACGCGAGCACACCGAGCACCAGCCCGGGGAGCCCGGAGAGGTCGCCGTGGGAGATGGGACCGTCCACGATGGACCGGGTCCACAGCGGGACCGCCAGCCCGGCGAGGGTGGCGACGAGCGCGGCGAGGCCGCTCCCGATCAGCGGTAGTCGATGGGGCGCGATGTAGGGACCGAGTCGGCGCAACGCGGCGATCGTGGAGCCGTGGCGGCCGGAGGGGGTTTCTGTGCTCATGGCTCGATCGACGGTACGTCGACGGGGGCCCGGGCGCATGTGAGTTAGGGGTGGCAGGCTGGGCGGAACAGGTGTCGACGGAGGGCAGGGATCGTGGCGTTGCGGATCGGCTACAAGGCCTCGGCGGAGCAGTTCGGGCCGCGGGAGCTGGTGGAGTACGCGGTGCGGGCCGAGGAGGTGGGCCTGGACAGCGCGGTGGTGTCGGACCACTTCCTGCCCTGGCGCCACGAGGGCGGGCACGCCCCGTCGGCCACGGCGTGGATCACGGCGGTGGGGGAGCGCACCTCGCGCATCCAGCTCGGAACCTCGGTGCTGACGCCGACGTTCCGCTACAACCCGGCGGTGCTCGCGCAGACCTGGGCGACGCTGGGCCTGCTGTACCCGGGCCGGGTCATGCTCGGCGTCGGCACCGGGGAGGCGCTCAACGAGATCGCCGTGTCGGGGCGTGAGTGGCCCGAGTTCAAGGAACGCTTCGCCCGGCTGCGCGAGGCCGTCGTGCTGATGCGCAAACTGTGGACCGAGGAGGACGTGTCCTTCGAGGGTGAGTACTACACGCTGGTCAACGCCACGATCTACGACAAGCCCGAGAAGCCGGTGCCGATCTACGTCGCCGCGGGCGGCCCGATGGTGGCCCGCTACGCCGGCCGTGCGGGCGACGGCTTCATCTGCACCTCCGGCAAGGGCATGGAGCTCTACACGGAGAAGCTGGTGCCCTCGGTGGCCGAGGGCGCGGCCAAGGCCGAGCGCGACCCCGCGGACATCGACCACATGATCGAGATCAAGATGTCCTACGACCGCGACAAGGACGCGGCGCTGGAGAACTGCCGGTTCTGGGCGCCGCTGTCGCTCACCCAGGAGCAGAAGCACAGCGTGGACTCGGCCACCGAGATGGAGCGCCTCGCCGACGAGCTGCCCATCGAGCAGGTCGCCAAGCGCTGGATCGTCGCCTCCGACCCCGACGACGCGGTCGCCCAGATCAAGCCCTACGTCGACGCCGGGCTCAACCACCTCGTGTTCCACGGCCCGGGCCACGATCAGGAGCGCTTCCTCACCCAGTTCTCCGAGGACGTGCTGCCGAAGCTGCGCGAGCTGTGAGTACCCCACAGGACGTCGCGACGCCGGCGGTCGTCCTGGACGGGCGCGTCCTGCGGGCCTGCGTGGCCCGCGGCCGCCACGGCACCCTCGACGGCGACGCCCTCCCGGTGATCGCGGCGGCCCTGCGCGCGCTCGACCCGGAGCAGATCGGGGCCGTGCTGCTGGTCAGCGAGGGCGCCAGCTTCTGCACCGGCGGTGATGTCCGCGCGTTCGCGTCGGCGCAGGACCGCGGCGCCTACGTGCGCGCGCTCGCCGACGCCTTCCACGCGTTCGTGCTGGCCCTCGTCGAGTGCCCGGTACCGGTCGTGGCCGGGGTGCCCGGCTGGGCGGCGGGCGCGGGGCTGTCGATCGTGTGCGCGTCGGATCTCGCGGTGGCGGGCCGGTCCACCCACGTCCGCCCGGCGTACCCGGGTATCGGGTTCTCCCCGGACGGCGGGATGAGCTGGACGCTGCCGCGCATCGTGGGAGCGGGGCGCGCCCGGCACATCCTGCTCACCGACCAGGTCCTCGACGCCGAGGCCGCGCTGGCGGCCGGAATCGTCACGGCCGTGGTCGACGACGCCGACGTGGAAGCCGAGGCGGAGAGCACGGCGCGTCGCATCGCCCAGGGCCCGACGGCGGCCCTGGGGCGGATCAAGCGGCTGCTGGCGGTGTCGCCGGACAACACCCTGGCCGCCCACCTGGAGCTGGAGGCGCAGTCGATCTCGGCGAGCGCCGCCGGCCCGGAGGGGGCCGAGGGACTGACGGCGTTCACGGAGAAGCGACCGCCGCGATTCCACTGAGGACGCCGCGGTTCCACTGCCGACACGGACGAAAGGGGCCCCGGTCGTATGACCGGGGCCCCTTCCTCGTTGCTGGGAGCTAGCGGGTGCTGCCACCCGCGACGAGCCGGCGCGTGGTGCCGCCGCCCCGGACCGAGCGCAGACCGGGCAGCTGCACGGCCGAACGCGGCATCACCCGGCGGGCCCGCAGCACGGGCCACACGGGGGCGGGCGGGAACAGCCCGTCGAGGCCCGTGGGGGCGGGGCCGCCGACGCTCGAGCGCAGCAGCTCCTGGTACTCGTCGTAGGCCGCGACGGCTGCGGCGACATCGCCCTGCGCGAGGTGTGCCTCGATGAGCACCCGGCGGGCGCTCTCGCGGCTCGGAGCGGTGGCGACGGCGATCTCGGCCATCTCGATGGCCGCGGCGTAGCGACCGACGGCCGAGAGTCGCAGGCTGCGCTCCTCGACGGCGTGCAGGCGCAGCTGGCGGAAGCGCTCCCGCTCGATCACGATCCACGCCGCCGTCCAGCCGGGCAGGATGTCGGCGTCGAGGGCGGAGGTGTCGGTGACGGCGCCGGCCGCGATGCCGGGCAGCGCCCGGATCAGGACCATGGCCGTGGCGAGATCGACCTCGACGTCCGCGGCGAGCGCGAGGGGGGCGTCCGGGTCGTCGGCGCCGTCGAGCAGGCCGTGCACGTCGACACCGTCGGCAGCCTCGGCGAGCAGCCGCAGGGCGGCCGTGGCCTCGACGCCGGGCCAGAGGTCGGCGGCCAGTGCCGCACGCTGCTGGGGGCGCGGGTGGACGGCCAGGTAGGCCACCAGACGCCGGGAGTCGACGCCGAGCGGGACGGCCGCGCTGCCGTCGGTGAGGGTGAACGCACCGAGCACGGTGACGCGGCGGATGCCGGTGTCGCTGTGGCGGGCCTGAGTCGTGCGAGATCGTCGCTGATCGTCAGACATGCTTATCCCAAGATGAGTGGTCGTGCCCGTGTGTTGACCCGAATGCAGCCTCGTGGCGCCGAGTCCGGACAGAAGTGTTCTCCGGGTTGCGGGTGTTGCCAAGAGGTAGGTTCGTCACAGTTCGGGCCAATCTTCGGCCGTCCGGGTGACGCTCTGCTGCGATCCTACTCACGGTGTGGCACGCATCCGGACATGGGTGCCGGTTCTGCCTGGCCAGACGTGGAGCGAGTCGCAGAGCTGGCGCGCGATCCACACCCCCCGGCCCCGGGCCTCGGACGGGTGCGGCGCGCGCAGGCCCGGCAGGGGATCGCGGAGCGAGCCCGCGTCCTGGACCTCGAAGACGAACCCGTCGGCCGCCTCCCACACACTGATCAGTGCCTCGCCGGTGCCGTGCTCGACGGCGTTGGTGGCCACCTCGTTGACCGCGAGCACCACGTCCTCGGCGCGGTCGCGCCCGTACCCGTGGGCCAGCAGCGCCCGCTCGACCGTGGTCCGGACGTCGTTGAGCTGCCACGCGCCGAACACCATCCGGGTGTCGGGCGCTCCGAGCAGGACCGGCGCGGGGGCGGGGCGGTCGGCCAGCACCTCGCGCGGCGCCCGGTAGTCGGGGTTGTGGCGGGGTTCGCCGCGGTGGAGCAGCTGCGGGTGGTTGCGCCGGGCGCCGTCGACGACCTCCAGGTGCAGCGGCATCTCCGGGAAGAAGCACGTGAGGTGCACCGGCAGGTCGGACAGCGCGATGTTCATGGCCGCGTCGAGCTCGGTCCAGAAACTGCCGTCGAGCCCGTCGAATCGGTTCCAGTGTTCGGTGACGACGGTGACCGGCCCGGCCGTGAGCGTCAGCTCGCGCAGCTGGCGGGCGCGGCGGGCGGCCAGCGTCTGGCCCGAGCCGCCGTCGTTGCCCTCGGGCGGGGCGAGCAGCAGGAGGCCGGGCAGGCTGCCGAACGTGTCGTAGACGGCTTCCATCGTGGCCGGCCGCAGCGCCGCCGCCACCGGCCGTCCGTGCTCCAGCCCGGACGTGACGAGGGGGAGCAGCTGCTGCAGGAGGTCGTGGTCGGAGCTGTGGAACCCGCCGACGTGGGCGAGCCGGGGCGGGGGCGTGCGGGTGTTCTTGATCTCCATCAGGCGTCCGCCGCCACGACGACGAGCTGGTCGGCGAACGGTGCACCGCAGCGGTCGAGCACCCGCACCACCCGGGGACGCACGCCGGTGAGCACCAGCCGGTGGGTGCTGGGGAACTCCTCGGCCGCGTGGACGAGACCGACCGCACCCGCCACGTCGATGAACCTCAGCGACGCGAGGTCCAGGGTGATGTCGGTGGGTGCGGAGTGCGACCGCAGTGCGGCGTCCAGGGTGGCGTCGAGCATGCGGCGGATCTGCAGCCGGTTGCTGTGGTCGACCTCCCCTGCGAGCCGCACGGCAGCCGGGCCACTGTGGGTGATGCGCAGCAGCGTGTCGTCGTACACCGCGGGGCTCACCAGCTCGATCTCGTGCACACGGCGCATGGCCTCGACGGCGGAGTCGCCGAAGTACCGGCGGTCGTAGCGGCACAGCAGGCTGGCGGTGGGGTGGCCCCGGAAGAGCCGCTCGGCCAGCTGCTCGAAGGCGACGATCTTCTCGAGGCCGCCGTCGCGCATCAGCCCGGGGCCGGACTCACCGGCCAGGCGCAGCCCGGGCCAGCCGTCGGCGGCGGTCTCGTCGATCTGGCCGACCAGTATGTCGCCGATCGATTCGATCGAGCCGGCCAGCGCGGCGCGCGTGGCCTCCGTGGGCACGATGACCAGCTGGCCCTCCTCGAGGGCGTGGCGGACGCACGTGTGGTCCTCGTTCAGGCGGCGCAGCACCAGGTCGGCGGTGTCGTCCTCGAAGTAGACGACGCGGTCACCGGCGTCGAGGCCGTTGGCCACCCACGCCGCCGTGACCTCCCAGAGGTGCTCGTCACTGTCCGGAATGACACATGCGTGATCGACGAGGGACAAGTCCTCGATCGCTCTCGTCACGGCCAACCCCACCGACACCTGATCGTGGGCTCACGTCCGGTGCGTCCGGTTGCCCTCTGAGCTGGGCGGGAACGCAGCGTGAACCTGAGGACACTCTACGTCCGCCACCCGGGGGGCCCACCCGGGCGGGACGGGGGTCGCGCGGTGAAGCGCTGATCGTCCGCGACGAACGGTGATGGATCGTGCAGATGAGCGTGCGGAAGCACGTTACGGCACGCCGTGCAGGCGACCGTTCACCCTGTGTTCGTCAGGTCACCCTGTGTTCGTCAGGTCACCCTGTGTTCGTCAGGTCACCCTGTGTTCGTCAGGTCACCCTGTGTTCTTCAGGCGAGCGCGGGCACGATCGCCTCGACCAGATGCGGACCGGATGCCGCCGAGGCACGCCGCAGGGCGTCGGCCAGACCTTCCGCGGTGTCCACCCGCTCGGCGGGGACACCCATTCCGGTGGCCAGCGCGACGAAGTCCAGTCGCGGGCCGCCGATGTCGAGCAGCGCGCGGGCCCGGGCGCCGTCGCCGCTGACGAATCCCGATGCCCCCACGGCCAGCAGCTCACCCCGCAGGATCGCGTAGGCCGCGTTGTTGTAGACGACGGTGGTGATGTCGAGACCCTCGCGCGCGTGGGTCCACAGCGCGGAGATCGTGTACATGGCGCTGCCGTCGGCCTGCAGGCACCAGACGGGCCGGTCCGGGCAGGCGACCGCGGCACCGGTGGCGGCGGGCAGGCCGTAGCCGATCGCACCGCCGGTGAGGGTGAGCCAGTCGTGGCGCGGGGCGCCGGCGGTGGCGCCGGGCAGCCCCATCCCGGATGTGATCGACTCGTCGACGACGATCGCGCCCTCGGGCAGCAGCGCACCGACCACGGCGGCAGCGGTCTCGACCGTGAGTGCGCCCGTCGGCAGGTCGGGACGGGCGGCAGCGGCCAGGGTGGCGGACGTACCGGGGGCCACCAGGTCGGCCAGCTCCACCAGTGCGTCGGTGGCGAGTCCTTCGCGGGCCACCACCTCGTGCACGGCGCAGCCCTCGGGCACCAGGTCCCCGGCCCTGCCGGGGTAGGCGAAGAAGCTGACGGGGGAGCGGGCCCCGACGAGCACGATGTGGGTCGCCCCGCGCAGCTGGTGCACCGCCTGCTCGGCGGAGTAGCCCAACCGGTTCACCGGCGCGACCCCCGCGCCGCGCTCCAGGCGGGTCGGGAACGTCTCGGCGAGCAGCCGCGCGCCGGTGGCGGCGGCGATCCGGTTCGCGGCGGCGAGCCCGTCGGCGCGGGTGGCGTCGCCCCCGACGAGCAGCACGCACGGCTCGCCGGAGGTCAGCACGTCGGCGGCGGTCTTGAGGGCCTCGGGCTCGGCGGCGGTGCGGGCCGGGACCGGGTGGGGCCTGCTGGGGGAACCGCCGTCCGACCAGCTCGCGTCGGCGGGCAGCACCAGGGTCGCGATCGTGCCGGCGCGGGCCGCCGCGACGGCGGCGGCCGCATCCGCCCCGACCTCGGCGGCCGACCCGGTGTGGCGCAGCCAGCCCGACACCGACCCGGCCACGGCGGCGATGTCGGACTGCAGCGGCGCGTCGTAGCGGGCGTGGAACGTGGCGTGGTCGCCCACGACGTTCACCACCGGCGTGCCCGCGCGCCGGGCGTTGTGCAGGTTGGCCAGGCCGTTGCCCAGACCGGGACCCAGGTGCAGCAGCGTGGCCGCGGGTCGGTCGGCCATGCGGCCGTAGCCGTCGGCCGCACCGGTGGCGACGCCTTCGAACAGCGTCAGGACCGCACGCATCTCCGGCACCCCGTCGAGCGCGGCGACGAAGTGCATCTCCGACGTGCCGGGGTTCGCGAAGCAGACGTCCACGCCGCTCGCGACGAGCGAGTGCAGGAGAGCGTGCGCGCCGTTCACGCTACGGCCGGTGCCTTCACGTTCACCGTGGTGGTGGGGGAGTTGACGATCGTCTGCAGCACCACGCAGTAGCGCTCGGTCAGCTTCATCAGCAGCGCGATCTTGTCGGCGTCGGCGGTGGTGTCCAGGTCGAAGGTCAGGCGGATGTCGCGGAAGCCCACCGGTGCCTCCTTGTCGACGCCGAGCGTGCCGCGGAAGTCGAGGTCGCCCTCGGCGTGCAGGGTGCCGGCCACGTCGATCTCCAACGAGGTCGCGACCGCGCGCATGGTGACGCCGGCGCAGGCCACGAGCGCCTCGAGGAGCATGTCGCCCGAGCACAGCTGCATGCCGTCGCCGCCGGTGGCGGGGTGCAGGCCGGCCTCCACGAGCGCCGTGGCGGTGGTGACACGGCACGCGATGCCCGTGCCGTCGAGCTCGCCGTCGGCCTTGAGCGTGACCACCGCGGAGGTGGGATCGTCCTTGTACTGCTCCTTGAGGGGGCCCTGGATGCCCTTGAGCGTCGTTGCGTCCATGCGGGCCATCGTGCCTCCCGCTCTCCCGATGTGCACGCGGCAGTAGGCTGGGCGGCGTGGCCAGCACCGACGAGAGCCGCGACAATCGTGTTCTCACGATCCCGAACCTGCTCAGCGTGCTGAGGCTGCTCGGCGTTCCGCTGTTCGTCTGGCTGCTCATCGGGCCGCGCCCCGACGGCTTCGCCGTCCAGGACATCTGGGCGATCATCGTGCTGGCCGTCGGCGGCATCACCGACTGGCTCGACGGGAAGCTCGCCCGGCTGCTGGACCAGTACAGCCGGCTCGGGGCGCTCCTCGACCCCGCGGTCGACCGGCTCTACATCCTCGCCGCGCTCGTGGCGCTGGCCGTGCGCGACGTCATCCCCTGGTGGGGGGTGGCGCTGCTCGTGGGCCGCGACCTCGTGCTGGGGGTCTGCGTGCTGGTGCTGCGCAGCCGTGGCTACGGGCCGTTCGTCGTCACCTACCTCGGCAAGGCCGCCACCTTCCTGCTGCTCTACGCGTTCCCCCTGCTGCTGGCCGGGCTCGGCAGCGGCTGGTTCTCCGACATCTGCCGCCCGCTGGGCTACGCGTTCGCCGTCTGGGGCACCGGGCTCTACCTCTACACGGGGGCGCTCTACGCGGCCGAGTTCGTGCTGGCCGTGCGCCGCCCGCTCACCCGCGGGGCCGCACCGAGCCCGGCCCCACCGCCTGGTTAGGCTCCCGGCGTGATCCCCGAGGACCTGCGCTACACCGAAGCCCACGAGTGGGTGCGCGAGCTGGGGGACGGGGTGGTCCGGATCGGTATCACCGACCACGCCCAGTCCCAGCTCGGCGACGTCGTGTTCGTCCAGCTGCCCGACGTCGGCGCCGCCGTCGCCGCGGGTGCCGCGGTGGGGGAGGTCGAGTCCACGAAGTCGGTCTCCGACCTCTACGCCCCGGTCAGCGGCACGATCGTGGCCGTCAACGACGCGCTCACCGACAACCCCGAGCTGATCAACAGCGGGCCCTACGAGGCCGGCTGGATGATCGATGTGCAGCTGGCGGACGGCGCCACGGCCGCCCCCGCCGACCTGCTCGACGCCGCCGCGTACGGCGCGCTCGTCGGCGCCTGACGACGCGGTAGGTTGACGCCTACCGCTCCATGTTCCAGCCCGCACTTTTGTAGGAGGAGTCCCCGAGGTGACCACGAACGACGGGCCCGGCATTCCCCCGGAGCGTTCTCCCGAGACCACGTCGGTCTTCCGGGCGGACTTCCTCTCCGAGGTCGAGCCCCCCGCACAGGACCAGCCGGTGTCCGGCGTCGACGCGCTCCCCGAGGGTGCAGCCCTGCTGGTGGTCAAGCGCGGGCCCAACGCGGGGTCGAGGTTCCTGCTGGACCGCGCGTCCACCAGCGCCGGCCGGCATCCCGACAGCGACATCTTCCTCGACGACGTGACCGTGTCGCGGCGCCACGCGGAGTTCCGCAACGACGCCGGCGAGTTCGTCGTCGTCGATGTCGGCAGCCTCAACGGCACCTACGTCAACCGGGAGCCGGTCGACACGGCGGTGCTCGTGAACGGTGACGAGGTCCAGATCGGGAAGTTCCGGCTGGTGTTCATCACCGGCGCGCCCGGTCCCGACGCCCGCTTCTGACCGTCCGCGACCGCTCGACGCCCGTCCGGAGGCGGGCGCGGGGCGGGCGTCACGTGTAGCGTCGAACCACAGCAGGAGCACCCAAGAGGAGGGAAGCGCATGAGCGAGATGCGCGTCGTGGGGGTTCGGGTCGAACTGCCCCAGAACCAGCCGATCCTCCTGTTGCGGGAGACGAGTGGTGATCGCTACCTGCCGATCTGGATCGGTTCGGTGGAGGCCACCGCGATCGCCCTGGAGCAGCAGGGTGTGAAGCCTGCCCGCCCGTTGACGCACGACCTTCTGAAGGACGTGATCGCCGGGCTCGGGCGTCGCCTGGAGCAGGTACGCATCACCGATCTCCAGGAGGGCACGTTCTTCGCCGAACTGATCTTCGACGGTGGGGTGAAGGTGTCGGCCCGGCCGAGCGACTCGGTGGCGCTGGCCCTCCGGATCGGCGTGCCGATCCATGCCGACGAGAGCGTCCTCGCCGAGGCCGGGTTGATCATCCCGGACGAGCAGGAGGACGAGGTCGAGAAGTTCCGGGAGTTCCTGGATTCCATCTCTCCCGAGGACTTCCGCGGCGCCCAGCCGTAGCTCGACACGCCCGGTACCGGGTGACCCGCTCCGGCGCGCCGCGTTGACCGGCCGCGTCCATCCGCTTACGGTCAGCTCATACAGCGGGTCGCGTCGCTCGAGGTGCGGCCCCGGCGGGAAGGAGCTCGGTGGAAGACCCGCCGTCCGGCACGCCCGAACAGGGCGAGCTCTTCCCTGATCCCCTCCTCGGCGCGGGGCTCGACGGGATGCCCGACCAGCTCGTCGGCTTCCGTGGGCCCACGGCCACGCAGGTCGTGGGCATCACCTACCGGCAGTTGGACTACTGGGCCCGTACCGGCCTCGTCGTCCCGTCGATCCGTGGAGCAGCCGGGTCGGGTTCGCAGCGCCTCTACTCCTTCAAGGACGTGCTGGTCCTCAAGGTGGTCAAGCGGTTGCTGGACGCGGGCGTCTCGTTGCAGAACATCCGGGTCGCCGTGGAGCACCTGCGCCGTCGCGGCATCCGTGACCTCGCCGGCATCACGCTGTTCAGCGACGGCACCACGGTCTACGAGTGCTCCTCGCCGGAGGAGGTCGTCGACCTGCTGCGAGGCGGCCAGGGTGTCTTCGGCATCGCCGTCTCGGGCGCCATGCGCGAGATCAGCGGCTCCATCAAGGACTTCCCGGTGGAGCGCGCCGACGGTGGTTCGGTGGACGATTCGCCCGAGGACGAGTTGTCCCGCCGCCGCACCCGCCGCGCGATCTCCTGACCGGCTCTAGCTCTCCACCTTGAACGGGTCGTGCTCGGCCAGCAGCTTGTCGAGCCGGGCCTGGTCCACGCGGCTCAGCACCGTCGTGGACTCCTGGCGGTCCCTGACGACCTTCGCGAGCGTGAACGCCGACGTCGTGACCCACAGGACGCTGACGGCCAGGAACGCGCGCACCCAGGCGTCGGCGGGCATGTTCCACAGGGCGAGCCCGACGGCCAGCAGCGACACGCCGAAGGAGATCACGGCCTGCAGGTGGAAGGCGGCGGTCGTCGGGGGCGAGGGGGGCTTCGTTGTCATGGGAGAACTGTGACGGTCGCGACGTCGGCGGGCGTCCGTGGAACTACGGCACGCAGGTCTCGGATCGGTCCCCGATGACCCCGTTCGCGACGAGGTGGTCCACCAGCAGCCGCCCGACGTGCTCGATGTGTTCGGCCATCGCCCGCCGGGCCGACTCGGGGTGGCCGGCGTCGAGGGCGCTGAAGATCGCTTCATGGTCGTGGGCGGAGGCGTCGGCCCATCCCTCGACGCGCCCGAAGTGCTCCAGCGGCACGTAGTGCACGGTGCTCGCCAGCATGGAGGCCAGCCGGTGTGCGCCGGGGGCCTTGTTGATCGTGCGGTGGATCTCGTGGTTGAGCGTGTCCACCCGCGCGGCGTCACCGGCCCGCGCGGCGTCCTCCAGGTTGCGCTGAACCGCCCGGAGCCGCGTGATCTCGCCGGCCGGCAGGACCGCGGTGGCCCGGGCCGCGAGCTCCCCGGCGAGGTGGGCCTGCACGGCGAAGACGTCCTCCACGTCACCCCGGGTGAGGGGCACCACCCGGAAGCCGCGCCGGGGCTCCCAGCGCAGCGTCCCCTCGCTCTGCAGGATGATCAGCGCCTCCCGGACGGGTGTGGCGCTGACCCCCAGCTGCGCGGCCAGGTGCTCGACCCGCACGTACGCCGAGGCCCGCAGCTCACCGACCATGATCGCCTCGCGGACGTGACCGGCCACCCGCTCGCTGAGCTGGCGCCCATCGATCATCGACGCAGCCATGTCAGTCGAGTCCGCCGCGCTTGACCAGCTGCGCGGCGATGACGTTGCGCTGGATCTCGTTGGTGCCCTCACCGACGATCATGAGAGGGGCGTCACGGAAGTAGCGCTCCACGTCGAACTCGGTGGAGTAGCCGTAGCCGCCGTGGATGCGCACGGCGTCCAGGGCCACCTCCATGGCCATCTCGGAGGCGAACAGCTTGGCCATCCCGGCCTCCATGTCCACGCGTTGCCCGGCGTCGTAGCGCTGGGCGGCGTGCAGGATCAGCTCCCGCGCCGCGACGATCTTCGTGCCCATGTTGGCCAGGTAGTTGCCGATGGACTGGTGCTTCCAGATGGGCCGGCCGAAGCTCTCGCGGTCCTGCGCGTACTGCAGGGCGTCGTCGAAGGCGGCGCGGGCGACTCCCAGCGCCCGGGCGGCCACCTGGATGCGGCCGGTCTCCAGGCCCTTCATCATCTGGCCGAAGCCCTTGCCCTCCACGCCACCGAGCACCGCGTCGGCGGGCACGTGCATGTCGTCGAACTGCAGCTCGCAGCTCTCGACGCCCTTGTACCCGAGCTTGGGCAGGTCCTTCGAGACGGTGAGGCCCGGGCCGTGCTCCACCAGCAGGATCGAGACGCCGCGGTGCTTGGGCTCGGCGGCGGGGTCGGTCTTGCACAGCAGCGCGATGAGCTGTGAGCGGCGCGAGTTGGTGATCCACGTCTTCGACCCGTTGACGACGTACCGGTCGCCTTCCCGGCGGGCGGAGGTGGTCATGGCCTGCAGGTCGGAGCCGCCGCCGGGCTCGGTCAGCGCCATGGTGGCCCGGACCTCGCCGGTGGCCATCCGGGGGAGGTAGCGCTGCTTCTGCTCCTCGGTGCCGAACGTCAGCAGGAGCTTCGAGACCACCGTGTGGCCGCCCATGGCGCCGGCCAGGCTCATCCAGCCCCGCGCGAGCTCGGCGGTGACCAGGGCGTAGCAGGGCATCGAGACCGGGGCCTCGCCGTAGGGCTCGGGGATGGCGAGCCCGAAGATCCCGAGCTCCTTCATCTGCTCGATGAGCTTCTCGGGATACTCGTTCGCGTGTTCGAGTTCGCGGACCACGGGACGGACCTCACGGTCCACGAACTCGCGCACGACGTCGACGACGGCCTGTTCTTCGGTGCTCAGCTCCACGGTAGTCAACATAATATAGAGTTGGGGATCCGTCAGCGTCCTGTGACGAGTTCGCCGGTCGGCCACGCTAGAGTGGGCGGCGCAGTCGCCGAACCAGCGCGGGAGAGACCCGGACCCCAGAGATGGGACCAGAGCCGGGCGCCGAAGGAGCAAATCCTCCCCGGAACCTCTCAGGCACCCAGGACCGCGCCGGTGAGACGCCTCTGGAAAGCGATGCCCGCAGCGCTGTGATGACGCAGCGATGGGGGCGTCCGCCGACGGGGAAAGCCGCAGCTCAGCGCGGTGAATCTCTCAGGTGCCCGGGTGCCGGGCGGAGACAGAGGGGGAGGGCAGAGCCGTGTGCCGCCCGAAACCCTGGAGCCTCCTTGTCCGAGCGCATCTCACTTCGTGAACTCGAGCGCGGCACGCCGTTCGTCGACCGCCACATCGGCCCCCGCCCGGCCGAGCTGGACGCGATGCTCGCCGCCATCGGCGCCGGGTCCCTCGACGAGCTGGCCGCCGCGGCCGTGCCGGACAGCATTCAGGACCACACGCTGCCCGGCCTACCGCCC
The DNA here is from genome assembly GCA_038231335.1 of Mycobacteriales bacterium. Taxonomy (GTDB): domain Bacteria; phylum Actinomycetota; class Actinomycetes; order Mycobacteriales; family Pseudonocardiaceae; genus Pseudonocardia. The sequence goes on from JBBRLM010000001.1 coordinate 51,364, forward strand.
GCGGCCACCGAGACCGAGGTGCTGGCCGAGCTGCACCGGTTGGCCGCGCGCAACACCGTGACCGTCCCGATGATCGGGCTGGGCTACTCGGGCACCGTGACGCCGACGGTGATCCTGCGCAACGTGCTGGAGAACCCCGCCTGGTACACGGCCTACACGCCCTACCAGCCGGAGATCAGCCAGGGCCGGCTCGAGGCGCTCCTGACGTTCCAGACGACGGTGTCGGACCTGACGGGGCTGCCGGTGGCCGGCGCGTCGCTGCTGGACGAGGCGACGGCCGCCGCCGAGGCCATGACGCTGCTGCGCCGGGCCGGGAAATCGCCGTCGACCCGGTTCGTGGTGGACGCCGACACGCTGCCCCAGACGCTGGAGGTCCTGCGCACGCGGGCCGCGCCGCTGGGGATCGAGCTCGTCGTGGCCCGGGAGCTGCCGGAAGGTGACTTCTTCGGTGCCCTGCTCTCCTACCCGGGGGCGTCGGGGGCCGTGCGCGACCTCCGGCCCGTGATCGACGCGGCCCACGAACGGGGCGCCCTCGTCGCCGTCGCCGCCGACCTGCTCGCGCTGACCCTGCTCACCCCGCCCGGGGAGCTGGGGGCCGACGCCGCCGTGGGCACCACGCAGCGGTTCGGCGTCCCGCTGGGCTTCGGCGGTCCGCACGCCGGCTACCTGTCGGTGGGGCAGAAGCTCGCCCGCCAGCTGCCGGGCCGGCTCGTCGGACTCTCCCGCGACGCCGACGGCCGTCCCGCCCTGCGCCTGGCCCTGCAGACCCGTGAGCAGCACATCCGCCGTGAGAAGGCCACGTCGAACATCTGCACCGCGCAGGTGCTGCTCGCCGTCGTCGCCGCCTGCTACGCGGTCTACCACGGCCCCGACGGGCTGCGCCGCATCGCCGGGCGTGCCCACCGGATGGCCGCCGTGCTGGCCGCCGGGTTGCGGGACGGGGGAGTGGAGCTCGTCCACGACGCGTTCTTCGACACCGTCCAGGCCCGCGTGCCGGGCCGGGCCGATGCGGTCGCGGACGCCGCCCACGCCGCCGGGATCGCGCTGCGCCGGGTGGACGCCGACACCGTCGGCATCGCGTGCTCGGAGCTGACCACCGTGGCGCACCTGGAGACGGTCTGGGGCGCCTTCGGGATCACCGCGAACGCCACGGACCTGGACGCCGCCACCGACGACGCCCTGCCCGCGTCGCTGGCCCGCACCAGTGACTACCTGTCGCACCCGGTGTTCCACGAGCACCGCTCGGAGACCTCGCTGATGCGCTGGCTGCGCCGCCTCGCCGACGCCGACCTCGCGCTCGACCGCACGATGATCCCGCTGGGGTCGTGCACGATGAAGCTCAACGCGGCCACCGAGATGGAGCCGATCACCTGGCCCGCGTTCGCCGACCTGCACCCCTTCGCCCCCGCCGGCGACGCCGCGGGCACCCTCGAGCTGATCGCCGACCTGGAGCGCTGGCTGGCCGAGCTCACCGGCTACGCCGCGGTCTCGCTGCAGCCCAACGCCGGCAGCCAGGGCGAGTTCGCGGGTCTGCTGGCCATCGCGGCCTACCACCGCAGCCGCGGCGACGACCACCGCGATGTCTGCCTGATCCCGGCGAGCGCCCACGGCACCAACGCCGCGTCGGCGGTCATGGCGGGCATGCGGGTGGTCGTGGTGGCCACCTCCCCGACCGGCGATGTCGACCTCGACGACCTGCGCGCCAAGATCGCCGAACACCGTGACGCCCTGGCTGCGCTGATGATCACCTACCCGTCCACGCACGGCGTGTTCGAGGCCACCGTCCGCGACGTCTGCGATGCCGTGCACGAGGCCGGCGGGCAGGTCTACGTCGACGGCGCGAACCTCAACGCGCTGGTCGGCGTCGCCCGCCCGGGCGCGTTCGGTGGCGACGTCAGCCACCTGAACCTCCACAAGACGTTCTGCATCCCGCACGGTGGTGGCGGCCCCGGGGTCGGTCCAGTGGCTGTGGCCGAGCACCTGGCGCCGTTCCTGCCGGGTCGCGGGGTCGTCGGCGCCGTGTCGGCCGCCCCGTACGGCAGCCCGGGCGTGCTGCCCATCTCGTGGGCGTACGTGCGTCTGATGGGGGCCGACGGCCTGCGCCGCGCCACCCTGACGGCCATCGCGGCCGCCAACTACGTCGCGAAGCGCCTCGGCGACCATTACCCGGTGCTGTACGCGGGCGCCGGCGGGCACGTGGCCCACGAGTGCATCCTCGACCTGCGGGGGATCACGAAGGACTCGGGCGTCACCGTCGACGACGTGGCCAAGCGGCTCGCCGACTACGGGCTCCATGCCCCGACGATGTCGTTCCCGGTGGCCGGCACGCTCATGGTGGAGCCCACCGAGAGCGAGGACCTCGCGGAGATCGACCGCTTCGTCGACGCCATGATCGGCATCCGCGGGGAGATCGGCCGCGTGGCGGCGGGGGAGTGGCCGGTGGACGACAACCCGCTGCGCGGTGCCCCGCACACCGCGGCGTGCATCACCGACAAGTGGGACCACCCCTACACCCGTGAGCAGGCCGCGTACCCGACGGGCGTGACGCCCGGGGTGCACGACCACAAGGTGTGGCCGCCCGTGCGGCGCATCGACGGCGCCCACGGCGACCGCAACCTGGTGTGCAGCTGCCCGCCCGTCGAGGCCTACTCGTGAGCATGATCGTCGTCCGCACCCCCTGAGGCTGCGGACGACGATCACCCGGGAGGCGGCCCCCTCCACGAACCCGCCTCCCATGCGCAACGAGGAGGCCGGACCCCGGCCTGATACGTCCTGGCTCAAAAAGATCACGAGCTGTGTCCTACCGTGTCAAGCAATCGTTGACGTCTACACGCCGTCGATCAAAGATTGACCGACCACGAGCACCCGGACCAGGGAGCGAGACCCGTTGTGTCAGGCCAGGAGCTCGTCGCACAACGCGACGAGCCGGGACCGCAGGGGAGCGGCGCGGTCGGCGAAGGCGGCCTGGGCGCGGGCGTACTCGGCCCGCCCTGTCGGGGTCTCGATCCGCACCGGCGGATAGCCGAGCCCGGCGAGGTCGTAGGGGCTCGCGCGCATGTCGAGCTCCCGGACGTCGACGGCCAGGGCGAAGCACTCGGCCAGCAGCTCCGACGGTGTGGCCGGCGCGAGCTTGTAGGCCCATTTGTAGAGGTCCATGGTGGCGTGCAGGCATCCCGGCTGCTCGTGGACCACCTGGTCCTCACGCTCGGGCGTGAGAGCGTTGAGGGGGCGCGCAGCCGCGGTGAAGAAGCGGAACGCGTCGTGGTGGGTGCAGTGCACCGGCAGCTGCTCCACGACGGCGTCGGTGCCGGCGGCACCCAGCCTCAGTGGCACGGCGCCGTGGCGGGGCGCGTCGCTGCGGTAGACCATCGCCCACTCGTGCAGGCCGAAGCAGCCCAGCCGTGCGGGCCGGGACGCCGTGGCCACGAGCAGCGCACGGACGAACGCCGCGGTGGTGGCGACGCGGTCGGGCAGCGCGGCGACGTCGAGGCGCATGCCGTCGACGTGGCGGACGTAGCCCGGCTGGTCCAGGAACTCCTCTGCGTCGCGGAGCAGTACCCCGGGGCCGGGGTGCCACTGCTCCAGGCGGACCGGCCGCAGCGAGTAGTAGGTGAACAGGAAGTCCATGACGGGATGGGCCTCGTGACGGCGGCGGCGCTCGCGGTGGGGGAGTGTCCAGCGCTCGACCCGCGTGCGGTGCGCGGCGGCGCGGGCCCGCCACGCCCGCCCGTCGAGGGACTCCACGTGTTCGACCGTACGCGAACGCGGCCGGCGGCTGACGCAGGAGTCTCAGGGGGCGACGGTCCGGTTGCCCGGACCGTCGCTCTCGATGCCGAAGGCCAGGATGCGGTGCGGGTGGATCCGGATCACGCCGGGGGCCGCACCCGGGAACGCGTCGACCCGACGCACGTCGGCCAGCACCTCGGCCGTGCCGCGGACCTCCAGGGCGCGCGGTTGCCAGGGCTCGACCACGACGTCGTCGACGACCAGCGAGACGCGGCCGTCGCGCGCGACGTTGCGCCATTTCTGCGTGTCGGGGTTGTGCAGACCGGGGATGTCGATCGTGCCGGCGTCCGCGTCCACGAGGAAGCCGACCGGTCGCACCTGCGGCGTCCCGTCGGGCCCGATGGTGGCCAGGCGGGCCAGCTTCTGGCCGCTCAGATAGGCGAGCTCTGCGGTACTGAAGATGCTCATGGGCCCATCGTCGGACCTGAACCCGGCTCGAGGTCAAGCTCCGGAGACGATTCCGCAAAGGCGTCCGCACATGGTCAACGGGGGCGCGATTGCGGCTACAGTCACGCCGTGCGCAGGACGTGGACGGTTCTCGGAGCGGTGGCTCTCCTGGTGGCGGCGGGGTGTGGGGGTCCCTCGGCCCCGGCCGACCGGCCGCCTGCCCGAACGGGGGCACCATCCGGATGGGCGTGCAGCCCTTCCTGGCTGCCACGAAGCTGACGCCGTCCTACGACGCGCTGGGGGAGGCGCTGTCGAAGACCCTGGGCTGCACAGTGAACGTCAGCGTCACCACCGACTACGCCGCGGAGACCGAGGCCATGCGCGCAGGCAAGCTGGAGCTCGCCGAGTTCCCGCCGTTCGGCTACGTGCTGGCGAAGGACCGGGCGGACCTGGTCCCGTTCGCGGCGTTCGGCGGCGCGGACGGGAAGATCGCCTCGGCCGTGGCCGGCATCGCGGTGCTGTCGACGTCGCCGGTCACCTCCCTCTCCGGCCTGCGCGGGAAGTCGATCGCCTACAGCGCGCCGACCGCCACCTCCGGGCACCTGCTGCCCGCCTTCGGGCTGGCGCAGGCCGGGCTCGACCCGAACACCGACGTCAAGGCCGTCTACCTCGGCACTCACACCGCCGCCTACCAGGCGCTGCTGGGCGGCGAGGTCGACGCCACCGAGCTCAACACCACCCAGATCGCGGCCGCGAAGAAGGCGGGCCAGTACGACCCGTCGAAGATCCGGATGCTGTGGACGTCCGCACCGTCGCCGTCGGATCCGATCGTGCTGCGCGGCGACCTCACGCCGGAGTTCCAGCAGCGGCTCAAGGCGGCCGTGCTGGGGCTCGACTTCGCCGCGCTCCCGGCCGACGCCCGGAGCTTCTTCGCCTCCACCGTCTCGGCCCAGCGCTTCGTGCCCGCCGATGACTCGACGTACGCAGGGGTCCGGCAGATCGTCTCGACGCTGCACCTGACGGCGTCGTCGGTCGGATGACGCTCGAGGTCAGGGCGCTGACCAAGCGTTACCCGACCGGGGTCGTCGCCGTCGACGGGGTCGACCTCACGGTCCGCGCGGGGGAGCTGGTGGCTCTGCTCGGCCCGAACGGCAGCGGGAAGTCGACGCTCCTGCGCTGCGTGGCCCGCCTGCTCGACGTCGACGCCGGCACCGTCGTGGTGGACGGCGCGGAGCTGACGGCCCTGCGGGGTGCGGCGCTGCGCCGGGTCCGGCCGGCCCTGGGCATGGTCTTCCAGCGCTCCTGCCTGGTGCGCAGGCGCAGCGCGGCCGACAACGTGGCGGCGGGCTCGCTCGGCCGCCATCCAGGATTGCGGACCGCACTCGGGATGCTGCCCGCCGCCGAGCGGACCCGGGCGGTGGAACTGCTGGCCCAGGTCGGGCTCGCAGCGGTGGCGGGACAGCGCGCGGACACACTGTCGGGTGGCCAGGCCCAGCGGGCGGCTGTCGCGCGGGCGCTGGCCCAGCGTCCCACGGTGCTGCTCGCCGACGAGCCGGTGGCGAGCCTCGACCCGGACGCCGCGACCGGCGTGATGGCGCTGCTGCGCGATCTCGCCCACGACGAGGGGCTGGCGGTGCTGTGCGTGCTGCACCAGCCGGACCTCGCCGTCGCCTTCGCCGACCGGATCGTGGCGCTGGACCGCGGCCGGGTGGTGCTCGACGCGCCGACGTCCGAGGCCTCGCTCGAGGGTCTGTACGGCTCCGGATGAGGCTCGCGCTACGCGCCGTCCTGGTCGTCGTCGGAGCCGCGGTGCTCGCGCAGGCGCTCGTGGTGGCGCAGGTGAACCCCACCGACCTGGTGAGCGGGATCGGGGGAGTGCTGCGCCTGGTGGCCGACGGGCTCCCGCCCGACCCGGCCGCGCTGCTGCCGGCGGCGAAGGCGGTCCTGGAGACCATCGACATCGCGCTCGTCGCCACGGTCGCCGCAGTGGTGGTGTCGGTCCCGCTGGCGGCGACGGCCACGGCCGGGCGTCCGCTCGCGGGGGTGGTCCGCGCGGTCGCCGCGTTCCTGCGCTCGATCCCCGACCTGGTCTGGGCGCTGGTGTTCGTGGTGGCGGTGGGCCTGGGGCCGTTCGCGGGCGTCCTCGCGCTGACCGTGCACTCGGTGGGCATGCTCGTGCGTCTGTTCGCGGAGGCCATCGACCAGATGGACACCGGCCCGGTGGACGCGATGGTCGTCACGGGGGCGGGGCCGGTGGCTGTGTTCACCCACGCCGTGGTGCCGGAGCTGCTGCCGGCGTTCGGTGCGCTGGCGCTCTACCGCATGGAGCAGAACCTGCGGGCGTCCCTGGTGCTGGGCTTCGTGGGGGCGGGCGGCATCGGCTTCCAGCTGCTCTCGGCGATGGAGGAGTTCCAGTACCGCCAGGCCACCATGCTGCTGATCGTGCTGTTCGCGCTGGTCACGGCGTTCGAGCTGGCCTCGGCCCGGTGGCGCCGGGCGCTGGCCTGACACTGAGCCCTTGCGCCAGGCATCGGGCTTCAGCGGGTCGTGTGGGTGGAGTCCGACACCGTGCCGACGAAGTGCTCGATGAGGTCCTCCAGGGTCACCAGCCCGACGGTGGTCCCGCGGGCGTCGTTGACCCGGCCCAGGTGGGCGCCGGTGCGGCGCAGCTCGGCCAGCGCCTCGTCGAGGCGGGCCGCCGCACGCACCTCGGGCAGGGCGCGGACCCGCTCCGGGGGCACTGCGGCGTCCGCGTCGTCGATGAGGTCGAGGATGTCCTTGACGTGCAGGTAGCCGGCGAAGCGCCCCTCGGGGCCGCGTACCGGGAACCGGGAGAACCCGGTGTCGGCCACGACCCTGGCCACGTCGCTCACGAGCGGCCGGACAGGTAGCACCACCAGCTCGGAGCGGGGGATGAGGACGTCGACGACCGTGGCCCCCACGGAGCTGAGCGTGCGCTCCAGGCGCTGGGACTCGTCGTCGTCGAGCAAGCCCTCGCGGCCGGACTCGGCGATGAGGTCGGCCAGCTCGCCGGAGGTGAAGGCCGCTTCCAGCTCGTCGCGGGGCTCCACCTTGAGCAGCTTGAGCACGCCGTTGGCCATGACGTTGAACAGCTCGATCAGCGGGCGCATCGCGGTGGTGAACACGAGGAAGGGCGGTACCAGCAGGATCGCGGTGCGCTCGGGCCCGGCGATCGCGATGTTCTTGGGCACCATCTCCCCGATCACCATGTGGGCCACCACAACGACGGCGAGCGACAGGGCGAACGCGATCGGTTCGAGCACGGCCTCGGGCAGGCCCGCCCAGGTGAAGGGCCGCTCGATGAGGTGCGCGACCGCCGGCTCGCCGAGGCGCCCCAGCAGCAGCGAGCAGATCGTGATGCCCAGCTGGGACGCCGCGAGCATCCGGGAGAGGTCGGCGCCGGCCTTCAGCACCGTGCGGGCCCCGGCCACGCCGGAGCGGGCCATGGCGTCGAGCCGGTCGCGGCGGGCCGAGACCAGCGCGAACTCGGCGCCGACGAAGAACGCGTTGGCCGCCAGCAGCGCGACCGCCGCCAGCAGCGCGAGCAGGTCGCTACCCACGGGCCACCTCCACGGCGGGACGCTCGGCCGCGTCCACGGTCACGCCCGGACGGGCCAGCCGCAGCTCGGCCAGCCGGTTGCGGTCGCGCCGCATGACCGTGAGCCGCCACCCGCCGACGACGAGGTCGGTGCCGACGTCGGGGATGCGGCCCAGCCGCGCCAGCACCAGCCCGGCCAGCGTCTCGTACTCGCCGTCGGGCATCTCGAAGCCGGTGGCCTCGGCCACCTCGTCGGCGCGCAGCAGGCCCGACATCAGCCACACCCCGGGGCCCAGCGGGCGGACGCTGGCCTGCTCGGCGCGGTCGTGCTCGTCGCGGACCTCGCCGACGATCTCCTCGACGAGGTCCTCCAGCGTGACGATGCCCGCGGTGCCGCCGTACTCGTCGACCACCAGCGCCATCTGCAGGCCGGAGCGGCGCAGCGTGGTGAGCAGCGCGTCGCCGTCGAGGGACTCGGGCACCGTCGGCACCGGCTGGATCAGCTCGCGGACGGTGACCCGGGTCCGGTCCGCCACGGGCACCCCGAACGCCTGCTTGACGTGGACCGCGCCGAGCACGACGTCCGGATCGCTGTCGTAGACCGGGAAGCGGGAGAAGCCACTGCGCCGCGACAGCGCGACCAGATCGTCCACCGTGTCGCCGGCGTCGAGGAACTCGCTGCGCACGCGGGGCGTCATCAGGTCCTCGGCGACGCGGTCGGTGAAGCGCAGCGAGCGGTCCAGCAGGGTGGCGGTGCCGGCGTCGAGGGTGCCGTGCTGGGCGCTGGTGCGCACGAGCGAGCTGAGCTCCCGCGGCGACCGGGCCGAGCGCAGCTCCTCGGCCGGCTCGACGCCGAGGCGTCGGACGATCGTGTTGGCCAGCGCGTTGAGACCGCTGATCAGCCAGCGGAACGTGGTGGCGAACCCGCTCTGCAGCCAGACGACGGCGCGAGCGGTGCGCAGCGGGTCGGCGATCGCGAGGTTCTTGGGCACCAGTTCGCCGAAGACCATCGACAGGGTGGTGGCCAGCACCAGCGACAGTGCGGTGGCGATGCCGTCGGCGAACCCCTCGGACAGCCCGATGCCGACCAGGCCCGGGTGGAACAGCGACGCGATCGCCGGTTCGGCGACGTACCCGGTGACGAGGGTGGTGACGGTGATGCCCAGCTGGCTGCCGGAGAGCTGGAACGACAGGTTGCGGTGCGCGCGCTGCACCCGGCGTGCGGCGCGGTCGCCGTACTCCGCGAGGTGGCTGTCGACCTGGCTCCGTTCGAGCGCGGTGAGCGCGAACTCCGACGCGACGGACACGGCGGTGCCTGCCGTCAGCGCAACCACGGCCAGCAGGCCGAGCAGCGACCAGAGAACGGTCATACCGAGTGCTCCGCGACAGGACGCGCGACCGGGACCGGTGCCGTGGTGGTGGCCGGCGCGGTCATGGAGCGCCCACACTGGCGCGGGGAGAGCCGGGACGCGCCCGGCTTCGTACTGCAGCCCGGCTCGGCGGGGCGTGCGGTGGGCACGGAGATGACTCCTCGAGAAGGGTGGAGTCAGTGTAGGCCGCCCTGTCTGACGGGGCCGTTGGCGGCATGGCCGGCATCGTGCACCGTCCCACCGACAGTTCTGTGAGCTGCGCGTCACCTCGGGGCGACCGTGCGGGCCCTGACCTCTACCTTGACTTGCTACATGTGCGGATCAGGATCACGGCACCGATCCCAGCCCGCCCACCGGTGAAGGAGCACTCGGCGTGAATGCAAGCAGCCGCACCGGTGCGCGCGAGACGTCGTCGCCCTTCGTCGACTTCGACCGGGCGTCGTGGGCGAAGCTGGGGGAGGCCACCCCGCTGCCGCTGACCGCCGAGGAGCTCGACCGCGTCCGCAGCTTCGGTGACGCCGTCGACCTCGACGAGGTCCGCCACGTCTACCTGCCGTTGTCGCGGCTGCTCACGCTGCACGTCCAGGAGGGCGGGCGGCTCTACCGGGCCTACCGGACGTTCCTCGGCAACACGACGGCGCGCACGCCGTTCGTCATCGGGATCGCGGGGTCGGTGTCGGTCGGCAAGTCCACCACCGCGCGGCTGCTGCGCCTGCTGCTGGCCCGCTGGCCCCAGCACCCGCGGGTGGAGCTGGTGACCACCGACGGCTTCCTGTTCCCGAACGCCGAGCTGGCCCGGCGCGGTCTGATGGAGCGCAAGGGCTTCCCGGAGTCCTACGACCGCCGGGCGCTCCTGCGATTCGTCACCGAGGTGAAGGCGGGCCGCGCGGAGGTGACGGCGCCGGTGTACTCGCACCTCGTCTACGACATCGTCGCCGACGAGAAGATGACCGTGCACCGGCCCGACATCCTCCTGCTGGAGGGCCTCAACGTGCTGCAGCCCAGCGGTTCCGGCTCGCTCGCGGTCAGCGACTTCATCGACTTCTCCGTCTACGTCGACGCGGCCACCGACGACATCCGGCGCTGGTACGTCGAGCGGTTCCTGCGGCTGCGCGAGACCGCGTTCCGCGATCCGGACTCCTACTTCCGCCGCTACGCCGAGCTCGACGAGCAGCAGGCGATCGCGCGGGCCGAGCACATCTGGGCCGGGATCAACGGCCCCAACCTGGTCGACAACATCCGCCCGACGCGCGGCCGCGCCAGCCTCGTGCTGCGCAAGGGGGCCGATCACAACGTCACCGGCATCCGCTTGCGCAAGGTCTGATTTGTCCGGAACCGTCGGGGCGGCGACGGGTTGATCAGCGGAGATGGCACGATGGGGCGATGAGCGCGCGCACCGCCGACACCGCCGCCACCACGGCCGACGACGTCCGTACCGACCTCGCGGCCCGGCTCCGCCTCACCGTGGGTCGGCTGAACCGCCGGATCCGCATCGACGGCCACGAGTCCATCCCGCCGCTGCAGCTCTCCGCCCTGGTCACCGTCGAGCAGCACGGGCCGCTGCGGCTGTCGGAACTGGCCCGCCGGGAGGCGGTCACGGCCCCCACGATGAGCAGGGTGCTCACCTCGCTCGTCGAGCAGGGGCTGGTCTACCGCCAGCCCGATCCGCAGGACGCCCGCGGCGTGCTGATCACGCTGTCGGAGCGGGGCTCCGCCCAGCTCGACGACGTGCGCAGCCACCGCACCGCGCTCGTTGCCCGCCGGCTCGCCCGGCTCGACCCCGACCAGCTCGCGGCGCTGCACACCGCGATGCCGGCACTGGAGGCCCTGCTGGTGGACGAGGACTGAGTCGGCTCACTCCACGGCCGCCAGCCGCGCAGGCCCCGCGGTGAGGGTCTCCACCGCGACCTCCACGAACTCCAGGACCCGGGCCTCCCGGCGGTCGGCCGCCACGACCACACAGATGTCGACCGGCACGGAGTCGGCGACGGGCAGGTGGACGAGGTCGGGGCGGGAGTACGACTCCGCGACGCTGTGGGGCACCATCGCGATGCCGTACCCGGCTGCGATGAGCTCGAACTTCTCCTCGAGCGACGACGTGCGTCGCGACTGCGCGTCGAGGATCTGCTCGCCGTCGAGATCCGCGAGGGCCAACGCCCGGCGCCGGGCGAGCCGGTGGCCGGCGGGCATGCAGGCGACCTTCGACTCGCTGCCGACGACGACCGTGCGGAGCCCGGTGTCGTCGAACGGGCGGCGCAGCAGCCCGACATCGGCCCGGCCGTCGCGCAGCGGCGCGTCCTGCTCCCACCAGTGCATGCGCAGCAGCTCGATCTCGGCGTCCGGATGGGTGGCCGTGTACGCGCGGACCGCGTCGGAGACGTGCAGCCCGGGCGCGAACCCGACGACGAGCCGCTCGACACCCCGGTGGACCTCCATGACGCGCCGGACGGCGGAGTCGACGCTCGCGAACACCCCTCGCGTCTCCTCGTGCAGCTGCTCGCCCGCGGGGGTGAGCTGCACGCTCCGGGTGGTCCGGGTGAGCAGTGTGCACCCGAGCTCCTGTTCGAGCGCGCGGATCTGCCGGCTGAGCACGGGTTGCGCGATGTAGAGCTGCTCGGCGGCGCGCCCGAAGTGCCGGTGCTCCGCGACGGCGGCGAAGTAGCGCAGCTTGCGGAGGTCCAGATCCATGCCCCGAGGGTATCAATCCTCGCCGACAGGTATTGGACGATCACCGCGGTCCGGACGCAGCATGGAACCCATGATCGTGATCACGACGCCCACGGGCGACATCGGCGGCCAGCTCCTCGACACCCTTCTCGACAGCCGGGAGGAGCTCCGCGTCGTCGTGCGCGACCCCGCCCGGCTGCCCGGCCCGGTCCGCGACCGCGTCGACGTCGTCGCGGGATCGCACGGGGACGCTGACGTCGTCGACCGCGCGTTCGCGGGTGCGGACGCCGTGTTCTGGTGCGTGCCACCGGACCCCCGCGCGCCGAGCCTGGAGGCCGCGTACTCGGGCTTCACCGGGGCCGCGGCGAAGGCGCTCACCGCGCACGGCGTCGGGCACGTCGTCGGGGTCTCGGCGCTCGGGCGGGGGACCCCGGTCGCGGACCGCGCCGGGCTGGTCACCGCGTCGCTCGCCATGGACGACCTCATCGCGTCGACGGGCGTGGCCTACCGCGCCCTGGCCAACCCGTCGTTCATGGACAACCTGCTGCGCCAGGTGGCCTCGATCCGCGACGACGGGGTGTTCACCGACAGCCAGGATGCCGACCGCCCGGCGCCGGCCGCGGCCACCCGGGACATCGCCGCGGCGGCGGCCGGCCTGTTGCTGGACCGGTCGTGGACCGGAACCGGCAGCCTCGCGGTGCTCGGCCCCGAGGACCTCTCCCGGAACGACATGGCGCGCATCATGTCCGAGGTGCTGGGCAGCCCCGTGCGCTACGAGCGCCGCTCCCTCGACGACCTGCGCGCGCGGCTCACCGGCTTCGGGTCGGGCGAGGCGTTCGCCGCAGGGATGGTGGACATGATGCGGGCCAAGGACGAGGGCCTCGACGACTGTGTGCCGCGCACCCCGGAGACCGCGAGCCCGACGACCTTCCGGCAGTGGTGCGAGGACGTACTGCGGCCGGCGGTAGGCACGTGAGCGAGCTTGCGAGCTCACCATCGGACACAGCAGCGCCGCGAGAGTGTCCGACGAGCGTCAGTGAGGAGGGCACGTGAGCGAGCTCACCATCGGACACAGCAGGACCGCGCTGATCGTGGGGGCGTCGAAGGGCCTGGGGCTCGCCCTCGTCGAGGAGTTCCTGGCCCGCGGCTGGCACGTCACCGCCACCACCCGTGGCACCACACACGTTCCCCTGCCCGACCGAGACGACGGCCGGCTGACCGTCGAGACGGTGGACATGACGGTGGACGCGCAGGTCGAGGCGCTGCACGAGCGCCTGCGGCACACGGCCTTCGACCTGATCTTCGTGAACGCCGCGATCACCCGGGGCGACGTGCCGATCGGCGAGGTGCCGCTCGAGTCGTTCGTGGAGGTGATGGTGACCAACGCGTACGCCCCGATGCGGTTCGTCGAGAGGTTCCACGATCTGGTGCCGACCTCCGGCACGATCGGCGTCATGTCGTCGAGCCAGGGCAGCGTCTCGCTCAACACCCACGGCGGCCACGAGGTGTACCGGGCGAGCAAGTCGGCGCTGAACCAGCTGATGCGCTCGTTCGCCGCCCGGCACGGTGACGACCCGCGGACGCTGCTGCTCGTCAACCCCGGACACGTCCGGACCGAACTGGGCGGGCCGGACGCGCCCCTCACGGTCGGACAGAGCATCCCCGGTGTGGTGGACACGATCACCGGCCACGCCGGCGAGCCCGGGCTGCAGTTCCCGGACTTCCGCAACCGGACGGTGCCCTGGTGACTACGCGGGCTGCCCGTCCACGACGATCCGCAGGTCGTCGTGCAGGAGGCTGACCCGCCCCGCGACGCGCGAGGACTCCGGCAGCGGCTCGTCGTAGCCCCAGGCGGCGTCGGCGAGCTCGCGGCCGTCGCCGAGGCGCACCGTCCAGTAGCGGGCGTCGCCCTTGTACGGGCAGTGGGTGGACGTGTCGGTGGGCTCCAGCGGCACCTTCACCTCGTCGGGGGAGAGGTAGAAGCGCAGCGGCAACCCGGTCTCGGCGAGCACCATCGGGCGGTGGGTCTCGGCGATCAGCTCGTCGCCGGCGAACACCTCGACGTGCCGGCTCGACGACCGCACGTCCACCCGGTGGTACGGGTCGGTGAGGCCATGGACCTGCTCGTCCTCGTCGAACCAGGCGTCAGCCGCCTCCCAGTACAGCGACGCGAGGCCGGCCAACCACGGCGCCTCGGCGGTCGGTGTCGGGTAGGCCCACAGCGCGTTCTCGACGGTCCGGTCGCCCACGACGAGTGAGCGGTAGGTGGCATCGCCCTTGAACGGGCAGTGCGTGGACAGGTCGGTGGGCACGAACGCGGACGCGTCGAGGTCGGCCTCGGGCACGTAGAGCCGCGGCGACAGCGCGGTCTCGTGCAGGAGCATCCCGCCGGTCGTGTCGAGCACCGTGCGCCCGGCGAACTCGGCCCGGATCCGGCGCGGATAGGGGTGCAGGAGCAGCTTGTGGGCCGGGCCGTCGATCCGGTAGTTCACCGTGGTGGGCGGCTTCGGCCCGAACGGTGCACCGGGATAGGTCAACGTCATGAAGGGCTCCTCGGGTTCGGCACTCCTTCAGCGCCAACGCCGTGATGAGCGGAACATTCCTCTCCGAGGGGTCGTGCGCGGATATCGCTGCTCTGGCAGCGATATCCGCGCACGGGCGGCGAAGCCGCTACAACTGCACGTCCACCTGGTAGTCGGTGAGCCAGGCGTCGAGGGTGAGCACCTGCTCCCACTGCATGCGGTCGGCCATCGCGGACCGGCCGTCGACGGTCTCGGTGAGGCGCTCGCGCACCGACGCGGCGTCGAGCAGGGGCGCCACCTTCGAGTCCGGGTTCTGCAAGGTGCGGGAGACGCCCTCGCGCAGCACCCGTTCGTACCCGGCGTCCTGCGTGGACGGGTACGGGCTCTTGACCCGCTGCACGACCGACTCCGGCAGCAGGTCGGCCGTCGCCGCGCGGAGCAGGCTCTTCTCGCGGCCGTCGAAGTTCTTCTGGGCCCACGGCGTGCCGAAGACGTACTCGACGAGCCGGTGGTCGCAGAACGGCACGCGCACCTCCAGGCCGACGGCCATGCTCATGCGGTCCTTGCGGTCGAGCAGGTTGGGCAGGAACCGGGTGAGGTAGAGGTAGCAGATCTCCCGCATCCGGCGCTCGTGCGGATCGGCGGCGACCGGGCCGGTCAGCTGCGGCACCTCGGTGAGCGCGTGGCGGTACTGCGCGTCGAGGTAGCCGGGCAGGTCGAGCTCCTTGGTGAGGCGCTCGTCGAACAGCGTCGGACCGGCGTTCGCCTGCTTCATCATGCGGCCGGCGAGCCACGGGAACGTGTCGGCGGCGACGGTGTCGGCGTCGTGGAAGTCGCGGTAGCCGCCGAACACCTCGTCGGCCGACTCGCCCGACAGCGCCACCGTCGAGCGCTCGCGGACCGCCTTGAACAGCAGGTACAGCGACGTGTCGAGGTCGCCCGTGGTGATCGGCAGGTCGCGGGAGTGCATCGCGGCCGCCCGCACGGCCGGGTCCATCAGCTGCTCGGTGGACAGGGTGATGTCCTGGTGCTCGGTGCCGACGAACTGCGCCACCTCCTGCACGTACGGGCCGTCCGGGGTGCCGCGGACGTCGTCGGCGGTGAAGTTCTCGTTGTAGCCGACGAAGTCGACGGCGAACGAGCGCACCTTCCCGTTCACGTGCTTCGCGGCCAGCGCGGTGAGTGCCGACGAGTCGAGCCCGCCCGACAGCAGCGTGCACAGCGGCACGTCGCTGATCAGCTGGCGCTGCGCGGTGTCCTCGAGCAGGTCACGGACGGTACGGACGGTGGTGGGCACGTCGTCGGTGTGGCCCGTGTCCTCGAGCGCCCAGTAGCGCAGTTCGCGGATCCCGTCGCGGTTGATCCGCACGACGTAGCCGGGCGGCACCTCGCGCATGCCCTGGAACACGGCGTTCCCCGCGTCTGCCACCCAGGACAGCGCGCGGCGCAGGCCGGCCAGGTCCACGACGCGCTTCGCGGCGGCGTTGGCGAGGATCGCCTTGGGCTCCGAGCCGAACAGCACGCCGTGCGGGGTGGGGTAGTAGTAGAGCGGCTTGATGCCCAGCCGGTCGCGCACCAGCACCAGTTCGCGGGTGCGGCTGTCCCACAACGCATAGGCGAACATGCCGTTGAGCTCCCGCACGGCGTGGCGCGGGTCGCGGCCACCCCACTCCTGGTGGGCGTGCAGCACCACCTCGGTGTCGCTGTTGGTCTCGAAGCGGTGGCCCGCGGCGGCGAGGCGCTCGCGCAGCTCGCGGAAGTTGTAGGTCTCGCCGCTGTAGACGATGGTCGTCGCCTGCTGGTCTCCGACGGGGAGCGTCATCGGCTGCCGCCCGCCCGGCACGTCGATCACGGCGAGCCGCCGGTGCCCGAGGGCCACCGGGCCGTCCACCCAGGTGCCTTCCTGGTCCGGCCCTCGGCAGGCCATCGTCTCGGTCATCGCCGCCAGCTCACGCCGCGCGTCCGGCGCACCCGGGTGCTCGTAGTCCACCCATCCGCAGATCCCGCACATGTCCCCGACCTTCCGTTACTTGCGTGTTACGTCCGAGAAACATTGCACGGCGTAACGTTGCACCGCGCAAGTGGAGTAGCCTCGTTCGCCCCGAACGTCCTGATTCCGCGGAGGTGGTCCGCATCACAGACGACGCCCTGGGCCGGGTCGAACGCGAGATCACGGTCCTCGTCCGCCGCACGCTGGAGGAGGTCTGGTCCGGCGGCTACGGCAACGGACCGGTCGACCGCTACACCTACCCGGTCCTCGCCCTCATCGACGAGCACGGCCCGCAGGGGCTCGGCGAGCTCACGCGCCGCCTCGGCGTCAGCAAGCCCACGGCCAGCCGCCACGTGGCGAAGCTCGCCGCGGCCGGGCTCGTGACCACCCGTCCCGACCGCGATCCGCGCGCCGTGCTCGTGGACCTGACGCCAGCGGGCGACGAGCAGGTGGCCCGGGTGCGGGACGTGCGGCGGACCGGGCTCGCCGTCGTCCTCACGGGCTGGTCGGACGCGGACGGCAACGCCCTCGCGGCTCTCCTCGCGCGCCTCAACGCCGACCTGGACCGCCGTCCGTGAGGCGCCGGACGAACCATCGGGTGAGTATCCCGTCCACGGCCGCGGCGGCCGGGCCCTGCGGAGCCGGCTCCAGGCCCGGCTCGTCGGCCAGTGGGTGCGCCAGGTCCGGCACGGTGACCAGCTCGACCTCGTCGGGGCGGGCGTAGCGCCGGCGAAGGGCCGCGACCAGGTCGGCCGCATCCGTGCGCAGTGCGGGATGGTCCTGCTCCCCGCTGACGAGCAGCAGCGGCGGCTGGGCGGTGATCTCCCTGGCGCGGGCGACGAAGTCCAGCTCGTCGGCGACCCTGCGGGCCTCGGCGGTCCACTCGTACGGGTGCCCGGCGAGGCCCTCGACCAGACCGACGGCCGACCGCACCCGTACCCCCGGGTTGACCAGGGCGGCCGCCGCGACCGGGATCCCCGACGCCGCCAGCACCTGCAACACCACGGCACCGCCGAGTGAGGCGCCGAGGACACCGAGCGGCCCGTCGTCGACCGGTAGCTGGTCGCGCAGCGCCGCGAGCGCGGCCGGGAACTCACTGGCGGCCTGCCGGACGAACGGCGCCAGGAACGCCATGAGCGCGTCCTCCCGGGCGAGCTCGATGACGGCGTCGACGCGGCCGCCGACCATCCGCGCCCCGCACATCGGCATGCCCAGGTGGACCCGCCAGGCCGGCACCCCGGTCATGGGCAGTGCCGCCGCGAACGCCGCGTCCGTCCGTGGCGCGTCCAGCATGTGCCACGTCACGATCAACGGCGCGGGGCCCCCGCCCGCCGGTGACAGCGCCGTGTACGGCACCCCCGCAGCGAAACCCGTGACCGTCTCCATGCGTCCCCCTCGGTGCCGGAGTGTGACCGTAGGGGGCACGGCGCCGTCCGCGACCTGGCTTCAGCGCAGGGCGAAACCGCGCGTTCCGACCGTCAGCGCAGCTCCTGGATCCGGACCAGGTTGCCCGCGGGGTCGCGGAACGCGCAGTCGCGGACGCCGTAGGGCTGCTCCGTCGGCTCCTGGACAACCTCGACGTCGCCGGCCTGCAGCCGCTCGAACGTGCCGTCGAGGTCCTTGGTGGCCAGGAGGAGTGCGCCGAACGTGCCCTTGGCCATCATCTCGGCGATGGTGCGGCGCTCGTCGTCGGTGAGCCCGGGGTTCGCCTCCGGCGGGTTCAGCACGATCGACGTGTCGGGCTGGCCGGGCGGGCCGACGGTGATCCAGCGCAGGCCGTTGTAGCCGACGTCCTGGCGGACCTCGAAGCCCAGCTTGTCGCGGTAGAACGCCAGGGCCGCGTCCGGGTCGTTCTGGGCGAGGAAGGTGGAGTGAATCGTGATGTCCATGCCGGTCACGCTAGCGACGGCGGGCCGTATGGGGCTTCTCGGATCCTGACCGATCACCCGCCGACGTAGGCCGCGAGGTGCTCTCCGGTCAGCGTCGAGCGCGCGGCCACCAGATCGGCCGGGGTGCCCTCGAAGACGATCCGGCCGCCGTCGTGGCCCGCGCCGGGCCCGAGGTCGATGATCCAGTCCGCGTGCGCCATCACCGCCTGGTGGTGCTCGATGACGATCACCGACTTGCCGGCGTCGACGAGCCGGTCGAGCAGCTCGAGCAGCTGCTCGACGTCGGCGAGGTGCAGGCCGGAGGTGGGCTCGTCGAGGATGAGGACGTCGCCCTTCTCGCCCATGTGGGTGGCCAGCTTGAGCCGCTGCCGCTCGCCGCCCGAGAGCGTGGTGAGCGGCTGACCGATGGTGAGGTAGCCGAGCCCGACGTCGACGAGGCGCTCGAGGATCTTGTGCGCGGCCGGCAGCGTCGCGTCGCCGCTGCCGAAGAACGTCTCCGCCTCGGCAACCGACATGGTGAGCACCTCGCTGATGTCCCGCCCCCCGAACCGGTACTCCAGCACCGCCGCGTCGAACCGTTTCCCCTCGCACACCTCGCAGGGGTTGGCGACCCCGGCCATCATGCCCAGGTCGGTGTAGACGACTCCGTTGCCGTTGCAGTTGGGGCACGCGCCCTCGGAGTTGGCGCTGAACAGCGCGGGCTTCACCCCGTTGGCCTTGGCGAACGCCTTACGGATCGGCTCGAGCAGCCCGGTGTAGGTGGCCGGGTTGCTCCGGCGCGAGCCGCGGATCGCACCCTGGTCGATCGCGACGACACCGTCCCGGCCGGCCACCGAGCCGTTGATCAGCGAGCTCTTGCCCGAGCCCGCCACCCCGGTGAGCACGACCAGCACGCCGAGCGGGATGTCGACGTCGACGCCGGTCAGGTTGTGGGTGCGGGCGCCGCGCACCTCCAGCGCCCCCGCGGGCGTCCGCACCGACGTCTTGACCGACACGCGGTCGTCGAGGTGCTTGCCGGTGAGCGTGCCGCTGGCCCGCAGCTCCTCGACGGTGCCCTCGAAGACCACCTCGCCGCCTCCGGAGCCGGCGCGCGGGCCGAGGTCGACGATGTGGTCGGCGATCGCGATCGCCTCCGGCTTGTGCTCCACGACGAGCACGGTGTTGCCCTTGTCCCGCAGCTGCCGGAGCAGGTTGTTCATCCGGGCGATGTCGTGCGGGTGCAGGCCGATCGTGGGCTCGTCGAAGACGTAGGTGACGTCCGTGAGCGACGAGCCGAGGTGGCGGATCATCTTGGTGCGCTGGGCCTCGCCGCCCGACAGCGTGCCCGACGGCCGCTCCAGGCTCAGATAGCCCAGGCCGATCTCCACGAACGAGTCGAGGGTGTGGCGCAGGTTCGCCAGCAGCGGCGCCACCGACGGCCCAGCCGATGTTTCAGTGAGGTCGCCCACCCACGCGGCGAGGTCGCTGATCTGCATCGCGCAGGCGTCGGCGATGCTGATTCCCGCGATCGTGGACGAGCGGGCCGCCTCGGTCAGGCGGGTGCCGTCGCACTCGGGACAGACCGTGAACGTCACCGCCCGTTCCACGAACGCCCGGATGTGCGGCTGCAGCGAGTCGACGTCCTTGGACAGCATCGACTTCTGGATCCTCGGGATGACGCCCTCGTAGGTGAGGTTGATGCCCTCGACCTTGATCTTGGTCGGCTCCTTGCGGAGCAGGTCGTGCAGCTCGCGCTTGGTGTACTTCGCGATCGGCTTGTCGGGGTCGAAGAAGCCGGAGCCCTTGAAGATGCGGCCGAACCAGCCGTCCATGCTGTATCCGGGGATGGCGAACGGGTTCTCGTTGAGCGACAGCGTCTCGTCGTAGAGCGCGGTCAGGTCGATGTCGTTCACCGAGCCGCGGCCCTCGCAGCGCGGGCACATGCCGCCGGTGATGCTGAAGCTGCGCCGCTCCTTCACCTTCTGCCCGGCGCGCTCGATCGTGACCGCGCCCGCTCCGCTGATGGACGCGACGTTGAACGAGAACGCCTGCGGCGAGCCGATGTACGGCTGCCCGAGCCGGCTGAACAGGATGCGCAGCATCGCGCCCGTGTCGGTGGCGGTGCCGACGGTGGATCGGGGGTCGGCCCCCATCCGCTGCTGGTCGACGATGATCGCGGTGGTCAGCCCGTCGAGCACGTCGACGTCGGGGCGCGCCAGCGTCGGCATGAAACCCTGTACGAACGCGCTGTAGGTCTCGTTGATCATCCGCTGCGACTCGGCGGCGATCGTGTGGAACACCAGCGAGCTCTTGCCCGAACCGGAGACGCCGGTGAACACCGTGAGCCGCCGCTTCGGGATCTCGACGCTGATGTCCTTGAGGTTGTTCACCCGCGCGCCGGTCACCCGGATCAGATCGTGGCTGTCGGCGGCGTGCGTACGCATTGCGGCTCCCTCGTCCATGGTGGTCACGCTAGGTGCGGCGCCGTCGCCGGTGCTTCTCTATTCCTGATCGGTCTGGTCACCTGTTTCGCCACACAGGAGGGCATCCCCGCGGTCGCGTTCGCCGCCTCCCGCCGGTAGGTGCTCGGCGGCATGCCGACCAGCTCGGTGAAGCGGGTGCTGAAGGTGCCCAGCGACGAGGAGCCGACCGCGAAACAGACCTCGGTGACGCTCAGGTCGCCCCGGCGCAGCAACGCCATCGCGCGCTCGATGCGCCGCGTCATCAGGTAGGAGTAGGGCGATTCCCCGTAGGCGAGCCGGAACTCGCGACTGAGGTGCCCCGCCGACATGTGCACCCCTCGGGCGAGCGCCTCGACGTCGAGTGGCTGTGCGTACTCGCGATCGATCCGGTCGCGCACACGCCGCAGCAGTGCGAGGTCGCGCAGATCGGTCATCGAGCCATCGTGCCATGTCGCGGGGGGTTGACCCGATCCGACGAACGGCACTGTCGTCGCATAGGTTCCGACGACAGTGCCGTTCGTCGGATCGGGGTTCCACCCATGAGCGCGTCCTTCTCCTCCTACGCCGCCGAGATCTACCTGCGCGGGCTCGGCGATGAACGCCCCGCGTACCCCACCGATCCGGCTCAGCTCGAGGCCGCGGCCCGGGTGGTGCTCGCCGACGGGCCCTACGGCTACGTGGCCGGGGGAGCGGGGTCGGGGGCCACCATGCGGGCCAACCGGGACGCGTTCGACCGCCACGGCTTGATTCCTCGCATGTTGCGCGACACCACCACGCGGGACTGGTCCACCACCATCCTCGGCACCGCGATGCCCGCGCCGCTGCTGCTCGCCCCGATCGGGGTGCTCTCGATCATGCACTCCGACGGGGAGCTGGCCGTGGCCCGCGCGGCGGCCGAGCTGGGGGTGCCCATGGTGCTGTCCACCGCGTCGTCGCACAGCATCGAGGAGGTCGCCGCCGCCTCCGGAGACGGCCCGCGCTGGTACCAGCTCTACTGGCCCACCGAGGACGACGTCACGATCAGCATCCTCGCCCGGGCCCGCGCCGCCGGGTTCACGACCCTCGTCGTCACGCTCGACACCTGGACGCTCGGCTGGCGCCCGATGGACCTCGACGGCGCCTACCTGCCGTTTCTGCGCGGCGTGGGCACGGCCACACCGTTCTCCGACCCCGCCTTCCGCGCCGGGCTCGCCAAGAGCCCCGAGGAGGACCTGATGGCCGCGGTCGGGCGCTGGGTGCCGATGTTCACCGGCACGGCACTGCGCTGGGACAAGCTCGACCTCATCCGCGAGCACTGGGACGGGCCGATCGTGCTCAAGGGCATCCAGCACGTCGACGACGCGCTGCGCGCCCTGGACGTCGGGATGGACGGCATCGTCGTGTCCAACCACGGCGGCCGGCAGGTCGACCGGGCCGTCGGGGCGCTGAGCACGCTGCCGGGCATCCTCGCCGCCGTCGAGGGGCGGGCGCCGGTGCTGTTCGACTCCGGGATCCGCACCGGCGCCGACGCCGCGCTGGCGCTGGCCCTGGGCGCGGACGCCGTGCTGCTGGGCCGCCCGTACGCCTACGGCCTCGCGCTGGGTGGCCAGGACGGGGTGCGCCACGTGCTGCGCAGCGTGCTGGCCGAGCTCGACATCACGCTCGCCCTGGCCGGGTTCGGCGACCTCGCGGCACTGCGCGCGGCCCCCGACGCCGTGATCGGGTCCTGAGCTGGACCGGGTTCGAGCGATACGGTGCCTGCCGCGGATGATGTCGGGCGGGCGGCAGCAGGCGAGTCGGCGCGCCCACCCCCTCCGATGTCATAGTGGTGGCGGTGCCGCCGAGCGGTTCGGGGCCCAGGAGGGGGACGACGGCGTGGAGGGGGTTGCCGCGCTGCTCGCCGGGTTGCTGGTCACCCTGCACCGGGCTGTCGCGCCACAGTTCTGCCCGGGCAGCTGGCCGTGGGCCGTCACGGCGCTGGGCGTCGGGGTGGGGTTGCTGCCCACCCTGGGTGCGCTGGTGGTGGCGCTGCTGCGCAAACGCATCGGGTCCCGCTACGGGGCCGCGGAGTCGTTCGTGCTGGGCGCGGCCGGTGTCGTCACCGCAGGGCTGCTGCCGTTCCTGGTCTTCACGGTCACCGGGCAGATCTTCACCGCCGCCGCCACCGGCGGGTTCTCCGGTCTCGGGCGTCCGGCGATCCGCGAGCTGGGTGGCGACGCCTGCTACGTGCTGGGCAGCCAGGCCGAGTACCTCGGGATCGGCAGCGTGGCCGACGCGTTCGGCGGGGCCGATCCCGTCCGCTTCGGCCTGGCGATGTTCCTGTTGGTGATCGCCCCGCTGCTGGTCACGGTGTTCGTGATGATCCAGGCACGGCTCGCGCTGCGGCGGGGTCCGGCCTGGCCGTCGAAGTTCTTCTGGATCCCCACGGCGGCGGTGGCGTTCCTCACCGTCGGGGTGCCCGCGGGCACGGCCGGACACCTGTGGCTGGGGGCCGGCGCCGGGTCGTTCGTGGGGATCTTCGTGCTGCTCGTGGCCGGCACGCCGTCCCGGGAGGCGGTGCGTCGCTCGATGGCGCCGGCCCCGCCCGCGGCGAAGCCGGTGCCCACGAAGCCGGCCCCCGGGAAACCTGTCCCGAAGAAGTCGGTCCTCGCCGAGCGGTTCGCCGCCCGTGCGCCCGAGCCGCCGGTGGTGCCCGTACCGCGGGCGGCGCCGCCGGACCGGCCCCCCGCCCGCGCGGCGGCACGGGCCAACCCGCCCACGCTCGTCGCCGCGCCCCCGTTCCCGGGCGCGCCCCGCAGCGCTGCCACCGCGTCCGTGCCGCGGTTCCCGCTGATCCGGCGCCTCGGGTCGGGCGGCTTCGGCCGGGTCTGGCTGGCCCAGGACGCCCGTCTCGGCCACGTGGTCGCGCTCAAGGCCGCCCACGCCCCCGACGCCGAGACCGAGCAGCGCATCCGCCGCGAGGCCGGCGCCCTGGCCGCGGTGCGCCATCCGCACTGCGTCCGCATCCACGATCTGGTGCCCGCCCGCAGCGATCCCGGCCTCTCCGAGCTCGACGGCATGGTGATCGTCATGGGTTACGTCGAGGGCATGTCGCTCGGCGATCTCGTGCGCTCCCGCGGCACCCTCGACGACGTGGCCGCGGCGCGGGTCTGGCTGAGCCTGGCGGGCGCGCTGCACGCCGCCCACCAGCAGGGCGTGATGCACCGGGACGTGAAGCCGGGCAACGTGGTGGTCGACAACGGCGGGTTCGCACACCTCATCGACTTCGGCATCGCCCGCAAGTCCGGTGACGCCACGATGACCCAGACCGGCTTCGTGCTCGGCACCCCCGACTTCCTCTCGCCCGAGGCGGCGTGCGGTGAGCGTGCCACCCCCGCCTCCGACGCGTGGCAGCTGGCCGCCACCGTCTCGTTCGCGCTCACCGGGCATCCGCCGCGCGGCGGCCACGCCGACGCGGTGTCGGGCCTGCGGGCCGCAGCCTCGGGAGCGGCGCTGTCGCAGCTGCCCCGGCGCACGGCCCATCTGGCACTGCTGCAGGCCGCCATGGACAACGACCCCGCCCGCCGCCCGCCGCTGCCCGCGGTGCAGCGCGCTCTGTCGGAGTGGTTGCAGCGCAACGGCGCGTCGCTCGCCGGACCGGTCACGGCGGTCACGCCCCTCCGATGAGGGCGCGCCTCGCGGGCATGGTGGCCACCCACCCGCTGCCCCTGACCACACCTGACGGGCCCGCTCGCTGACCGGCCTGCTCGCTCACGGGCGGGCGTCGCTCAGTACGCCCCGACGGCCAGTGTCACCGCCAGGCCCAGCCCGGCCAGCGCGATCCCGACCCGCAGGATCGTGGTCGGGATGCGCCGCGACACCGCCGGCCCGACGCGCGCCCCGGCCAGCAGGCCGATGGCCAGGGGCAGCGCGGCGAGCCAGTCGACGCCGCCGAAGAAGGCGAACCCGATCGCGGCGATCCCGTTGGCCAGCCCGAGCAGCACGTTCTTGAGCGCGTTGCCCTGCAGCAGCGACACCGGCAGGCTCACCAGGATCAGCGCCAGCATGAGCACGCCGGCCGCTGCTCCGAAGTAGCCGCCGTACACCGCGACCGCGAACACCCCGGCGATCACCGAAGCGCTGGTCCGCGGTGCCCCCGCCTCGGGCTCCGGGACGGGTCGGAACCACGGCTGGAACAGCAGCACCACCGACGCCCCGCCGACGAGGAACGGCACGATCCGCTCGAACGCGCCCGGCGGGGTGAGCAGCACCAGCGCGGCCCCGAGTGCCCCGCCCGCGGTGGTCAGCAGCGCGAACCGCTTCACCGTGGCGCCCTGGCCGGTCAGCTCCGGCCGCGATCCGACGACCGACCCGAGCGAGCTGCACGTCAACGCCACGGTGTTGGTGACGTTGGCGGTGATCGGCGGCAGCCCCGCGGCCAGCAGGGCCGGGTAGGAGAACAGCGACGCGAGCCCCGCGATCGACCCGGACAGACCCGCCCCCACGCCGGCGAGCACGAGCAGCAGGAAGAGACCGACGTTCATCGCGACCGACCCTAGACGCGCCACCCTGTGCACGACCGCGGGTGCGACGGGTCGCACAGCCCCTAATCTTAGGATGCACCAAAACTTTGGTGCATTCAATAATTGAGTTAGGGTGGGAGTCATGGCACGAGAGGTCGGGCTCCGGGAGCGCAAGAAGGCGCAGACGCGCCAGCACATCGCCGACACCGCGGCGCGGCTGTTCGCCGCCCACGGCTTCGACCAGGTCTCGATCATCGACGTCGCACGGGCCGCGGAGGTCTCCGACCAGACCGTCTACAACTACTTCCCGGCCAAGCACGACCTCGTGCTCGACCGGGCCGAGGAGATCCGCGAGCGGTACGCGCGGACCGTCGGCGGGCGGCCGGGCGGGACGAGCCCGGCCGAAGCCCTGCGGGCCGAGGCGCGACAGGACATCGAGCGGCACCGGCACGCCGACCTCGTCCAGGCCCGCGGTGAGTTCCCGGCACTGTGCGTCAGCAGCCCCACCATCCGCCGCCTCGCCCTCGAGACCCGCGACCAGCAGGCCGACACGGTCGCCGCCGCCATCACCGGGACCTGCCCGACCGTCCACCCCGCCGTCGCCCGGGCCCACGCGGCCGCGATCGTCTCGGTCTTCCAGATGATCACCGACCGGATCGGCCGCAGCGTCGTCGACGGGGTGCTCCCCGGCGCTGTGGCCGACGACCTGGCCCCCGCCGTCGAGATCGTCCTCGACGACCTCGACCACCACTTCCGGCACTGGTCCGCGAGCTGAAGGAGCTTCCGTGCCCACTCCCGTCACGATCGTCGGTGCCGGCCTCGGCGGCCTCACCCTGGCCCGCGTCCTGCACGTCCACGGCATCCCGGTCACGGTCCACGAGGCGGAGCCCTCCCCGACCTCGCGCACCCAGGGCGGGATGCTCGACATCCACGACTACAACGGCCAACCGGCCATCGCGGCGGCCGGCCTGACCGAGGAGTTCCGGGCGCTCATCCTGGAGGGGCGCGAGGCCACCCGGGCCCTGCACCGGGACGGCACCGTCCTGTTGGACGAACCCGACGATGGTGCGGGTGGACGGCCCGAGGTGCAGCGCGCCGAGCTGCGGCAGATCCTGCTCGACGCACTGCCCGCCGGCACGGTCCGGTGGAACCACAGGGTGGTGAGCGTTCGGACCCTCGGTGCGGGCCGCCACGAGGTGACCTTCGCCGACGGCACCACCGCCGACACGGGCGTGCTGGTCGGCGCGGACGGCGCGTGGTCGCGGGTCCGGCCGCTGCTCACCGACGCCGTTCCCGCCTACGTCGGCACCTCGTTCGTCGAGACCTTCCTGTTCGACGGCGACAACCGCCACCCCGCCACCGCGCAGGCGGTCGGTGGCGGGTCGCTGTTCGTGATCGACCCGGACGCGAACGACAGGAGGATCGACGCGCACCGGGAGAGCGGCGGGAACCTCCACGCCTACGTGACGCTCACCGAGCCGCTGGACTGGTTCGACGCCATCGACTTCACCGACCCCGCCGCGGCCACCGCGCGGATCGCGCAGGAGTTCGACGGCTGGGCCCCGGAGCTCACCGCGCTGATCACCGACACCGACACCGCGCCGGTCCACCGCCCCCACTACGCGCTGCCGATCGGGCACCGCTGGGCCCGTGTGCCGGGGGTGACGCTGCTCGGCGACGCCGCCCACATCGCACCCCCGGACGGCGAGGGCGCCAACCTGGCCATGCAGGACGGCGCCGAGCTGGGCGCGGCCATCGCCGCACACGCGGGAGACACCGAGGCCGCGCTCACAACCTACGAGCAGGCCCTGTTCCCCCGCATGGCCGAGCACGCGGCCGCGGCCGCCTACACACCCACCCCCCAGGACATGATCGACTTGTTCACCCGGGAGGTGCAGCCCGACTGACGTGCCTGGGCGGCTGCTCCCCGGTGATGGTGACGAACCCGGTCATGCGTCGCTTTCTATCCGGAACACCGGACAGATTCCGGCCGCCTTCTCGAGCTCGTCCGGTGTGGTGTCGGCGACGACGCCGGCGTCGCGCATCATCTCCACCCCCCGCGGGGCGACGACGGGCCACTCCCGCATGATCGGCCGGGCCTCGTCGACGTCGAGCTCGACGAGCCGCACCGGCTCCTCCACACCCGCCACGGCCAGCGTCCCGCCACCGGCCGCGCGGACGTTGCGGATCCAGTCGGCGGCCGGGAACCCGCCCACCACGTAGCGCTGCCCGTCCTTCTCGAGCACCGTGAGCGGCGTGGAGCGAGGCCGGCCGCTGCGCCGTCCGGGCACGGTGAGCACGGACAGCGGGAACCCGAGGCTGCCCTGGCGCTCCTGCGCCATCAGCCCCTCGTTCATCTCCTTGATCCACGACGGCGGTCCGATCCGGGACGTGTCGGTCATCGACGCTCCGTTGTTCAAGTTTGAATGGGCACTCAAGTGTGCCCGAGAACCACCCGCCGTGCAAACGAGAACTACGGGCCGAGCTCGAACCAGCTGCCCGGACGGCCGGGCGAGTCCGGCTCGCCGGCCATCGCGTACGCGCCCGCCTCCAGCCGCGCGATCAGTCCCGCCGTCCACTCGACCCCACCGGCGGCCGTGGTCTCCCAGAGCCCGAACAGCTCCGACCAGTGCTGCGGGTCGACCAGCGCGTCGATCTGGCCCTGGGCCTTGTCGCGGATCTCCTCCAGCGCCGCCCTCCGTTCGCCCAGCAGCCGGATCGCCTCGACGCGGGGGAGAGCGGGCAGCATCGCGAGCGCACCGCCGAGGAAATCGGGCCGGGTCTGCGGGCGGCGCACCGCGTCGCGCAGCAGTCGGAGGAACTCGGCATCGCCGCGTTCGGTGAGCTCGTACTCCGTGCGGCCCGGGACCTCGTCGTGGTCGACCAGCAGGCCGTCGTCGGTGAGCTTGCGCAGCGCGTGGTAGATCGATCCCCACTTGACGTTGGCCCAGTCGTCGGCGCCCCAGGAGATCAGGTCGGTGCCGATGCGGTAGCCGTGCGTCCGGCCGTAGCCGCGCACCATCCCGAGCACGAGGAGACGCGTCGCGGACATCGATGCAGCGTAGCGGCGTGACGACCGTCGCCCGATCGGATGGTTCGGCACGGCAACGAGTTCCGCCGTCGGACGTCCTGGGTTGTAGGGGAAAGAACTGTCAAGATCGGGGGATCTGAATGATCATCACTCACCGCGGACCCAGGCGGCGACACGGACTGGTCGTCACCGTCGGGCTGCTCGGGGCGCTCGCCGCCGGCTGCTCGGAGTCGGGGACGCTGGCGCCCACCGCCACGCCGACCGCGCAGGCACCCGCCACGCCGACCTCGGCGGTCTCCGGGCCCACCACCGGGCCACCGGCGCCCGGCCCCGCCGACACGAACCCGCAACGCTGCGACACCCCGGAGCTCAAGGGATCGCTCGGGGCCGGCGATGGCGCCGCGGGCTCGGTGATCCAGACGCTGATCCTCACCAACGTCGGCACCCGGACCTGCGAGCTGCGCGGCTTCCCGGGCGTCTCCTACGTGGCGGGCACGGACGGCCACCAGGTCGGCCCGGCCGCGGCCATGTCCGGCGCACGGGGCGGCGAGATCGTCCTGGCGCCCGGGAAGGCCGCGGGGGCGCAGCTCAAACTGGTCAACGTCCAGAACTACGACGCCGCCGTCTGCAAGCCGACCCCGGTGCGGGGCCTGCGGGTCTACCCGCCGGGCGCCACCGCGTCGCTCTACGTCGAGCGCGCCGGTACCGGCTGCTCGGCCACGCCGCCGGGCGACCAGATCAGCGTCCAGACGGTGACCGCCCAGTAGGGGTCCTCAGCGGTGCAGGGTCGCTCCCTTGAGGACCTTGTCCACGGCGTTGCGCGGGCCGTGCACGGCCAGTCCGACGAGATCGAGGCCCGCGCCGGGCACGGCCGCCACCGCGGCCCGGTTCGCCTCGTCGTGACCGGTGGCGAACAGCTCCGCGGTGAACACCGCCTCCGGCAGCCCGCGCCGTACGGCGCGCTCGTGCGCGGCCGTCAGTGTGGCCTTGTCCCCTTCGAAGACGAGCACGGGCTGGCGGAACATCGGCAGGTACGGCGCACCGTCCGCGTCGGTGTAGGGCTCGCCGAGGAGTTCCGGGTTCGCAGCGATGCCGCTGCAGAGGAACGCCGTGACGTTCAGGCGTTGCCAGGTCTCGAGGTCGTCGCGGAGCAGAACCGCGATCTTCGTGTCGAATCGCACGAGGTCCAGCCTCGGCCGTCCGCTCCGCGGGTTCTTGTACGTTCGGAGCATGACCGTGCGGGCCTGGTCGCCGGGTGTGCCCGGCATCGTCGAGGTGTTCCACGCGCGGTTCACCGACCACACCTACCCCGCCCACGCACACGCCACCTGGACGTTGCTGGTGGTGGACGAGGGCGTGATCCGCTACGACCTCGACCACCACGAGCACGGCGCACTCGGCCGCTCCGTCACGCTGCTCCCGCCCCACGTGGCACACACCGGCCGCGCCGCTACCGAGCACGGCTTCCGCAAGCGCGTGCTCTACGTCGACACCGACGTCCTCGCCCCGTCGTTCACCGGCGCCGCGCTGGCCACCCCCAGCCTCGACGACGACCTGCTGCGCTCCCGCATCGCACAGCTCCACGACGTCCTCGACGGGCCCGGCGCGGAGCTGGAGGCCGAGAGCAGGCTCGCCCTGATCGGCGACCGGATCCGGCTGCACCTGCGCGGCGCGCCGCCCGATCCCGAGCCGAACCGGCTGGCCGGTGACCTGCGCGAGCTCCTCGACGCCCACCTCGTGGCCGGTCTCGGGCTGCGCGAGGCGGCGGCGGCCCTCCACGCCCACCCTGCCCACCTCGTGCGCACGTTCACCCGGCAGTTCGGGGTGCCACCGCACCGCTACCTGACCGGGCGCCGCGTGGAGGCCGCCCGTCGCCGGCTGCTCGACGGCGAGCCGATCGCCGACGTGGCCGTCGCCGTCGGGTTCCACGACCAGGCACACCTGCACCGGCACTTCACGCGGATGGTCGGGACCACGCCACGCCGGTTCTCACGCGGCTGAGTCACCTGTTTCCAATGCGCGGTCGCACCGTCCGGATCTGGACCGGGGAGGCCGCCGCCGCGTCCCCGGTGGCGCACCTCAGGTCGCGGTGGGCGCGGGATCGAGTCCGCCAGCCGCGGCCCCTGCACACATCCGACCTTCGCCGAGGCAGGATGTATCCGTGACGTACCTCGCCGATCCCACGCGCTATGAGAGCGCTCACTACCGCCGTGCCGGCCGCAGCGGCCTCGACCTGCCCACCGTCTCGCTGGGCCTGTGGCACAACTTCGGGGACGACAAGCCCATCGAGTCCCAGCGCGCCATCCTGCGCCGGGCATTCGACCGCGGTGTCACCCACTTCGACCTGGCCAACAACTACGGCCCGCCCTACGGCAGCGCCGAGAAGAACTTCGGGTCGATCTTCGCCCAGGACTTCCGGCCCTACCGCGACGAACTCGTGCTCTCGACGAAGGCCGGCTACGACATGTGGCCGGGCCCGTACGGGCAGGGGGGCGGCGGGCGCAAGTACGTGCTGTCGAGCCTCGACCAGTCGCTGGCCCGCATGGGTGTCGACTACGTCGACATCTTCTACAGCCACCGCTTCGACCCCACCACGCCGCTCGAGGAGACGATGGGCGCGCTCGACACGGCCGTCCGCTCCGGCCGGGCGCTCTACGCCGGCATCTCCTCCTACAGCGGCGAGCGCACCCGCGAGGCCGTTGCGATCCTCAAGGACCTGGGCACTCCGCTGCTGATCCACCAGCCGTCCTACTCGATGCTCAACCGCTGGATCGAGGAGGACCTGCTCGACGTGCTGGGGGAGGAGGGCGTGGGCTGCATCGCGTTCTCCCCGCTGGCCCAGGGCATGTTGACCAACAAGTACCTCAACGGGGTGCCGGAGGGCTCGCGGGCGTCGCAGGACAAGTCGCTCTCGCCCGACCTGCTCACCGACCAGACGCTGGCCCACGTCCGCGCCCTGAACGAGATGGCGTCCGCGCGCGGGCAGTCGCTGGCGCAGATGGCGCTGGCCTGGGCCCTGCGCGATGAGCGCGTGACGTCGGTGCTGATCGGCGCCAGCAGCGTCGCGCAGCTCGACGACAGCCTCGGCGCGCTGGACAACCTGCCCTTCACCGACGACGAGCTCGCCGCGATCGACAAGCACGCGGTGGAGGGCGGGATCAACCTCTGGTCCGGGTCGAGCAGCTCCTGACCGCTGCCCGGCGGGCCCGCGTCGCCGTCTCCGTCGTGTTCGCCGTGTGCGGCGCGGCGTTCGCGACGTGGGCCGCCCGGGTGCCCGCCGCGCAGCAGCGGCTGGGGCTGGGCGACGGCGAGCTGGCCGTGTTCCTCCTCGCCGGACGGCTGCGCGTGCCGGGGTGACGCATATGCGTACACATTCGGGTACGCTCGCCCGCGTGAAGCCACCCGAGGTGCTGTCGTTCCGGGAGTTCCGCTCCGGTCTCGCCGCCACGTTCAAACGCGTGCAGGCAGAGGACGGCGAGCCGGTGTTCGTGGGTGCGCACCGCAAGCCCGAGGCGGTCGTCATGTCGGTGTCGCACTACCAGCACCTCGTCGAGGTGTCGGAGCGCCGCGAGGCGGTGACGGAGGCGCTCGCGTCCGTGCGCGTGGAGGGGCTGGAGCCCAGCGCCGACGACCTGGAGATGTTCACGGCCCTGGGTGCGGGCGAGATGGGCAGCGATGAGCTGCGCGCCCGCGTGATGGCCCGCTACGACCGGTGAGCTGGGATCCCTACCTCGACCTCGACTCCGGGGTTCTGCGCAACCGGCTCGGCATCACCGATCCCGACGAGCTGCGTCACGTCGAGGCCACGCTCACGGCGTCCCGGATCTACGACCTGAACCGGGTCCCGCTGCCCGGCGCCTATGACCTCTCGCACCTGCAGGCCTTCCACCGCCGCATCTTCGGCGACGTGTACGACTGGGCCGGCGAGCTGCGGACAGTGGTGATCGGCCGTGGTACGGCGTTCTGCCGGCCCGAGCACCTCGCGGGTGACGCCGGGGAGCTGTTCGCCTGGCTCGCCCGCACCGCGTGCCTGACCCGCCTCGACCGTGAGGCGTTCGTCGACGCCATCACGGAGCTGCTGTCGGACCTCAACGCGTTGCACCCCTTCCGCGAGGGCAACGGCCGGACCCAGCGGGCCTTCGTCGCCCAGCTGGCCCGCGACGCG
Organism: Mycobacteriales bacterium; assembly: GCA_038231335.1. Lineage (GTDB taxonomy): Bacteria > Actinomycetota > Actinomycetes > Mycobacteriales > Pseudonocardiaceae > Pseudonocardia. Next base: position 83,652 of record JBBRLM010000001.1, read on the forward strand.
GGCCATCCGGTGCGCTGGTCGGCGATGGACCCGCAGGAGAACGTCACCGCGTCGCGGGCATCCCACAGCGGCGACGACGCGCCGTTGAGGGCGATGCTGCACAAGCTGATCGCCGCGTGATCAGCGCCTGCGGAGCGGGAGCTGCACTGGCACACGGGAGCTGCACTGGTGCACGTGCGGCACCGCAGACGCTGATCACGCTCCGGCACGCTCGCGCAGTGTCGGCACACCGTCCCCGTCGAGGTCGTCGCAGAACGCGGCCCGGCCGGTCATCGCCATGATCAGCGCCACCGTCGGGCCGGACACGAGCGGGCCGGCGCCGGTCTCGAAGTCCCCGTCGGTTGCGACGAGTCGCAGCCCGGCGATCCGGCCCTTCGCCGGCACCACCTGGTCGGAGCCCGCGTAGTACTGCGCGAGGCGCGTGACGGTGGAGATCGGGTGGGTACGACGCAGCCCCAGCGGGCGGCGGATGTCCTCTCCGTGCACGATCGTCTCGCCCAGCATCGCGACCACCGGCAGCGGCGGCATGGTCGTGCTCGTGAGGACCCCACGGAACCGCTCGAGCGTCTCGGCGGGCGTCGCGCCCAGCTGCTCGGCCAGGCGCATGGCCACCTGCTTGTCGAAGTCGAACCGGCACCGGATCACGCCGGCCATCCACCGCAGCGGGCTGAGGCCCGCCGCGGAGGCCAGGTGGGCGAGCACCTCACGGACCGTCAGGCCGGTGCAGAGGGACGGGGTGGTCCACTGCTCATCGGTGAGGGGAGCGAGATCGGCGGCGAGGGCCGCGCGCTCCTCGTGTACGAGGGTCCAGACACCGGCTGTGCTCATGCCAGCAGTGACCGTGCCACGACCCCGGAAATCATCGCCCGACGAGCCGGTTCCTGCCCGCGAGCACACCCACGACGGCCTGCGGCACGAACAGGACGAGCAGTACCACCAGTGGCACCGTCCAGGTTCCCGTCAGGTCGTGCAGCGCCCCCACCGCGAACGGTCCGGCCGCGGCCACCGTGTACCCCACGGTCTGCGCCATGCCCGAGAGCTGCGAGGCATGGGCGGCGTCGGGGGAGCGCAGGGCCATGAACGTCAGCGCCAACCCGAGCGCGGCACCCTGCCCCAGGCCCAACACGGCCATGGACACCACCTCGGCGCCGGGCAGTGCGAGCACCCCGAGCAGGCCGAGCGCGGCGACGGACGTGAGTCCGGCGGCGAGCAGCCGCTGGCGGGGGAAGCGGGTGGCCAGCACGGGCGTGACCAGGCCGCCGACGATGCCCGTGACGCTGGAGAGCGATAGCAGGAACCCGGCCGTCGACGCGTCGAACCCGCGCTCCACGAACACCGCGGGCAGCCAGGACGCCGCCGCGTAGTACCCGAGCGACTGCAGCCCCATGAACGCCGTGACCTGCCACGCGACTGGGCTGCGGACGAGACCGGCGACCCGGGCCGTGCCCATCACGGTCGTGCCGCCGCCGCGTACCTGGGGCAGCCAGCACAGCAGGGCCAGGAGGGCGAACAGCCCCCACAGTCCCAGCGCGGCCCGCCAGTCCAGTCTGGCGGCGCGGGCCACCGGCACCGTGATCCCCGCGGCGAGCGCGCCGCCCGCGGAGATCGACATCGAGAACAGGCCCATCATCAGGCCGGTGCGGTGCGCGAAGTCCCGCTTGATCAGCGCGGGCAGCAGCACATTGCCAGTGGCGATCGCGGCCCCGACCAGCACCGTTCCGGCGAACAGTGCCACCACGGAGTCGAGTGACCGCACCGCGAACCCGATGACCAGCACCACCAGCGCGACGAGCAGGGCCCGCTCGATGCCGGTGCGTCGGGCCAGGCGCGGCGCGATGGGCGCGAGCAGCCCGAAGCACAGCACGGGAAGCGCGGTGAGCACGCCGGCGGCGGTGCCCGACAGCCCGCCCGTCGCGCGGATCTCGGCCAGCAGCGGCGACACGCCGACCACGGCGGGCCGCAGGTTGGCCGCGATGAGGACGACGCCGACGCCGATCCACCAGGTCGGCGTTCGGGTGGTCGGCGGAGCGAGCGCGGTGGCGGTCACCGGTCCGCCAGCGCCCGGGCGGCACGGGCGGCCACCGGGTCGCGGGCCTCGATCGCGGCGGCCAGCTCGTCGTGGCCGGGGAAGCCGTCCGGATCGTCATCGAGCTCGTCGATCTCGGCGACGCTGCGCTGCACGGCCTCGGTGAGCCCGGCGTAGAGGTCCACCAGCACGGGGTTGCCGGTAGCTGCGATCACGGCGCGGTGGAACGCGAGATCGGCGGCGACGAACGCGGCCCGGTCGGGGCCGGCCCCGTTCCTGGTCGTGAGCGCGGCCCGGATGGCGGTCACGTCGGCGGCGGTCCGGCGCTCGGCAGCCGCCGCAGCGGCGTCGCGTTCCAGGCTGGTGCGCACGTCCAGCACGTCGAGGACGGTGGAACGGCGGGCGCGACGCAGGAACGCGGCACCCAGGTCGCTGGTGGCGCGGACGTAGGTGCCGTCACCGCGCCGCGGCTCGAGCAGGCCTGCGTGCTCCAGGGCCCGGACGGCCTCGCGCACGGTGTTGCGGCCCACCCCCAGCGCGGCCACCAGCTCGGGCTCCGGCGGGATCTTCGTGCCCACCGGCCACCGGCCTCCGGCGATGAGCCCCTCCAGCTGGGCCATCACCTCGTCGCACACGCGCCCGACCGCACCGTCGTCAGTTCCACGCAGACAACCTAACATCCCATGTTTAGTCGGGCGCACGGCCGGATCGGGCCCTCGGGCCCGGCCGACTACCGTGCGGAGGATGAACGAGGGCGATTCCGCGGACCGGTTGATGACCGTGACCACCTCGCGCGTCGGCTCGGTGGCCGTCGTGACCGTCGACGGGGAGTTGGACCTCCACACCGCCCGCGACCTCATGACGTCGGTCGACGACGTCCTCGCCGAGCCCGACCTCGATGGCGTGGTGATCGACCTGACCGGCGTGAGCTTCCTGGGTTCGTCCGGGCTGGGCACGCTGGCCGAACTCGCCACGCGGGCGCCGGCGTCCCGGCGGCCCGGCGATTCACCGGTACCCGTGCGGCTGGTGTCGAAGCCCGACAACCGCGCGGTGATCCGCCCGTGGGAGACGATGAACCTGCAGCAGATCCTTCCGCTGCACGCCGACGTCGACGCCGCGCTGGCCGATCTCGGCTGATTCGCCGCAGGTCGCGGCGAACCAGCCGCCCGGAAATCGGATGTGATCAGTTCCAGTTCTTGTTCTGCATCGGGCCACCTCCTCTAGGATCCGTCGGGGTAGCGCAACCGATCAGAGAGTACGAATGTCTTCCGACGGCGACGAACCGCGTTCCCGGCTGGACCGGTCGTTCGACGTCCTGCGCGTGCCGCGATGGGGCCTGTGGACGTGCCCGCCCGCGGTCCTCACCGCCGTACTGACCATCGAGCTCGCGGCGCTGCTGCTGGTGCTCGTCTCACGGCCCGCACTGCTACCGAGCGCATCCCAGCTGGTCACGGCGGGAGCCCTGCTCGGCCTCGGGGCGGTGCACTCGGAGATCTCACTGCACGTCGAACGGATCCGCCGGCGGGTGTCCGACGCCGTCCACGTCGACCTGGTGTCGGTGTGGACGTTCGCGGCGGCGATCCTGCTGCCGCCCGGGCTGGTCGCGGCCTTCGTCGTCGTGCTGCAGCTCTACGTCTGGCGACGGGCGTGGTTCCCGCGGGCTCCGCTCTACCGGCAGCTGTTCAGCTCCGCCACCATCGTGCTCGCCTGCTTCGCTGCCAGGGCCGTAGTCGACGGCGCGGCGGAGCTGGGGGAGAGCGGGATCATCGCGGTGGTCCTGGCGATCGCCGCCTACTTCGCCGTCAACAGCGGACTGGTCGCGGGCATCATCGCGATCAGCTCCCCGAATCCGAGCCTCTCGTCTGCGCTCGGCGACCGCGACGAGAACCTGCTCGAGATCGCCACGATCTGCCTGGGCGCCCTCACCGCCGTCGCGCTGCGCGCGCAACCGGTGCTCGTCGCCTTCGTGCTGCCGGCGCTGCTGCTCCTGCACCGGGCCGTACTGGCCCGCCACCTGCAGGTGGCGGCGAGCACCGACCAGAAGACGGGCCTGCTCAACGCGGCGGCCTGGCACCACCGCGCTCAGCGCGAGCTGGATCGGCTCCGGCTGCGGACCGGCCGCTGCGCGGTGCTCGTCGTCGACCTCGACCACTTCAAGCTCGTGAACGACACCTACGGGCACCTGGTCGGCGACCAGGTGCTGGCCGCCGTCGCCGACGTGCTGCGCAGCGAGGTACGCGAAGGCGACCTCGTCGGCCGGTTCGGCGGCGAGGAGTTCGTGGTGCTGCTCGCCGGGCCCACGGCCGACGACGATCTCCTGGCCACCGCAGACCGCATCCGCGGCACGGTGGCCGCAACGCACATCGAGGTGCCGACGCCCGACGGCACGCTGACCGTGGCCGGCATCAGCATCTCGGTGGGCGGGGCGATCGATCCCGGCGAGGGTGCCGACGTCCAGAGTCTGCTCCAGGCGGCCGACACCGCGCTCTACGCCGCGAAGCGGGCCGGCCGCAACACCGTCCGCATCGCGCCCGCCGTGGAGCGCCTTACGGACCCATCTGTCATAACTACGATTATCGGATCCACGGCCGGAGCTGCGGGAGCACCCTGATGGACAGGGTGCTCCCGACGGTCATCCGCGGCCGGCCTTCTCCTGCAGCTCGTCGATCATCTTCGACGCGTCGGCCTTGGAGAGCTCACCCGTGGGCGCCTCTTCGCCGGCCTGCTGGGCCAGCGTCTCCAGGTACGACTTCTGCGGGCCGGTCATCGGCTCGTCGCCGGTGGTCCAGTCGTCGGGATCCTTCTCGGGGTTCGTCATGGCTCGAACATATCTTCGAACCCCTGCCCGCGCACGACGGGGCACCTGCGCCCCTCGTTATGACAGCGCTGCTCAGCCAGGGACGGGCGGCTGGTCCACCAGCTGGGCGAGGTAGAGCTGCTCGCCGAGCTTGTCGATCAGCTCGAGGTTGGTCTCGATGTAGTCGATGTGGTGCTCCTCGTCGGCGAGGATCTCCTCGAGGAGGTTGGCCGACGTGTGGTCGCCCTTGCCGCGGCACATGATGACGCCGGGGCGCAGGCGCTCCACCACGGCGAGCTCGATGGTGAGGTCCGCCTCGAGCTGCTCCTTGACCGTCTGGCCGATCTTCAGCGTGCCGAGCTTCTGGTAGTTCGGCAGGCCCTCGAGGAACAGGATGCGGTCGGTGATCTTCTCGGCGTGCTTCATCTCGTCGATCGACTCGTCACGCGTGTAGGCGGCGAGCTTCGTCAGACCCCAGTTCGCCTGCATCTTGGCGTGGAGGAAGTACTGGTTGATGGCCGTCAGCTCGCTCGTCAGCTGGTCGTTGAGCAGAGCGATGATCTCGGGGTCGCCGCGCACGGTACGTCCTTTTCGTCGACATCTCGGGAAAGGCGACGGTAGCGCCGCTCCACGATCGTGATCGACTCAGTATCGACTGCCGGGTGGTCAGGCGAGCCTTAGGCCGACATCGGGAGCGCCGAGAGCTCGGACGGGGCGTGGGCCGCGGCCAGGAAGACGTCGATGTGGTCGTGGCACGAACCGCACCCGGTGCCCGCCTCGCACGCGTCGCCGACCTCCTCGACGGTGCGCGCGCCACGAGCGATGCAGGACCGGACCTCGGTGTCGGTCACTGCCGCGCAGATGCACACGTACATCAGCCACCCCTTTGTTTAGGCCAGCCTATGCTCTCATCGGCTGAGGCGAAACACAAGTGGGTCTTAAGCTGTGCTCCATGGCGCTTGAGGAGTACCGCCGCAAACGCGACACGCGACGCACGCCCGAGCCCGTGCCGGAGGGCGACCCGGATCCGGGCACCGACAACCGGTTCGTCATCCAGGAGCACCACGCCCGCCGCCTGCACTGGGACGTCCGGCTGGAACGCGACGGCGTGCTTGCCTCGTGGGCGGTGCCGAAAGGCCTCCCGGCGGAGCCCGGGGTGGTGCGGCTGGCCGTCCGTACCGAGGACCATCCCATCGAGTACCTGGAGTTCTCCGGGGAGATCCCGGCCGGTGAGTACGGCGGCGGCTCCATGACGATCTGGGACGCCGGCACCTACGAGACGGAGAAGTGGAACCGTCGCGAGGTGATCGTGCGGCTGTCCGGGCGCCGGGCCGCAGGCCGGTTCGTGTTCATCCGCACCGACCGCGAGGGGGAGAAGGACGCGTGGATCCTGCGGCGCTCCGACCCTGCTCCTGATCGGGATCCGCTCCCCCGCGACGCCCGACCGACGGTCGCCACCCCGGGGCCGCTCCCCCACGACCACTGGCTGCAGGTCGGGTTCGGCGGCCGGCGCGTGATCGTCCGGGTGGACGGGGGCGGGGCCCGGTACACCGACGCCGACGGTGAGGAGGTCGACGGGCCGCGCGGGTTCGGGCCGGCCCTGGGCGCGACCCCGGTGCTGCTCGACGCGGAGCTCGTCGGCACCGGGGAGCTGTGGATCGGCGACCTCCTGCACCTCGACGGCCGCGACACCGCTCCCCTGCCGTTCCGCGACCGCCGGGCGCTGTTGGAGGGCCTGCCGCTGGCGGGGGCGCACTGGCGCCTCGCGCCGGTGTTCCCGGACGGTGGCGACGCGGTGCTCGCGGCCGTCCGCGAGCAGGGGCTGCCCTCGGTGGTGGCCAAGGACCCGGACGCGCCCTACGACAGCGCCTGGGTGGAGGTCCTGGGCCGGGAGAAGGCAGTGACACCCCGTAGGACCCGCGCCAAGCTCACCAACCCCGACAAGGTGCTCTACCCGCTCACCGGCACCACCAAGTCCGACGTGCTGGCGCACTACCTGGCCGTCGCCGAGGTGATGCTGCCGCACCTCGCCGACCGCCCGGTCACGATGGTCCGCTGGCCCGACGGCGTCGAGCGCTCGTCGTTCTTCGAGAAGGACGTGTCGCGGCACGCGCCGTCGTGGATCCGGACGGCGCGGGTCGGCACCCCCGGCGGCCGCTCGGAGAGCGCCGACTTCCCCCTCATCGACGACGTCGACGGCCTGGCCTGGGCGGCCAACCTCGCCGCCCTCGAGCTGCACGTGCCGCAGTGGCGCATCGGGCCGCGCGGCGGGCACCACCCGCCCGACCTGGTGGTCTTCGACCTCGATCCGGGCGAGGGCACCACGGTCGTCGACTGCGCGCGGGTGGCCGAGCGGATCGCCGAGCACCTGGCCGAGGACGGCCTCGTCGCGTACCCGCGCACCAGCGGCGGCAAGGGCATGCAGCTCTACCTGCCGGTGACGGTGAGCCGGCCCGAGCAGACGTCCGAGTTCGCGAAGGCACTCGCCGAGGACATGGCGCGGGAGACCCCCGCGTCGGTGATCGCGGTGATGACGAAGGCCCGCCGCCGGGGCCGCGTGTTCGTCGACTGGAGCCAGAACAACCCCCACAAGACCACCATCGCCAGCTACTCGCTGCGCGGCCGCGCCCGACCCACCGTCGCCACGCCGGTGACCTGGGACGAGGTGCGCGCGGCCAGGAAGCCGGAGGATCTGACGTTCACTCTCGACGACCTGCCCGGCCGGCTCGCCGAGCACGGGGACCTGCTCTCCCCGCTGTTCACCGGCGCGCAACGCCTGCCCCGTCGCGGTTGAGCCATCCGGGGTGGCAGGCTCCGCTGTGTGGACCGCCATCCCTACCTCGACGGACCCTTCCCGCGCGCGTACGCGCACCGGGGCTGGCACCTCGATGACCTCACCGGCTGCGAGAACACCCTGGCCGCCTTCCACCGGGCCGTCGACGAGGGCTTCGGCTACCTGGAGCTCGACGTGCACGCCAGCACGGACGGCGTGGTGTTCGTCCACCACGACGCCACCCTGGGCCGCACCACCGACGGTCACGGCCGGATCGGGGCGCTCGCGGCCGGGGCCGTCGCGGAGGTGAAGGTCCGCGGGCGCGAGCCGATCCCGCGCCTGGAGCAGGTGCTCATGGAGCTGCCGGACACGCGGATCACCATCGAACTGAAGTCCTACGCGGTCGTCGTCCCGCTGCTGGGAGTCCTGGAGCGCATGGACGCGTGGCACCGCGTGTGCGTCGGCGGGTTCGTCGAGCGCTGGCTCATGCGGGCCCGGGCGGTCGGCGGGACGCGGCTGTTCACGTCGATGGCGATGCCGTCGGCGCTGGGGCTGCGCAGCCGGGCCTGGCTCGACGCGCTGCCGGGGCCACTGCGACACCTTCCGGCGCTGCCCGTGCGCGGCGGGCTGGCGCAGCTGCCGCGGCGGCTCGGCGCGCTCACCGTCGTCGACGAGGCACTGCTGCGCACCGCGCACGCCGCGGACCGGGAGGTCCACGTCTGGACCGTCGACGAGGCCGACGAGATGGCCGAGCTGCTCGACCTGGGAGTGGACGGGCTCCTGTCCGACCGTCCCGACGTGCTGCGCAAGGTGCTGCAGAACCGGGACCAGTGGGCGTCGTAGGACGTACTCTCCCGCCATGAGCACTGCCCTGGAGAAGACGCCCGTGCGGCGCGGGTGGGTGATCGCCTGGGGTTTCTGGGACTGGGGCGGAGCCGCCTACAACGCCGTGATCCTCACGTTCGTCTTCTCCGTCTACCTCACCGACTCGGTGGGCAAGGACCTGCCCGGTCCGATCGACGCGAGCGCCTGGCTCGGCTACGCCCTGGGCGCAGCAGGGCTGGTCATCGCCCTGGCCGCACCGGTGATCGGCCAGAACGCCGACGCCGGTGGGCACCGCAGGCGCTCCACCACGATCTGGACCGTGCTCACCGTCGTCGCGATGGCGGGGCTGTTCGTCGTCCGCGACGACTACACCTACCTCTGGATCGGGCTGCTCCTGCTGAGCCTGGGTTCGATCTTCTTCGAGCTCGCCTCGGTGTCCTACAACGCGATGCTCTGCCAGGTCTCCACCCCGGAGAACATGGGGCGGATCTCGGGTTTCGGCTGGTCGATGGGCTACTTCGGCGGCATCGTGCTGCTGCTGGCGGTGTACACCGGCCTCATCGCGGGCGACGGCGACACCCGTGGCTTCCTCGGGGTGCCCACCGACGGCGGGCTCAACATCCGGGTGGTCGCGCTCGTGGCGGCGGCGTGGTTCCTGCTGTTCGCGCTCCCGCTGTTCCTGCGCGTGCCGGAAGTGCTCCCGGATCCCGACCGGCCGGCCCGGCTCGGCGTGGTCGGCTCCTACCGCAAGTTGTTCACCGACCTGGGCGTGCTGTACCGCCGGAGCCCGCAGACGGTGTTCTTCCTGGTCGCGAGCGCACTGTTCCGCGACGGCCTCGCCGCGATCTTCACCTTCGGCGCGGTGCTGGCCGTCACCGTCTACGGCATCGGCGCCGGCGACGTCCTGATCTTCGGGATCGCGGCCAACCTCGTCTCCGCGGCGGGGGCGCTCACCGGCGGGTGGCTCGAGGACCGCGTCGGGCCCAAGCCGGTGATCGTCGCGTCGCTGGTGGGGCTGATCGTCGACGGGGCGGTGCTGCTGTTCCTCTCCGGTCCCACGTCGTTCTGGATCTTCGGCCTGATCCTGACCCTGTTCGTGGGGCCTGCGCAGTCGTCGTCGCGGACGTTCCTCGCCCGGCTCGCCGCCGGCGGGCAGGAGGGGCAGCTGTTCGGCCTCTACGCCACCACCGGCCGCGCCGTGTCGTTCATCGCGCCGACGTTGTTCGGCGTGTTCACGTCGCTCTTCGGGGCGCCGCGGGCGGGCATCGTCGGCATCCTGCTCGTGCTCCTCGCGGGGCTGGTGGCACTGCTGCCCGTCCGGGCTCCGGCCCTCGCGCGGGCGTGACCAGCACGGCGCGGGAGCGCTCGGGTGGGTCTTCTACGGCTGGGCCGACCAGTGTCGCTGTTCGGCCTCGCACAGTGGCACCGGGAACGGGACGGCATCAACACCCCCGTGGTGCACGGGCGGCTGGCCGCGCGGTACGGGCCGCGGCGCACCATCCTGGGCAGTGTCGTGGCGTGGACGGTGATCACGACACTCGCCCATTTCGTGACCGCGGGCAGCACCGTCGAGTTCATCGCCGCCCACCGGCTCGTTCCGACCCGCGATCATCTCGCTGGTCGTGGTCTTCGTGGTCGGTGGCGTCGCGATGGCGTTCGTGCCCTGCGTCGGGCGATTCGGGCAGCCGGTAACGAGGAACCGGCTCTCGTGTAAACAGCGCGTCAGCAGACCGTGACATAGGTCACAGTAGGCTGACACGTCACACTAGCGTGTGCGATCAGGCCGGATGGGCCACACTGGCTGATCGGGACGGCAAATATCGGGTGTCCGTCGAATGACGACACCTGCTCACAGTCCGCCCCGTTGGCGGGAATGTACGTCCGTAAGTGAGACGTTACACCCGGTGGTGACCGGTCGAGGGAGGCTCCCTCGGCCATGAACGGGAGGTAGACGCATGGCCGACCGCGTGCTCCGTGGCAGCCGGCTCGGGGCTGTCAGCTACGAGACCGATCGCAACCACGACCTCGCGCCGCGGCAGTCGATGCGCTACGCGTGCCCGCGCGGGCACGACTTCGAGGTGCCCTTCGCGAACGACGCCGAGGCTCCGGCCACCTGGGAGTGTCGCCTCCACGGCAGCATCTCCAAGCTGGTCGACGGTGTCGAGCCGGAGACGAAGAAGGTCAAGCCCCCGCGCACGCACTGGGACATGCTGCTCGAGCGTCGCTCGGTGGCCGATCTCGAGGTGCTGCTCGCGGAGCGTCTGGAACTGCTCGCCGAGCGCCGGCGTGAGATCGCCTGACGATCGACCGGGCCGGGTCACCCGAGGGGGTGGCCCGGCTTTTTACTGCCTCGAGGCTGTCATGCGTCGAGGACCTGACCGGACCGTTGCACGACGGGCGGCTGGGTCGACCACGGGAAGTTGATCCACCGGTCGGTGCGCCGCCACACGTACTCGCAGGTGACGGTGCTGTGCGGCTTCTCGTAGATCACCGCGCACCGGACGTCGGCCACGTGGCCGACGCAGAAGTCGCGGACGAGCTTGAGCGTGGCCCCGGTGTCGGCGACGTCGTCGGCCACCAGCACCGTCGAACCCGACAGGTCCACCACGTTGGGCACGGGCGGCAACACGATCGGCACGGGCAGCCGCTGGTCGACGCCGGTGTAGAACTCCACGTTCATGACGTGCAGGTTCTTCACGTCCAGCGCGTAACCCAGCGAGCCGGCGACGAACAGCCCGCCGCGTGCGATGGACAGGATGATGTCCGGCTCGTAGCCGTCGGCGGCCACCTGGGCGGCGAGCTCCCGCGACGCGGTGCCGAACAGCTCCCACGTCAGTTCCTCACGCGGCTCGCTGCTGTGTCCAATGGTGAGCTCGCTCACGCACTCTCCCGCACGTGGGCCTTCTCCGGGGCCCGGTGGGCCGGGTCGTCCGGGGCCTTCTCGGTAGGGCCGGGCGTCGGGGCGGTGCGTGTCTCGCCGCGGCGCAGCACCCGGGCCGCACCCCACTGCGTGACCCGCCAGAGCGCCTCGACGACGATGGCGCTGCTCATCTTGGACGCGCCGCGCTCACGCTCGGCAAAGGTGATGGGCACCTCGCGCACGCGGAACCCGGCCTGCACCGCCCGCCACGCCATGTCCACCTGGAAGCAGTAACCCTGCGAGGACACCGAGGAGATGTCGAGCTCCTCGAGCACCTGGCGGCGGAACACGCGGTAGCCGCCGGTGATGTCCTTGATGGACACCCCCAGTGCGAGGCGCGAGTACAGGTTGCCCGTGCGGGAGATCCACTCACGGTGGCTCGGCCAGTTGACGACCTCACCGCCGGGCACGTAGCGCGAGCCGAGCACGAGGTCGGCGTCGTGCAGCGCGTCCAGCAACGCAGGCAGGTCCTCGGGGGCGTGCGATCCGTCGGCGTCCATCTCGACCACGACCTGGTGCGGGCCCGCGAGCGCCTCGGCGAACCCGGCGAGGTAGGCGGCACCGAGGCCGGCCTTCTCGGTGCGGTGCAGCACCCGGACCCGCTTGTCGGCGGCGGCCATCTCGTCGGCGAACTCGCCGGTGCCGTCGGGGCTGGCGTCGTCGACGACCAGCACGTCCGCGTCGGGCACGGCCGCGTGCAGCCTCGTCAGCACCGGTCCGAGGTTCTCCCGCTCGTTGTACGTCGGGATCACCACGAGCACCGGCCCGGCAGGCTCAGCCATTCTTGTCCTCGTCCTTCCTGTCACGCCTACGCGTCACGATCACCGCACCGACCGCCGCCACTCCCAACGCGACCAGCACCCACTCGGGTACGGCTCCCAGCCGGGTGGCCAGAGTGGTGGTGTCGAGCAGCGGTGTGCGTTCGACGAGCACGTCCGGCGTGAACTGTTTCGTGCTCTGAGTGACCGTACCGTCCGGCGAGATCGTGGCGCTGACCCCGCTCGTGGTCGCGACGATCGATGCGCGATCGTGCTCGACCGACCGGACCCGCGACATCGCGAGCTGCTGGTAGGTCATCTCGGTGAAGCCGAACGTGGCGTTGTTGCTCGGCACGGCGAGCACCTGGGCCCCGTTGTCGACGCTGTTCTCGACGAGGTCGTCGAACGCCACCTCCCAGCAGATCGTGACACCGACCTTCACCCCGTCCATGGTCACCACGCCGGGCCCGTTGCCGGGCACGAAGTAGCCGGCGCGCGCGACGTAGGAGGAGAACATCGCGAAGAACGACCGCCACGGCATGTACTCGCCGAAGGGCTGCACGCGGCGCTTGTCGGCCCGCTCCACCACCCCCTGGCCGGCGAGCCACACGAGCGCCGAGTTGCTGGTGGTGACGCCGTCGGGGTTGCGGAGCACCGCCCCGACCAGGATCGGCACCCCGACGGCCTGCGCGGCGCGGTCGATCTGGGCGGCGGCGTCGGGATTCTGCAACGGGTCGATGTCGCTGGAGTTCTCCGGCCAGATCACGATGTCGGGCTTCGCGACGGTACCGGCGGCCACCTCGTCGGCGAGCTTGATCGTCTCGTTGACGTGGTTGTCGAGCACGGCGCGCCGCTGGGCGTTGAAGTCCAGGCCCAGGCGCGGCACGTTGCCCTGCACGGCGGCGATCGTGACGGCCCTGGGCGGCCCACCGCCGGTGGCCGGCACGAGCGCCGCCAGCGGGCCCGTGAGCATCGCCGCGACGCCGATGACCGCCGGCACGAGCAGCGGCCCGAGCTCCCGCAGGAAGATCCGCCGGACGAGCTCGCCGAGCGCCAGCCCGGCCAGCACGGTGACGAACGACAGCAGCGGCACCCCACCGATCGACGCGACGGGCAGCAGCGGCCCGGAGGGCTGGCCGAACCCGACCCGGCCCCAGGGCAGCCCACCGAACGGCACCCGCCCCCGCAGCGACTCGCCCGCGCTCCACACGGCGGCGGCCCACACGGGCGCGGCCGGGAGCCGGGAGACCAGCGCCATGCCGGCTCCGGCGAGCCCGACGAACAGCGACTCCAGTACGACGAGGGCGACCCACGGCGCCGGCCCGACGAGCGCGCCGATCCAGGTCAGCAGCGGCAGCAGGAAGCCGAATCCGAACAGGAACCCGTACCCGAACCCCGCGCGCGCCCGGCGGCCGTACACGGCGACGCCGAGCAGCCCCAGCGCCGGGATCGCGAGCCACCACACCGTCCGCGGCGGGAAGCTGTAGTAGAGCAGCAGCCCTCCCCCGAAAGCGGCGACGCACCGCGCGAGCAGCGGTCCCCATCCGCGGGATCGTGAGGCGGAGGGAGACGAACCGGACTCGGCAGGTTCGACGTCGGGAAGGACCACGGGGAAAGCCTACGACGGGACCCCGACAGCTCAGACGAGCGGCACTGCGGTCGCAACCTATCCGACGAGAGTGCCGCTCGTCGGTGCGTGGGACACCAGGTGGGCGTTGCCCAGGGCGTCGACCACGCCCGGCGCGCCTGTCCTGCGGTACCACTCGTAGCCGTAGGCCGCTGCGAAGTGTTCCTCCGGGAGCGTCTCCGGGGCGACCTGGCTCGCGTGGGCCTCGATCGCCGCGCGTTTGCACGCGAGGTGCTCCGGGCTCCCGCCCACGGCCAGGGTGATCTCGGCCGTGACGCGGCCGAACCCGACGTCCGCGGCGCGGGCGGCACCGTGGACGAGGTGCCGGTCCCGCGCGGAGACGTGCAGGTGCTCGCGGTCGACGGTCATCCGGTAGCCGGTGGCGCCGACCAGGTCGGCCGCGGTGGCCCCGATGCGGTGGGCGGCGCGGTGGTCGGGGTGGCCGTAGATGCCGTGCTCGTCGTCGTGGATGAGGGTGCCGGCGCCCTCGTCGTCGGCGATCTCGGCGATGGTGCGGGCGAGCTGCACGGGATCGGCCGCGGCCAAGGCGCGGGCGTGGGTGCCGCTGGACCACCCCGGCAGCCCGGAGTCGCGGTGGCCCAGCAGCACGAGCCGGGACACGCCGAGCAGTTCGGCCGCGCGTTCGAGCTCGGCGACGCGGCGTTCGGGGACGGTCTCGCCGATCTGCAGGGGCACCCGCGACTCCCCCAGCTCCCCCGCCGTCGCGACGACGAGCACGGTGCGGGCTCCGGCGTCGGCGAGGCGACGCAAGGTGATGCCGGTGAAGATCGACTCGTCGTCGGGGTGGGCGTGCAGCGCGAGGACGGTGTGGCCGCGAAGGTCAGGCGTGATCATGAGGGTTCGCAGACGTGCGGGCCGCGGAGCGGCGGCGGTGGACGGGGCCGGGAGGTCAGCTGCAACAGCAGCGACAGCACCCCGGACAGCGACAGGCCACGCCTGTACCGCTGGTCCGCGTCATCACGCGCGAGATCATGCCACACCACTGTGGAGGGTGACACCCCGGTGCACCGTGCTGAGGCACCGCGGCACGGGACCTCCGTGCAGCGGGCCCGCGCCGTCCCAGACCGCGTAGGACGCGGGGGCTCCGACGACGAGCCGACCGGCCGTGGCCGAGTGGTCTCCGGCGGCGCGGTGGCCGCCGACGGTGTGGGCCAGCAGGGCGGCGGCGGGGGTGATGCCGGAGCCCGGTGTCCGGTGCTCCACGGCCGCCCGGACGGCGTCCCAGGGCCCGACGGGGGTGACCGGGGAGTCCGAGCCCAGCGCGAGGGTGACGCCCGCGGCGGCGAGGGCTGCGAGGGGGTTCATGGGCGCGGCCCGCCCGGCCCCCAGACGCTCCGCGTACATCCCGGCCGGGCCGCCCCACAGGGCGTCGAACATCGGTTGGACGCTGGCGACGACGCCGAGCTCCGCGAGGGCGGCACGCTGGGCCGCGTCGATCATCTCGAGGTGCTCGACCCGGTGCGTCCTTGTGTGCAGAGCCGGGGCGGAGGTGGCCGCCGCGGCGATCCGCAGGCCCGCCACCAGCGTGTCCGCCGCGGCGTCGCCGATGACGTGGAACCCGGCCTGGACGCCGGCGAGCGTGCACGCGGTGATGTGGGCACCGACCGCGTCGGCGTCGAGGTAGCGGTTGCCGATGCAGCCGGGCGCGTCGGTGTAGGCCTCCCGGAGGGCAGCGGTGCGGGAGCCGATGGAGCCGTCGACGAACAGGTCACCGGCCAGCCCGTGGGCGCCGGTGGCGGCGAGCAGGTCGCGGGCCCCGTCGACGTCGCGCACGGCCTCGCCCCAGTAGGCGACGACCTCGGGCCCGTCGAGCGCGCACAGGGCGGCCAGGTCGGCGGCCGAGGAGATGTCGGGGCCCGCGCACTCGTGGACGACCGCGACGCCGCGGGCCGCGGCCGCACGGAGGAAGGCGCGCTGGGCGGCCGCCCGGACGGTTCCGTCGACGGCGGCCAGCGCGGCGCGGCGGACATGGTGGTGGGCGTCCGCGGCCAGGGGCCCGTCGGACCACCCGGCCGCTGTCGTGGCGCCCGGGGCCCGGTCGAGCAGCGCGCTGGACACCAGCGCGGAGTGGACGTCGATGCGGCTGAGGTAGACCGGAGCACCCGCGGCCGCGCGGTCGAGCTGGGCCCGGGTCGGCACGGACGGCCAGCCGAGCTCCTGCCAGCCGTGTCCCCAGATCAGCGCGCCGGGCCGGGCCGCGGCGCGGGCGCGGACGGCGTCGAGAAGGGTGCGCGGATCAGCGCAGCCGGTGAGGTCGAGGCCGTCGACGAGCAGGCCCGTCGAGGTGGCGTGGACGTGGGCGTCGACGAAGGCCGGGGTGACCACGGCGCCGTCGAGATCGTGGGTCTCCGCGCCCTCGGTGCGGGCACCGGCGACCGGGCCGACGTAGGTGACGCGGTCACCGGTGAGCTCGAGGGCCAGTGGGCCCGTCGGGGCGTCCGGGTCGAGGACCCGGACGCCCAGGAGGACCGTGCGGGGCAGGGCCGTACGGGTCACCGCTGCTTGGGCATGATGATCCACAGCACGATGTAGATGATGAACTGCGGCCCGGGCAGGAGGCAGGACAGCAGGAACAGCAACCTGACGAGTCCCGCGCTCCAGCCGAAGCGCTGCGCGAGGCCGGCACACACGCCGGCGATGACCTTCCCGTTGCGGGGGCGGGTCAGTGTCGATGCCACCAAAGGCTCCTTCCGGTGCGGCGCATCTCGCCGCTGAGATCCACTCTTCCTGTCGGAGCAGCGGACTCCCTCAGGGAACGCCCGGAGACACCCCTGAGGTTCCGTCCCGGACGGGTGACGGCGATCGCCGACCGTGTGCACACGCTGGTCCGTGCGAGCGAAGATCACGAGTTGTCCACAGGCGGCGACGAACGCCCTGGTCAGGGCCTCGCGCCGCGTCTAGCGTCCCTGTCGTGTCCCGGACTCGTATCCTCCTCGCCGCCGCCCTCGCCGTCGCCCTTGCCGCCGCCCTCCTTGCGGCCGCACCGGCCGCCGCGGCCGACGACCGCCCCACGGCCGTCGTCGCGCTCGGCGACAGCGCGGCGTCGGGCGAGGGGGCGGGCGACTACGTGCCCGGTACGCGCGGCGAGCAGGGCAACTGGTGTCACCGCTCGCCCCACGCCTACGTCACCGTCGCCGGGCTGGCGCCCGAGGCCGTGAACCTCGCCTGTTCGGGCGCGAAGTCGGCCGACGTCGCCTTCGGTCCCGGCGGCAGATACGGGGAGCCGTCGCAGGCCGAGCAGTTGGTGGGCGCCGCGCAGCGCTACCGGGTCACGACGGTGGTGCTGCAGGTCGGCGCCAACGACGACGCGGCGCTCACCGCCACCGGTGTCGCGTGCATCGAGGCCTTGATCACCATCACCGTCGCCCCGTGCCGTACGACCCTGGGGCCGCTGGTGGCGGGCCGGATGGCGGCCACCGCCACCAAGGTCGAGGCCGCGGCGCGCGACGTGCAGGAGGCGATGCGCCGGGCCGGCTACCAGGCTGGCTCGTGGACGTTCGTGATGGCGTCCTACGCCGCGCCCATCACCGAGAAGATGCTGCCCTTCCCCGCGGCGCGCGGTTGTCCCTACAGCCGCGACGACGCGCAGTGGGGCCGCACCGTGCTGTTCCCGGCCCTGTCCACCGCGCTGGCCGGGGTCGCGCAGCGCGTCGGAGCGCGGTTCCTCGATCTCGACCGGGCCACCGAGGGCTACGAGGCCTGCACCCGCACGCCGTCGTCGCAGGAGTGGCAGCGCAGGCTCACCGTCGACCCGGAGGCGCTGGTGCACGGTGGCCTCGACGCCATAGGGTTCCACCTCGCCCAGGAGTCGTTCCACCCCGACGCCGAGGGGCACGCGGCGATCGGACGCTGCCTCGGCGATTTCGTGCGGGGCGGCGCGCCGGCCGGCGCCTGCGTGGCGGGTGCCGGCGGCTACAGCACCACGAGATCGTGAGTGTTGTTGTTGAGGCGCTCCACGCCGGTCTCGGTCACCACCACGATGTCCTCGATGCGGGCACCCCATTCGCCGTCGAGGTACACGCCGGGCTCCACGCTGAACGCCATGCCCGGCTCCAGCGTGCGGGCGTTGCCGCCCACGATGTACGGGTCCTCGTGCACGTCGAGACCGATGCCGTGGCCGGTGCGGTGGATGAACCGCTCCCCCAGCCCGGCCTCGGTGATCGGCTCGCGCGCAGCGGCGTCCACCTGCTCGGCCGTGACGCCCGGCCGCACGGAGGACACCGACCGCTCCTGGGCGGCCTGCAGCACGGCGTAGGCCTCGCGCACCGACGCCGACGGCTCGGCGCCCACGGCGTACATGCGGGTGCAGTCGGAGTTGTAGCCGCTGGGCAGTGGGCCGCCGATGTCGATCACCACCATGTCGCCGCGCTCGATCACGCGGTCGGACACGTCGTGGTGGGGGCTGGCCCCGTTGGGCCCGGAGCCGACGATCACGAACGCGGCCGCCGTGTGCCCCTCCTCGATGATGGCGGCGGCGATGTCGGCCCCCACCTGGGCCTCGGTGCGTCCCACTTCGAGGAACTCGCCCATCCGAGCGTGCACCCGGTCGATGGCCGCGCCGGCAGCGCGCAGCTCGGACACCTCCGCGGCGTCCTTGATCATCCGCAGCTCGCGGATGATCGGCCCGGCCAGGAACTGCGCGGCATCGGGCAGGGCGTCGCGCACACCGAACACGTGGGCGGCGGGCATCGTGTCGGTCACCGCGAGCCGGGTGGGGCCACCGGCGAGGTCGCTCAGCAGCAGGTAGGGGTCCTCCCCGTCCTTCCAGGTGATCACCTCCACGCCGAGGGCGTCGAGTCCGAGCGCGGCCAGGCCGGGCGCCTCCAGCCGTGGCACCACGAGGGCAGGCGGCGCCAGGTGGCCCGCGGCGGGCACGAGCAGGCAGGTGAGGCGCTCGTGCGACTCGCCATCGGCGCCGATGAGGTAGCGCAGA
Organism: Mycobacteriales bacterium; assembly: GCA_038231335.1. Taxonomy (GTDB): domain Bacteria; phylum Actinomycetota; class Actinomycetes; order Mycobacteriales; family Pseudonocardiaceae; genus Pseudonocardia. Next base: position 102,332 of record JBBRLM010000001.1, read on the forward strand.
TCGGTGCCGGGGGTGATGAGGAGAAGCTCCACGTCCTTCACGGCGGCCACCTCCCCGGCGCGGCGGAGACGGTCGGCGAGCAGCGCGGTGGGTACGGCCGGTGTCATGTCGTTCAGGGTATTCCGGCAGGGTGTCGGATGTGAGCACCCCTGGGACTGCACCGTTGATGCTGCTGGATGCCGCGAGCCTGTACTTCCGGGCCTACTACGGCGTGCCCGAGTCGATGACCGCCCCGGACGGCACTCCGGTCAACGCCGTGCGCGGGTTCACCGACATGGTGTCCCGGCTCGTGTCGGAGCACCGGCCCTCCCGGCTCGTCGCGTGCCTGGACCTCGACTGGCGCCCCGCGTTCCGGGTGAACGCGCTGCCCACCTACAAGGCCCACCGCGTACCCGGCGAGCCCGACACGGCCCCTGCGGGCGTACCCGAGGAGATCCCCGACACCCTGTCGCCGCAGGTCCCGATCATCCTGGAGGTGCTGGCCGCCGCCGGGATCGCCACCGGCGGTGCCGAGGGCTTCGAGGCCGACGACGTCATCGGCACGCTCGCCGCCACCGAGGGCAAGGACCCGGTGCTCGCCGTCAGCGGCGACCGCGACCTCATGCAGATCGTCCGCGACGAGCCCGTTCCCGTCCGCCTGCTCTACGTCGGGCGTGGCCTGGCGAAGGCCGAGCACCTCGGGCCGCTGGAGGTCGCCGCGAAGTACGGCGTGCCCGCCGGTCGGGCCGGCGAGGCCTACGCGGAGATGGCGATGCTGCGCGGCGACCCCTCAGACGGCCTGCCGGGCGTGCCCGGGGTCGGTGCCAAGACCGCAGCCACGCTGGTCGGCCGGTTCGACTCGTGGACGGAGCTGTGCGAGGCCGTCCTCGATCGCACCGACGGCCGCCTCGCCCCGCCCGTGCGCGCCAAGCTCGCCGCGGCGGCCGGCTACCTCGCCGTCGTCGAGCCGGTGGTGCGGGTGGCCGTGGACGCCGACGTCCACCTGGACCGCGACGACGTGCTCCCCGCGGTGCCCGCAGATCCCGAGCGGCTCGCGGAGCTCGCGGAGCGGTGGGGGTTGGGCAGCTCGGTGGAGCGGCTCCACACGGCGCTGGCGCGGGCACACCGCTGATTCCGACGAACGGCACTTTCGTCGCACAGGTTCCGACGAGAGTGCCGCTCGTCGGAAGTGGGGCCCGCACCCTCAGAAGAACGTGCCGCACCACGGCACGACATCCGTGGCGAACGCCGCGTCGGCGCGGGCCAGGGCCTTCCCGTCGTGACAGGTCCACCAGCCGGTGACCGCCAGCTCCGACGGCGCGCGGTCGCCGAGGTAGGCCATGGCCAGCGCGGTGGCGTCGCACTCCAGGTCGGGGGCGACCGGCCCACCCAGGGGGCCGACCCGCTCGGCTGTGCCGTCGCCGATCCGGTAGACGCCGGCGTTCCGCTCCAGGAACGGGTCGTGGACGGCGAGGAGCACCGGTTCGGCGGCGCTGTAGGAGCGGGCGGCCAGTGCGGTGGGGACGTCCACCAGACGCAGCCAGGTCTCGTCGGCCACCCCGGTGACCGTGCAGTCGCGCGGGTCGGCGAGCAGGAGCTCCAGGGGCTCGTCCAGGGGGCGCTCGTGGGCCTCCACGTCGCCGCCGAGGTCGATGTCGCGTACGAACCGCCACAGGGCCGCCGAGGCGGCGGCGTCGGTCGCGTGCAGGTCGTCGATGTGCAACGGCCGGGTGAACCCGTCCCGCTCGCCCGGGGACGCGATCACGAAACCGTCGTCCCCGCCGGCGCCGGTGTGCACGGCGGCGATGATCGGCTCGCGGGCCTGGATCCGGCGGCCCACCACGCCGTTCCACCAGCCGGGGCTGCGGGTGATGCCCCCGGCCCGCAACAGTGCGAGCCGATCGTGCAGCGGGGCGAGGACGTCGACGATCTCGCCGGCGTCCAGCATCCGGACCGAGCCGGACGCAGGCGCGCCCGCCCGCCATCCGACGCCGGAGCGGCGTAGGCGGACCGAGCGGCTCCGGGTGGCGACGCCGTAGCCGAAGCGGCCGTAGATGCGCGCCTCGGTGGCCCGCAGGGACGCGACCGCCTCGCCACGCTCGGCGACGTCGTCGAGCTGGGCCCTCATCATCGCGCTCAGGACACCGCGGCGGGTCCGGTCGGCCCGCACGGCGACCCGGGTGACGGCGGCCGCCTCCAGCACCGCGCCACCCGGCACCACCGTGCTGGTGCCGAACGACGTGGCCGTGCCAGAGAGCACCCCGTCGAGGTGGACGCCGAGCGTGCGGCCGGGGGCATAGCTCGCAGCGCGGATCGCCCAGCCCTCGTCGTCGATCGGGGCATTGAACAGCGCCCCGCCGAACAGGTCGTGCGCCGCCCGCAGCTCGTCCGGACCGAGAAAGGTGACGGGGTGGGTCACGCCGGGCGGCCCACCTCGTAGTCGCCGGCGTTGCTGGTGATCTTCACCGGGATCCGGGCGGGCTTGCCGGCGATGGTGGCGTCACAGGTGAAGGTGTTGCCGGCGGTGACGGCGATGTTCTGGCCGCAGGTGACGCCCGTGACGCCCTGAATGCCGTAGCTGTCGGTGAGGGTCTTCTGCACGCCCGTCTGCACGGCGGCCGTGTCGAACACCTTCGACACGAAGAACCCGGGGGTGACGAACCCGAGCACGAGGACCGCCGCCACGATCAGCACCCCGACGCCGCCGAGGATGAGCAGCAGCTTCGAACGGCCCGACCTGGGCGGCGTGGCGGGCAACGGCGGGTAGCCGGGGCCCCAGCCGCCGTCGGGCTGCTGGCCGCCCCACTGCTGGGTGGGCTGGGGACCCTGCTGCTGGGGACCCTGCTGCTGGGGACCCTGCTGCTGGGGCCAGCCCTGCTGGCCGGGATACGGCTGCTGCTGCGCGCCGGGGAACTGCTGGGTGGGCTGCGGGCCCTGCTGCGGCTGGTTGCCGTAGGGCTGGCCGCTGTACTGCTGACCCCCGTACTGCTGACCCCCGTACTGCTGACCCCCGTACGGCTGGCCCCCGTAGGGCTGCTGCGCGGGCGGGGCGCCGTACTGCGGCTGCTGCTGCGGAGGAGCGCCCTCCGGCGCCCACGTCCGGGGGTCGACGGTCTGCGTGCGCTCGTCGTCCGGTGCGGCGCCGTCGGGCGCAGGCTGGCCCCAGCCACCCGAGGGCTGCTGACCCCACGCGGGCGGATCCGCCGGGTTGTGGGACGGCCCCTGTGGGTTGCTCATCGGACTCCCTCGCTCCTGCCGGTGCGACCCGGGTGCGGCGATCAAAGCACACGTGCCCCGCTCCGCGCAGGCTCCTGACACAACCGGGTTCAGGTCCGGGATCAGATCCGGGATCAGGTGCCGACGGCCACCACGCCACGGCGGACGGCCGCCCCGGCCTGGGCCGCGACCCTCCCGACCCCGCTCTGGCGTCCTGCGACACCGGCGATCTGGTCGAGCAGGTCGAGCACCTGCCGGCACCAGCGCACGAAGTCACCGGCCGTGAGCTCGTTGCCGTTCTGCTCGGCCGCGGTGAGGACGGCGGAGAGCGTCTCGCCGCGGGCCCAGCGGTGCATCGGCCATGCGAAGCCGAGATCGGGCTCGCGGGTGCGGTCGACCCGGTGGCGCCGCTCGTCGGCCTCGAGCTCCGCCCAGAGCCGGACGGTGTCGGCCAGCGCCTCCGAGACGGCCCCGGACGGGACGCGCGGCATCGTGCCGGTGTCGCGGCGCGTCTCGTACACCAACGCGGAGACGACGGAGGCGAGCTCGGCGGGATCGAGCCCCTCCCAGACGCCGTGCCGGAGGCACTCGGCGGTGAGCAGGTCGGACTCGCCCCACAGCCGGGCCAGCCGCGCCCCGTGCTGGGTGACGAGGTTGGCGTCCGCATCGCCGTCGGACACCGTGGGTTCCTCGGAGAGGTAGCCCCGCTCCCCCAGCAGGCCGCGGATCCGGTCGAACGCCCGGGCCAGCGAGTGGGTGGTGGCCCGCACCTTCTGGCGCAGCTGCTCGGTCTCGCGCTCCAGGCGGGCGTGCCGCTCCGCCCAGCGGGCGTGGGCCTCGCGGTCGTCGCACCCGTGGCAGGGGTGGTTGCGCAGGGCCCGGCGCAGGGCGGCGAGCTCGGGGTCGTCGCCGTTGGCGGCGCGGGTGCGCCGGCGCGGCGAGCTGGGCGCGGTGATGCCCGTGGTGCGCAACGCGGAGGCGAGGTCACGGCGGACCCGCGGCGTGCGGTGGTCCACCCGCTTCGGCAGCCGCATCCGCCCCAGCGACTCGACGGGGCCGCTGAAGTCGGAGGTGGAGAGCCGGCCCGCCCAGCGGTCCTCGGTGAGGACGAGCGGGCGCGGGTCGGCGTCGCCGTCGAGGCCGGGGTCGAGCACCACGGCCAGGCCCGCGCGCCGCCCGGTGGTGACCGCGATGACGTCACCGCTCTTGAGCAGCCGCATCGACTCCGACGAGGCCTCACGCCGCTCGGTGATGCCCTCGCGGGACAGCGCCTTCTCGCGCGTGGAGACCTCGGTGCGCAGCGCCATGTACTCGGCGAAGTCGCCCAGGTGGCACTGCATGGAGCCCTCGTAGCCGGCGAGGGCCTCCATGTTGCGCTCGATGCGCTTGGACAGCCCCACCACCGAACGGTCGGCCTGGAACTGGCCCAGTGACTGCTCCAGCAGGTCGCGGGCGGCGTCGGTGCCCAGGCGCCCGACCAGGTTGACGGCCATGTTGTAGCCGGGCCGGAACGAGCTGCGCAGCGGGTACGTGCGCGTGGAGGCCAGCCCGGCGACCATCACGGGGTCCACCCCCGGCTGCCAGACGACGACGGCGTGGCCCTCGACGTCGATGCCGCGACGCCCTGCACGGCCGGTGAGCTGCGTGTACTCACCGGGTGTCAGGTCGGCGTGGGACTCGCCGTTGTACTTGACCAGCCGTTCCAGCACCACGGTGCGCGCGGGCATGTTGATGCCGAGCGCGAGGGTCTCGGTGGCGAACACCGCGCGGACCAGCCCGCGGACGAACAGCTCCTCGACGGTCTCCTTGAACGCCGGGAGCATGCCGGCGTGGTGGGCCGCGATGCCGCGCTCCAGGGCCTCGCGCCATTCCCAGAACCCCAGCACGGCGAGGTCGGCCTGGGGCAGGTCGGCGGTGTGCTCGGCGACGATGCGCCGGATCTCCTCCACCTCGTCCTCGGTGGTGAGGCGCAGTCCCGAGCGCACGCACTGCCCGACCGCGGCGTCGCAGCCCGCGCGGCTGAAGACGAACGTGATGGCGGGCAGCAGGCCCTCGCGGTCGAGCCGGTCGATGACCGTGACCCGCGACGGCGGCCGGTAGCCGCTCTGCCCGCGCCGCGGCGGGCCGCTGCCGCCGCGCCCCCGGCCGCGTCCGCCGCCGAAGTGGGACATCGAGTTCTGCTGGTCGAGCTCGCGGGTATGGCGGACCAGATCGGGGTCGACCTGCAGCTCCCCGGCCTCGTCCTCACCGGCGAAGAGGTCGAGCATCCGGTTGCCGACCATCATGTGCTGCCACAGCGGCACCGGCCGCACCTCGTCGACGACCACGGTGGTGTCGCCCCGGACCGTGACGAGCCAGTCGCCGAACTCCTCGGCGTTGCTCACGGTGGCCGAGAGGCTGACCAGCGCCACGTGGTCGGGCAGCTGGAGGATGACCTCCTCCCACACCGCGCCCCGGAACCGGTCGGCGAGGTAGTGCACCTCGTCCATCACCACGTAGCCGAGGTGCTGCAGGTGGTGGGAGCCCGCGTAGATCATGTTGCGGAGCACCTCGGTGGTCATCACGACCACCTGCGCGTCACCGTTGACCGCGGTGTCACCGGTCAGCAGGCCGACCGCGTCGGCTCCGTGGCGCGCGACCAGGTCGGCGTACTTCTGGTTCGACAGCGCCTTGATCGGCGTCGTGTAGAAGCACTTGAGGCCCTGGGCCAGCGCCAGGTGGACGGCGAACTCCCCCACCACCGTCTTGCCCGCGCCGGTCGGCGCGCACACGAGCACCCCGTGCCCGTCCTCGAGCGCGGAGCACGCCGAGGTCTGGAACCCGTCGAGGTCGAAGGGGAGACTCCCGGCGAACTCGGCGAGCCGGGGACGCGCAATGCGGTTCCGGGCGGCGGCGTAGGCCTCCGCGGGAGCCCTCGAACTGCTGGCCACACCCCCAGGCTTCCACACCGGGCCGACAACGACCCGTCGTGCCCCGCCCAGCCCCACCAACGCCGACCACCATCACGGCGCGACGGCGGAGGAGCACTCGGTTACCCCGGAGGTCATCGACGGGCGCCCCGGCCCGCCGCAGGCTGGGGTCGTCGGCCGGATCGCACCGGCCCCAGCACCGGAGGACCACCGTGACCGCCTACGCCATCGCCCACCTGACCGACGTCGCCCGCGGCCCCGAGATCGCGGAGTACCTGGAGCGCATCGACGCCACGCTCGCCCCGTTCGAGGGGCGGTTCCTGGTGCACGGTGACCCGCCGGAGGCCCTGGAGGGCGACTGGGAGGGCACCCTCATCGTGATCGGGTTCCCGACCCGCCGGCAGGCCCGGGGCTGGTACGACTCACCGGCCTACCGGGCGATCCTGCCGCTGCGCACCCGCAACGCCCGCGGCATCGCCGTCCTCGTGGACGGGGTGGAGGCCGACCACGTGGCCACCGACGTGCTCAGGTGACGTCGTCGTAGCCCTGCTTGTGGGGGACGGGCTCCGGGGCCGGGATCGACGACGGCGCCACGATGCTCGGCGTCGTGTCGATCGCGCTCGGGGCCGTGTCGATCGGCGACGGGCTGTCGGGATCCCAGTCGTCCCAGCCCTCGTCCTTGCGCCGCCTGGCCTTGCGCCGGTCGTTGAAGCGGGCGAACTGGATGGCCATCTCGAACAGCACGACCAGCGCCGCGGCCAGCGCGATCATCGAGTAGGGGTCCTGGCCGGGTGTGGCGATGGCGGCGAAGACGAACAGCCCGAAGATCAGGCCACGCCGCCACGCCTTCAGCTTCTCGTAGCTGACGATGCCGACCAGGTTGAGCATGACCACCAGCAGCGGCAGTTCGAAGCTCACACCGAAGATCACGAGCAGGCCGATGACGAACGAGAAGTACTCCTGGCCGCTCAACGCCGTGACCTGGACGCCACCGCCGACGGTCAGCAGGAACGACAGGCCCTTCGCCAGGATGTAGTAGGCGAGGACGGCGCCGCCGACGAACAGGACCGACGCGGCCGAGACGAACGACAGCGCGTACCTGCGCTCGTTCTTGTACAGACCGGGGGTGATGAAACCCCAGATCTGGTAGAGCCAGACCGGGCACGCCAGGACGACGCCCGCCGTGGTGGCCACCTTGAGCCGCAACGTGAACTGGTCGAACGGGGCGAGGCCGATCAGCACGCACTGGTTCGGGTCGGACGTGAAGACCGCCCGGTTGGCCGCCGGGATGGAGCAGTACGGCCCCTTCAGGATGTCGCCGAGATTCGGCAGCCCGAAGAGCGACACCTCGTACCAGATGAAGCCGAGGACCGTCGTGAGGAAGATCGCGACCAGGGCTATGCCCAGCCGGTTACGCAGCTCGTAGAGGTGCTCGACGAGCGACATCGTGCCGTCGGGGCTCTTCGGCCGCCTACCGCCCCGACGCAACGAGAGTCTGGCCACGGACTGAGGTTACTGCCCGGCGCCGGTGGACCCCGGCTGGGTCACCTTGGCCTGCTCGGGGACGGCCGGCTGGGCCCGGGGCAGCGGTGCGGGCGCCTCGACGGTGGAGGGGTCCTCGTCCTTCCCGTCCTTCCCGTCCTCCTTGAGGCCCTTCATCTCACCCTTGAACACGCGGGCGGACTGGCCGACCGACCGCGCCATGTCGGGCAGACGCTTGGCCCCGAACAACAGCAGCAGAACCCCGATGATGATGAGCCATTCCCATCCACCCGGCATGTGCCTACCTCCTCGACGAGAAATCGTGACGATTCGAGCATACGCGGCACCCGATCACCCCCGGCCCGCCCGCCGCTCACGGACCGACGCGGCACCGGACCGTAAGGATTCCGTCGCCGAGGCGACCGACGCCCGCAACACCTCGGCCGCCCGCGTGGTGCGGCGCAGGTGCCCGGACAGGGCCGCCACCAGCGCGACGACCAGCAGCAGCCCGGCCACCCCCACGATGATGGCTGGTAGGTACCCCATCGGCTATTCCCCCATCTGCAGGGCCGCGCGGGCCCGGTGGGCCACAGCGTCGGCCAGCTCCGCCGGTTCCAGGATCCGGGCACGGCCGCCGAGGCCCAGCACCAGCCGCACCAGCCACGCCGGGTCGGAGAAGCGGAGCACCACGCGGGCGCGGTCGCCGTCGATCTCCTCGACCTCGTCCACCGGGTAGTACTCCGCCACCCAGAGCGCGTCGTGCTCGAGCACCAGCACCGCGCTCCGGTGTTCGGCGCTGGGCCGGAACAGCCCCTCGGACAGGTCGGTCGGTTCGGCGTCGGGCGGCGGGGCCGACGGCTCGTCGAGCGCCTGGACGTCCTCGACACGGTCGAGCCGGAACAGGCGCACGCCCTCGGCCCGGCGGCACCAGGCCTCGAGGTAGCCGCGGCCCTCCACGATCAACAACCGCATCGGGTCGATCGTGCGCTGCGAGACGGCGTCGCGGCCCGCTGTGTAGTACTGGATGCGCAGCGCCCGCCCGGCGGCCAGTGCGTTGCGCACGGCGCCGGTGGCGGCCTCCTCGGCCACCGTGACGTCCACCGCCATCGCGGACGTCCCGGCGTCGCCCACGGCGCGTTCGATCTTGACGGTGGCGCGCCGGACGGCCGCGGTGTCGACCACCCCGGGCACATCGGCCAGGGTGCGCAGCGCGACGAGAAGTGCCGTGGCCTCGGCGGTGGTGAGCCGCAGGGGGCGGCGCATGCCGGCATCCTCGATGACGCTGACGGTGTCGCCGGCGAACGAGATGTCGACGAGGTCGCCGGGGCCGTAACCCGGCAGCCCGCACATCCACAGCAGCTCCAGGTCGCGGCGCAGCTGCTTCTCGGTGGTGCCGAAGTCGGCCGCGGCCTCCGCGATCGGGATGCCGGGGCGGGCCAGCAGGTAGGGCACGAGCGACAGCAGCCGCGGGAGCCGATCGGCCACCCCGAGAGCGCTCACGTCGACACCGGCGAGTGGGCCGCGGCCGCGGCCGACCAGTTGGCGCGCACCTGGTCGGCGAGCTCCGGCGGGTCGAGCACCGCGATGTCCGGGCCGTGCCCCGACAGCCACCGGGCCAGCACGTCCGTACCGCGCATCTCGATCGCCAGCTCGTCACCGGTGCGTCCGGCGTGCGTGTGGGGGCCGAGCACCGTGCCCAGCCTGCGCAGCCCGTGGGCGCGGCCGGCGGCCACCCACACCCGGGCCGTGCCGGCCACGGGCACCGGGTCGACGCTGCGGCGCACCATCGCCATCAGGTCGACGCCGGGCGGCACCGTCACCTCCCCGTGCTGGCCGATCGCGCGGATGGGCAGGGCGATGCGGGAGATCCGGAACGACCGGGGCGCCTCGCGGTCGCGGTCGAACCCGACCAGGTACCAGCGCCCGCGCCAGGACACGACACCCCACGGCTCGACGGTGCGCCGGGCGAGCTCACCGCCGGGGCCGCCGCGCCGGTGGTCGAACGTGACCGCCCGCCCGGCCTGCACCGCGGCCAGCAGCGGCGCGAACGCGGGCTCACCGGCACGGACCCGCGGCTGCACGCGCCCCTGGTCCTCGTCCACCTCGACGCCGGCCGCGCGCAGCTTGACCAGCGCACCGTGCGCGGGCGCGGCCAGCTCCGGCGAATCCCACAGCCGCGCGGCCAGCGCGACGGCCGCGGCCTCGTCGGGTTCGAGGTCGATCTCGCCGAGCTCGTAGTCCTGACGGGCGATGCGGTAGCCGTCGGCGGTGTCGAAGCTGGAGCGACGACCCGTCTCCAGGGGCACGCCCAGCTCGCGCAGCTCGGTCTTGTCCCGCTCGAACATGCGGAAGAACGCCTCGTCGTTCTCGGCGTAGCCGGGCACGATGGAGCGGATGCGCTCGGCCGTGAGGAACTGCCGGGTGGACAGCAGGCAGAGCACGAGGTTCACCAGACGTTCGGCCCGTGCGGAGGACACGTCGGGATAGTAGGCCCGCACCCGGCGGGCCCGTGGCCGACCGGCCGAAGCGGCGTCTCACTCTGCTACACCCCACCCCTTGACCTGTATCCCCGCTCACACGACCCTGACGACCATGGGCGCACCCGAGACCTTCAATCCCTGGACCGTGGTGAACCTCGTGTTCCACCACCTGGCCGAGCACGGCCTCCACCCCGTGCTGGGCGAGGCCGGCGATCCGGCCGGCCCCGCATCGGAGCTCCTGCGGTCGTTCGGCATCGAGCCGGGCCGCAACGACGAGACGGTGGCCTCGGCGAGCGTGCAGGACTCGCTGGCCGAGATCCGCGAGCGCATGCTGGGCGCGCCCCCCTCCTGACGTGATCTCCTCAGCGCGCTAGCAGGAGCAGGGCGATGCCCAGGGCCGCGGGGACACTCTGGACCAGCAGGATGCGTCGGCTGACCGTCGCCGCGCCGTACAGGCCGGCGACGAACACGCACAGCAGGAAGAACAGCGCGAACGCGAAGCCGACGTCGGTGGCCGTTCCCGCGATCAGCGACACGGCGAGGCCGGCCGCAAGGAAGCCGTTGTAGAGCCCCTGGTTGCCGGCCATCGCCACGGTGTCCTCGGCGAGCGCCGCGGACGTGCCGAAGGCGGCCCGGGCCCGGGGCGTGCGCCACAGGAACATCTCCAGCGCCAGGATGTAGACGTGCAGCAGCGCGACCAGCGCGATGACGACGTCGGCGGCGATCTGCACGGTGCCTCCCATGATCAGGGAGGCGCAGGCTACAACGAGGCGATCAAGCGGTCCACCCGCTCGTCGACCGAGCGGAAGGGGTCCTTGCACAGCACGGTGCGCTGGGCCTGGTCGTTGAGCTTGAGGTGCACCCAGTCCACGGTGAAGTCGCGCCCGGCGGCCTGGGCCGCGGCGATGAAGTCACCGCGCAGCTTGGCGCGCGTGGTCTGCGGCGGGGTGTCCTTGGCCAGCTCGATCTCGCCGTCGTCGGTGACGCGGTCGACCAGGCCCTTGCGCTGCAGCAGGTCGAACACGCCACGACCGCGGCGGATGTCGTGGTAGGCCAGGTCGAGCTGGGCGATGCGGGGGTTGGCGAGATCCATGTCGTCGCGGTTGCGGTAGCGCTCGATGAGCCGGTTCTTGATGGCCCAGTCGATCTCGCGATCGATCAGCGACAGGTTCTGGCTCTCGACGGCGTCCAGCACGCGGCCCCATAGCTCGAGCACCCGCGTGGTGGTGGGGTCCTCGCTGCCGCGCGCCGCGACGTGCTCGACGGCGCGCTCGTAGTACTCGCGCTGGATGTCCAGGGCGCTGGCCTCGCGGCCGCCCGCCAGCCGGACGGTGCGCCGCCCGGTGAGGTCGTGGCTGATCTCGCGGATGGCGCGGATCGGGTTGTCGAGCGTGAAGTCCCGGAACTGGACGCCGGCCTCGATCATCTCCAGCACCAGGCTGGCCGACCCCACCTTGAGCAGCGTGGTGACCTCGGACATGTTCGAGTCGCCGACGATGACGTGCAGGCGGCGGTAGCGCTCGGCGTCGGCGTGCGGCTCGTCGCGGGTGTTGATGATGGGGCGCGAGCGGGTGGTGGCGCTGGAGACGCCCTCCCAGATGTGCTCGGCGCGCTGCGACAGGCAGAACACGGCGCCCCGGGGCGTCTGCAGGACCTTGCCGGCGCCGCAGATCAACTGCCGGGTGACGAGGAACGGCAGCAGCACGTCGGCGATCCGCGAGAACTCACCCGCCCGGGCGACCAGGTAGTTCTCGTGGCAGCCGTAGCTGTTGCCCGCGGAGTCGGTGTTGTTCTTGAACAGGTAGATGTCGCCACCGATGCCCTCGTCGACGAGCCTGCGTTCGGCGTCGACGAGCAGGTCCTCGAGGATCCGCTCCCCCGCCTTGTCGTGGGCCACGAGCTGCGCGAGGTTGTCGCACTCGGCCGTGGCGTACTCGGGGTGGCTGCCGACGTCCAGGTAGAGCCGCGCACCGTTGCGCAGGAACACGTTCGACGACCGGCCCCAGGAGACGACGCGGCGGAACAGGTAGCGCGCCACCTCGTCCGGGGAGAGTCGACGCTGGCCGTGGAAGGTGCAGGTGACCCCGAACTCGGTCTCGACACCAAAGATCCGCCGCTGCATCTACACAGCGTAGGCGGAGAGTGGCTCTCGTGGGGCATGTCGCGGCCAGTGCGTCGCGACACGGGCGCAGTTGTCCGGTTCGGTGCCCCGTAGGGTCGTGGGGTGATCAGCTCGTTGCGCCACAGCACGGACCGCGTCGGCACCGCCGACCGGGCGATCTCCCGGGCGATCTCGCGACGGCACCCGTCGCCGGTCGACACGGCCATGAAGGGCCTGTCGACCTCGGCGAACCACAGCCTGCTGTGGTTCGCCATCGCCGCGCTGCTCGCCTCCCGGCGGGGCACCACCCGCAAGGCCGCGATGCGCGGACTGCTGTCCATCGGGTTGGCCAGCGTCGCCGCGAACGCCGGGCTCAAGCCGCTGCTGCCGCGCCGCCGCCCGGCCGCGTCCGAGCTCGCGGCCTACCAGCAGATCGCCACCCCGCCCACGTCGTCGTCGTTCCCATCCGGGCACGCGGCGTCGGCGGCGGCGTTCGCCACGGCCGTCGCGATGGAGAGCCCGCGCACGGGTCTGCTCGTGGCTCCGCTCGCCGCGTCCGTCGCGTACTCGCGGGTGCACGTCGGCGTCCACTGGACGTCCGACGTGGTGGCCGGCGCCGCCCTGGGCAGCGCCATCGCCTGGATCACGAAGCGCTGGTGGCCCGTCCGCGAGGTGGACGAGGCCCGCGCCCGCCCGCTCGACACGGTGCCGGACCTGCCCCGCGGCAAGGGGCTGGTAATGGTGTCCAACCAGCGCTCCGGCGACGCGAGCTACGACCCGGCCGAGGAGCTGGAGGCGGCGCTGCCCGAGGCGGTGGTGATCCGGGCCGAGCCGCACCGCGACCTCGACGAGCAGCTCGACGAGGCTGTCGAGGCCGCTGGCGACGCCGTGCTCGCGATCGGGGTCGCCGGCGGGGACGGCACCGTGGCGGCGGCGGCCGCCGTGGCCGGACGCCGTCGGCTGCCGATGGTGGTGGTGCCCACGGGCACGCTCAACCACTTCGCCCGCGACGTGGGCGTGTACGACCTGCAGGAGGCCGTCGACGCGTCGGGGGCGGGCCAGGCCGTGGCCGTCGACCTGGCGCTGGTGGACGTCCACCCCGGACGCGGAGACGATCCCGAGACCGACGACGTGATGCGCACCCGCTGTTTCCTCAACACCGCGAGCCTCGGCTCCTACCCCGATCTCGTGCGACTGCGCGAGAAGTGGGAACCGAAGTGGGGCAAGTGGCCGGCGTTCGCCGCCGCGCTGGTGGTGGTGCTGCACCGGGCCGAGGCCGTCGACGTCAAGATCGAGGGACGCTGGACGAAGGTCTGGTTCCTGTTCGTCGGCAACGGGCCCTACTACCCGCGCGGCATGGTGCCGGCGTGGCGACCGACGCTGGACTCCGGCCTGCTCGACGTCCGCTGGCTGCGTGCCGACATCCGGTTCTCGCGGCTCCGCGCCGTCGCCGCTCTGCTGTTCGGGGCGCTCGGGCACAGCCGTGTCTACGGCCGGCGTGAGGTCGCCGAGCTCGACGTCGAGCTGGCCGTGCCCGGCATGCTCGCCACCGACGGCGAGGTGGTGGAGACCGCCGGCCGCTACACGTTCCACGTGGCGAAGGAGCCGATCCCGGTCTACCGCCGCGACGAGGACCGCTGGACCGGCCGCGACCGCCCCTACCTTCGGGTCTGAACACGCAGCTCCTCGCGGGCCCGCGTCAGGGCCAGCCCCAGCAGGTTGGTGCCGGGCCAGCGTTCGGGACGGCGGGCGTCGGGGTGCGACGCGGCGATCCCGATGCCCCACACCGCGTCGTCCGGGCTGGCCTCGACGAGCACGCGGTCGCCGGTGCCGAGCAGGTAGTCGAGCAGCTCGGGGTGAGCGGCGAACTTCGCGACGTTGCCCGCCACCACGACATCGAAGCGCTCGTCGACCCACCGGGCGCTGTCGAACCCCGCCACCTGGCGGCCCAGCGCCTTGGCCCGGGCCGGGTCGGGGGCGTCCAGGACCGCGGCGGCGACACGCCCGTCGTCGAAGATCACGGCCTTGCGCCACATCATCCAGTGCTCGGCCGTCAGGTAGGTGCGGCCGTCGACGGTGAAGGGGGCGGGCCACCACTGGCTCAGGCAGGCTGGGCCGACCCGCCCGTCCGGAGCCGGGGTGTGGCCCCAGAACAGCAGGAACTCGGGGTCGTCCACAGGCCGAGCCTAGGACGGTGCAGAGCGGATGGTCACCGTGCAGAGGCCACGACGTCTGCACGGCGATCACAGGGTCTGCACGGTCAGCAGTTTCACCGTTCGGCCCACAGCGGGCCTGTCGGTTCCTAGCCTGGGGCGATGACCCTCGTCCGCACCGGCTACGGGCGCGCCGTGCTCGCGTGCCTGGTCTGGGCCGCCACCAGCCTGCTGTTGATCCTCGTGCTGCTCGGGTCGCCGCCGTCGGTGGGGGCGTTCGGGCTGGTCGCCGGGTCGCTGCTGATCCACGCCCTGCTCGCGGCCCTGCCGGTGTGGTTCGTCGTCCGCCACCGGGCGTGGGCCCGGTGGCAGGTGCTGGTGCTCGCGCTGGTGTGCTTCCTCGCGGTACGGACGGCGCTGAGCGCGATCGGTTGACAGCGCGGGCGGGCCCTGTTTCGTTGGGCCCATGCGTGTCGCCGGGCTGGACCACATCGTGCTCGTCTCCCCCGACGCCGAGCGCCTGATCGCCTGGTACTCCGACGTGCTGGGGCTGGGAGTGGAGCGGCTCGAGCAGTGGCGGCGCGGCGAGGTGCCGTTCGCGTCGCTGCGGGTCAGCCCGGACACGATCATCGACGTGCTGGCCGGCGAACGCACCGGGGAGAACCTGGCGCACTTCGCGCTCGTCGTCGACGCGGATCTGGACGCCGTCGCCGCCGACCACGGAGTGGCCGGGCCGAAGGAGCTGTCCGGGGCCCGCGGCCAGGGCCGCGGCATCTACGTGGCCGATCCCGACGGCAACGGCGTGGAGCTGCGCACCTACGACTGAACGAGCCCCGCGGCGAGCTCCACCAGGCGCGAGGTGCCGCCGCTGAAGAAGTGCGACGCACCGGGCAGCACCTCGACCTCGGTGTTCGTCCAGCCCGTCGTCGCCGCGATCACCTCCGCCGGGGGCCGCACCTCGTCGCGTCCGGCCAGCGCGAGCAGGACCGGGCGCGGATCAGCGGCCACCACGTCGAGATCGTGCGCGTAGCGCAGCGGTGGGGCGATACCGAACCAGGACGTCACCCGGGGCGGGGTGACCGACAGCGCCATGTCACCGCCGAACGACCACCCGGCCAGCACCAGCGGCCGACCGGGGTCGAGGCGTTCGGCCAGTGCGGCGACGGCCGCTTCCACGTCGAGGCGCTCGGCGTCGCCCCCGGTGTGCTCCCCCGTGCTGGCGCCCACCCCGCGGAAGTTGAACCGCAGGCAGGTGGCACCGTGGCCGGGCAGGGCGTCGAACAGCGCCTCGACGACGGTGGTGTGCATGGAGCCGCCGTACCGCGGGTGCGGGTGGCAGAGTACGAACCCCGCGGTGGAGGCCTGGTCAGGAACGGCCAGTTCTGCCTCGAGCACGACCCCGTCGGAGGTGGTGAGGGCGAGGCGCTCGATCACCGGTCGAGGGTAACCCCGGCCCGGCGGTGATCACGGCGAGATGGTCGCCAGTGGATCACCCGGAGCGACCATCTGCCCGTGATCAGCGGGCTATCGCCTCCAGCAGAGCAGCCGGCAGACCCTGCAGGGCCACCGGGCGCACGAAACGGCGGACCGACGCGGTGCCCACGGAGGTGCTCCACGGCGCCCCGGTGGCCGGCCACGGGCCGCCGTGCTGCATCGCGTCGCAGACCCCGACTCCGGTGGGCACGCCGTTCCAGATCACGCGACCGGCGCCCCGGGCCAGGGTGGCGGCCAGCGGGGCGGCGGTCGTGGCGTCGGCGTCGGTGCCCAGCAGCGTGGCGGTGAGCGAGCCGGGGAGGGCGGCGGCGAGAGCCGCATAGCGCTCGACCGGGACCGCGGCGATGACGACCGCCGGCCCGAAGTGCTCCTCCAGCAGGTCCCCCGAGGGCAGACCCGTGCGGATCACGAGCGGTGCCGCGGCCTCGCCGTCGGCCGTGCCGGACGTGACGGTCAGCTCCTCGCGCTTGCCGACCTCCTCGGCCCAGTCGCGGTGCGCGGCGAGCATCCCGGGGGTCAGCATCGGCGCCGCCCCGGTCACCGTGACCGCGGTGGTGAGCGCGTCGGCGAAGGCGGTGCCGGTCACGTCGTCGGGGACGATCACGAGGCCGGGCTTGGTGCAGAGCTGCCCCGCCGAGCCGGTGACGGCGCCGGCCACCGCGGCCGCGCGGTCGGTCTCGGCGGCCGCCCCGGGCAGCACGAACAGCGGGTTGAGGCTGCCCATCTCGGCGTAGACGGGGATGGGGTCGGGGCGCGCGGCGGCGGCGTCCATGAGGGCCCGGCCGCCGCGCAGGGACCCGGTGAATCCGACAGCGGTGATCTCGGGGGCGGTCACGAGGTCGATCGAGACGTCGTTGTCCGCACCCTCGACGGCCCCGAACGTGCCCTCGGGTGCTCCGGCTGCGGTGATGGACTCGCCCAGGATCGCGACGAGCAGCCGGCTCAGCTCCGGCTGCGCGGGATGGCTCTTGACCACGACGGGGCAACCCGCGGCCAGCGCCGAGGCGGTGTCACCGCCGGGCACGCCGAAGGCGAACGGGAAGTTGGACGCCGCGAAGACCGCCACCGGTCCGACGGGCACCACCGCGATGGTGATGTCGGAACCATCGGGGGCGCCGCCGGGTGAGTCGCGGTGCTCGTGGTGCCCACCGGCGGCGACAAAGTCGCCGAGCAGGCGCAGCTGGTTGGTGGTGCGGGTGAGCTCGCCCTCCAGCCGGGCCGTGGTCAGGCCCGACTCCCGGACGGCGAGCGGCACCAGGTCGGACCGGCGGGCCTCCAGGGCGTCGGCGACGGTGTGCAGCAGGTCGCGGCGGCGGGTGGCGGACCAGGCCGCGTAGGGCGCGGCGGCCCGGCCTGCGGCGGCGGTGATGTCGTTCATGCCGAGGACTCCTGACGGTGGGGCGGCTGGAACGGGCGTCGTGGCGGTGGTCGGCGTGATCACGGAGCCCTCTCGGAGAGCAGTTTCTCGCGGTCACGGGGCGCGAGCCCCAGGTGGTAGACGTGCAGCTCGTCGGCGCCGGCCGCGAACAGCTCGGCGTGGTGGCCGGGCAGGGCGGCGGGGTCCACCGGCGGCAGCACGGTGACGTACGGGGCGGCGCGCAGGCCCCGGGCCCTCACCGCGGTCACGGCCGCGGCTCCGCGGCCGCCGGGCGCCCACGCCGGCACCACCACGGTGTCGGTCGCCGCTGCGAGCGCGTCGGTGAGGGCGGGTGCGGCGCCGGTGGCCCAGCGGTGCGGCTGGGAGTGGGCGTAGACCGGTGCCTCGGGGGCGGCGGCGCGCACGTGCGGCAGGACGGCGTCCACCAGGGCCGCCGTGGCGGCCTCCCGCAGCGTGATCACGGGCTCGGCCAGCGACCCCAGCGCGTCGTCCGCCGATGGAGCCGGGCCGCCCGCGGCGTCGAGCACCGCGGCGCGGAGGAGCGTCGTCACGCGATCCGGGTCGATTCCGGCCTGGCGGCGGCCCGCAGCGCACGCGACGCAACAGCACACCGACAGCAGTTCCATCGTGGCCGGGTCGTAGGCGCCGTCGGTCTTCTCGTGCGGGCCGCCGTGCTGGGCACCCATGGACCCGCACGCCTCCAGCACGACCCCGCCCCACGGCACACCGGCAGGAGCGAGCGCCGATGCGGCGAGCGCGGCGGCGTGCGCCCGGACCGACGG
Source organism: Mycobacteriales bacterium (assembly GCA_038231335.1). Taxonomy (GTDB): domain Bacteria; phylum Actinomycetota; class Actinomycetes; order Mycobacteriales; family Pseudonocardiaceae; genus Pseudonocardia. The sequence goes on from JBBRLM010000001.1 coordinate 120,306, forward strand.
GTGCGACGGGCACAGCGCCCACCGGTAGCGGTCCCCCAGCGCCGACACCGCACACCAGTCGGGGCGTCGACCCCCGGTCACCGACGAGTGGGTGAGCACGATCCACGGCAGCACCGCGATCCCGGCGTCGCCCAGCCGGCGCGTGGCCGTCGCGACGGGGTCGGGGTCGTCGGTCCACGCCGGGCCGTCCGGCGGTTCCTCGAACGCGCTTTGCAAAGGGCGGTGGAGGGCCGCGGCCGTGTCGACGAACCGGCGGGCGGGATCACGCGGTGTCGCGGCCCGCACGCCGTGGTAGGCGGTCGCCATGGCGACGGTGTCGAAGCCCCACTCCCGGAACCGCGCGGGAGCGTCGGGCGTGACGTCCCAGGGGTAGAGATAGCCGACGGTCACGAAAACATGTGCCCCTCGCCGAGGAGCTTCGTCAGTTCCGGTTCGGCCCAGTTGCGCCGCAGGTAACCGATGTCGTCGCGGGCGCGGATGCCGGAGCTCAGGTACTGCTCGTGCAGGCGCGCCAGCGCGTCCCGGTCCAGTTCCACGCCCAGGCCCGGCGTCGTCGGCACGGCAGCCGAGCCGCCCGAGAAGACGGGCGCGCCGGTCACCAGGTCCTCGTGCTTCCACGGCCAGTGCGTGTCGAGGGCGTAGGTCAGGTGCGGGGTGGCCGCGCCCAGGTGCACCATCGCGGCCAGGCTGATGCCGAGGTGGCTGTTGGAGTGCATGGACAGCCCCAGCCCGAACGTCTCGCAGGTGCGCGCCAGCTCGGTGCAGGCCCGTAGACCACCCCAGTAGTGGTGGTCCGACAGCACGATCTGCACGGCGTCGTCCCGGACGGCGGGGGCGACGTGCTCCCACGCCACCACGCACATGTTGGTGGCCAGCGGCACGTCGATCTGTGCCGACAGGGCCGCCATCTCCGGGATGCCGCGCACGGGGTCCTCGAAGTACTCCAGCACCCCGTCGAGGCGCTTCGCGATGCGCACCGCGGTGTCGACGTCCCAGACGGCGTTGGGGTCGATGCGCAGCGGCAGGTCCGGGAAGGCCTCGCGCAGCGCCAGGATCGCGTCCGCCTCGGCGTCGGGGGCGAGCACGCCGGCCTTGAGCTTGATCGAACCGAATCCGTACTCGGTGATCATCTTCCGGGCCTGCGCGACGATCCCCTCGGGGTCCAGCGCCGCACCCCACTCGTCGACGTCCTGGCCGGGGTGGGCGGCGAAGCGGTAGAAGAGGTAGGCGCTGAAGTCGACGCGGTCGCGCACGGCGCCCCCGAGCAGGTCGGACACCGGCCGCCCGAGCGCCTTGCCCGTGACGTCGAGGCAGGCCACCTCGAACGGCGAGATCAACGCTCCGAAGGTGCGGGTGGCCGACACCGACCCGGCGCTGCCGCCATCGTCGGCGACCGTGCGGACGTGCCGTTCGACGACGCGCGCGAGGTCGTTGCGGCGCATCGGGTCCAGGCCCGGCAGCTGCGCGGCGACGGCCTGCAGTCCCTCGAGGTGCGCGGTGTTGCCGTAGCTCTCGCCGAGGCCGTAGGAGCCGTCGGCGCACCGGACCTCGATGATCGACCGCAGCGCGTAGGGCTCGTGCACCCCGGCCGCGTTGAGCAGGGGCGGGTCGGCGAAAGCGACCGGCGTGACGATGACCTCGGAGATCGGGCTGGTCATGCTCTGATCTCCTCGACTGTGCGGGTGGCCTGTTGCGAAGCCGGGCTCGGTGGCGAGGACTCGACAGCCCCCGAGCGCGAGAGGACGGCCCGGCCCGCGGCCACCAGCTCGCCCAGGCGGTCGGAGTGCTCGGGCGAGGCCTCCACCAGCGGTGGACGGACCGGCCCGACCGGCACGCCGCGTTGTCGCGCCCCCTCCTTCACCAACGACACGGCGTAGCCGGGCGTGGTGTCACGCAGCTGGGCCAGCGGCAGGTAGAACGCCGAGAGCAGGGCGTCCACGGTGCGCCGGTCGTCGGTGCCGAGTGCGGTGTAGAACGCCGTCGCGATGTCAGGGGCGAAGCACAGCACGGCCGAGGAGTAGTCGTGCACACCGATGCCCCGGTAGGCGGCGGCGGACAGCTCGGCCGTGGGCAGGCCGTTGAGGAACCCGAACTCCTGCGCCCGCGGGTGGCCGCTCGTGCGGACCGTCGACACCACGCGCGTCATCATCTCGAGGTCGCCGAACCCGTCCTTCAGCCCGACCACCGACGGGATGTCCAGCAGCGCCAGCACCCCCGCCGGGCCGAGCTTGGCCGTGTCCCGGCGGTAGACGACGACCGGCAGCGCGCCGGTCGTGGCCACGGCCCGGACGTGCGCGACGACGCCCGCCTCCGGCCCCTGCACCAGGTACGGCGGCATCAGCAGCAGCCCGTCGGCCCCGGCCGATGCGGCGATGGCGGCCTGCGTGCGGGCCGTGCCCAGGCCGCCGCCCGCGCCGACCCAGACCGGCACCCGCCCGCCGACGACCTCGACGGCGCGGCGGACGACGGCCGCGTACTCGTCGGCGTCCAGCGAGGCGCCCTCGCCGGTGCCGCAGGCGACGAACATCGCCCCGGGACCGGCCTGGAGCTGGTCCTCCAGGTGGGTGGCCAGCACGTCGAGGGCGGGATCTCCGTCGGCGGTGAACGGGGTGAGCGGGAACGACAGCAGGCCGGAGGGGATGGTCATGAACAGGTCCTAACCCTTCAGAGCGCCCGCGGTGAGCCCGCGGGCGAAGGAACGCTGGAAGAACAGGAACACGAGCACCGAGGGCAGCAGCGCCAGCAGCGACGACGCCATGAGCACGCCGACGGTGACGTCGGGGTCGGTGCGCAGCGACCGCAGCGCGATCGGCAGCGTGTACGTGGAGGCGTCGTCGGAGACGATCAGCGGGAGCAGGTACTGGTCCCAGATCATCGTGAAGCCGAAGACGCCGATGACACCGAGAGCGGGCTTGCACAGCGGCAGGATGATCCGCGAGAACACGGTCCACTCCCCGGCGCCGTCGAGGCGCGCCGCCTCCTCCAGCTCGACGGGCACTTCCCGCATGAACTCCGTCATCACGAGGATCGAGAAGCCCCACGCCCCGAGCGGGAAGATCACGCCGGCGAGCGAGCCGATGAGGTTGACGTGGATCACCGGCACGTCGGCGAGCACCAGCGACAGCGGGATCGCCAGCACCTCCTCGGGCAGCATCATCGTGGCGAGCACCGCCACCATGACGAACGCGGCTCCGCGGAAGCGCTTGCGCGCCAACGCGTAGCCGGCGAAGACGCTGACGGCGACCTGCAGCAGGAGCGCCCCGCCGACCACGACGAACGAGTTGCCGAGGTAGCGCAGCACGTCGAGGTCGACGGCGATGCGGAAGTTCTCCAGGCCGAGCTCCTCCGGCCAGAGCACGAGCCCCCCGGCCCCGTCGGAGAACGCGGTGACGGTCATGGCCAGCAGCGGGCCGGCGAAGACCACGACCAGCACGATCCCGATGACGAGGCGCACCGCGCGGGAGCCGCGACCGTCCGTCAGCCCGAGAGCGGTATCGGAGGAGGCGCTCATCGCCGCACCGCCCGCACGCCGAGCGTCAGGACCAGGGTGGCCAGGAAGAGCACCACCGCCCCCGCGGAGGCGAGCCCGAGCCGGTTCTGCTCGAAGCCCACCTTGTAGATGAAGGTCATGAGCACCTCCGTGGTGCCGTTGGGGCCGCCGTTGGTCAGGGCGAACACCTCGGTGAACACGCGCAGCCCGCGAACGGCGGCGAGCGTGAGCAGGATGGCGATCACCGGGCGCAGTCCCGGCAGCGTGACGTGGAAGATCCGCCGCCAGCGCGAGGCACCGTCGATGTCGGCGGCCTCGTAGAGCGTGCGGTCGATGCCCACCAGGCCGGCCACGATGATCATCATGTCGTAGGGGGCGTCGCGCCAGATGCCCACGGCCATCACCGAGAGCAGCGACTGGCCCGGGTCGTTCAGATAGCCCTGCGGCAGGGCGCCGAACAGCGCGATGATCTCGTTGAACGGGCCGTCGGGCGACGGCGAGTAGAGCGCCCGCCACAGCTCGGCCACGACGGCCACGGGCACCACCACCGGCAGGAACGCGGCGGAGCGCACGAACGCGAGCGACCGCGCCTGTCCCTCCACCAGCAGCGCCAGCACGAAGCCGACGACCAACGCGCCGACCGTCTGCCCCACGGCCAGCACGACCGTGTTGCCCACCGCGGACAGGAACCCGGAGCTCTGGACCAGCCCGGTGTAGTTGCGGCCGCCGACCCCGACGTTGCCGAGGTAGGGCCGCACGTCCTGGAACGACATGACGACGGCCTGGAACATCGGCACGAACTTGAACACCAGGAACAGCACGATGGCCGGGGCGAGGAACAACCACGGAACCAGCGCGCGGCCCCGCAGGCGGGGCACGGCGACCCGCGGGGCCGTCACGGGGCGGGGGGCGATGCTCGTGGCCATCAGGACCTCTCCCCCTGCAGCTTCAGCTCGGCGTCGAGCTTCCCGTCGAGGTCGGTGAGCTCGGTGCGCAGGTCCAGCGAGCAGTCGACGATCACCGCGTTGACGGTGTCCGCGGAGAGCTGCCGGATCGCCGTCCAGCTCGGCACGGCCGGCACGTAGCGGCCCGAGGTGGCGTAGCTCTGCGCGTAGACGTCCCAGCGTGGATCCTTGCGGATGGCCTTCGCGTCGACAGTGGTGTTCACGGGCAACCGCACGATCTGGCCGGTGTTGCCGGGCGACATGCCGATCTCCTGTCCCTCCTTCGATGTGGCGAACGCGGCGAACGACTCCTGCGCGGCGCGGTTGCGGGAGCCCTGCGAGAGGTAGAGGTTCTCGCCCTCCGCCAGGACGGTGGACCCGCCGGCCCCCGGAGGCACGGGCACGACGTCGTAGGCGCCCTTGCCCATGCTCTTGTCGAACCGGCTCAGGATGTAGGGCCCGATGAGGTAGATGCCGCTCTCGCCGGACTCGAAGGACTGGTGGGCCACCGAGGTGTCCGCGGTGCCCGCGCCGGGCTGGAGCGAGCGGTCGACGCACGCCATGTCGCGGATCGCCCCGACGCCGGCCGTCGACGCGGGTGTGGCCATCGTCCCGGCGACGGAGCCCGCGGGGCCGCCGATGAAGTCGCCGCCGTCGCCCCACAGGAACGAGGTCATGTACCAGGAGGCGTAGCCGCGGGTGGTGGAGCCGGCGAAGTCGAGGCCGTAGGTGTCGGCCTTCCCGTCGCCGTCGGGGTCGTCGCGGGTGAAGGCCAGCGCCATCGCCCGGATCTGCTCACGGGTGGTGGGCAGCGGCAGGTGCAGATGCTCGCGCCAGGCCCGGTTGATCAGCAGCGCCGGCACCTGCGCGGAGAACGGCACGCCGTAGTACGTGCCGTCGGCGTCCTGGGCCGCGGACCAGGCGCGGTCCGACAGGTTCGGGTACGCGGCCCGGTCGACCGGGCGCACGAGACCCTGGGCGGCGAGCTGCCCCAGCTGCGACGTGTCGTTGATGATCACGTCGGGCAGGTCCTTCTGGGCGGCGCGCTGCCAGAGCTTCGTCTCGAAGTCGTTCGAGATCGCGACGACGGTGACGGGCACGCCCGTGCGTTTCGTGTAGGCCGCGGCCAGGGTGCGGGCGGTGTCGGCCGAGGGGCTCGACGGGGCCTGCCGGATCCACATCTCGATGCCGGCGCGCGGGTCCTGCGGGGGGTTCAGCTCGGCGGCGGGCCCGGCACAACCGGCCAGCACGCCGCAGGTGAGCGCGGCCGCGGCCACGCTCCGTCTCCATCGGGACATCGCCGTCCTCATCTCCCGCGTCCACATATGTGGACACTTCCCAACCATCTGGACGCTGTCCTGTCGGACGATAGGGAGGCACTATGGTGGGCGTCAAGCAAAAGGGGGGCTACCCGTCATGACCGAGGCGTTCTCACCGGTGAAGTCCGCCGAGCGCACCGTGGCTCTGCTGGAGACGCTCGCGGCCAGCCCGCACCGGATGACCGTGGGCGAGATCCAGCGCGCCACCGGTTACCCGCGCTCCAGCCTGCACGCGCTGTTGCGCACCCTGCGCGAGCTGCGGTGGGTGGAGGCCGACGAGAGCGGCACCACCTTCGGGATCGGGCCCAGCGCCCTGCTCACGGGCACCGCCTACCTCGACCGCTACGAGGCACTGCCCGCCGCCAACCGCACCCTCGAGGAGCTGCGGGAGAAGCTCGGTCGCACCGTGCACTTCGCCCGCCGCGAGGCCTGCGACGTGTTGTACCTGGCCACCCGGGAGAGCATCGACCGGCGGCGCGGCGCCCCGCGCGTCGGGCGCAAGCTCCCCGCGTACGCCACCGCGCTGGGCCAGTGCCTGCTCGCGGAGCTGACCGACCTGGAGATTTCCGCGCTCCTGCCCTCGCCCATGGTCGCGCTGACCCCGGCCACGATCACCGATCCCGACGCGCTGGTGCGGGCGGTGGAGGCGACCCGCACCCGCGGGTACGCCGTCGAGCACGAGGAGAACACGCCCGGCGTCGTCTGCGTCGCCGCCACCGTCTCCTACCGGATCCCGGCCACCGACGCGATCAGCTGCTCGCTGCCCGCCGCAGCCGCCGAAGAGCCGGGTGTACTCGCCGCCGTCGCCGAGGCCGTCGTCGCGGCCACCACCGAACTCGCCACCACACTGCGCCGGGAGGGCGTCCGATGAAGATCCTCATGACCGGCTCCGAGGGTGGGGTCGGCCGAGCCCTGCGGCCCCGCCTCGCCCGGCCGGGTCGCACCCTGCGGCTGCTCGACCTCACCGCGGGCGGCGACGGGACCGTCGCGGGCTCGGTCACCGATCCCGACCTGATGCTCACCGCGTGCACCGGTGTCGACGCCGTCCTGCACCTCGGCGGCATCTCCGCCGAGGCGCCGTGGGAGGACATCCTGGACGTCAACATCCACGGCACCCGCACGGTGCTCGACGCCGCTGTGCGCGCCGGCGTGCCGCGGGTGATCCTCGCGTCGAGCAACCACGCCACCGGCATGACGCCCGTACCCGCGGGGGGCGGCCTCCCCGCCGATGTCGCGGCCCGCCCGGACACCTTCTACGGCATGAGCAAGGTGGCCATGGAGGCGCTCGGCGCCCTCTACGCCGACCGGCACGGTCTCGACGTCGTCAGCCTGCGCATCGGCACCTGCTTCGAGCTCCCCCGCAGCACCCGCGACCTGTCCACGTGGCTGTCGTTCGACGACTGCGCCCGGCTGGTGGAGGCATGCCTGGCCGCGCCCGGCCCGCTCGGCCACCGGATCGTCTGGGGCATGTCGGCCAACACCCGCGGATTCGTCTCGCACGCGGCAGGGAACGCGATCGGCTACCACCCCGTCGACGACGCGGAGAAGTTCGCGGGCGAGGTGGGCGGCGAACCGGAGCCGCTGGTGGGTGGGGCGTTCACCCGGTTCGCGCTGGGCGAGCGCCCGTGATCCTGCACGCGTCCGCGACCGCCGCGGGCACCCCGCTCGACCACTACTGGGAACGCGTCGTGGGCGCCGGCCGCGCCGCGGAGGCCCTGCGCAGCGACTGGCAGGCCCACCTGGCCCGCGTCCACGCCGAGTGCGGGTTCGCCTCCGTCCGCTTCCACGGGCTGTTCCACGACGACATGTTCGTGCACCGCACCGACGGTCCGCCCACGTTCGGCTACGTCGACGCCGTGGTCGACCGGATGCTGGAGCTGGGCGTGCGGCCGTTCGTCGAGCTGGGGTTCGCCCCCGGCGCGCTGGCCCGGGAGAAGGCCACGGTGTTCTGGTGGGGCGCCCACGGCTCCCCGCCCGTCGACCTCGACGCCTGGGCCGATCTGGTGCACGCCACCGTCGAGCACTGGGTGCACCGCTACGGGCGCGCCGAGGTGCGGAGCTGGTGGTTCGAGGTGTGGAACGAACCCAACCTCGACCCGTTCTTCCGCGGCACCCGCAGCGAGTACTACGCGCTCTACGCCGCCACCGTCGCCGCGGTGAAGGCGGTGGACCCGCAACTGCGCGTGGGTGGGCCGGCCACGTCGAACTTCGTGCCCGACGCCCGCTTCGACGGCGAGCGCGAGGACGTCACCCAGCATGTGGGCGAGGTCGATCTCGACGCCCTGGAGTGGCGGCCGGTGTGGCTGGAGCACTTCCTGGAGCACTGCGCGCGCGAGGGGCTGCCCGTCGACTTCGTCAGCGTCCACCCCTATCCCAGCGACTGGGCGCTCGACGAGCACGGCGGCGGCCTGCGCCGCACCCGCGGCGTCGATGCCACCCCCAACGACCTGGCCCTGCTCCGCAAGATCGTCGACGGATCGGCGTTCCCGGACGCGGCCATCCACATCACGGAGTGGAACTCCAGCTCGTCCCCGCGCGACCACGCCCACGACACCCTGCCCGCCGCCACGTACGTCGTGCGGACGGTGCTGGCGTCGCTCGGGCTCGTCGACTCGCTGGCGTACTGGACGTTCACCGACATCTTCGAGGAGAACGGCGCCGGCGAGACCGAGTTCCACGGCGGCTTCGGCATGATCTCGGGCCGCGGGATCGCGAAACCGGTGCTGCACGCCTACCGGTTCCTGCACGCGCTGGGCGACGAACTGCTGGCCCGCACGGCGTGCGGAGTGGTGTCGCGGCACGCCGACACCGGCCTGCTCACGGTGCTGGCCTTCCACCACCCGCCGGAGGTGACGCGCTCGACGCCGGCGTCCTACGACGATCCGGCCCAGGCGCTGGCCACCGCGGCCACGGGCTCGCCGGCAACGCTGCGGATCGAGCTGGATGGCGTGACGTCCGGTGCCCCGTTCGTGCTGGAGGTGCTCGACGCCGACCACGGCGACGCCCGCACCGCCTGGACGCGGCTGGGTGAGCCGCAGGACTGGACCCCCGCGCGGACAGCGGCGGTGGCCCGCGCCGGTGAGGCCACGGCGCGGGAGCACCTCACGGCCGACGCGGACGGACGGCTCATGGTCGAACGGGAGCTCGCCCCCTGGTCACTGGTCCTGCTCCGTCAGCTCTAGGCTCGCGGCGCGCTCCTCGAGGTACCGCTTCTCGGGCTGGTTGAGGGCCGCGCGGGCGGCTCGCCGGTAGTGCTCGCGGGCCCCGGCGTGGTCGCCGAGCCGTTCGAGGAGGTGGGCGCGAACCGCATCCGGTCGGTGGGTGCGCCGCAGGCGGGGGTCGGCGGCCACCGAGTCGAGCACCTCGAGGCCCCGGGCGGGGCCGTGGGCCATGCCGACCGCGACCGCGCGGTTGAGCGTGACCACCGGGTTGTCCGAGCGCCGCTCGAGCATCCGGTAGAGGACGGCGATCTGGCGCCAGTCGGTGTCGGCGTCACCGGCGGCCTCGGCGTGCACGGCCGCGATCGCGGCCTGGAGCTGGTAGGGCCCGAGTGGGGCCGCAGAGAGCGTGCGTTCGAGCAGGTCCGTGGCCTCGCCGATGGCCCCGTGGTCCCACCGGCTCCGGTCCTGCTCGGCCAGCGGCACCAGGCGTCCGTCCGCGCCGGTGCGCGCGGCCCGGCGGGCGTCGACGAGGAGCATCAGCGTGAGCAGCCCGGCGATCTCGCCGTCGCCGGGAAGGAGGCGGTGGAGCCGGCGGGTCAGACGGACGGCCTCCGCGGTGAGGTCGACCCGCGTCAGCGTCGGGCCCGCGGTGGCGGTGTGTCCCTCGGTGAAGACGACGTAGAGGACGTGCAGGGCGGCGGCGAGCCGCTCGTCACGGTCGTGGCCGGGCAGCGTGAACGACGCGCCCGCGGCGCTGATCGTGGCCTTGGCCCGGCTGATGCGCTGGCCCATCGTCGGCTCGGGCACCATGAAGGCCCGGGCGATCTCGGCGGTGGTCAGCCCGCCGACCGCGCGGAGGGTCAGCGCGATCCGGCTCGGTTCGGACAGTGCCGGATGGGTGCACAGCAGCAGCAGCTCCAGCGTGTCGTCGACCGCGGGACCCGGCATGTCGGCACCGGGGGCGTGCTGCGGCGTCGAGGGGTCCGCGGCGACGGTGTCCTCGCGCAGGCGGCGGGCGTGCTCGCTGCGCCACAGGTCGGTGAGCTTCCGGCCCGCCACCGCGATCAACCAGGCGACGGGTTCGTCCGGGAGGCCGTACTGGGGCCAGGCGCGGGCGGCGGCGAGCAGCGCCTCCTGGACCGCGTCCTCGCAGAGGTCGAACCGGCCGTGCCTGCGGACCAGGGCGCCGAGGACCTGCGGCGCACTGCGGCGCAGCAGATCCTCGACGCCCGGCTCCCCCATCACGCCGAGAAGATCACCGGTCGGACCTCGACCGGGAGGTGCTCGGTGCCCGGGATCATGGCCGCGAGCTCGTGGGCCCGCTCGACGTTCTCGCAGTCGACGACGTAGAAGCCGCCCATGTACTCCTTGGCCTCCAGGAAGGGGCCGTCGGTCACCGTCGACGCGCCGGGGCGCCCGCGGACCACCGCGCTCTGCGAGGGGTCGGCCAGTGCGAGGGTGCCGACCATCTCCCCGGACGCGGTGATCGTCTCCATGAACGAGGTCTGCCCGCCGGCGATCTCGGTACGTTCGGCCTCGGACAACGACTCCCAGGTCGCCGGGTTCATCTGGATGATCAGCAGGTACTTCATGACTCTCCTCCGCGACGCGGGGCCCGGTCGGGCCCCGTTCGTGAGCAGTACGGAGCCGGCCGCCGGTCTTCGACATCCCTTTCCATGACCCGCATCACACAATACGGAACACGCGCGACGGCCCCGCAGGACCTGCGGGGCCGTCGTGGTGCGCGGATCAGCTCTCGGTGGCTGCGCTGCCTGCGGCGGTGTCGTCGCCGCCGACCGGCTCGGCCGAAGGGGCCGGGTCGTCGACCGCGCGGTTCTCCTCCGGGAGGAGATCGCGCAGCGCGGGACCGAGGATGCGCCGGAAGGTGCGCCGGGGGCGGGAGCGGTCGAGCACCGCCACCTCCAGCGCACTGACACCGAGGACCCGCGAGGCCGGGGCACCCCCGTTTCCGGCGTTGCCGCCCGGGGTGGCCGCCGCCTCCAGACCCTCGACCGCGATCCCGATGGCCGCCGCCAGGTCGAGCCCGGGCTGGTAGGTGTCCTTGAGCTTCGTACTGATCGGCTCGGTGGTGCCGCCCATGACCACGAACTGCGGCTCGTCGGTGATGGACCCGTCGTAGGTGATGCGGTAGAGCTGGTCGCCGTCCGCGGTGACACCCACCTCGGCGACGCACAGCTCCACCTCGTAGGGCTTCTGCTGCTCGACGAACGCGGTGCCCAGGGCCTGCGCATAGGCCTTGGCGAGCATCTGCCCGCTGACGTCACGCCGGTCGTAGGAGTAACCGCGCACGTCGGCCATGCGGATACCGCCGGTGCGCAGGTTGTCGAACTCGTTGTAGCGACCGACGGCGGCGAAGCCGATGCGGTCGTAGATCTCCGAGACCTTGTGCAGCGCCTTGGAGCGGTTCTCGGCCACGAACAGCACGCCGCCGGTGTAGGTCAGGACCACGACACTGCGGCCGCGGGAGATGCCCTTGCGGGCGAGCTCGGAGCGGTCGCGCAGCAGCTGGTCGACCGACGAGTAGAACGGCATCGTCACGGGAGGAGCTCCTCATCCTGCTGGGCAAGTCGGTCAGCGAGCACGTGGTCAGCCGCCGTCGGGGTGCTCGGTGCGGCGGGCCACGACGTCGCGGACGACGGCCTCGATCTCCTCCTCGGAGCGGCGCACCGCGCCGTCGGCCCCGGTGATGGACACGACCACCGGGTAGATCCGGCGCGTCAGGTCGGGGCCACCGGTGGCGGAGTCGTCGTCGGCGGCGTCGTAGAGCGCCTCGATGGCGTTGCGCACGGTGGTGGCGAGGTCGGCGTCGGTCCGGTGGATCTTCTTCAGCGACGACTTCGCGAACACCGAACCGGAGCCGACGGAGTGGTAACCGAGCCACTCGTCGTAGCGCCCCCCGGTGGCGTCGTAGGTGACGATCCGGCCGGCCTTGGACGGCTCGGCCTCCGTGTCGTAGCCGACGAACAGCGGCACCACCACGAAGCCCTGCATCGCCGCACCCAGGTTCTGGGCGACCATGCCGGCGAGCTTGTTGGACTTGCCGTCCAGCGACAGCGGCACGCCCTCGGTCTTCTCGTAGTGCTCGAGGTCGACGGTGAACAGCCGCACCATCTGGATGGCGATGCCGGCCGAGCCGGCGATGCCCACGGCCGAATAGCCGTCGGTGATGAAGATCTTCTCGATGTCGCGCTGGGCGATGACGTTGCCCGAGGTGGCGCGGCGGTCACCGGCGATGACGACACCCTCGTCGAACACCAGCGCGACGATCGTGGTGCCGTGCGGCACGTCGAGGGCGGCACCGGCGTGCGGCGCGAGCCCCTCCGGGACGCGACCGGGGAGCAGGTGCGGCGCGTTCGCCGTGACGAAGTCGGTGAACGAGGACGGACCGGGAGCGAGGTACGCGTCCAGGCCTGTAGGCGGGCGGGACTCCGAGAACGGCATGGTCAGGGCGTGCCTCTCCACGTGCGGGTGCGGTGGTGCTGGTCCAGCGACGATCTGGAGCCGGCCGGGCCGGCGGCGTAGATGGTGCCGGCTCACGCCGGCGGTGGGAGGCTACTCGCCGCCCTTCTGGACATACGCCCGGACGAAGTCCTCGGCGTTCTCCTCGAGCACGTCGTCGATCTCGTCGAGGATGGTGTCGACGTCCTCGCCGAGCTTCTCGCGACGCTCCTGGCCCGCCGCCGCGGCGTCGCCGCCCTCGTCGTCGTCCCCGCCTCCGCCGCCCTGACGCTTGGTCTGCTCCTGCGACATGGGTGTCTCCTCCTCGCGCCCGATACTCCGGGTTCTGGGCTCCGACGACCGCGCGGCGCCCGCGCGGCCTACCGGTGTCCGGTAGTTCAACACTACCCAGCGAAATGCCGACACGCCCGATGTCCCGGGCTTTCCGGTGGGCGCGTCGTGTGATCAACCCCGGGTCAGCGCCTCCACCAGCTCCTCCGCGGTGCGGGAGTTGTCGAGGAGCTCGCCCACGTGCTTGCGGGTGCCGCGCAGCGGCTCCAGGGTCGGGATCCGCACCAGCGACTCGCGGCCCAGGTCGAAGATCACCGAGTCCCACGACGCCGCGGCCACCTCGGACGGGTAGCGCTCCAGGCAGCGGCCGCGGAAGTAGGCGCGGGTGTCCTCCGGGGGCGTGCGCATCGCGGCGGTGACCTCGTCCTCGGTGACCAGGCGCTTGATCGAGCCGCGGGCGGCGAGGCGGTTGTAGAGCCCCTTCGCCATCCGGACGTCGGTGTACTGCAGGTCGACGAGGTGCAGGCGCGGCGCGTCCCACGCCAGGCCGTCGCGCTCGCGGTAGCCCTCCAGCAGGCGCAGCTTGGCCGTCCAGTCCAGCCGGTCGGCGGTGCTCATGGGGTCGCGGGCCAGGTCGTCGAGCACCTCGCCCCAGATCTGCAGGACCTCGGCGGTGGCGTCGTCGACGTCGGCACCCATCGTGTTCTCGACGTGCTTGCTGGCCTTCTCGAAGTAGGCCTGCTGGACGTCGAGGCCGGTCATCTTGCGACCGTCGGCGAGGTCGACCGTCAGCTTCAGCGACGGGTCGTGGCTGATCCGGTGCACGGAGCGGACGGGCTCGGCCAGACGCAGCTCGTCGAACCGGACACCCTTCTCGATCATGTCGAGCACCAGCGCGGCCGTGCCGACCTTGAGGAGCGTGGAGTACTCGCTCATGTTGGCGTCGCCGATGATGACGTGCAGGCGGCGGTACTTGTCGGCGTCGGCGTGCGGCTCGTCGCGGGTGTTGATGATGCCGCGCTTGAGCGTGGTCTCCAGCCCGACCTCGACCTCGATGTAGTCGGCGCGCTGAGAGAGCTGGTAGCCCGTCTCGTCGCCGGAGGCGCCGATCCCGACGCGGCCGGCGCCGCACACGACCTGCCGGGTGACGAAGAACGGCGTCAGGCCGGCCACGATCGACGGGAACGTGGTCTGGCGGGCCATCAGGTAGTTCTCGTGGGAGCCGTAGCTGGCACCCTTGCCGTCGACGTTGTTCTTGTAGAGCTGGATGCGCGGCGCGCCGGGCACGGTGGCGGCGCGCATCGCGGCCTCCTCCATCACCCGCTCCCCCGCCTTGTCCCAGATGACGGCGTCGCGGGGGGTGGTGACCTCGGGGCTGGAGAACTCGGGGTGCGCGTGGTCGACGTAGAGCCGGGCGCCGTTGGTGAGGATGACGTTGGCCGCACCGAGGTCGTCGAGCTCGGAGTCGTTCGGGACGTGCATGGTGGGCGCGGAGAGGTCGAAGCCGCGGGCGTCGCGCAGCGGTGACTCCACCTCGTAGTCCCAGCGGGCGCGGCGCGAGCGCGGGATGTCCTGCGACGCGGCGTAGGCCAGCACCACCTGGGTGGAGGTGATCACCGGGTTGGCGGTGGGGTCGCCCGGGACCGAGATGCCGTACTCGATCTCGGTCCCCATGATGCGGCGTGCGGTCATTGCCCGAGCCTAACCGGCCGGGCCCGACGATGATGGTCGTGTGCGGGCGCAGGACGAGCAGGTTGCGGTGTACGACTCGACCGGACGGGTGACGGGCGTCGAGTCCCGCGGGGTGGTCTACCGGGACGGGATCTGGCACGGGGCCACGGGTGTGCTGGTCCGCAGCCTGGACGGCGAACGGGTGGTCGTGCACCGGCGCACGGCCGAGAAGTTGATCTATCCGTCGTTGTGGGACTGCTGGGCCGGTGGCGTCATCGACGCCGGCGAGGATCCCGCCGACGCCGCCGCGCGGGAGCTGGCCGAGGAGCTGGGCGTCACCGGCGTACCGCTCACGCCGATCGAACGCTTTACTTTCGTCGGACAGAGCCCTTTCGTCGACGGCCGGCTGCGCTACCACGTCTTCACCTACGAGGTGCGCTACGACGGGCCGCTGCGCCCGCAGCCGGAGGAGGTGGCGTGGGCGGGACGCATCACCCTCGACGAGCTGCGCGCGCGGCTGGCCGAACCTGCCCGGTGGCCGTTCGTGCCCGACGGCCGGATGGCGATCGAGCGCTGGTTCGCCGCCGGTCAGGACCGCTGAAGTGCTCGTGCGCGCCGCTGGACGTGGCGGCCCTGTTCGAGGCCCCGCGGGTCCACGCTCCCGACCTTGATCACCGGGAGTGGGCACCGGCGGCCAGACCTGGCGCCCCCTGCCCCCTCCCACTGATCATGGGGGTTCGTGCGCCGGCACCGTTTCCGTCAGCGCTGTCGCGACCGCTCGTAGTAGCGGCCGGACTTGGCCCGGTTGCCGCAGACCTCCATCGCACACCAGCGGCGCGTGCCGTTGCGCGAGACGTCGTGGAACCACAGGACGCAGGTGGGGCGCGCGCACTTCCGGATCCGGTCGGGCCGGTCGGTGAGCAGCCGCAGGTAGTCGACCGCCGCGTCCCAGGCCGGCCGCCATCGCGGATCGACGTCCACATCCTCGCCGGGGCCGTCGGCCCGCAGCACCGGTGTGCGGGTGCCGCGAGCGAGCACGGCGTTGAGCCCGTCGCGCTCGCCGCGCTCCAGCGCCGCCCGTAGCGCCGTCCGGGCTTCGACCAGCGCGTCGACCGAGCCGTGCCGGTAGCCGTGCTCGGCCAGCCATGCAGCGACGCCGTCGGGCTCGGCGAGCTGGTCGCCGCCGTCCCAGAGGGTGTCGACGAGGTCGAGCGAGAGGGGCTCTCCGACGAGCGGACGTTGCTGCACGGGCGTCATCTAACCACTCTTCGCGTCTTGACAGGTCAGGTAGTGTCCTCACTGTCTAACTAGTTATGACTGGTGAGGAATCCCGACATGGCGCAGCGATTCGCGGAACTGGCCTTCACCCCGGAGGTCCGGGCGGCCCAGGAGCACTACGGCAGCGGCGCCGTCGGCGACCGGATGCTCGCCTCGCCCGATGCGCAGGACCGGCTCGGCCCGGACGAGATCTCGTTCCTCTCGGCGCGGGACCACTTCCACCTGGCCACCGTCGGTTCCGACGGATGGCCCTACGTCCAGTTCCGGGGCGGGCCGGCCGGCTTCGTGCGCGTACTGGACGAGAAGACGATCGGCTGGGCCGACCTGCGGGGCAACCGCCAGTACATCAGCGCAGGAAACCTCGACCCCGCCGGCGCCGCCCGGGTCGCGATGATCTTCATGGACCACGCGCACCCGAGCCGGATCAAGCTGCTGGGCACGGCCCGAGTGATCGACGCCGCCGACGATCCGGCGTTGGCCGACCGACTGGCCGTGGACGGGCAACGCGGAAAAGTCGAACGTTCCATTCTCGTTAACGTTGAAGGATATTCCTGGAACTGCCCGCAACACATCACGCCGCGATTCACCGCCGACGAGATCGAACGGGCCATGGCCACCGCTCGGGCATGATCTCAGAGGGGTGCCGGAATCGTCATCCGGGGGTCACTCCGGATGATGCGGCCGAGCAACTGGTCGATCTGCAGCAGAACGTCGAAGGGGAGTTCCCGGCCGGTGGCCTGCGCGTTCTCCGCCACCTGGGTCGGATCGGAGGCGCCCACCACCGCGGTGCACACCTGGTGGTTCTGGAGCACCCAGGCGATCGCGAGCTGGGCGGCCGTCATGCCGATGTCCTCGGCCACCGCCGCCACCCGGTCCACGCGGTCCAGCAGCTCCTCGATGATCAGGGCACCCATGCCGACGGCGCCCGGGTCGGCCGCGCGCGACCCCGGCGGCACGGCCCCGGCGCAGTACTTGCCACTCAGCAGCCCCTGGCCCAGCGGCGCGAACGCCATCTGACCGATGCCGGTGCGCTCGCCGACCCGCATGACCTGGGCCTCGGGTACCCGCCACAGCATCGAGTAGAGCGGCTGGTTGGCCACCAGCTCGACGCCCGCCGCGGCCGCGACCGCGCGGCCCTCGGTGATCTGGTCGGCCGTCCACTCCGATGTCGCGAGATAGTGCACGGAGCCCTGGCGGACGAGGTCGGCGACCGCCCCGATGGTCTCCTCCAGTGGCGTGTGCTCGTCGAAGCGCATGAGGCACAGCACGTCGATGTGGTCGGTACGCAGGCGGCGCAGCGCGCCCCGTACCCCGGCGAATACCCGCTTGCGGGACAGGCGCGAGTTCGGGTCGGCCGCTTTCGGGTGCACCGATCCGGGGTCCGTCGGCGGGCCGGGGTAGATGCCGCTGCAGAGCACCAGCCGGTCGCGGTCCTCGCCCGTCAGTGCCGCACCCAGGACGGACTCGGTGGCGCCGCCCAGCCAGTCCGGCGAGCTGTGGAACGTGGTGACCCCCGCATCCAGCGCGGCTCCCACACAGGGCCCCAGCTGCTCGATCGCGGCGGGCAACCCGCCCGACCACGTCCCCAGCGACAGCTCGCTGACGACGAGCCCACTCCGTCCCACCTGGCGGTAGCGCACCGGTCCCCCTCAGTTCCGCTGTCGGGTGGCCGCGGCGAAGTCCGCCACGACCTGGTCGATCCATCCGTCGGGGTCGGCGGCGCGGGCCGCGTAGCTCGCACCGACCGAGGCGTGGGGCAGGATCAGGAAGGACCCCTTGCGCAGGCCCTGGACCGTGGTCTCGGCCACCTCGGAGGGCTCGAGCAGCTCTCCCGCGGCGGCGATGTTGAGCGCAGCCGGGTGACCTGCGGCGATACCCGGCACCAGCAGGTCCGTGCGGACACCGAGCGGACACAGGGCGCTGACCCCGATCCCGCGCGGCCGCAGCGCCACGGCGAGGGACTCGGCGAGGCCGATCGCCGCGTGCTTCGTCACCGCGTAGGGCACGTCCCCGGGGGCTCCCACCAGCCCGGCCGCCGAGACGGTGAGCAGCAGGTGGCCCCGGCGTCGGGGCAGCATCGCCGGCAGGGACGCCTGTGCGGCGTAGACGTGCTGGCGGACGTTGACCTCCCAGGACAGCTGCCACTGATCGTCGGTGGCGTGCACGCCCGTGCCCTGGGCGACACCGGCGTTGGAGCAGAACAGGTCCAGACCACCGAAGTGCTTCTGCGCCGCGACGACCAGTGCGTCGATGTCGGCACGCACCCGGACGTCGGCCCGCTGGGCCACGGCCCGCCCGCCTGCGGCCACGATCCGTTCGGCGACCTCCCGGGCCGCGGTGAGGTCGATGTCGGAGACGACCACGCCGCGGGCCCCCTCCCCCGCGAGCCGGCACGCCAGTGCGGCCCCGATACCGTTGCCACCGCCAGTCACGACCGCGATGTGGTCCTGTAGCTCCATGTCCCCCGCTCCTGTTCTCGCAATTGGGGGGACAATTCCGGGGATCACTATTATCGTCAAGGCGCTTGTGACGCTCTGAACAGCAATTTCGAGCCTCCTCAAGGCAACCTCAAGTTCCGCTCATCGATACCTTGAGGCAGCCCGAAAACGGTGTGTGCAGGTTGCTTTCGAACCCGTTGTTGTCTGTGCTCTAGGCCCGCGGCGAACTTCGCCGGGACGCCAGGGAAGGAACACGATGGGGGTCTCTCCACTCGCTCGGCGGCTGCTCGTGATGGGGCCGTTCGGCACGCCGGACGCCGATACCGTGGCCGCAGCCACCGCGGCAGGTGCCGCGGGCGTCCTCGATCTGGGACCGACCGTCACCACTGCCGCCGCCGCCCTGTTGCAGGTCCGGGGGCTCGGGGACGCGGTGGGTGTGCGAGTGCCGGCCGGGTGTCCGGTGACCGCCGGCGAGGTGCTCGAGAGCGGCGTGGACCTGGTCGTGCTCGGTGTGGACGCGCCCTGGACGGCCGCCCGGGTCGCCGCGCTCGACCCGCACGTTCCCGTGCTGGCGGAGGTCACGAGCCTGGAGCAGGCCACGGCCGCGGTCGAGGCCGGTGCGGACGGCGTGATCGGCGTGGGCCACGAGGCCGGCGGGCCCATCGGCGAGCTGAGTGCGTTCGTGCTGTTCCAGCAGCTGGTCGCGGCTCTCGACGTGCCGGTCTGGGTGCGCGGTGGGGTCGGCCCGCGCGGGGCCGCCGGGCTGGTGGCCGCCGGTGCCGCCGGCGTCGTGCTCGACGTCCAGCTCGCGCTGCTGGGCACCGGTTCCGCCTGGCCCCGCGCCGTGCTGGAGTGCATGGACGGCTCGGAGACGGTGGTCCGGGACGGCGTCCGGGTGCTGCAGCGCCGTACCCCGGGCGACCCCGCCGACGGCCTCCCGATCGGGCAGGACGGTGCCCTGGCGGCACTGTTCGCCGAGCAGTTCCCCGACGTCCGCACGGCCGTGCGGTCCGTGCTGGCCGGGATCACGGCCGCGCTGGACGGCGACCCCGCCACCGGGTCGCTCGCCCGCGACCTCGGCACAGCGCTGGCGGTGGCGCAGGGCCCCATGACCCGCGTGAGCGACCGCGCCGGGTTCGCCGCCGCCGTCGCCACCGGCGGGGCGCTACCGTTCGTGGCCCTCGCGCTGGCCACCGGGGAGCAGGCCGCCGCGCTGCTCGCTGCCACCGCGGCCGAGGTGGGCGACCGCCCGTGGGGCGCCGGCATCCTCGGGTTCGCGCCCGAGGAGGTGCGCTCCGCCCAGCTCGAGGCCGTGCGTCACGTGCATCCGCCGTTCGCGTTGCTGGCCGGGGGCCGCCCCGCCCAGGCCGCCGCGCTGGAGGCCGACGGCATCGCGACGTTCCTGCACGTGCCCTCGCCCGTGCTGCTGCGCCAGTTCCTGGCCGCCGGTGCGCGCCGGTTCGTCTTCGAGGGCTCCGAGTGCGGCGGCCACGTCGGCCCGCGCTCGAGCCTGGTGCTGTGGGAGGCGCAGTTCGCCGAGCTCGACCGCTTCCTCGCCGGCAATCCTGCTGACGGGATCCAGGTCTTCCTCGCCGGCGGCGTGCACGACGCCCGCTCGGCCGCCGTCGTCACCGCGATGGCCGCCCCGCTGGCCGCCCGCGGCGTCGGGATCGGCGTGCTGATGGGCACGGCGTACCTGTTCACCGACGAGGCCGTCGAGCACGGCGCCATCACCGCGACGTTCCGCGATCAGGCTGTGGCCGCCGCCGGAACCTCGACGGTGGAGACGGCCCCCGGACACGTCACGCGCTGCCTGCACAGCCCCGTCGTCGACGCGTTCGACGCGCTGCGCGCCGACCTCGTCGGGCGCGGCGTCGAGCCGTCGCGGGTGTGGCAGGAGCTGGAGGAGTTCAACACCGGACGGTTGCGCATCGCGAGCAAGGGCGTGGTGCGCCGCGGCAGTGACCTCGTCGACGTCGACCAGGCCGAGCAGCTCGCCACCGGCATGTACATGGCCGGGCAGGTCGTGGCGCTGCGCCACGCCCCCACCGACATCGCCACCCTGCACCGGGACGTGAGCACCGGGGCGGCGGAGCTGCTCCGGCAGCACCGGTCGGCACCGGCCGTGGAGGCCGCGCCCCGGGAGCGCGGCCCGCTCGACGTCGCCGTCGTCGGCGTGTCCTGCGTGCTTCCCGGCGCTCCCGACGTGGCCACCTACTGGGCCAACATCCTCGCCGGCCGCGACGCCGTCACCGAGGTGCCGACCGACCGCTGGGACCCCGAGATCTACGGCGACGCCACCACGTCACGGACCGGCGCCTTCCTCGACCCGCTGCCCTTCGACCCGCTCGCCTACGGCATCCCGCCCACGTCGCTGGCCAGCATCGACCCGGCGCAGCTGCTCGCGCTCGAGGTGTCGGCCCGGGCGCTGCACGACGCCGGGTACGGGACCGGCGGGTTCGACCGCATGCGCACCAGCGTGATCTTCGGCGCGGAGTCGGGCGGCGACCTCGCCAACGGCGTCGCGCTGCGGTCGCTGCTGCCCTCCTACGTCTCGGAGTTCCCCGCCGAACTCGACGCGCAGCTGCCCCGCTACACCGAGGACGTCTTCCCCGGCACGCTCGCCAACGTCATCGCGGGCCGCGTCGCGAACCGTCTCGACCTGGGCGGCACCAACTTCACCGTCGACGCCGCGTGCGGGTCGTCGCTGGCGGCGCTGGACGTCGCGTGCAAGGAGCTGACGGTCGGCTCCAGCGACATGGTGCTGTGCGGCGCGGTGGACCTGCACAACGGCATCAACGACTACCTGCTCTTCACCTCCGCGGGCGCCCTGTCGCCCACGGGCCGCTGCCGCCCGTTCGACGGCGCGGCCGACGGCATCGCGCTCGGCGAGGGTGCGGTCTGCCTCGTGCTCAAGCGCCTGTCGGACGCCGAGCGCGCCGGCGACACCGTCTACGCCGTGGTCAAGGGCGTCGGCGGGGCCAGCGACGGCCGGTCGATGGGCCTCACGGCGCCCCGGCCCGAGGGCCAGCGCCGCGCCCTGGAGCGCGCCTACGCGTACTCCGGCGTGTCGCCGGCGCAGGTCGAGCTGGTGGAGGCGCACGGCACCGGCACGGTGGTCGGCGACCGCACCGAGCTGGCCACGCTCACCGGTTTCTTCACCGAGGCCGGGGTAGCCCCCGGCACCTGCGCGCTCGGTTCGGTCAAGAGCCAGATCGGGCACACCAAGTGCACGGCCGGGCTGGCCGGGCTGCTCAAGGCGGCGCTGGCGCTGCGCTTCGGCGTGCTGCCCCCGACGGCGAACGTGACGGCCCCGAACCCGGCCTGGGACGCCGTCGAGAGCCCTTTCACGCTCACCGGCACCCCGCGCCCGTGGGCGACGCCGGCGGCCGAGCGCGCGGCCGGCGTCAGCGCGTTCGGGTTCGGCGGCACCAACTTCCACGCCGTGCTCACCGCGGGCTCCGCCGCGACCCCGGCCGAACGGACCGTGCGTGACCGCCCGGCCCAGCTGGTGCTGCTGCGCGGCGCCGACGGCGGCCAGGACGCGGCCCGGGACCTCGTGGCACTCGCCACCCCGGGCACGACGCTCGCCGACCTCACCGCCGAGGCGGCCGCGCTCGCCGAGGAGTCGCGGCACCCGGTGCGCTGGGGCCTGGTCGTCGGCGACCGCGACGAGCTCGTCGGGCTGCTGCGCCGGATCGCGGGCGGCGAACGGCCGGTCGGCCCGGGTGTGCACGCCGCGCCCGTCGATACCGCCGATACCGGGCGGGTGGCGTTCCTGTTCTCCGGGCAGGGCAGCCAGCGCACCGGGATGGGCGCGGAGCTGTTCACGACGTTCGGCGAGCTGCGACCGCTGCTCGATCTGGCCGCAGAATGGCTCCCCACCGTCTACCCGCCCGGCGCGTACGGCCCGGAGGCCACCGAGACCCAAGACGCCGCGCTGCGCGACACCCGCGCCGCACAGCCGGCGATCGGGCTGGTCGGGCTGGCGCTCAACGCCGTGCTCGATCGCGTCGGGATCAGGCCCGACATGCTCGGCGGGCACAGCTACGGCGAGCTGGTGGCGCTGTCCGCAGCGGGGGCGTTCGACGCCGCCACGCTGCTGCGCCTGAGCGCCGCCCGCGGCACCGCGATCGTCGACGCGGCGCGGTCCGCCGCGGACGGCGACACCGGCGCGATGGCCGCGGTCCGGGCCGGCGCCCCCGAGGTGGCGGCCGCGCTGTCGGCCGCCCGGCTGGCCACGACCGTGGTGCTGGCCAACCAGAACTCACCGCAGCAGACGGTCATCTCCGGTCCCACCCCCGACGTCGACCGGGCCGTGGCCGCGCTGCGGGAGAACGGCCTGGCCGCCAAGCGGATCCCCGTGTCGTGCGCGTTCCACAGCGGGCTGGTGGCCCCGGCCGCCGACACCTTCGCCACCGACCTGGCCGCAGCCCGGATCCGCCCGCCCGGCCTGCCGGTCTGGTCCAACCGCAGCGCCGCCCCCTACGGCGACGACGCCACCGCGGTCCGCACGGAGCTGGCCGCTCAGATCGGGTCGCCGGTGCGGTTCGTCGACCAGATCGAGTCGATGTACGCCGCGGGCGCGCGCACGTTCGTGGAGGTCGGGCCGGGATCGGTGCTCACCGGGCTCGTCGGCCAGATCCTGGGCGAGCGGCCCCACACCGTGGTCGCGACCGACGGCAGCCTGCGCGGCCTGCTGAGCGCCGTCGCCCGCCTGGCTGTCGCCGGGCTCCCCGTGCGGCCGGGCCAGCTGGCCCCCGGTCGCCGACCCCGGGTCACCACCGTCCCGGGCTGGACCGTGGACGGCGCCCGCGTCCGCACCGCCGACGGCACACCAGTGCCCGGTTCGCTCCTCCCTCCCCGCCGGATCGAGAGGCCGATCTTGACCGCCACACCTTCCTCCGCGAGCCCTGCCCCCACCCCGGCCGTCGACGGGCTGGTGGCCGACTTCCTGCGCACCAGCCGCGTGATGATCGCCGCCCAGCGCGACGTGCTGCTGGGCTACCTGGCCGCGACCGGAGCCCCTGCCGCCTCCCGGCCGTCGGTGCCCTCGCCGCCGTCCCCGGCCGCGCTCACCGCGCCCGACCCGCTGGTGGTCACCCCCCTCATTCCCGCTCCGGAACAGCACCATGCCCCGGTCGCTGTTCCGGAGCTGCCTACCTCCCCGCCCGCTCCGGCCACCCCGGTCGACGTCCTGCCGGTCGACATCCTGGGGGTGGTGATCGCCGAGATCGCCGGCCGCACCGGCTACCCGCCGGACATGATCGACGCGGACCTCGACCTCGAGGCCGACCTGTCGGTCGACTCGATCAAGCGCACCGAGATCGTCGGCAGCCTCGTCGAGTCGCTGGGCCTCTCCGCCCAGGTGGACGGCGAGCTGATGGAGAGCCTCGGGTCGCGCCGCACCGCGGGCGCGATCGCGGAGATCCTGCGCGGCGTGACCAGCGCAGGGCCGGCCCCGGCCGCGTCCGCCGCCCCCGCTGAGCCCACTGCCGTCGAGCGAGCCTCCGGTGTGGCCCCGCAGCGGTTCACCACCCGGCTCGTCGACCTTCCCGACGCACCGGCCACCCCGGCGCGGTTGAGCGGCGCCAGTGTGGTCGTCGTGGCCGCGACCGGTCAGGAACCGACCGTCACGGTGCTGCTGGAGGCTCTGGCCGCAGCCGGTGCCGACGCCCGCGCGGTGGACCCGGCCCGGCTGTCCGACGGCCCGGTCGACATCGCGGTCCTGCTGGGTCCGCTGCGCGACCACGACGAGCAGGTGGCACCGGCGCTGTTCGGGCTCGTCCGCACCGCGGTGCTGGACGGTGCCGGGCGCGTGCTCGTCGTCGCGGCCCCGCCCGCCGCACCCGGCAGCCACCCGCACGCAGCGGGACTGGCCGGGATGATGCGGTCGCTGCGCCGCGAACGCCCGGAGTCCGTGGCGTCGGTGCTGGAGCTACGGACCGGCGTCGACGACGCCACGGTCGCCGCCACGGTCCTCACCGAGCTGACCGTCGACGACACTCCCCCCGTCGTGATCCGCGACACCGGGCGGCGCCGCACCGTCGAGGTGGTGGCGCAGGAGCTGCCCGCCGTCGCCCACACCGGGGCCGGCCCGGCCGGTGTCGGGACCGCCGCGGCCACCGCCGCCGGCCTCGACGCCGACGCGGTCGTGCTGCTCGTCGGCGGCGCCCGCGGCATCACCGCCCAGGTGGCCGTCGCACTGGCCGAGGCCAGCCGGTGCCGCGTCGAGCTGGTCGGTCGTACGCCGTGGCCTGCCGAGCCCGAGGGCCCGGCCACCGCGGGCATCACGGAGCCCGCCGCCCTGCGCGCCGCCGTCGCGGGAACGGGCGTGGGAACGCCCGCCGCGGTGGAGGCCCGGGCCCGCGCGATCCTCGCCCAGCGCGAGGTGGTCGCGACGCTGGACGCCGTGACCGCCGCGGGCGGGCAGGCCCGCTACCACGGCCTCGACGCCCGCGACACCGGCGCGTTGGCCCAGATCGTGAAGGATGTCGTCACCGAGTTCGGACGCCTCGACGGTGTCGTGCACGCGGCCGGCGTCATCGAGGACAAGCTGCTGGCCGACAAGGACGCCACCTCGTTCGCGAGGGTCTTCGCCACGAAGGTCGACGTGGCCACCGGGCTGCTCGACGCGCTCGACGACCTCGAGGTCACGCCCGCGTTCGTGGTCCAGTTCGGCAGCATCGCCGCCGTCCACGGCAACCGCGGCCAGATCGACTACGCCGCCGCCAACGACGCCCTGGAGACCATCGGGGCGGCGTGGGCCGAGCGCACCGGCCACCGGGCGCTCACCGTGCACTGGGGCCCGTGGGCGCCCACCGACGAGCACGGCGGCATGGTCGGTGCGGACCTGGCCCGGGAGTACGGCCGCCGCGGCATCGAGCTCGTCGATCCCGGCGAAGGCGTGGCCGCACTGCTCAAGGAACTGGCCTACGGACCCCGCGCGCTCCGGGCCGTCGTCTACGCGGCGTCGGGGTGGTGACGATCGAGCCGGTCGCGCTGGTCGGCATGGCCGTGGTCGCCCCCGGCGCACCCGACCTCGCGACGTACTGGACGAACCTCCGCGACGGCGTGGACGCGATCACCGACGTTCCCGCCGGCCGCCACGACCCCGACTACCACCGCACCGGGCCCGGCCCGGTCAGCGCCGAGTACACGCGCTGCGGCCGCGGCGGGTTCGTCGAGAACATCACCGTGGACGCGGCGGGGTACGGCATCCCGCCGACCGCGGTGGCGGAGATCGAACCCGACCAGCTCATCGCCCTGCAGGTCGCCGACGCCGCGATCACGGACGCCGGTGGCCGGGCCGCGCTCGGCGACCCCGCCCGCATCGGGGTCGTGCTCGGCCGGGGCGGCTACCTCAACCCGGGCATGGCGCGGATCGACCAGCGCGTCCGCACCGTGCGCGAGGTGGTCCGCGCGGTCGGGCAACTGCTGCCCGACCTGGGCACCGACGAGCTCGCATCACTGCACGGGGAGCTGGTCGACCGGCTCGGCCCGACCACCCCGGCCGGGGTCAGCGGCCTGGTGCCGAACTTCGTCGCGTCCCGGGTAGCGAACCGGCTCGACCTGCGCGGCCCCGCCTACACCGTCGACGCCGCGTGCGCGTCGTCGCTGGTGGCGGTGGACCACGCGGTGCGCGCGCTGCTACACGGCCGCTGCGACAGCGTCCTCGCCGGCGGCGTGCACCACTGCCACGACGAGGCCCTCTGGTCGGTGTTCACGCAGCTCGGAGCGCTCTCGCCGTCGGAGCGGATCAGCCCGCTCGCCGCCGGTGCCGACGGCCTGCTCATGGGCGAGGCGACCGGCATCGTCGTGCTGCGCCGGCTCTCGGACGCGCTGCGCGACGGCAACCGCGTCTACGCGGTGCTGCGCGGCGTCGCGTGCTCCGGGGACGGCCGCACCACGGGGCTGCTCAACCCCGAGAGCGGCGGCCAGGTCCGGGCGGTCCGCGACGCGTGGGCGTCCGCGGGGCTCGACCCGCGCGAGCCCGGGTCCGTCGGCCTGCTGGAGGCGCACGGCACCGCCACCGTCGCCGGCGACACCGCGGAGATCGCCACCCTGACCGAGGTGTTCGGCCCCCGCGACGGCGAGCCCGCCGTCGTCGGATCGGTCAAGTCGATGATCGGGCACGCGATGCCGGCGGCCGGCGCCGTCAGCCTGATCAAGGCGGCCCTCGCGCTGCACCACCGCATGCTGCTGCCGACGCTGCACTGCGACGAGCCCAACCCCGCGCTCGCCGGCACCCGGTTCGCCCCGATCGA
Source organism: Mycobacteriales bacterium (assembly GCA_038231335.1). Classification (GTDB taxonomy): domain Bacteria; phylum Actinomycetota; class Actinomycetes; order Mycobacteriales; family Pseudonocardiaceae; genus Pseudonocardia. Next base: position 146,624 of record JBBRLM010000001.1, read on the forward strand.
CAGGGCCCGGAACTGGGACGCCCCCGAGGGCACCGTCCGGCGGGCCGCGGTCAACGCGTTCGGGTTCGGGGGGATCAACGCGCACGTGGTGCTGGAGGAGGCTCCCGGTGCTCGTCCGGTCGCTGTCGTGTCGGAGCCCGAGCGCGTACTGCGCCTGCGGGCCGACACCCCCGACGAGCTGGCCCGGCTGCTCGACCGCCCGGACGCGGACGTGCTCACCACCGCCACCTCGGCCTCCGGCCGCGTCCGGCTCGGCATCGTCGACCCGACCGAACGCCGGCTGCGCACGGCCCGCACCGTCGTCTCCCGGGGCAGCCGGTTCAGCGGCCGCGGCGACATCTGGTTCTCCCCCGAGCCCCTGCTGGCCGAGCCGGGCGCGCGCACCGCGTTCCTGTTCCCCGGGCTGGAGGCGGACTTCGCCCCCCGCGTCGACGACGTCGCCGCGCACTTCGGCTGGCCGGTGCCCCAGCGCGACGACTCCGGAGTGCTGGAGTCGTCGGTCGGGGTCATGTCGGTGAGCCGGCTGCTCGACCGCGCGCTGCGCCGCATCGGGGTGCTCCCCGACGGGCTGGCCGGGCACAGCGTCGGCGAGTGGACCGCCATGATCGTCGGGGGCATGTACGACCTCGACGACTCCGCCGGACCCCGCGCCGTCGTGCAGGCGGCGTGGCCCGACGGCATCGTGATGCCCGACGTCGACTTCCTCGCGGTCGGCTGCTCGGCCGGCCACGCCCAGGAGCGCGTCGGCACCCGGAGCGACGTCGTGGTCTCGCACGACAACGCCCCCCGGCAGGCCATCGTGTGCGGGCCGGGCCCGGCGCTCGCCGAGCTGGCCGCGGAGTTCCGGGCCGACCGGGTGGTGGCGCGGATCCTGCCGTTCCGTTCCGGCTACCACACCCCGATGATGGCGCCGCTGCTCGAGCCGTTCCGCCGGTTCGCCGCGCGCAAGGCGTTCCGGGCGCCGAGGCTGCCGGTGTGGTCGGCCACCCGCACCGCGCCGTTCCCCGCCGACATGGCCGAGGTCACCCGCATCTACCTGGAGCACCTCGTCGAGCCCGTGCGGTTCCGCCAGATGCTGCTCGCGATGCACGCCGACCGCTACCGCGTGTTCGTGCAGGTCGGACCGGGGCAGCTGGGGTCGTTCGTCGGCGACACCCTCGACGGCGAGCCGCACTTGTCCGTGGCCGCGAACTCCGCGGCCCGCGACGGCATGGCGCAGCTGCGCCGCGTCGCCACGGCGGTGTGGACGGAAGGCGGTGAGCCGGACCTCGACGCGCTCGCCGCGACGTCACCGGGCCGGCCGGCGCGGGTCCGCACCCCGGTCGACGTGCCGCTCGGGGTCCGCCCGCTGACCGAGCGGCCGCTCACTCCCCTCCAGCGCACGGCCCGGGTCCCTGCCGCAGCCTCCCGAGCCGGAGCCGGGGGGGTCGCCGACCTGCTGCGTACGCTGGACGACTTCGACGCCCTGCTCTCCCGCAGTGCCATCGCCACCGCTCCGGCCCCTGTGCGGGTGCCCGAGCCGCTCCCCCACGCGCCACCCGGGCCGTCGACGCGGACCGTCCGGGTCTCGCTGACGGCCATGCCGTGGCTGCGTGACCACTGCTTCCACGCCCAGCGCGACGGCTGGCCCGACGACGCCGACCGCAGGCCCGTGGTGCCGGCGACCGCCGTACTCGACCTCGCGATGCGGGCGGCGGCCGAGGCCCGACCGGGCCACGTCGTCGCAGGAGTCCGCGACGCCGTGTTCCACCGGTGGCTGCTCGCCGAGCCGGCCCTCGACGTCGAGCTGACGCTGATCCCCACCGAGGACGGGGTGGCGGTGCAGGTCGGGGAGTTCGCCACGGTCGTCGTGCACACCGCCGCGGCCTACGCCCCGCCGGAACCCGCGCCGGCGCCGCCGTCACCCGAACGCCGTCCGGCGCTGCCGCTGTCGGACGTCTACGAGGGCAGACGGATCATGTTCCACGGCCCGACCTACCGTGGCATCAGCGCGCTCCGCGGGGTCGGGGAGACGCACTACCGCGGTGAGATCACCGTCCCCGGCGGGCCCGGTGGCCTGCTCGACAACGTCGGCCAGCTGCTCGCCTGCTGGCTGGTCGAGAGTCTCGAGCTCGGCACCCTGGCCTTCCCGATGCGCATCGCCTCGATCGCGTTCACCGGGCCTGCGCCCGTGCCCGGCAGCCGGGTGGAGTGCCTGCTGCTGATCCGCACGTTGGACGACGAGCGGATCGAGATGGACGCGGTGGTCTCCGTCGGCGGCGCCGTCTGGGCCCGCATCACCGGCTGGCGCGATGTCCGCATGGACGGCGACCAGGCCATGCGCCAGGTCTTCGCCCATCCCGACCGCGTCCCGCTCGGCGTGGCGCAGGAGGGCGGTTGGGTGCTGGTGCACGACCGGTGGCCGCGCTCGGCGTCCCGGGAGCTGTACGCCGGGGTCTACCTCGCCTCCGACGAGCGGGCGACGCTCGACGCGGTCGCGCCGCGGGGCCGGCGCCACTGGCTGCTGGGACGGATGGCGGCCAAGGACGCGGTCCGTCGCGGCACCGAGCTGTTCCCGGCCGAGATCGCGGTGACCAACGACGACGCCGGGCGCCCGGTCGTGAGCGGCCGGCACCGCAGGTTGCCGCCGGTGGAGGTCTCGATCGCCCACACCGGTGAGGTCGGTGTCGCGCTGGCGGGCGCTGGCCCCGTCGGTATCGACATCGCCGAGGTGGCCGAACCCGCCGCCTCGACGCTCGCGGTGGCGCTCGGCCCCGCGGAGCACGACCTCTACGTCGACGGTGGCGCCGAGGGCCCGGCCGTCCGGTTCACGCGGTTCTGGGCGGCGAAGGAAGCCGTGGCCAAGGCGGTCGGCACGGGGTTCGGCGGCGATCCACGCCGGTTCCGCGTCCTCTCCGCCACACCGCAGTACGGCGGTGACGTCCGGCTGGTCGTCGCACCACCGAACGGCGAGCCGATGGAGGTGCACAGCCGTGAGCTGGACGTGGGGGGCCGACGCTACGTCGTGGCCTGGACCGATCGACGAGAAGGAGAACGAGATGACTGACCAGGTTTCCGTGCGGGACGCGGTGTTCGCCGAGGTCGTGGCGCTGCTGACCCAGGTCACCGGCGACGAGGAGCTGCTCGGGTTCACCATCACCCCCGCGACCACCTTCCACGAGGACCTCCAGCTGGAGAGCGTCGACCTCGTCGGGTTCGCGGGGGACCTCGGCGAGCACTACGGCGACCGCGTCAACCTCGCCGAGTACCTCTCGGAGCTCGATCTCGACGACGTGATCGCGCTGACCGTCGGCCAGATCGCCGACTACGTCGCCGGGCGGATCGCGGGGGTGAGGTCGTGACCATGGTGCAGGCCAACGGCATCCGCATGCACTACCAGCGGATCGCCCCCACGGGCCCCGGCCCGGACGAGACCATGGTGTTCATCCACGGTATGGGCACCGACAGCCTGGCCAGCTTCCACCTGACCCTCGCGGCCCCGGCCGCGGCCGTCGGCGCGTCCGTCCTGACCTACGACCTGCGTGGCCACGGCCGCTCCGAGCGTCCCGACACCGGGTACACGCTCGACATCTTCGTCGAGGACCTCGCCGCGCTGCTCGCCGAGCTGTCGATCACCCGGCCCGTTCACCTGGTGGGCAACAGCTTCGGCGGCACCATCGCGTTCGCGTTCGCCCAGCGTTTCCCGGACCAGGTCGCGACGATCACGGCCATCGAGGCCGAGCCCCCCACCGAGCACTGGGCCGGGAAGATGGACGACATCCTGGCCCGGGCCGTGGAGTTCCTGGCCGACGAGGCCAACTACATCTGGATCCGCGAGCACTTCTCCGCCCACCAGGAGCGGCTCTCGCGCATGGCCGCCCAGCGGGTGCTGTCGACGTCGGTCCCGCAGGAGGTCACCACGGGGCGGCTGATGACCGAGCAGGACATCGCCGAGCTGCGCTGCCCCGTGTTGATCCTGCTCGGGAGCGAGGGCTACCAGGCCGACGGCCTCGAGCACCTCTCGGCGTTGCTCCCCGACGCCGAGCTGGTCGTGTTCGAGGGACAGGGGCACTCGGTGCTCGTCGAGCAGCACCGCAAGGTTCGCGCCCTGCTCCTGGACTGGGTGGCGAAGCACGCGGTCGCGGTCCGGTGACACGCGTCCTGGTGGTGGTCCCGCCCCTGCTCGGACACATCACCCCGCTCGTCGGGGTGGGCCACCTGCTGCAGGCGGCCGGGCACGACGTGGCCTGGATCGGCGGCGCCGCCCAGGTCGGAGCGCTGGACCCGACGGCGGTGCGGCTCCCTCCGCTCGCCACCCCCCTCGGCGCCGCCGAGGTGACGCGCCCGCCCGGCCTGCGGGGCTTCGCGGCGCTCAAGTTCCTGTGGGAGAGCGTGCTCGTGCCGCTGGCCGACCGCATGGTCGCCGCCGTCGACGACGCGGTGACGACCTGGGCGCCCGACGTCCTGCTGGTCGACCAGCAGGCCCTCGCCGGCGCGCTCGTGGCGCAACGCCGGGGCCTGCCGTGGATCACGTCCGCCTCGACGTCGGCGGAGCTGACCGACCCGCTGGCCGGCATGCCGAAGGTGGCCGCCTGGCTGGCGGGGCTGCAGGACGGGCTGCGCGGGCGCCACGGCGTGACCGCCCCGGACGACCTGCGGTTCTCCCCCCACCTGGTACTGGTCTTCAGCACCCCCGAACTCGTCGGCCCCGTCACGGTGCCCGGCGCGCCGCCCGTGCGGTTCGTGGGCCCGGCGCCCGCCACGCACCCCGACGACCGGTTCGATCCCCCGATATCCGACCGGCCTCTGGTGGTGATCACCCTCGGCACGTCCAACGCCGACGCCGGGGCCCGCTTCCTGGGTGAGGCCGTGACCGCGTTGACGAGCCCGCCGCTGGCCGACCGCGTCGACGCCGTGGTGCTCGACCCGACCGTGACGGAGCCGTCACGACCGCGCCCGGGGCTGCTCGTGCTGCCCTCGGCACCGCTACCCGCCCTCTTCCGGCACGCGGCGGCCGTGGTCTGCCACGGCGGCCACAACACCGTCTGCGAGGCCCTCGCGGAGGGCGTGCCGTTGGTGGTGGCCCCGATCCGCGACGACCAGCCGATCGTGGCCGGTCAGGTCGTCGGCGCAGGCGCCGGGGTGCGGCTGCGCTTCGACCGGGCCCGCGCCGAGGACATCGCCGAGGCCCTCGGCGCCGTCCTGGACGACCCGCGCCACCGCCTGGGCGCCGAACGCATCGCCCACTCGTTCCGGACGGCCGGCGGAGCCAGGGCCGCCGCGAGGTTCGTGACAGCCCTGTCGCCCGCCGCCGTCACCTCCGGCTGAGAGAAGGCCCGATCACGCCGGGCTGACGGGCGCCGTCGCGGGGGACCCGACGATGCCCAGGCCGGGGAGCTCGCCCGGGCCGCGCGCGGACACGAGCTCGACGCCGCTTGGGAGGCCTGCTCAACCCCCCGTCAAGCCCGCCTCAAGCAGGCCGGCCGACGGCCGGAACGGCAGCCGAACGGAGATAACGTCACTCTCCGTGAGAGCAACGGTGGTGGAGATCCACGGTCTGTCGCGTCGCCACGGCGACGTCGACGCGCTCGTCGACGTCGACCTGCGGGTGGAAGCGGGCACGGTGCTCGGGGTGCTGGGGCACAACGGGGCCGGCAAGACCACGCTGATCGACGTCCTGAGCACCCGCATCCGCCCCTCGGGCGGCTCGGTGCGCATCTGCGGGCTCGACGTGCTGGCCGACGCCGCCGAGGTGCGGTCCCGCATCGGCGTCGTCAACCAGTTCACGGCGCTGGACGGCGCGCTCACCGGCCGCCAGAACCTGATGCTCGTGGCGCGGCTGCTGGGGGCCGACCGGGGCCGGGCGCGTGCCCGCGTCGACGACCTCGTCGAGGTGTTCGGCCTCGCCGCCGCCGACCGGGAGGTGCGGACCTGGTCGGGCGGGATGCGCCGCAGGCTCGATCTCGCCGCCGGGCTGCTCGGCTCCCCCGACGTCGTGTTCCTCGACGAGCCGACCACCGGCCTGGACCCGGTCGGGCGCGCCGACCTGTGGCGGGTCGTCCAGGAGATCGTGCAGGCGGGCACCGCCGTCGTGCTCACCACGCAGTACCTGGAGGAGGCCGACCGGCTGGCGGACGACATCGTCGTGCTGGGCCGGGGCCGGGTGGTCACCACCGGAACACCCGCGCAGCTCAAGGCGCGGCTCGGCCGCCGCACCGCCACCGTGACGCTGGACCGCGAGTGGTCGGCGGTACACGCCCTCGCGGCGCTCACCGCCGCCGACATCGTCGCGGCCTGCCACGGGCGCACCGTCGTCGCCCCGATCGACGCGGCGGGCGAACTCACCGGGATCGTCCGGGCCCTGGACGGCGCCGGGATCCTCATCTCGGACCTCGCCGTCGCCGAACCGACCCTCGACGACGTGTTCATGGCCCTCGACGGCCCGCCGCAGGAGGTGGCATGACGATCCGCCAGGACCGGGCCCAGCGGGAGCCCGGCGCACTGTTCACCCCGTTGACGTCCGTGGGCGTCACATCCGCGCTGCGGCCGGCCGACCGCGCCCAACGGTGGACCGGCGCCCCGATCGCCACCCAGATCGCGACGCTGACCGGCCGGTCGCTGCGCACGGCGGGCCGCGACCGCACGACGCTGATCTTCGGCCTGGTGCAGCCGGTCCTGCTGCTGGTGCTGTTCAGCCAGGTGTTCGCGGGCGTCGGCGCGCTCCCCGCGCTCGCCGCCTACGGCGGCTACACCAACTTCCTGGTGCCTGCGACGCTGGTCAACGTCGCGCTGACCACGGCGATGAGCTCGGGCGCCGGCGTCGTCGCCGAGAGCCGGGGCGGCATGATGTCCCGGTTCCGGATCATGCCCGTGACCCTGTTGACGGTGCTCGTGGCCCGCAGCATCGCCGACGCGGTCCGGCTCGCTGTGCAGCTCGTCGTCGTGGTCGTCGCGGCGATCGCGCTGCTGGGCTTCCGCCCCGCGGGCGGCGGCGTCGGCATGGTCGGCGCGCTGCTGGTTGCGCTCGTCGTGGGCTGGGGGTTGGGCTGGATCTTCATCGCCCTGGCCACCTGGGCGGGGCGGGCCGAGGCCGTACAGGCCCTGTCCATGCTGGCGCTGTTCCCTCTGATGTTCGGCTCCAGCGCCTACCTACCGCTGGAGACGATGCCCACCTGGGTCCGGGTGCTGTCGTCGGTGAACCCGCTGACGTACGCGATCGAGGCCGTGCGCGGGCTGGCCCTCGACCGCCCGGCCGGACCGGCGGTCGTCGCCGCCGTGGCGGTGTCGGCCGTGCTCGCCCTCCTGGGCCTGGCGGCCGCCACCCGCAACCTGCGCCGCCAGGAATCCTAGGAGTGCGTGACCGCGGGGTCGCCGGTCGGCGCCGCGGTGCGCGTGGACTGCCAGCGCCGGTACCACTCCAGCGTGGCGGCCCGGTAGAGGATGTTGAGCGAGTAGAGCCGCGGGTTGCCGGACCCGGCGACCGGGTCGGCGATGCGCACCGCCACCGCGTCCTCGATCGCCTGCTCGGCGTCCTCCATGCGCAGCCCGGCCATCTCGGCGAAGGTGGCGGTGGAGAACGGCCGGTCGCACCCGTCGGTCTGGCAGACCCGCAGCAGCACTTCGCGGGTGGAGCTCGGCATCAGGTCGAGCGTGGACTCGACGATCGCGGCCAGCTGCTCGTACCCCAGCGCGAGCTCGATGCGGCTGCCCATCTCCCCGGTCAGCCGGTCGACCAGGCGCTGCAACGTCCAGTGCGGCCGCGACCGCAGCAGGGTGGTCAGGGCCATGATCGCCACCGGCAGCCCGAAGGCGAGCGCCACCACCGACCGGGCCGCAGCCGGCTCCCGGGCCACCGTGTCGGCCCCGATCCGCGACACCAGCATCGCCATCAGCTCGTCGGAGGTGGCCTCGCGCAGCTCGACGGTGCCGGTCACGAAGTCCGCCCAGCAGCGGCGCCGGCACGCCAGGATCATCGAGCCCTGCTCGCAGCCCGGCTGCAGCCAGCACACGTCACCGACGTCGACGACGTTGTCGAGCACCACCAGCAGCGGGAGCTGCGCCGTCATCCGCCGGAACATCCGCGAACGCTCCACCAGGCTGCCCGGCAGGGACTGGGAGTCCCCGCCCATCGCGACGATGAACTCGCGCAGCGTGTCCGCCACGTTCCGCGTCCTGAGGTCGGCGTAGAGCTGGCCACCCGGGTACCGCCCACGCACCTGGTGGGCGAGCTGGGTGCAGAACGTGGACTTGCCCGAGCCCGGACCACCGACGACCATCAGCGCCGAGCCGCCTGCGGGTCCGCCGCGCCGCGCGAGTACGCCACGGGCCGCGGCCAGCTCGGCCGCGAAACCCACGAAGGCCGTCGGGGCGAACGGAAGCTGGGCCGGTGCGGGTCCGGCGGGGCGTCCGGCCGGACGCCGGCCGGGCGGCGCGGCCCGGTCCGGTGTGCGTCCTCCCCCGGAACTCTGCACGACCGCGAGGAAGGCCTGCTGCAGCATCTCCCCCGGTTCCATGCCGGTGCGGGCGACGACGTCCCGTCGCACGTCGTGGAACAGGTCCACGGCCGAGGACATGCGGCCGGTGGCCCCCAGCGCCGTCACCAGCAACGCGTAGAGCGGCTCGTGGTGCACGTCCTCGGCGACGACGCGTTCGTAGTAGGCCAGCGCGAGCTCCGGCCGACCGAGTTCGATGTGGATGCGCAGGGTCTGCTCGAAGCAGCTCATGCGCAGCGCCTCGAGGCGCTTGCGGCGGCGACTGAGCACCGGGCCCACCGGCACCCCGCCCAGCGGCATGCCCCGGCAGAGACCGAGGGCCTCCTCGAACAGGCCGACGGCGCCCTCCTTGTCACTCTCCGCGAGCCGGGTGCCGGCGAGCGCGGACAGGTTCTGCACCCGCTCGACGTCGCACGTGGTCTGGTCGTCGAGGGTGAGGTGGTAGCCCACCCGTGGGACGTTGCGGATCCGTGCCGGCTGCGAGCACTGCCCGCCGCTGAGCAGGCCGCGCAGCTGCGAGACGTAGGTCTGCACGATCCGCCCGTTGCGCGGGGACGGCGCCGCGCTCCACAGCTCGCGGGCGATGACGTCGCTGCTCACGGCCGCGCCGTCCTCCAGCGCCAGCAGGGCCAGGAGCTGACGCAGCTTGGGCTGCGTCGGGGTGACGTCCTCTCCTCGGCTCGTCACGGCGATCGGACCCATCAGTCCGATGTGGATATCCATCTGGTCACCACCTCCCGCTCAGGGCACCTCAAAGTTCGATTGAGCGAAACCTTAGCCTGCCCTCACAATTAGTCCATACTCGTGAGGGTTTTTACAGGCAGAGATCACATGTAATGCGCTGAACGGGTTAGATTCTGACCCATTCGTGCACACCGTGTCCCGAGATGGATGCACTGCGTCACCTACGAGAGAGTCACTCCCGGGGTCAGCTCTGCCTGCGATCGGCGACGGCCGGCCACAGTGGAGAGTCCGACAGGTGGGCCGAGAGCGCATCGCTGATCTCCCGCAGCGACCGCTGCTGCTCGGGGGTCAGGACGTCGAACAACGACGAGCGCACCTCCTCGACATGGCCGGGTGCCGCAGCCTCCAGGCGCGCGAAGCCCTCGGCGGTGAGCTCGGCGAGCTGCCCCCGCTTGTCGGTCGGACACGGCCGGCGCCGGACCCAGCCCGACTCCTCCAGGCGCGAGACGGCGTGGCTCAGCCGGCTCCGCGACGACAGGGACGTGCTGGCGAGCTGACTCATCCGCAGCGTGCGGTCCGGCGCCTCGGACAGGCGGGTCAGGATCTCGTAGTAGGCGTGCGGGAGACCCGCGCCGTTCTGCAGCTGGCGGTCGACCCGGTCGAAGAACAGCCGGGTGGCCGTGAGGAAGCTGCGCCACGTCTGCTGCTCGTCCGCGTCCAGCCATCGGGTCTCGTTCACCGCGGTCCCCCCGGGAATAGTTGAGCTCTCAACACGTTTAGGCTACTGTTGCTCTCAACACCTGAGAGTTCAAGAATCCCACGGAGGTTCTCATGACCACGGCGACGCAGATCCCCGGCTACATCGCCGGTACCTGGGACATCGACCCGGTTCACTCCGACGTCTCCTTCACCGTCCGGCACATGATGGTCAGCAAGGTACGCGGTCGCTTCTCCTCGTTCAGTGGCGAGATCACCACCGGCGCCGATGTCACCGCATCGACGGTCACCGCATCGATCGACGCCACCTCGATCGACACGAACAACGAGCAGCGCGACGGCCACATCAAGTCGGCCGACTTCTTCGACGTCGAGAACCACCCGACCTGGACCTTCACGTCCACCGGCGTCCGCGTCGACGGGGACGACATCATCGTCGACGGCGACCTGTCCATCAAGGGAGTCAGCAAGAACGTCCCGCTGACCCTCGAGGTCAACGGCTTCGGGCCGGACGCCTGGGGCGGCACCCGCGTCGGCTTCTCCGGCCTGGCCCAGATCAACCGCAGCGACTTCGGCGTCGACATCTCGATGCCGCTCGACGGCGGCGGCGTCGTCGTCAGCGAGAAGGTGCAGATCGCACTCGAGATCGAGGGCGTGCTCCGCACCGCCTGATCGCCCCAGCAACGTGGCCGCGTCTCCCCCGAGCGCGCGCCGCGAGCGGCCCCCCGACCATCCCCCCGGTCGGGGGGCCGCTTGTCGTCCGGACACCCCTTCCCGGGGGCGGGCCGCTACCGTCGGTGTCGTGACCTACCGGGAGCTCGCCCCGCCGCCCGCACTGCGCGGGCTGGCCGAGTGCGGCTGGGTGTCCACGCCCGGTCCGGCCCCGCTGGTCACCGACGTCCTGCCCGACGGATGCATGGACCTCGTGTGGGCGGGGGGCGCGCTCCTCGTCGCCGGGCCCGACACGGCGCCACACCCGGCCCGGCACGAGCCCGGCGTCCCGACGGTGGGCCTGCGCTTCGCGCCGGGAGCCCTCCCCCACCTGCTGGGTGTTCCGGCTGCGGCCCTGCGCGACCAGCGCGTCCCCCTCTCCGACCTGCGCCCGCGAGTCGGGGCCTCCAGGCGCGCGAGTCGGGGCCTCCGTGCGTCCGAGTCGCGGCGTGGGTGCGATCCGGCGGCGGCGCTGCTCGACGGCGTCACCGACGTCGCGCTCGCCCTCCTGGCGACCGCCGGGCACTCGCCCGACCCGTCCACCCGGGAGCTGGCCGCCCGGATCGGCGCCGGGGCCGGGGTGGAGGCCACCGCCGACGCGCTGGGCTGTACCGCCCGCACCCTGCACCGGCGATGCCTGGCCGATTTCGGCTACGGACCCTCGGTCCTGCGCCGGGTGCTGCGTTTCCGGCGGGCGTCGGAGCTCCTGTACGCGGGCGTCGCGCCGGCCGAGGTGGCGGCCGTGGCCGGGTACGCCGACCAGCCGCACCTCTCCCGCGAGGTGCGGGCCCTGGCCGGGGTGGCCCCGCGTCAGCTGGCGAGCGGGGCGAACAGGTCCACGCCGTTGCCGTCGGGATCGAGCACCACCGCGTAGCGCTGCCCCCAGAACGCGTCGAACGGCGCCAGCTCGGAGCAGTACCCCGCCGCGGTCAGCTCCGCGTGGAGGGCGTCGACGTCAGCGGGGGCGTCCACCGCGAAGGCCAGGCCCATACCGCCGGATCCCGGCGTCCAGCCGGGGTGGAACGAGCGGACCACCTCGTGTGTGTCGAACGTGAGACGCATCCCGCCGGGCATGGCCACCTCGACGTGCGGTTCCCCGTCGGCCGACGCGGGCGCGTCCACCCCCAGCAACCTGTAGAAGGCCAGTGCCTTCCCCATGTCGGCGACCACGATCCCGATGACGTCCAGCCGTGCGCTGATTCCCATGACCGCAACGCTAGGGCCGGCGGCCCCGTCGGAGCGCGGCTACAGGTACTGGCCGGTGTTGCTGGCCGTGTCGATCGCCCGTCCGGTCTCGGCGTTCTTCCCGGTGACGAGCGTGCGGATGTAGACGATCCGCTCGCCCTTCTTGCCGGAGATGCGCGCCCAGTCGTCCGGGTTGGTGGTGTTGGGCAGGTCCTCGTTCTCGGCGAACTCGTCGACGATGGCGTCGAGCAGGTGCTGCACCCGCAGGCCCGGCTGGCCCGACTCGAGCACCGACTTGATGGCCGACTTCTTGGCGCGGTCGACGATGTTCTGGATCATGGCGCCGGAGTTGAAGTCCTTGAAGTACAAGGTCTCCTTGTCACCGTTGGCGTAGGTGACCTCCAGGAACCGGTTCTCCTCCGTCTCGTCGTACATCCGCTCGACGATGCGCTCGATCATCGCCGTGATGCAGGCGTCGCGGTTGCCGCCGAACTCGGCGATGTCGTCGGCGTGCACCGGGAGGGTCTTGGTCAGGTACTTGGAGAAGATGTCCTGGGCCGCCTCGGCGTCCGGACGCTCGATCTTGATCTTGACGTCGAGCCGGCCCGGCCGCAGGATCGCCGGGTCGATCATGTCCTCGCGGTTGGACGCGCCGATCACGATGACGTTCTCCAGGCCTTCGACGCCATCGATCTCGGCGAGGAGCTGGGGCACGATCGTGGTCTCGACGTCGGACGAGACACCCGAGCCGCGGGTACGGAAGATCGAGTCCATCTCGTCGAAGAACACGATGACCGGCGTGCCGGCCGAGGCCTTCTCACGGGCCCGCTGGAAGATCAGGCGGATGTGCCGCTCGGTCTCGCCGACGAACTTGTTGAGCAGCTCCGGACCCTTGATGTTCAGGAAGAACGCGCGTCCCTCGCTCGGGTCGTCGCCACGAACGGCCGCTATCTTCTTGGCCAGGGAGTTGGCCACCGCCTTCGCGATGAGCGTCTTGCCGCAGCCGGGAGGGCCGTAGAGCAGCACACCCTTGGGCGGGCGCAGCTCGTACTCCTTGAACAGCTCGGCGTGCAGGAACGGCAGCTCCACGGCGTCGCGGATCTGCTCGATCTGCCGGAACAGGCCACCGATGTCGGAGTAGTCGACGTCGGGCACCTCCTCCAGCACGAGGTCCTCCACCTCGGCCTTGGGCACACGCTCGTAGGCGTAGCCGGCCTTGGTGTCGACGAGCAGGGAGTCGCCGGGCTTGAGCTTCACGAGATCGGGGTCGGACTCGTCGAACAGGGGTGCGGCGAGCCACACCACCCGCTCCTCGTCAGCGTGCCCGACCACGAGCGCACGGCCCGCGAGACCGTCGGCCGTGGGCTCGGCCAGCACCTCACGCAGGCTGCAGACCTCTCCGATGCGCTCGAAGTCGAGCGCCTCGACCACGGTGAGTGCCTCGTTGAGGCGCACCGTCTGGCCGCTCTGGAGCGATTCCGTCTCGACCGCGGGCGACACCGCGACGCGCATCCGGCGCCCCGAGGTGAACACGTCGACGGTCTCGTCGGGGAAACGGGCCAGGAAGACTCCGTACCCGCTCGGCGGCTGTGCCAGGCGGTCGACCTCCTCGCGCAGGGCGATGAGCTGCCCGCGCGCCTCCTTGAGCGTCTCGGTCAGCTTCTCGTTACGTGCCGAGAGCTGCGCGAGACGGCTGGCCGACTCGGCCAACCGCTGCTCGAGCACCCGGGCATGCCGGGGGGACTCGGTGAGCTTGCGACGAAGTAGCGCGACCTCTTCTTCGAGGAAGCGGATCTGGGCAGCGGCTTCAGCCGGATCGAGCTGACCACCTGAATCACGAGCGCCGGGACCGTCGTAGGGGTTCACGGCAGCCTCCCTCCGTGTTCCGTTTCCATACGGTACCTGTCCGTGGGCTGAACGGCGGTGCGGCGATCCGGTGATCCACCACTCAACCGGACGGCAGCTTGACGCAGAGCGATCGTGCCGAACGGTGACGACCGTTCCGGCCGGGTTGGTCCGGACGGCCTCAGCGACTGGTCGGTCTGCGCTGGGGACGGGGCGGGACGACGCCCTCGGCCAGCCGCCGCGCCGTCACCAGGAACGCTGTGTGACCCTGCATGCGATGGTCGGGCCGGACGGCGAGCCCCACCACGTGCCACGACCTGACCAGGCATTCCCACGCCTGCGGCTCCGTCCAGCACTGCATCTCGCGGAGGTCCTCCACCACCCGGGACAGCTGCGTGGTGGTGGCCACGTAGCCCACCAGGACCCCGCCGGGAATGAGCGACTTCGCGACCACGTCGAGCTGCTCCCATGGCGCCAGCATGTCCAGTACGACCCGATCGACCGGTTCCGTCGCGCCGTCGTGAGTATGAAGATCAGCGATCCGCAAGGTCCAGTTGGGTGGGGTGTCGCCGAAGAAACCCCGCACGTTCTTCTCGGCGTGTTGTGCGTGGTCGTCGCGGATCTCGTAGGACAGGACACTCCCGGTGGGTCCGACGGCCTGCAGCAGCGAACACGTCAGCGCTCCGGAGCCTGCCCCCGCCTCCATCACCCTGGCCCCGGGGAAGACGTCGCCCCACATGAGGATCTGGGCCGCGTCTTTCGGGTAGATGACCTGCGCGCCGCGCGGCATCGAGAGCACGTAGTCGGCCAGCCGCGGGCGCAGCGCCAGGTAGGGCGTGCCGGACGGCGACACGACGAGGCTGCCCTCGGGCTTGCCGATGAGGTCGTCGTGGCGCAGGCCGCCGCGGTGGGTGTGGTACTCGGCCCCCGCCTCCAGCGTGACGGTGTAGAGCCGGCCCTTGGGGTCGGTCAGCTGCACCCGGTCCCCCGCCCGGAACGGCCCGCCGCGCGCCCGCAGCGCCGTCCCGGTGTAGTCGAGAGGTTCGGGCATCACGGGTTCGAGAGCAGCTGCTGACGTTTCGGACACGGGGGGTAACGCTAACGGCAGCCGGTCGCGCCTACCCGACGGGTGGCCGGGCGTTGCGCAGCCGGATGCCGCTGAACCCGAGCGTGCTCGCGGTGACCAGATCCCAGAACGCCCACAGCCGCGGCAGCACACGCAGCTCGATACCGGCGGAGTCGTGCAGTGCGAAGAGGTCTCGACGAACGGGCGGAAGGACGTAGCCGGGGACCGGTAGGCCCGCAGGCCGTCCAGCGCCCAGACGTAGGCGTCCCCGACCCGCGCGGTGCCGGCCACGTGCGGGACGAACTCCGTGATGGTCGGGTCCTCCGAGAAGTGGAGGACCTCGTCCTCAGCGGGAAGCATCGGAACGCGGGGTCAGCGCGAGCCGGTGTCGACCAGGCGCCACTGCCCGTCGACCAGCCTCATCGCGCTGGTGACCGTGCGCCGCTGCCCCTGGGCCGTAGCGCTCCAGGTGATCGTCGCGTTCGCACCGTTCACCGTGACGGAGTCGATCATGGCGCTGCGGACGATCTCGTCGACCACGGCCGACGCGCCGGGCACGGCGTAGATACCGGTGAGGGCCTCCGGGCAGGTCGAGGCCTGCAGCCCTTTCGCGGCCACGGTCTTCAGCAGTACCGCGTTCGTCTCCGGCGCGTTCAACGCGCAGGCGGTGTCGAAGTCCCGCTTGGTGAGCGCCGCGTACGAGGCGTTGAAGATCGTCCGGACGCCGGCCTCGTCGGCTGCCACCCTCGGCACCCCCGCGGCGGTGGGCGCGGTCGCGGGAGTCGCGGGGGCAGGGGTCGCGGGGGCAGGGGTCGCGGGGGCAGGGGTGGGCGCCTGGGCGGCCGGGGCCTGCGTCCCCGAGCAGCCGACGAGGACGACGGCCACACCACAGGCGAGCGCGGCCCGCGCCGCGGAGCTGAACCTGATCATGCTCGGGATCATGGCAGATCCCCGGTCGGCGGAAGTGTCGGTGGGGTCCCCTAGCCTCCCGGGTGTGAGTCAGGACGTCAGCCCCCCGGAGGTCGCCGCCGCGCCGCGGCGCCGGCCCGCGCTGTCGCCGTCGCGGGCCGGGGATTTCAAGCAGTGCCCGTTGCTCTACCGCTTCCGGGCCATCGACCGGCTGCCCGAGCGCCACACCCGCGCGCAGATCCGCGGCACGCTCGTGCACGCCGTGCTGGAGCAGCTCTACGAGCTGCCGGCGGCGGAGCGCGTCCCGGCGGCGGCCCGGGCACTCGTGGCCCCGGCATGGGCGACTCTCTGCACTGAGGTCCCCGCGCTGGTCGGGGAGTTGTTCACCGGCCCCGACGATCCCGAGCTTCCGGGCTGGCTGGAGTCGGCCGGGCTCCTGCTGGACACCTACTTCGAGCTGGAGGATCCCCGCGTCCTGGAACCCGAGGCCCGTGAGCTGCTGGTGGAGACCGAGCTGGCGTCCGGGCTGCTGCTGCGCGGCTACGTCGACCGGCTCGACGTCGGCTCGGGCGGGCAGCTGCGGGTGGTCGACTACAAGACCGGTGCGTCACCCCGGCCGGTCGCCGAGGCCCGGGCGTTGTTCCAGATGAAGTTCTACGCCCTGGCCCTGCTGCACCTGCGCGGCGTCGTCCCCACGCAGCTGCGGCTGCTCTACCTGGCCGACTCCGAGGCGCTCACCTACGCGCCCGAGGAGCAGGAGCTACGCGCGTTCGAACGCACCCTCGAGGCGATCTGGGCCGCCATCCTCACCGCAGGCGAGACCGGCGACTTCCGGCCCAACCCCGGCCGCATGTGCGAGTGGTGCAGCCACAAGGCGCTCTGCCCGGCCTGGGAGGGCACGCCTCCCGCATACCCCGGTTGGCCGGCCGGGCCCTCTGCGGAGGAGACCGTGGTCGAACGAGCCGACTGAGGCAAGATCAGGCTCGTGTCCGCCCCCGCACCCGGCCTCCAGCCGTACTTCCTTCCCCTCGACGGCCCGGACGGCGAGCGGTTCTTCGCCACCTTCTCCACCACCGGCCCCTGGTTCGCCGACGCCCAGCACGTCGGGCCGCCCACGGCGCTGCTGGTCCGGGCGCTGGAACGGTGCGACGCGCGGCCGGGCACCCAGCTCTCGCGCGTCACCGTCGAGGTGCTCGGGCCCGTGCCGGCGGGCGAGCTCACGGTCACCGCCGCCGTCGAGCGGCCGGGGCGGGCGATCGTCCTGCTCGCCGCCGAGCTGACCGCGGGCGGCCGGGCGGTGCTCCGCGCCCGGGCGTGGCGGCTCGCCGAGGGCGACACCGCGACCGTGGCCGTCGGCGAGGAACCCGCGATGCCGGGCCGGGAGCACGGGATCGAGCGCCCCGAACGACCGCCGGGGTGGCTGCCGGGCTTCATGGACACCCTCGACTGGCGCTTCGTGCACAGCTGGTTCGGCGACGTCGGGCCGGGCAGCGCCTGGGCCCGGCAGAAGGTGGAGCTGGTGGCGGGCGAGGCGCCCAGCCCGTTGCAGCGGCTCGCCGTGGTAGCCGATTCGGGCAACGGCGTCGCGTCGCCGCTCGACATCCGCCACTGGCTCTTCGTCAACACCGAGATCACGCTGCACCTGCACCGCGCGCCCGTCGGCGAGTGGATGGGCGTGGATGCCCACACGGTGGTGGGCCCGACCGGCCTCGGCACGGTCTCGGGCCTGCTGTTCGACGAGCACGGCCACGTGGGTAGGAGCGCTCAGGGCCTGGTCGTCCGCCCCCGCTGACGCGGGGTCGTGCGCGGCGGAGCTGCGGCGCTACCGGCCGTCGACCGCCCGGCAGGAGCGGATCTCCGAGGTCAGGATCGCGCGGGCGCCGAGCGTGGCCAGGTCGTCCATGATCTTGTTGGCGCAGGACTTGCGAACCATCGTCCGGACGCCGAACCAGCCCTCGTCCGTCAGCTTGGACACCGTCGGAGACTGCATGCCCGGTGCGATCCGCTTGGCCTGCTCCAGCACGCTCGCGGGGCAGTCGTAGTCGACCATGAGGTACTGCCGGGCGTAGACGACACCGCGGAGCCGTTCCGTGAAGACCACCTTCTCCTGCTTGGTCTCGACGGTCTCCTCGCGGTCGGGCCGCGGCTCGCGCTCGATGAGGGTGGCCTGCGACTCCGCGATGGGGTCACCGAACGCGACGAGGCCGTGCTGGCGCAGCGTGCGCCCCGACGACACGACGTCGGCGATGGCGTCGGCCAGGCCCAGCTGCACGGAGATCTCCACGGCGCCGTCGAGCTTGATGATGTCGGCGCGGACCCGGCTGCGCGCCAGGTGGGCGCGTACAAGACGCGGGTAGGAGGTGGCGATCTTCTTGCCCTCGAGGTCCTCGAGCTTCCAGTCCCGCCCGTCCGGGTGGGTCACGGGCGCGGCGAACCGGAACTTCGACGCGCCGAAGCCCAGCGGGATGACCGTCTTGACCTGGCTGCCCGACTCGTCCATCAGGTCGGCGCCGGTGATGCCCAGGTGCAGGTCCCCGGAACCGACGTAGGTGGCGATGTCCTTGGGCCGCAGGTAGAAGAACTCGATCTCGTTCTCCTCGTCGAACATCGACAGGTCACGGGCGTCGGAGCGCTGGCGGTAACCGGCTTCACGCATCATCGTGGCGGCCGGCTCGGCCAGGGTGCCCTTGTTGGGCAGTGCGATGCGGAGCATCAGCTCTCCTCGGTAGTGCTCTGGAACTGTTTTTGACGGTACAACAACGGGCGGCGCGACTAGAGGAACTTGTAGACGTCCTCGAGAGTGATCTTGCGCCCGATCATGAGGACCTGCAGGCGGTAGAGGAGCTGCGAGATCTCCTCGGCGAGCGCGTCATCGGCCTCGTGCTCGGCGGCCAGCCAGACCTCGCCGGCCTCCTCGAGCACCTTCTTGCCCTGGGCGTGCACCCCGGCGTCCAGGGCCGCGACGGTGCCCGACCCGGCCGGGCGGGCGGCGGCCTTGTCCGTGAGCTCGGCGAACAGCTCGTCGAAGGTCTTCACCGGGTGTCTCCTGTCACTCGCTCTAAGTCATATCTCAGTGTCATATGTCGTGTGCGGCCAGTCGAATCGACGCAGGGGTTGTGCTCCGCACGGTGCGCGGGATGCGCCGGATGGCGGTTCGCACCGTGTGTCGCTCTCCTGCGATGGCCGCCGAACGGGCGCCCCGCCAGGACAAACGGTCTCACGGGCCGCCTCAGGCGGCGCGATCCGCCCTGGCCAGGGAGTGCGCCTGCCGCACATCGGACGGTGAGAGGCCGACCAGGGACTCCCGATGGACGCGCCCCGGGCCCGACGGCACCGGCACGTCGCACGGCACCACGAGCACCGACGCGCCCGCGCGGGCGGCGGCGAGTGCGCCCGTGGGCGAGTCCTCGACGGCCAGGCAGTCCTCCGCCGCGACGGCCAGCAGCTCCGCCGCGCGCAGGTAGGGATCGGGCGCCGGCTTCCCGTGCGGCACCTCGTCCCCGCACACCGTGACGACGAACCGCTCGCGGCCGATGGCGTCGAGTGCCACCTCGGTGAGGGCCCGTTCGGTGTTGGTGACGAGCGCCATCGGCCATCCGGCCTCACGGACCGTGCCCAGCGCCTCCTGCGCCCCGGGCCGCCAGATGAGCCCGTCGGAGAACAGCTCACCCGTGCGGGTGGTGAGGAACGCGGCGGTCTCGGCCTTCCGCCCGGCGTCCTGCTCGAGACCCAGGTCGTCGAACATGATCGTCAGGGTGCGGGCCATGTTCGACCCGACCACGGCGTCACGGGCGGCCTGGCTCAGCTCTCCCCCGAGCCACCGCGCGGTGTCGGCGAGGGAGACCGTCCAGATCTTCTCGGAGTCGAGCAGCGTGCCGTCCATGTCCCACAGCACCGCGGCGGGCCCGTCGCGGATGACAGGAAAGCCACTTTGCTGTCGTGTGGCGTCCGGAAAGTGGCTTTCCTGAACCGGGAGCGGGCCGTCAGTTCGCATTGAAGTACTTCGCCTCGGGGTGGTGGGCCACCATCGCGTCCGTGGACTGCTCGGGGTGCAGTTGGAGCTCCTCGCTCAGTTCCACCCCGATGCGGCCGGGCTCCAGCATCTCGACGATCTTCGTGCGGTCCTCGAGGTTCGGGCAGGCGCCGTAGCCCAGCGAGTAGCGGGCGCCGCGGAAGCCGAGCTTGAAGAACTCCTCGATGTTCTCGGGGTCCTCCGCCGCCACGGCGTCACCGGACGCGAACGTCAGCTCTTCGCGGACGCGCCGGTGCCAGTACTCGGCGAGCGCCTCGGTGAGCTGCACGCCCAGGCCGTGGACCTCGAGGTAGTCGCGGTAGGCGTCCTTGGCGAACAGCTCGTTGGCGTAGTCGGCGATGGGCTGGCCCATCGTGACCAGGTGCATCGGGATGACGTCGACCTCGCCGCGCTCGATCGCGAGCGACCGGGGACGCCAGAAGTCGGCCAGGCACAGGTTGCGGTCGCGGCGCTGGCGCGGGAACGCGAACCGGAACCGCTCCGGCGCGTCCGGGCGCGGCTCCGTGAGAACGATCAGCTCGTCCTTCTCCGACACCGCCGGGAAGTACCCGTAGACCAGCGACGCGCCGGCGAGCACACCCTCGGTGGACATCCGGTCGAGCCAGTAGCGCAGCCGCGGGCGGCCCTCGGTCTCCAGCAGCTCCTCGTAGGTGGGGCCATCACCCTTCTTGCTGCCGCGCAACCCCCACTGGCCCAGGAACAGCGCGCGCTCGTCGATCATGCCGGAGTACTCGGCCAGCGCGATGCCCTTGACCACGCGGGTGCCCCAGAACGGCGGCGTGGGCAGCGGGTTGTCGACCGTGACGTTCGACCGCTCGGGCATGGGCCCGGCGACGGCGGCTTCGGCGGCCTTCCGCTTGGCCGCGACGCGCTGCGACTTCTCGTGCCGCGCCTTGCGCTCGGCCTTCGCGGCCTCCTCCTCCGGCGTGGTCTCGGGGACCTCGCCGCGTCGGCGCGCCATCGTGGCGTCCATCTCGCGGAGGCCCTCGAACGCGTCGCGGGCGTAGGAGACGCGGCCCTCGTAGACCTCCTGCAGGTCGTTCTCCACGTAGGAGCGCGTCAGCGCTGCGCCGCCCAGCAGCACCGGCACCTTCGTCGCGACGCCGCGGGCGTTCATCTCCTGGAGGTTCTCCTTCATCACCACCGTGGACTTCACCAGCAGCCCCGACATCCCCACGGCGTCGGCGTTGTGCTCCTCGACCGCGCTCAGGATGGTGGAGATGGGCTGCTTGATGCCCAGGTTGACCACGGTGTAGCCGTTGTTGGTGAGGATGATGTCCACGAGGTTCTTGCCGATGTCGTGCACGTCGCCCTTGACGGTGGCCAGAACGATCGTGCCCTTGCCGGCGTCGTCCTCGGCCTTCTCCATGAACGGCTCGAGGAACGCCACCGCGGTCTTCATGACCTCGGCGGACGCGAGCACGAACGGCAGCTGCATCTGGCCGGAGCCGAACAGCTCGCCGACGGTCTTCATGCCCGACAGCAGGGTGTCGTTGATGATCTCCAGCGCGGGCCGGTCGTCGAGGGCCTCGGTGAGGTCGGCCTCCAGGCCCTCGCGCTCGCCGTCGACGATGCGGCGCTCCAGGCGCTCGAACAGCGGCAGCCCGGCCAGCTCCTCCGCGCGGGTCGCGCGTGCCGAGGACGCGGAGATGCCCTCGAACAGCTCCATGAACCTGTTCAGGGGGTCGTAGCCATCGCGGCGGCGGTCGTAGACGAGGTCGAGCGCCACCGAGCGCTGCTCGTCGTCGATCTTGGCCATCGGCAGGATCTTCGCCGCGGAGACGATGGCGGTGTCGAGCCCGGCGTTGACGCACTCGTGCAGGAACACCGAGTTGAGCACCTGGCGGGCGGCCGCGTTGAGGCCGAAGGAGATGTTGGAGACGCCCAGCGTCGTCTGCACGTCGGGCCAGCGGCGCTTGAGCTCGCGGATGGCCTCGATCGTCTCCAGCCCGTCGCGGCGCACCTCCTCCTGGCCGGTGGTGATCGGGAAGGTGAGGGTGTCGACGGCGATGTCCTCGACGTGCATGCCGTGGTTGGTGGTGAGGTCGCGGATCAGCCGGTCGGCCACGCGGACCTTCCACTCCGCGGTGCGGGCCTGGCCCTCCTCGTCGATGCACAACGCCACGACCGCTGCCCCGTGCTCGCGGACGAGCTCCATGGCCTTCTGGAAGCGGGACTCGGGCCCGTCGCCGTCCTCGTAGTTGACGGAGTTGATGATCGAGCGGCCACCGAGCCGCTCCAGGCCGGCCCGGAGGACCTCGGGTTCGGTGGAGTCGAGCATCACCGGCAGCGTGGATGCCGTGGCCAGCCGCCCGGCCAGCTCGGCCATGTCCGCGACGCCGTCGCGGCCCACGTAGTCGATGCAGAGGTCGATGAGGTGCGCGCCCTCGCGGGTCTGGTCGCGCGCGATGCCGACACACGCCTCCCAGTCCTCCTCGAGCATGGCGTCGCGGAACTTCCTGGAGCCGTTGGCGTTGGTGCGCTCGCCGATCATCAGCACCGAGGTGTCCTGGCGGAACGGCACCGACGCGTAGAGCGAGCTCAGGCCGGGCTCGGGCCGCGGGTGCCGCTCGGGCGGGGTGAGCGACCGGACGGCCTCGGCCACCGCCGTGACGTGGGCAGGTGTGGTGCCGCAACAGCCGCCGACGAGCCGCAGGCCGTAGTCGCGCACGAACGTGGCCAGTGCCTCGGCCAGCCCGTCGGCGTCGAGCGGGTACTCGGCGCCGTTCGGCCCGAGGATCGGGAGGCCGGCGTTGGGCATCACCGACAGCGGGATGCGCGCGTGCTTGCTCAGCGTGCGCAGGTGCTCGCTCATCTCGGCGGGGCCGGTGGAGCAGTTGAGCCCGATGAGGTCGATGCCGAGCGGCTCCAGGGCGGTGAGCGCGGCGCCGATCTCGGAGCCGAGCAACATGGTGCCGGTGGTCTCCATGGCGACCTGGACGACGATCGGGATGCGGCGCCCCTCGGCGACCATCGCCCGCTGCACGCCCAGCACGGCCGCCTTGACCTGCAGCAGGTCCTGGCACGTCTCGATGACGATCGCGTCCGCCCCGCCGTCGAGCATGCCGCGGCCGGTCTCGACGTAGGCGTCGCGCAGGCTCGCGAACGTGGCGTGGCCCAACGTCGGCAACTTCGTGCCGGGGCCGACCGAGCCGAGCACGTAGCGGGGCCGCTCCGCAGTGGACATGTCGTCGGCCACCTCGCGGGCGAGCTGCGTGGCCTTCAGCGAGAGGTCGAAGATGCGGTCGCTGATGTCGTAGTCGGCGAGGTTGGGGAGGTTGGCCCCGAACGTGTTCGTCTCGACGGCGTCCGCGCCGGCTTCGAAGTAGGCCCGGTGGATGTGCCGGACCACGTCGGGGCGCGTGTCGTTGAGGATCTCGTTGCAGCCCTCGAGGCCGGCGAAGTCGTCGAGGGTGAGGTCGACGCCCTGGAGCATGGTGCCCATGGCCCCGTCGGCGATCACCACCCGCTCGGCGAGAGTGTCCATGAATGTGGTGTCGAACGTGTGCGGCTGCACGGTGTTCCTCTCGGATGGCGACCTATCGCGTCCCAGGATAGTCGTTCCGGGGGTGGCGGCCGTTGCACGAGCGGGTTCGGCCGTAGGCTGGTCCGATGACCGATCGTGGGCCGGAACCCGGAGCGGAGCCCGAACTCCCCCACCTCGTCGACCCGGTGTTGATCGCCGCGTTCGAGGGCTGGAACGACGCGGGCGAGGCGGCCAGCACTGCGCTGGAGCATCTCGAGCTCATGTGGGACGCCGAGCCGCTGATCTCGATCGACCCGGAGGAGTACTACGACTTCCAGGTCACACGGCCGCACGTGCGCCAGGCCGACGGCGTGACCCGCCGCATCGAGTGGCAGACCACCCGCCTGTCGGTGGCCACGCTGCCGGGCACCGAGCGGCACGTCGTCCTCCTCAACGGCATCGAGCCGAACCTGCGCTGGAAGACGTTCTGCCGCGAGCTGCTGGGCTACATGGACACCCTCGGAGTGACCAAGGTCATCACGTTGGGCGCGTTGCTCACCGACACCCCGCACACCCGACCCACGCCGGTCAGCGGCACGTCCTACGACAAGGCGTCGGCCAGCGAGATGGACGTCGAACCGTCCACCTACCAGGGCCCCACCGGCATCGTCGGAGTGTTCCAGCAGATGTGCATCGAGGCCGGCCTGCCCGCCGTGTCGTTCTGGGCGTCGGTGCCGCACTACGTCTCCCAGGCGCCGGTGCCGAAGGCCGCCGTGGCGCTGCTGCACCGCGTCGAGGAGGTTCTCGACGTCGAGGTGCCCCTGGGCGGACTGCCCGAGCGGGCCGAGGAGTGGGAGCGCACCGTCTCGGAGATGGCCGAGGCCGACGACGAGGTGCGCGACTACGTGAGGCAGCTCGAAGAGCAGGCCGAGGCGGAGGACGAGGAGGTCCCCCTGGAGGAGGCCGACGGCGACGCGATCGCGGCCGACTTCGAGCGCTACCTGCGCCGCCGGGGCAGCGGCGGAGCCGGCTCCTGACCCCTGCGTACCGCCTCGGGGCTTACTTCGGGGGCATACGGATCGCGCCGTCGAGGCGGATCGTCTCGCCGTTCATGTAGTCGTTCGTCAGGACCTCCACGGCCATGCTCGCGAACTCCGCCGCCTTCCCCAAGCGATTCGGGTACACCACGCTCTCGCCGAGCTTCGCCTTGAACGCCTCGGCCTGCTCACCTGTGCCGTAGATCGGTGTGTCGATCAGGCCGGGGGCGATGGTGTTGACGCGGATGCCGTGGCGGGCGAGGTCGCGGGCCATCGGCAGGGTCATTCCCACCACACCGCCCTTGGACGCCGAGTAGGGCGTCTGGCCGATCTGGCCGTCGAACGCGGCGGCGGAGGCGGTGTTGAGGATCGCGCCGCGGGAGGTGCCGTCGGCCAATGGGTCGGTCTTCGCCATCGCCGACGCGGCGAGGCGGGCGCAGTTGTAGGTGCCCACCAGGTTCACCCGCAGCACGAACTCGAACTGTTCCAGCGGGATCGGGGAGAGGTCACGCCCGATGATCCGGCCCGCGCGTCCCAGCCCAGCGCTGTTGACGAGGATCCGCAGCGGCCCGAGCTCCGACGCCGCGTCGACGGCCGCCTGGACCTGGGCCTCGTTCGCGACGTCGGCCTTGGCGAAGATGCCGCCGATCTCGGCGGCGACCTTCATCCCGAGCTCTTCCGCCACGTCGAGCACGACGACGTGCGCGCCGCGCTCCGCCAGCAGCCGCGCCGTGGCCTCGCCGAGCCCCGACGCGCCACCCGTGACGATGGCCGATGCACCTGTGATGTCCATGGAGGTCATCTTTGCATCAGAGAGCGCCCAGCACCGCCCGCGCATACGCCCGTTCGGCGTCCACGTCGACGTGCCGTCCACCGTCGACCGTGGTGACGGCCCAGCCGTCACCCACCGGTTCCAGGCTGCGGAAACGCGCGCCGAGGGCCGCCCGCAGCTGGCCCTCGTGCGGGAGCCACACCACGTCGTCCTGCTCGATGCTGTCCAGCGCCCACTCGGTGGTGCCGTTGAAGTGGAACGAGCTACCGCGCACCTCGATCGTCAGCTCGCTCACGACGAACACCTCGGCGTCCATGTCGCGGTTCGCGACGACGAACCGGTCGCCCGGCGTGGGCGCCCAGGGCAGCCCGGCCGCGCGCAACCGAAGGGCGAGCTCAACCGTGATCAACGGCGTGCTCGCGCAGGTCGGCCAGGTCCACCCACTCCAGCGTGCGGGCGTGCGTGGCCTCCAGGACGACAGGTGGCGCCGCGCCGGCGGCGTGGGCCTCGGCCCAGCGGTCGGCGCACAGACACCACTGGTCGCCGGGCAGCAATCCCGGGAAGCCGTACTCGGGCCGCGGGGTGGACAGGTCGTTGCCCGCCCCCGCGCTGAACGCGAGGAACTCGGCTGTGACCCGCGCGCACACGGTGTGCACGCCGGCGTCCTGCGCATCGGTCTCGCAGCAGCCGTTGCGGGTGAAGCCGGTCATCGGGTCGGTGCTGCAGCTCTGCAGCTCACCGCCGAGCACGTTCTGGGCCATCCCGTCAGAGTGCCACGCCGAGCAACGCATCGAGCGCGTTGCGCACGAGCGCGGGCGCCGCCGTGTCGGTGCCCCGGCGTTCCAGGGTCTCGGCGGCCCACGCGTCGACGGCGGCGATGGCGCCGGGGGTGTCGAGATCGTCGGCCAGGTGGGTGCGCAGCCGGGCCACGAGGTCCTCCGCGGACGGCGCGGAGCCCAGCGCGACCGCCTCGCGCCAGCGCGCCAGCCGTTGCTGCGCCTCGACGAGCAGGGCGTCGGTCCAGGCACGGTCGGTGCGGTAGTGCCCCGAGAGCAGCGCGACACGGATGGCGTTGGGGTCGACCTGCATGGCACGGAGCTTGGAGACGAACACCAGGTTGCCGCGCGACTTCGACATCTTCTCGCCGTCGAGCCCGATCATCCCGGCGTGCGTGTAGTGCTTCGCGAACGGGTGGACGCCGGTGAAGGCCTCCGCGTGCGCGGCCCCGCACTCGTGGTGGGGGAAGATCAGGTCCGAGCCGCCGCCGTTGAGGTCGATCTGGCTGCCGAGGCGGTTGAGCGCGATCGCGGCGCACTCCACGTGCCAGCCCGGACGCCCGGCCCCGAGGTCCGACTCCCACGACGGCTCGTCCGGCCGGGCCATGCGCCACAGCAGGGGGTCGAGCGCGTGCCGCTTGCCGGGGCGCTCGGGGTCGCCGCCGCGCTCGGCGGAGAACTTCAGCATCGTCTCCTCGTCGTAGTTCGACTCGTAGCCGAAGTGGCCCGTCACGGTCGAGTCGAAGTAGACGTCCGGGTACTCGGCGTCGTCCACGCGGTAGGCCGCACCCTGCGCGAGCAGCTTGCCGACCAGCTCGGCGATCTCCCCCATCGCCTCGACCGCGCCGATGTAGTGCTGCGGCGGGACCACGCGCAGCGCCTCCATGTCCTCACGGAACAGGGCGGTCTCGCGCATGCCGAGCACGACCCAGTCGTCGTGGTCGCGGGCGGCGCGCTCGAGCAGCGGGTCGTCGATGTCGGTGACGTTCTGGACGTAGTGCACGTCGTGGCCGAGGTCGCGCCACACCCGGTTGACGATGTCGAACGCCAGGTAGGTGGCGGCGTGGCCGAGGTGCGTGGCGTCGTAGGGCGTGATGCCGCAGACGTACATGAGCGCGGTGGGGCCGGGGGCCGTCGGCCGGACACGCCCGGTGGAGCTGTCGTAGAGGCGCAGGGGCGGGCCCTCGCCCGGGATCCGCGGGACGTCGACGGGTGCCCAGGTGTGCATGACTCACAACTTACGCGGTGATGACCACCCGCTGCCCGGTCAGCTCCACCACTCCGGGGGCAGGCGTGCCTCGATGTCGCGGGCGTGGGCCCGCGCGCAGTCGGGGCAGAGCCAGCGGGTCTCGCCGTCCTCGCGGTCCAGGGCCCAGGCCGGATCGGCGGTGTCGTCGGTCGCAGCGCATCGGTGGCAGGACCTCACGGCGCCGCGCAACCGTCGTCGAGCACCGAGAACGCCTCCTCGACCAGCGGCAGCAGGTGCGGCGAGCCCAGCGCCGGACCGTCGTGGCGGGCCCGGTGCACCTGCACGGAACTGCGCAGCGCCGACGTCGCCGCGCACGCGATGACGGTGGCGCGCAGGCGCAGGGCGGGTCGGTCATCGCCCCAGCGCTGCACGAGGGTGTCGGTGATGCCCTGCTCCCAGCCCGCGAACAGCCGCAGCACGCCGGTGCCGGGCAGCTCCAGCCGGTCGATCACGGTGCCCAGGGTGGCCAGGATCGAGTGCAGCGGCGGCTCGTCGACGGGCCGGGCGCGCAGCGTCTCCAGCATCCCGGGGAGCAGGTCGGCGGCGTCGAGCCCGAGCAGGTCGTCCTTGCTGGCGAAGTAGCGGAAGAAGGTGCGCCGGGAGACGTCGACGGCGTCGGTGATCTCCCCGACGGTCGTGGAGTCGAACCCCTGCTCGGCGAAGAGCCGCTGGGCGGCCTCGCGCAGGGCCGTCCGCGTCTGCGTCTTCTTGCGGTCGCGCCGACCCTCCATGCGCCCAGTCTGTCAGCGTTCGATAAATGTGTCACTGGTGCCATCTGGCACGGTTGACAGCTTCTCGGCGGCTGAGGATGGTCGGAACCATGACCCTCACCGACCGCTGGATCGGCCGCCCCCGGTTGCTGCTGCGCTCCCGCGCCGGTCGTCGGACCGGAGACATGGGCCGCGTCCTGCGGGACCTCGCCCGGGGGGCCGACACCGGGGTGGGCGTCCGCCTCGGGAACGGCCGGCGGATGCTGCTCCTGCTCGACCCGGCGCTGGTCGGGGAACTGTTCCGGGAGCGGGCCGGTGAGGTGACGAAGGGGCCGGGCGTCCAGGTGACACGCCCGCTGCTCGGGGACGGGCTGCTCACCACCGAGGGCGACGTCCATCGCCGCGCCCGGCGGCTGGTGGCCCCGGCGTTCTCGCCGCGACGCCTGACCGGTTACGTCGAGCAGTTCGCCGCCTCCGCTTCCGCGGTGGAGTGGTCCGACGGGCAGCAGGTCGACCTGCACGCGGAGATGGCGAGCCTGACCCTCGACATCGTCGGCCGCACCCTGCTCGGCGTCGACCTGGCCGACGCCCGCGGGATGCGCGCCACGCTCGAAGGGGCGCTCACGTCATTCGGGGCCGGGGCGGGACCGGGGATGTTCGGCCGCCGGGGTGCGGCACCTCGGCGCGATCCCGCCGCCACCGCGGAGATCCACCGTGTGGTGGACGAGATCATCGACGGCCGCCGTGAGCACCGCAGCGCCGACCGCGGCGACGTGGTCTCGGCCCTGCTCGACGCGGCCGACGAACCGGACGGTCTCACGGCGGCCGAGGTCCACGACAACGTGATCACCCTGATGATGGCCGGGCACGAGACCACCGCCAACGCCCTGAGCTGGACGTTCCACCTGCTCGGCGACCGCCCCGACGTCGTGGAGCGGATCCGCTCCGAGGGCGAGGCCTACACACGCGCCGTGGTCACCGAGGCCATGCGACTCTACCCGCCGGCATGGATCATGGCCCGGACCCCGTCGGTGGACATGACGCTGGGCGGCTGGGAGGTGCCGGCCGGGGCGACCGTGGCCGCCAGCCCGCTGCTCATGCACCACGACGCGCGCTGGTTCCCCGAACCCGAGCGCTTCGATCCCGACCGCTGGCTCGACGCCCGCAGGGACGCCGTGCCGCGCTTCGCCTACCTGCCGTTCGGCACCGGGCCGCGCGCCTGCGTCGGGGAGCAGTTCGCGTGGGCCGAGGCCACCACGGTGCTCGCCGGACTGCTCGACCGCTGGTCGGCCTCTCCGGACCCGGCGCACGTCGTCCGTCCGGAGTACCGGGTGACGATGCGGCCGGGCGGTGGCCTGCCGATGACCCTGCACGCGCGGGGCTGACGTGCGCAACGTGCTCGTCCTGGCCGCGGCCCGGTTCACCGTCGCCCACCCGGACGGGCTGGAGCGCGCGTGGGACGTGGGCGGGGGCTGCTGCGGGCGGCCCGGCGCCCCTCTCGACGACGGCCGGCGTCGTCACCACCTCCGTCGCGGCCTGCCCGCACGGCCGTGCCGTCGAGCTCGTCACGATCGACGGGGCCGGGCACCAGTGGCCGGCCAGCACGCCGGAGAAGCTCGGTGGCTGTGATCTGGGCGTTCTTCAGGGCGCACCCGAAGGCCGGTTGATCCGGTGCACGACGTGGCGCCGGTCGTCGATCGGGTTGTCGGGCTCCATCTCGCCGACGGCCACTCGCACGAGCCCGGCGCTCTCCAGCGCCCTCCAGGACGCCGTGTTGGCGGCGGACACCGCCACGATGATGCAGGTCGCGTCGGGATGGGCGGTCCAGGTGTCGGCCACGATCGACCGGATCATGCGCGTGCCCATCCCCCGGCCCACCAGTTCCGGGTCGCCGATCAGGTAGTCGATCGACATCGCGTCGTCGGGGACGGGCACGATCGCCGCGAGCGGGGTGAGGTACTCCTCGTAGGCGGCGATCCGGCAGCGCTGGACCAGCCCGAACGGGCTGCCGTCGAGCAGCGCGACGAGGTCCTCGTTGGGCTCCTCGCCCCGGACCGTCGGGCCGAAGTCCCGCTCGATCGCGTCGGGTGACGTCTCGTGATTCCACCACCGCGCGACGTAGGGCTGGGCGAGCCAGGCGCCGAGCAGCGGGAAGTCGGCCTCGGTCACCGGCCGCCAGGTGATCACGGGGGGAACATAGCGGGACCGGCCCCGAGGTCGCGTCAGCGGCGGGTCTTGAGGTAGTCCGCCACCACCTCGGCACCCAGCCCGTCCAGGGTCGGGGCCACCACCCGGCCGCCGCAGCGTCGCGCGATGCCGTCCATGAACACCGCCAGTCGCGGGTCGTCGCCGAGCACGAAGAACGTGAAGGCCGCCTTCAGGCCCGCCAGCCGGTCGATCTCCGCCACCGTGGCCCGCAGCGTCTCCGGGCTGGTGGGGTAGTCGAACGTCGCATGGCCGTCGGGCTCCAGATGCGCCGTCGGCTCCCCGTCGGTGACAACCAGGACCACCGGCTGCGCGTCGGGGTTGCGGCGCAGGTGCTGGCCGGCCAGGAGCATCGCGTGGTGCAGGTTGGTGCCCTGCTCGTACGCGCCGTCCAGGCCCACCAGCTCGCCCAGCTCCACCGACCGGGCGTGCCGGCCGAACGTGATCAGCTTGAGGTCGTCGCCGCGGAACCGCGTGGAGATCAGCTGGTGCAGGGCCAGCGCCGTGCGCTTCATCGGCACCCAGCGCCCGTCCTGCACCATCGACCACGACGTGTCGACGCACAGCGCCACCACCGCGCGGGTCTTCTGCTCGGTCTCGACGATCTCCACGTCGGTGACGTCGAGCCTGCGGTTGTCCCCGCCTGTCTGCCGGAGCTGCGCGTTGAGCAGGGTGCGCGGCACGTTCCACGCCTCGGTGTCGCCGAAGGCCCACGGCCGAGTGGCGCCCGTGGCCTCCCCCGCCGCGCCGGAGCGGTGGGTGTCGCGCTCGCCGCGCCGCGACCCGATCTTGTCGACGACGTCGCGCAGCGCCGACTCCCCCAGCCGCCGCAACGCCTTGGGCGAGAGCTGCAGCGAGCCGTCGGGGGCGCGGTCGAACAGGCCCTGACGTTCCAGCTCGCGCTGCAGCTCGGCCAGGGCCCGGGCGTCGACGCGGGCCTGGTCGCCGAGATGCTGCCCGACCGAGTCGAGGTCGATGTCCTCCAGCCGCGCGCCCGGGTAGCTCTGCGACAGCTGCTCGGCCAGCGCGTCGAGCTGCCCCAGCTCCTCCATCGCTCTGGTGGCCTCGCCCATGCCCATGGGGTTCTCGCCCCGGAACCGGCCCTGGCCGTCCCAGTCCTCGCCGGGCCGCAGGCCCTGCAGCTGGGCGTCGAGCTGGGCCATGGCCTGGGCCAGGCGCGGGTCGCCGAACGCCTGCTGCGACAGCTCCATGAGCTGCTGCTGTTGTTCGGGCGTCATCGAGTTGAGCATTCGCTGGGCCGCCGCCGCCCGCTGCGCGAGCGTGTCGATGAGCTCCTCGGTGGTCTGGGGGTTCTCCGGGAAGAACTCGCCGTGCTTCTCCATGAACTGCTGGAACTGCTCGGTGGTGTCCTGCCCGGCGGCGTGGTTCGCCAGCAGGCCGTTGAGGTCGTCGAGCATCTCGCGGATGCGCTCGACGTCCTCGGGAGTGGCGTTCTCCATGGCCTGCTTCATGCCCTGGAAACGCTGCTCCAGCATCTCCCGGCCGAGCAGGTCGCGGATCTCCTCGTACGCCTCGCGGGCATCGGAGGACTGCCAGTCGTACTCGTTCAGTTCCCGGACGGCGCCGCCCGTGTCGGACGGCAGGGCGTCGAGCTGCATCTCGCGGAAGCGGGCGTCGTCGGTGTCCTGGCGGCCCAGCGAGTCGCGCTCGGCGTCGAGGGCGCGTTGCAGCAGCTCACGAACCTCCTGCAGCGTGCCGTCGAGCCGGTTCTCCCGCTGCAGCCGGCTGCGCCGCTGGTAGACCTCGCGCGTGAGCTCGTCGAGCCCCCGGCGGTTCTCCATGCCGCGACGCAGCAGCTCCTGCAGGGCGGTGCGGGGAGAGGCCCCCTCCATGACGTCGCGCCCGATCTCGTCCATCGCGGCCCGCAGATCGAACGGAGGGGCGAGCGGATCAGGCCCGTCGGTGTAAGGCCCGTAGGCATATCGCCGATTACGCCGCGCCACAGGAACCCCCGCTGTGTCCGACGAACGGCACTCCCGTCGCATGGGTTCCGACGACAGTGCCGCTCGTAGGTTTCAGGTCAGCCATACGACACCGTGTCGCCGTCGTCGGACTCGTCCTTCGCCAGGCGGCGCGTCAGGAAGAGGAGCTCCAGGGCCAGCTCCGCTGCGCTGGCCATGGGGCCCGGGTCCTCTGTGCCGCCTGCATCGAGCTTCTTGGCGATCTCCGTCAGGGCGTCGACCTTGGGCAGCGCCTTCACCACCTCCACCGCCGGGATGCGCTCGCCGGTGCGGACCGGGGAGCCCGCCACGGCCTCGGCCAGGGGGTTGAGGTCGATGCCGCGCAGCCGCGCGCGGGCGGTGTCGGCGGTGGCGCGGCGCAGCAGGTGCTCCAGGTGCTCGGTCTCGCGGCCCTCCTCGCCGGAGGCGAACTCCAGCTTGCCGCGCAGCACCGCGGGCACCGACTCGAGGTCGACGGGCCGGGCGAACGCATGCTCCTCGCCGGTGATGGCGGCCCGGCGCAGGGCCGCGGCGGCCACCGTCTCGGCGGCCGCCACGGCGAACCGCGCCGACACGCCGGAGCCCTGGTCGATCGCGGACGACTCGCGCAGCGCCCGGGTGAACCGGGCGATGACCTCCAGCAGGTGGCTGGGCACGTCGGCGACGAGGTCGGCCTCCTGGTGGACGAGTGCGATCTCGTCGCGCAGTTCGAGGGGGTAGTGCGTGCGGACCTCGGCGCCGAAGCGGTCCTTGAGCGGGGTGATGATGCGCCCGCGGTTGGTGTAGTCCTCGGGGTTGGCGCTCGCGACGAGCAGGATGTCCAGGGGTAGGCGCAGCGTGTAGCCGCGGACCTGGATGTCACGCTCCTCCATCACGTTGAGCAACGACACCTGAATGCGCTCGGCGAGGTCGGGCAACTCGTTGATGGCGACCACGCCGCGGTGGCTGCGCGGCACGAGGCCGAAGTGGATGGTCTCGGGGTCGCCCAGCGAGCGGCCCTCGGAGACCTTGACGGGGTCGATGTCGCCGATGAGGTCGGCGACCGCCGTGTCGGGGGTGGCGAGCTTCTCGGTATAGCGCTCGTCGCGGTGCTTCCATACGACGGGCAGGTCGTCGCCGAGCTCGGCGGCCCGGCGGATCGTGGCCGGCGCGATCGGCTCGTAGGGGTGCTCGCCGAGCTCGGACCCCTCGATGACGGGGGTCCACTCGTCGAGCAGGTTGGTGATGGAGCGCAGCAGCCGGGTCTTGCCCTGGCCGCGCTCGCCGAGCAGCACGATGTCGTGGCCGGCGATGAGCGCGCGCTCGAACTGCGGGAGCACCGTGGACTCGAACCCGACGATGCCGGGCCAGGGGTCACGGCCCTCGCGGAGGGCGGCGATCAGGTTGTCGCGGATCTCGGTCTTGACGCCGCGGAGCTCGTGGCCGGACGCGCGCAGGGCGCCCAGGGTGCTGGGAAGATCAACAGGAAGATCATGAGGCACGCCTTCCACGCTACGCCCGGGAGCCCCGAGGGCGCGCGCTCGAAGGTAACCACCATGTGTCGCCGGCCGGCCCCCGTGCGGTGATCAAGGCGTCGATGTCGCTCGGAGTGATCCACTAGCGACGTCAGCGCCTTGATCAGCGCGTTGGGAGGTCCGGGGCGCCGACCCCCGCGGACGAGTGGTCAGCAGACCGGGCGAGGTCCCGGCCACCACCCGACGTCCCGGACGCGTCCGTGGACGTCGGTGAGCCGACCGAGCAGGCCCTGGTCGGCGAGCCGGCGGCCCGCTGAGGGGCCCGAGAGCAACGCCCCGGCGCACGCGGCGTTGGCGGCGGGAGCGTTGGCCGCGACCACGACCACACCCATCCAGTGGGTGCGGACGGTGCGGTCGCCCCCGGCCACCACGAGCGTGCGGGGGCCGCGCCCCGGTCGGGCGAGGTCCGTCCAGGACACCGCGCCACCGTCCATCGCGACCACCACGGGCGCCGCGTGCCGTGCACCCGGCAGCTCCACCCGCCAGCCGCCGGCCGGGGCCAACCCGGACGTCGCGACATCACCGCCGATGGCGACGAGCACGCCGCACGACGTGGCCTCGGCGACCGCCTCGGCGCAGCGCTGGGCCGTCCACGACCGCAGCGACGGGCCGAGGCCGATCCGCAGCCTGCTGCCCCGCTGCACGCGGACCGGCATCGCATCGGCCCGTTCGCGCTGCGCGGGCAACGACAGGTGCACCGGCTCGCAGGCCGCGGTGATGCCGTACGGGAACGGGCCGATCGCCTGGCCGTCGGGCATGCGGGGAGTCCAACCACCGTCGCGCAGGGCCCGGCGCGTGTCCCGCTGGGTGCGGAAGTTGCGGCCGAGCGCCGCGAGCTCCTGACCGAGCAGCGCCCGCGCGTGCTGCTCCGCCGCGGCGTCGGTGACGACGAGCCGCCCGCAGATGCCCCAAGCGGTCCAGTCGAGGCCCACGGCGGCGGCCCGGGGTCCGGTGTGCAGCAGTGGTGTCGTCATCGGCAGTGCCTCGCAGACGGTCGTGAAGATTCTGCGACCGAGGATGCGCCGCGCTCGCTGTGACGACGCTGAAACGTCCTGTGACCACGCTGAGGACGGGCTGGCCCCACCCCGTCCCGGGGGCCTGCATGCTCACCGCCGGCCCGCGTGCGGCAGAGGCTCGGGGCATGACCACCGACACCTCCACCGTCCGCACCGGGAGCGACTTCGCCGGGTTGTCCCGGCGGATCACCGCGGCGGGCCTGCTGGACCGCAGACCCGGCTACTACGCGATCCGCTTCGCTCTGGTCGGAGCCTGGACGGCCGGCACCGCGTGGGCGTTCGTGGCCCTCGGCGACTCACCGTGGCAGTTGCTCGTCGCCGTCGCGCTGGCCGTCGGGTTCGGACAGATCGCACTGCTCGCCCACGACGTCGCCCACCGGCAGGTGTTCGCGTCGCGGCGGACGTCGGCGCTGGTGGGGCGACTGCTGGGCAACGTCGGCATCGGTATGTCCTACGGCTGGTGGATGGACAAGCACACCCGCCACCACGCCGATCCCAACCACGAGGGTCTCGATCCCGACGTCGCGCCGGGGGCCCTCGCGTTCTCGGCCGGGCAGGCCGCGGCGACCCGCGGCCGGCCCGCGCGGTTCGTCCAGCGGCACCAGGCCGTGCTGTTCTTCCCGATCCTCACCCTGGCCGGGCTGGACCTGCGCCGCAGCAGCGTCCGGGGCCTGGTCGGTTCACGGATCCGGTGGCGGGGCCTCGAACTCGGCCTGCTGGCCGCCCACGCCGCCGCGTACCTCGCCGCGCTGGCCGTCGTCCTGCCACCCGGCCTCGCGCTGGCCTTCTTCGCCGTGCACCAGGGACTGTTCGGCGTCTACCTCGGGTCGATCTTCGCCCCCAACCACAAGGGGATGGACATGCCCGTCCGGCGCGGGGACTTCCTGCGCAAGCAGGTGCTGACCTCGCGCAACGTCCGCGGTCGTACCCGCCTGACCGACGCGGTCGTGCACGTCGCCATGGGCGGGCTCAATCACCAGATCGAGCACCACCTGTTCCCGAGCATGCCCACGGCGAACCTGCGGGGGGCACGAGAGGTCGTGCGGGGCTACTGCGCCGAGCGCGGGGTGACCTACCACGAGACGACGCTCGTGCGGTCGTGGGCCGAGGCGTTGCGGCACCTGCGCGCCGTCGGGCTCACACGATGATCAGCAGGGCCGTGGGCAGGGCCACCAGCGCGAACGCGACGAGCCGGACGAGCACGGTGAGCGCGAGCGGCAGCGGCGGGGGCGGCGTGCTGATGCGCTCGAGGCGGTGGTCCAGCGCCGCGGTGAACGAGCTCAGGGCCGCGGCCGGCGCCGCGCTGCCCATCGAGCGCAGCGCCCCGGTGAGCTGGGCGGGCGCGACCCGGCATGCCGCGACGTCGTCGGCGCGCATCTCGATCAGTGCCGCCACGGCGATCTGCGCGCACACCATCCCGCGCACGAACGGCGCCGTGGCTCCCCAGGCGACGAACGGCAGGACCACGAGGTCGTGGCGTTCCCGCAGGTGGGCGCGCTCGTGGGCGAGCACGGCCCAGACCCCGTCGACGTCGAGCTGGTCGAGCACGCCCGCCGACAGCACGAGCCGCGACCGCAGCCCGGGCAGGCAGTACGCGACGGGCACCGGATGGTCGAGAACGTGGGCACCGGGCACCGCGGGCCAGGGCGTGCCGAGCAGATCGAGCAGGTCGCGGTGGCGGGCCCGCATCTTCATGGTGCGCAGTGACACGGCCACCAGCACCCCGACCAGCCGCAACGCGAGGGCGAGGGCGAGCAGGAGCGCGATGACGTGGAGCAGGTCGAGCCCGGCGGGCATTCGACCGGCGGCCAGCGCCCGCACCAGTACCGGCACGGCCCCCGCGAGCGACGACCCGAGCGGCGCCACCCCGTACACCACCCCTGCCCCCAGCAGCTCGAGCCCGCCGGAGAGGCCGACGGCCTGCCACACCAGCAGCCCACCGACGGGATCCCGGGCGGGCCACCGGGCGCGCGCGAGCATGCGGCTGACCGGCTCGGCGAGGGCGACGCCGAGCACGAGCAGCCCCAGCGCCGTCAACTCCATGGGCAGAGGATGTATCAGTCCAGCATGTCCCGCAGGGATTCCCGCTCGTCAGCGGGAATGGAGCCCAGGAAACGGGCCAGCGCGGCCCCCCGGTCGGGTGCTGCGTCGAGGGCGTCGCGCATCAGTTCGGCGACGTGGTCCTCGCGGCTGGCGGTGGGGCGGTACCGGTGGGCCCGGCCCTCGCGCTCGCGGCTGACCAACCCCTTGCGCTCGAGGCGCCCCAGCACGGTGAGCACGGTGGTGGTGGCCAGGTCGCGCCCGGCCAGAGCGTCCTGGACGTCCCGGGCCGTGACCGGCTCCGTGGCCGACCACAGGGTTTCCATCACGGCACGTTCGAGTTCACCCAGGGTCGGCACACCACGATTCTACATGGAGTAGAACCGTGATGGCCACCACTGCCGTGAATCAGTGGACCTGCACCTGGTCACCGACCTGGAGGTAGGAGAACCAGGCCACCGCGTCGTCGTGGACGAGCTTCACGCAGCCACCCGAGTAGGTGTCCTGCCGGCCCTCGTGGAACGCGATGCCGCCGTCGGCGAAGAACACCGAGTACGGCATCTGCGTGAGGTACTCACGGCTCGTGTACTGCTCGGCCTTCCACTGGACCGTGAAGGTGCCGAGCGGGGTGGGAGTCTGGTCGTCACCGGCCGCGACGCCCACCGGGCCACGCGTCACCGCGCCGTTGTCGATCAGCCAGGCCACCCGGCGGCCGAGGTCGACGCAGGCCTTGGCCGTGGTGGTGCACGGCGTGCCTGCGACGAGCGCGGGAACGGTCGTGTCGCCGCTCGCCGCGGCCGGGGTGGCCGGTGGAGCGGCATTCCCCACGCCGACGATCACCGTCGTGGCCACCAAGGCCAGAGCGGCACCGGCCAGAACCGCACGCGGCCGGCGTCGTGCCCCGGTCCGGGCGTGTACTCCCACGTTCGTCTCTCCTTCTGCGAGCCCCCGCGAGCGCCAACGAGCGGGCCCGACCGAGGTGACGGCGGGTCAGAGATCAATCACCGTCCGTGGAACTCCGGGCTGCGACGCTCGGTGCGGGCCCGCTGCCCCTCGACGAGGTCCGCGCTGCTCCAGCAGGCCTCGAAGGCGCCGACGAGCATCGGGTCGTCCACCGGCAGGTCGGTGCGGTCGGCCGTGAGCTTGTTGTAGGCCAGCGTCATCGGGGCCAGCGTGGCGATCTCGGTGGCCAGCGCGAGCGCGTCGGCGGTGTCGCCCAGCCGGTCGACGAGGCCACGGGCGTGGGCCAGCCCGGCGTCCATCTGCGCGCACGCGATCAGCAACGAGCGCGCGGTGCCACCGCCGGCGAGCTGCGCGAGGCGGTGCACCGTCCACGGGTCGACGGCCAGCCCGATTCGCGCGGTGGGCACCCCGAACACCGCCTCCGGCGCCGCCACCCGCAGGTCGCAGGCGATGGCGAGCTGCGTGCCCCCGCCGATCGCCGGGCCGTTGACGGCCGCGACCACCGGCACCGGCGCGTCCGTCACGACGTGCAGCGCCTCGTACAGGGCGCCGCGGAAGCCGTCGGTGTAAACCTCGCCGAAGTCGGCGCCGGCACAGAAGCTGCTGCCCGCGCCGGTGATCATGATCGCGCGGGCGCCGTCGGCCAGCACCGACCCGACGGCGTCGACGATCGCCCGGCACAGGGCCACGTTCAGCGCGTTGCGCCGCTCGGGCCGGTTGAGCTCCAGCACCCCGACGCCGTCGGCGACCGACACGTTGATCAACTGCTGCTCCATGGTGCCCGAGATTACGTTGCCCCTCAGTAGCCCCACGGGGAGGACGGCGGCCCGGCCGCCAGGCGCACGCACGCGTCGCGGGCCATGCCCCCGACCACCGACGGCCCCTGCTTGCGCGCCGCGGCGACGATGACCGTCAGGGCGTCGTTCTGGCCCGAGTTCAGGCCCATCTCCTGGTAGTCGAAGCCGCCGTCGGTGCCGCGCAGCTGCTCCCCCGCCCAGTAGACGAGCTGGCTCGTGCACGCCGTGACGGGGTCGGGCAGGGCCGGCGCCGGGGGCCGGGCAGGGACGGGTGCGGCGGCACACCCTCCGGCGAGCAGCAGCAACGCCAAGCACCTGATACTTCGCACACCCGAAGTGTGCCCCGAGGAGGAACCGATGACCGGCGAACTGCGCATGGGCACCTCCGCCGGACGGTGGGTGCTCGCCACCACCGTGCTCGGCTCCGGCATGGTCATGATCGACGGCACGGTGGTCAACGTCGCGCTGGAGCGCATCGGCGACGAGTTCCACGCCGGGTTCGACGGCCTGCAGTGGACCGTCAACGCCTACACGCTCGCGCTCGCGTCGCTGATCCTGCTGGGCGGCTCGCTCGGCGACCACCTCGGCCGCCGCCGGATCTTCCTGATCGGCGTCGTCTGGTTCGCCGTGGCGTCGCTCGCGTGCGGGCTCGCCCCGAACATCGGGACGCTCATCGCGGCCCGCGCACTGCAGGGCGTCGGTGGCGCGCTGCTCACCCCG
Source organism: Mycobacteriales bacterium (assembly GCA_038231335.1). Taxonomy (GTDB): domain Bacteria; phylum Actinomycetota; class Actinomycetes; order Mycobacteriales; family Pseudonocardiaceae; genus Pseudonocardia. The sequence continues at coordinate 185,471 of JBBRLM010000001.1, forward strand.
GGCAGCCTGGCGCTGATCTCGGCGTCGTTCCACGGGCCCGACCGCGGCGCCGCCGTGGGGGCCTGGTCGGGGCTGGGCGGCATCGCCGGGGCGATCGGCCCGTTCCTCGGCGGGTTCCTGGTGGAGTGGACGTGGCGGGCGGTGTTCCTCATCAACCTCCCGATCGCCGCCCTGGTCGTCGTCGTCGCGCTCAAGCACGTGCCGGAGAGCCGCGACGCCGAGTCCGCGCCCGGCCTGGACGTCGGCGGAACGGTCCTGGCCGCGCTCGGACTCGGCGCGCTGACCTACTCCCTGACCGGCCTGGGTTCGCGCGGCGCGGACCCGGTGCTGCTGGCGACGCTCGCCGTCGGGGTGCTGGCGCTCGTCGCGTTCGTTGTGGTGGAGCGGCGCTCGCCGCACCCGCTCGTGCCGCCCGCCCTGTTCCGCAACGCGGTGTTCAGCGCCGCCAACGGGGCCACCCTGCTGATCTACGGCGCGCTCGGGGTGGTGTTCTTCCTGCTGGTCCTGCAGCTGCAGACCGTCTCCGGATTCAGCCCGCTGGCCGCAGGCACCTCGCTGCTGCCCCTCACCGCGATCATGCTGCTGTTCTCCGCCCGGGCCGGGGCGCTGGCCGGGCGGATCGGGCCGCGGTTGCCCATGACGGTCGGGCCGCTGGTCAGCGCGTGCGGGCTGCTGCTCATGCTGCGGATCGGGGCGGACGCCACCTGGATCGCCGACGTCCTGCCCGCCGTGCTGGTGTTCGGCGCCGGCCTGACGCTGACCGTGTCCCCGCTGACGGCCACCGTGCTCGACGCCGCCCCCGACCGGTTCGCCGGCTCCGCGTCGGGCGTCAACAACGCGGTGGCCCGGGCCGCGGGCCTGTTGTCGGTCGCGATCATCCCGGGCGTCGCCGGGATCGGCGGCGCCGACTACACGCACCCTGCGACGTTCGACGCGGGCTTCCACATCGCGATGCTCGTCAGCGCCGGTCTGCTGGTCGTGGCCGGGGTGGTCAGCGCGGTGTTCGTGAGACGCCCGGACGAGCAGGGCGGGACCCGCCTGAAGGTGGAGGAATGCGCCCACTGCGGCGTGACCGCTCCCCAGGTCCACCCGCACTGACCGACGAACGGCACTCTCGTCGGAACCTGTCCGACGAGGGTGCCGTTCGTCGGGTCAGGAGAGCTTCAGGGCCTCCGCGAGCGCCCGCATCGCGGGCAGCGGGTCGCCGCCCTTCTCCGTCAGGATCTGGGCGCAGACGTGGTCGGCGCCCGCGTCCAGGTGCGCCGTCACGCCGGCCGCCACCGCCTCGGGGGTGCCGTGGACGGCCAGGGCGTCGATCAGGCGGTCGCTGCCGCCGTCGGCGATGTCCTCGTCGGTGTAGCCGAGGCGCTTGAGGTTGGACACGTAGTTGCGCAGGTGCAGGTAGGGGCGGTCCACCGGCGGACGGCCGATGGCGCGCGCGGCCTCCGGGTCGCTCTCCAGCACCACCTTCTGCTCCGGCACGACCAGCACACCGGGGCCGACGAGCTCGCGCGCCTCGCGGGTGTGCTCCGGCGTGGTCAGGTAGGGGATGGTGCCGGCGCTGCGCTCGGCCGAGAGCGCCAATGCCTTGGGACCCAGCGCGGCGAGGACGACCCCGTCCTTCGGCACGCCCGCGGCGTCGAGCGCGTCGAAGTAGTCGACGATCGTGGCCAGCGGGGTCTTGTACTCCTTGGTCGCCTCCGGGTGCCCGATCCCGACGCCGAGCAGGAAGCGGCCCGGGTAGGCCTTCTCGAGGCGGTGGTAGGACGCCGCCACCTCGGCCGCCGGCGTGCTCCACATGTTGACGATGCTCGTGCCCACGGCGATGTGGTCGGTGGCGGCGAGCAGCGACTCCGCCAGTGCCAGGTCCCCGGGGGCCGACCCGCCGATCCAGACGGCGCCGTAGCCGAGCGCCTCGATCTGCTGCGCGAGCTCCGATGTGAGCCCACCCTCGTGCCGCCAGATGCCGTACTTCCCGAGTTCGACCGTCATGGTCGCGGCAACAGGGCGGGAGTCCGGCGCATTCCCTAGGGTCGGTCGAGTGAGCCGAGAACTGACCAGTCGCGCCGCCCCCGGGCGGATGCGACCCCGGGTGCTGGTGCCCGCCGACCCGCGCCTGCCCCGGGACGCGCCCGCCGGCACCGAGGCCGTCGTGGTGGGCGGCGGCATCGCCGGCGTCAGTGCCGCGGTGGTACTCGCCGAGCGCGGCGTCGCCGTCACGCTGCTGGAGGCCGCGCCGACGCTCGGCGGCCGGCTCGGCGCGTGGCCGCACACGCTGCCCGACGGCACCGAGCAGGTGGTCGAGCACGGGTTCCACGCGTTCTTCCGGCACTACTACACGTGGCGGTCGGTGCTGCGGCGCACCGATCCGGACCTGTCGTTCCTGCGTCCGATCGGCGGCTACCCGGTGATCTCCCGCGACTGGCCGCCGGAGGACCTGACGGGCCTGCCCGGCGCGCCCCCGCTCAACCTGCTCGCCCTGTTCGCCCGCTCCCCCAGCCTCGGTGTCCGCGACCTGCTCGGCTCCGACCAGGCGCTGGCCGCCCAGCTGCTGGCCTACGACCGTGACACCACGACGGCGGCATTCGACGCGATGCCTGCGGCGGATTTCCTGAAGCAGCTGGGCATGTCCGACCGCGCGCAGGCGATGCTGTTCGAGGCGTTCGCCCGCTCCTTCTTCGCGTCGCCGGGGTCGCTTTCGGCCGGTGAGCTGGTGGCGATGTTCCACTACTACTTCCTCGGCAACCCCGAGGGCATCGGCTTCGACGCTCCCGACACCGACTACCTGACCTGCATCTGGGCGCCGTTCCAGGCGTACCTGGAGAAGCACGGGGCGCAGGTGCGCACCGCCACCGCGGCGCTCTCGCTCGCCCCCGAGAGCCACGGCTGGCGCGTCACGGTGGCCGGCGGGGCGCCGCTCTCCACCCGCCACCTCGTGCTGGCCACCGAGCCCGGCGCCCTGCGCGACCTCGTGGCCGCCTCCCCGGAAGTGGCCGCCGTCGCCCCCAGGCTGGCCCGCAAGGCCGCGGCCGTGCAGGTGGCGCCACCGTTCGCCGTCACGCGGCTGTGGTTGGACCGCGACGTCGCCCCGGAGCGTCCGACGTTCAACGCCGTGAGCCGCGAGCCCACGCTCGACTCCATCACGGTCTACTCGCGGCTGGAACGGCCGTCGGCGGAGTGGGCGGCGCGCACCGGCGGCTCGGTGGTGGAGCTGCACTCCTACGCCTGCACGGCCGCCGACGTGGACGACGCCACCGCCCGGCTGCGGGCGGAGCTCGCGGCGCTGTGGCCCGAGACCGCCGGCGCCGGCGTCGTCCACCTGCAGCAACGGATGGAGGCCACGGCCCCCGCGTTCCCGCCCGGCAGCGCCGGCACCCGGCCCACGGTCTCCGGCGACGCCCGCGGCGTCCGCATCGCGGGCGACCACGTCGACACGCCGTTCCTGTCCGGTCTGATGGAACGGGCGTCGATGACGGGGGTCCTGGCGGCGAACGACGTACTGGCGGAGGTGGGGGCGGCCGCGGAGGAGATCCGCGGAGTCCCCCAGCGGGGCCTGTTGGCGGGCCTGCTCCCCCACAGACCCTGATCCCCCCCGACGACCGGCACCCTCGTCGCATAGGTTCCGACGAAGGTGCCGTTCGTCGGAAAGGGGGGACCGTGCGGATCGCGCTCGACCCGGGCTCGGGCGACCTCCCCCCGCGGATTCAGCGGCTTCGTGACGACGGCTCGCCGGCATCGTCGCCTGAGCACCTCCCCTGCCTCGCCGCCGTCGCGGATCTGGAGCGTGAGGGTTCGCCGCGGTGGGTGTTCGCCCGGCCGCGCACCTACCGGCGGCTCCTGGACGTGGGCGTCGAGATCGCGCGCGTCCACGACGTCGAGCTCACCGAGGGGCTGCTGGTCGCCGCGGACGGGCACTTCGGGGAGCCGCACGGGCTCGCGGCCGCCGTGGCCCGGCTCGAGAGCCGCATCCCGGAGCCCGATCCACCCCTCGACGACGACGGGCCACCCACCCTGTTCACGAGCGGACCGGTGGGCGACGAGCTCGCCGACGTCGTCACCGTGCACGCGGCCCAGCTGCGCCGGATCACCGACCCGCGGATGCGGCTGCTCGTCGCCGCCGAGTCGGCCGGGGGGCTCGTGGCGGAGGAGATGCGGTCCAACGGCCTACCGTGGCGCGCCGACGTCCACGACGCCCTGCTCACCGAGGCGCTGGGTACCCGCCCGGTGCTCGGGGGCCGCCCGCCGAAGCTGGCCGCGCTGGCCGCGGAGGTCGACGCGGCGTTCGGACGGCGCGTCAACGTCGACTCACCGGCCGAGGTGCTGCGGGCCTTCGGCCGCGTCGGCGTCGAGCTGGAGACCACGCGCTCGTGGGAACTCAAGGACGTCGACCATCCGGCCGTGGCCCCGCTGCTCGCCTACAAGGAGCTCGCCCGGCTGCACACCGCGCACGGCTGGGCCTGGCTGCGCACCTGGGTGCAGGACGGCCGGTTCCATCCCGAGTACGTCGTGGGCGGGGTCGTGTCGGGGCGCTGGGCCACCCGCGGTGGCGGGGCGTTGCAGATCCCGAAGGCGGTGCGGGCGGCTGTGCGCGCGGATCCGGGCTGGAAGCTCGTGGTGGCCGACGCGTCGCAGCTCGAGCCCCGGGTGCTCGCGGCCCTGTCCGGCGACCACGCCCTCGCCCCCGGCGGCGACGACCTCTACGCCGCGCTGGCGGCCCGGGAGTTCGACGGCGACCGCGCCAAGGCCAAGCTCGCCCTGCTCTCGGCGATGTACGGGGCCGGGGCCGGAGCGGCGGCGCAGCTGATGGGCCGGTTGCGGAAGCGGTTCCCCGCGGCGATGGCCTACGTCGACGACGCGGCCCGGGCCGGCGAGGAGGGCCGGCTGGTGCGGTCGCACCTGGGCCGCACCTGCCCGCCCGCGCGTCCGGGCCACGAGGAGCCGGCCGCCGCCCGGGCCCGCGGCCGCTTCACCCGCAACTTCGTCGTCCAGGCCACGGCGGCCGAGTGGGCGCTGGTACTGCTGGCCGAGCTGCGCCTGGCGCTGCGCACCGCCGGCAACCCGGCCCGCCTGGTGTTCTTCCAGCACGACGAGGTGGTGCTGCACGTCCCCGCCGATGCGGCGGCGGATGCGGCCGAGGCCGTGAGAACAGCGGCAGCAACGGCAGGCCGGCGGCTGTTCGGCCCCACCCCCGTGCGCTTCCCGATGCAGCCGCGCATCGTCGACGGCTACGACGAACACTGACCCACCCACCGCGGCGAGTTGACGATTCCAGCACGCCGTGTGTGCCGTTCCGACACGTGCCCGATCCGCACACTCACCGTGTCGAGAAGGTCAACTCGGCGGGTAGAGGGTGCTGACCATCGCCTTCGCCATCGCAGCCTCGCCCAGGACGTTGGGGTGCACCGGGGCCGCAGGAGCCGTGGGGACCAGGCCCTCGATCCACTTCGTACCCGGCAGCTTGCAGACGTCGTGACCGATCGTCGGGGTGTAGGTGTCGACGTACTCGGCGCCCGCCTTGTCGGCCTGCTCGGCGATCATCGCGTTGAGCTCCTTCTCCACCCCGCGCAGGTAGGCGACGTCGCCGTCGCTGAACGGCACGACCGGGAAGCAGCCGGGCCCCTTGTCCGGCAGGATCGCCGGGTAGCCGACCAGCACGATCTTCGCCTCCGGTGACCGGTGCTCGATCGCCTTCAGCGCGGCGGCGATCTTGGGGGCGGCGCCGTCGATCCGCGCCGCGAGCTGGTCGGTGCCGCCCGAGGTGAAGTAGGCCTTGCAGGCCGCGCCGAGGGGTGCCAGGGGCGAGCGCGCGGCGCAGTCCCCGATGATCGAGGCGAAGCCGATGTCGTTGCCGCCCATGGTCATCGACACCAGCCCGGTGTCGGGGCCGAGCGCGTCGAGCTGGGGCTGGTTGGTCCCGAGCGTCACGTTCTGCGGGGCGGCCAGATCGTCGGTGGTGGCACCGCTGCAGGTGACGTCGCGGAAGTCCGTGATGTTCAGCGTGCGCGCCACCACCGCCGGGTAGTTGTGGTCGGACCGCAGGCAGCCCGGTGGCAGCCCGATCTGCGTCGGGATCAGCGGCCCGGCCGCGTAGGAGTCGCCCAGGGCCACGTAGCTCGCATACGGGGTGTCGGCGGAGGCGGTGGCCGGGACGGCGGCGACGACGATGGCGGCGGCCGGGAGGACGAGCGCGAGGGCCCAGGAGCGGATCACGTGTGGATCAACGACGGCTTCGCGCCACCGATACTCCAGGTGTTCGCCGGTGCCGAACGCAGGGGTATCGCGTGGACCGCCCCGCTCGTAGCGTCCCCGGACCATGCAGCGCAGCACGGAGCGGATCCTCACCACCCACGTCGGCAGCCTCGGACGGCCCCACGACCTGCTGGAGGTCATCCGGGAGAAGGAGCACGGCCGCCCCTACGACGCCGACGGCTACGCCAAGCGCGTCACCACGGCGGTGGCCGACGTCGTGTCCGAGCAGGCGCGCTGCGGCCTCGACGTGGTCACCGACGGCGAGATGAGCAAGGTCAGCTTCCTGACCTACGTCAAGGACCGCCTCGCCGGCTTCGACGCCACGCAGGGCGAGAAGCTCATGCCTCCGTCCTGGCAGGTGGAGATCGACGCGTTCCCCGACTACTACGCGGGCTACCTGAGCAAGTACTCCGACCAGGTCAGCCCCATGATGACGATGGTCTGCACCGGCCCGATCAGCTACGACGGGCACGCGCAGCTGCAGACCGACATCGACAACCTGCGCGCGGCGCTCGCCGGCCAGGACGGCGTCACGGAGGCGTTCCTGCCCTCGACCAGTCCCAGCGGGTTCGGCCGCAACGAGTACTACGCGAACTACCACGACTACCTCGCCGCGACGGCCGAGGCGCTGCGCGAGGAGTACCTCGCGATCGTCGAGGCCGGGTTCCTGCTGCAGATCGACGACCCGTGGCTGATCGAGTACCTCTCGGAGAACCCGGCCACCACGCCCCGGCAGCGCGTCGCCGACGCCGAGCAGCACATCGAGATCCTCAACCACGCCCTGCGCGACATCCCGGCGGAGCGGATCCGGTTGCACACCTGCTACGGCCTCAACCACGGCCCGCGCATCCACGACCTGGACTTCCGCGACATCGCCCCACTCATGTTGAAGATCAACGCGGGCGCGTACTCGTTCGAGGTGGCCAACCCCCGCCACCAGCACGAGTGGAAGATCTGGCGCGACGTGCGCCTGCCCGAGGGCAAGATCCTCATCCCCGGGCTGCTCGGGCACGCGAGCAACTACGTGGAGCACCCGGAGCTGATCGCGGACACCCTGGAGCTCTACGCCGGGATCGTGGGCCGGGAGAACGTGATCGCCGGCGCCGACTGCGGCTTCTCCTCCCGCGCGTCGTTCCATCCCGAGGTGCACCCGACGGTGGTGTGGGAGAAGTTCCGCGCACTGTCGGAAGGAGCGCGGCTGGCGTCGGAACGCCTGTGGAGGTAGGCGCGCTCCCGGTCGGGTCACGCCCCGCTGCGCACCATCGCCGTGTGGGTCCGGCGGGTGTTGGTGATCGTCACCGTGGCGACGTCGGGGCGGTAGCGGTCGTCGGACCATTCGAGGGGCTCCCCCGTGGAGCTGGTCGCGAGCCGCCGCTCCCTGAGCAGCGGCGAGCCCTCCGCCACCCCCAACAGCTCGGCGTCGCGGGCGTCGGCGGCCACGGCGTCGAGCGTGTGGCGGGCGGTGTGCAGGTCGACCCCGGCGTCGGCGAGGTGGGCGTAGATCGACATCGTGTCGAGGTCGACGTCGAGGAGTGCCCGCCCGATCGACGCGACGAACGTGGTGCGCTCCACCATCGCCGGCTCGCCGTCGAGCAGCCGTAGCCGGACGAGCGCCACCGCGTCGTCGTCCGCGTCGAGGTGCAGCGCCGCCGCCACGGCCGGATCGGGCCGCCGGACCGCGATCTCCTGCGTGACCTGCCCCGGGGTGCGGCCGATCATCTCCGCCCACCGCGAGAACGACAGCAGCGTGGCGAACGGCTGCGCCGCGACGGCGTCGAGGACGACGGCGCGACGGCCCTGCCCGCCCCCGATCAGGCCCTCCGTCCGCAGAGCGGCGAGCGCCTGGCGCACCGGCCCGCGGGACGCGGAGAACTCGCGGCACAGCTCCGACTCCGACGGCATCGGGCTGCCCACCGGGAGCTCGCCCGCCCGGATGCGCCGCCGCAACTCGTCGGCGATCGTCAGGTGCAGGGCGGAATCCACCGCCTGACCCTACAAGTCACACCTGGCCGTCAACTTGTAGATACATGTGCGAGACTGGCGCTTGTGAGAACCGATCTGGTGGTCGTCGGGGCCGGCATCGTGGGTCTGGCCCACGCCGTGGAGGCCGTCGCCCGCGGAATGTCCGTCACCGTCGTCGAACGCGACGACCGCGCCGTGGGTGCGTCGGTACGCAACTTCGGCCACGGCTGCGTCACCGCCCAGGAGGGGGAGGCGCTGCGCTTCGGCGAGCGGGCCCGCGACACGTGGTTGCGCCTGGCCCGCGAGGCCGGCTTCTGGGCCCGCGAGAGCGGGACGGTCGTGGTCGCCCGGCACGAGGAGGAGCGGGCCTGCCTGGCCGAACTCGCCCGGCAGCGCGGTTCCGACGACGTGGTGCTGCTCGACCCCGCCCAGGTGCGCGGGCGCGTGCCCGTGGCCCCGGACGGCCTGGTGGGCGGCGCCTTCCTGCCGCGCGACATCCGCGTCGACCCCCGCGCGGCCGCCCCGGCGATCGCGGAGTGGCTGGAGCGACAGCGGGGCGTCCGCGTGCTGTGGTCCACGCCCGTCACCGGTGTGGACCCCGGCGTCGTCCACACCGGCCGCGGCGACGTCACCGGCGACGCGGTCGTCGTCTGCGCGGGCCACGATCTCGACCGGCTGCTGCCCGCCGTCGCCGACGACGCCGGGGTCCGCCGCTGCGAGCTGCAGATGCTGCAGGTGCGCGTCCCCGGCGGCATCATCCTGGCCCCGGCGCTGCTCACCGGCTCGTCGATGCTGCGCTACCCCGCCTTCGCCGGTACCGACGCCGCCGCGGCGATGCGGCGCCGCTGGGCCGACCAGCGACCGGAGATGCTCGCGGCCGTCGTGAACCACATGATCACCCAACGGCCCGACGGCGACCTCGTCGTCGGCGACACCCACGCCTACGCCCGCACCCCGCACCCGTTCGACCCGCCCGGGTCCGAACGCCTCGACGACCTGCTGCTCGCCGAGACCCGCACCCTGCTCGGCCGCGACGATCTCCAGGTCGTGCACCGCTGGCGGGGCGTGTACGCCAGCGCGGGCGCCGACTTCCTGCGTGCCGCGATCGGCCCTGGCGTCGTGGCGGTGTCGGTGACCTCGGGCATCGGCATGACCACCGCGTTCGGGCTGGCCCCGGACGTCCTCGACGCACTGACCGTCGCCGGCCCCAGCCCATCCGTGCGTCGCCCACGCGACGTACGGCCCGATCGATCTCGCGAATGGACCGTGCCCCGTGTTTGAACTCGCTGCCCTCGACATCGCCGGCACCACCGTGGAGGAGGGGGGCGCGGTCTACCGCGTGCTCACCGACGTGGTGCGCGACCACGGCGCCCCCGCCGCCGACGCCGACGTCCGCGTCTGGATGGGCGCCGACAAGCGCGAGGCCATCACGGCGCTGCTCGCACTCTCGGGCACCACACCCGACCGCGACACCGTGGAGGGAGTACACACCGAGTTCGTGACGCGTCTGACCGAGGCCTATGCCGCGACCCCGCCCACGCCACTCCCCGGCGTGCCCGAGGCCTTCGCGGCGCTGCGGGCGGCCGGAGTGAAGGTCGTCCTGACCACGGGGTTCGACCGACAGATCACCGATCCCCTGCTCGATGCCCTGGGCTGGGGCTCCGGGGTGCTCGACGGCACCGTGTGCGCGTCCGAGGTCGCGGCAGGCCGCCCCGCGCCGTTCATGATCCGGCGCGCGATGGAGCTCGCGGGCGTCACCGATCCGGCGCGGGTGCTCGTGGCCGGCGACACCGTGCTCGACGTCCGCGCGGGCCACGCCGCTCACGCCGGCGTCGTCGTCGGGGTGCTGACGGGCGGCCAGACCGAGTCGGAGCTGGCCGCCGAGCACCCCACCCACATCCTCGACGGCGTGCACCTGGTCCCCGGCCTACTGAGCCGTAGCATCCCGGCATGACCAAGGAGCAGCGCCGCGGGCGCGCCATCGCCATGACCTCCGCCGAGGTCGACGCCTTCCTCGCGGAGGAGCGCACCTGCCGCGTCGCGACGGTGGGCGCCACCGGCCCGCACGCCACCCCGCTCTGGTACGTGTGGCACGGCGGCTCGGTGTGGCTGACCTCGCTCTCGCGCAGCCAGCGCTGGACCGACCTGCAGAACGACCCGCGCATCGCCGTGGTCGTCGACGCCGGGGAGGCCTACGACCAGCTGCGCGGCGTGGAGTTGCGGGGCAAGGTCGAGGTGGTCGGCGACGTGCCCCGGACCGACGCGCCGGTCGCCGAGCTGGACGGCCCCGAGCAGGCGTTCGCCGACCGCTACAGCGGTGGCGTCGTCGTCCGGGACGGCCGCCATGCCTGGCTTCGCCTGACGCCCGAGAAGATCACGAGCTGGGATTTCCGCAAGCTGGGCGGTTGATTCGCCGTACCGGCAAAGGTTCTTGCCAGGCGCCGAGCCGCGGGTCCACGCTGACGCCATGACGTACTCCGAGACTCCCGTCTTCGACAAGGCCTTCTGGGACGCCCGCTACGCCGAGGCCGACGCCGTCTGGAGCGGCAACCCCAATCCGGTGCTCGTCGGCGAGGTCGCCGAGCTCCCGCCCGGCACAGCTCTGGACATCGGCAGCGGCGAGGGTGCGGACGCGATCTGGCTCGCCGCCCGCGGCTGGACGGTCACCGGCCTGGACGTCTCCGACGTCGCACTGGGACGCTCGGCCGCCCACGCCGCCGCGGCGGGCGTCGCGGAACGGATCAGCTGGCGGCAGGCCGACCTGACCGTCGACGCCTCGGTGGGAACCGGGTTCGACCTCGTCACCGCGCAGTTCATGCACCTGCCCACGGAGCAGCGCCGCGCCCTGCACCGGCGGCTTGCGGCGGCCGTCACCCCGGGCGGCACGCTGCTCGTGGTGGGCCACCACCCCTCGGACCTCGGCACGATCCCCCGCCCACCGGCGCCGGAGCTCTTCTACACCGCCTCCGACGTGGCCGCGGAGCTCGACCCGGACCAGTGGGTCGTCCTGCTCGAGGAGGCCCGCCCGCGGCCGGCGGTGCACCCCGACGGCCACACCGTCACGATCCACGACGCGGTGCTCCGAGCCCGCCGCCGGTAGCCCGTGTGCACTGCGTCACGCGTGTCGTGACGTTCGCGGGCGGACGTGTGTCTGTCCCCACGTCGACCCCGATCGGGGTCACTCGATCGTGGGGAGCGTCCAATGTCTGTGATCCGGACCTGTTCGGCCGAGTTCCTCGGCACCGCACTCCTGGTCCTCGGCGGGGTCGGAACCGCCGTCCTCGCCGGTGACCAGGTCGGCGACGTCGGCATCGCCCTCGCGTTCGGGCTCACGCTGCTCGCGCTGGCCTACGCGCTGGGCCCGATCTCCGGGGCGCACCTCAACCCGGCCGTCACGCTGGGCATGCTCGTCGCCCGCCGGATCGGCCCGGCCCGCGCCGCCGGCTACGTGGTGGCCCAGGTGCTGGGTGGGCTGGCCGGTGCCGCCGCCGTCGCCGGCATCGCCCGCAGCAGGCCCGCACCCGTCGACGGGATCGGGGCCAACGGCTACGGAGCCGCCTCCACCGACGGATACGCTCTCGGCCCGGTACTGGTCACCGAGGTCCTGCTGACCTTCGTCCTGGTGTTCGTGATCCTCGCGGTCACGGACTCGGTCGCCGACGCCGCCTTCGCGGGCATCCCCATCGGCCTCACGCTGACGGTGCTGCACCTGATCGCCATCCCGATCGACGGCACGTCGGTCAACCCCGCCCGCAGCATCGGGCCGGCCCTGCTCACCGGCGGCACCGCGCTGTCGCAGCTGTGGGTGTTCCTCGTGGCGCCACTGGTCGGAGGCCTGATCGCGGCCCTCGTCCACCGCGGGATCTTCCACCGCACCGCCGACCACCGCTCCCTCCGTGGCGCCGACAGCAGGGCCGACCCCGTCCGTCCCGCGACGGCGTCCTGACCCGTGGCCGAGTCGACCGAGTCCGATCCGCGGAGCCGGCCGGACGACGACTACGCCCACCTCCGGCCGCTGCTGCGCGAGCTCGTGGCGACCGGACGTGGCCCGGCCCGCGACGACCTGCTCGACGCGCTCGTCGGCGGGTTCCTCCCGGTGGTCCGGAACATCTCCCGGCGCTACACCGGTCGCGGTGAGCCGCTGGAGGACCTCCAGCAGGTCGGCGCGATCGGCCTGGTGCACGCACTGGACCGCTTCGCGCCCTCCGATCCGGACGAGGACCTGGTGGGGTCGTTCCTGCGCTTCGCCGTCCCGACCGTCACCGGCGAGATGCGCCACCACGTCCGCGACCGCACCTGGTCCGTGCGGGTGCCGCGGCGGCTCAAGGACCTCCAGCTGATGGTCCGCCAGGCCGTGACCGATCTGTCGGCCACCCTCGGACGGGCGCCCCGGCCGAGCGAGATCGCCGCGCGCCTGGAGATCCCGGTCGGTGACGTCGTCGAGGCGATCGCGGCCGCGGAGGCCCACACGTCCGACTCGCTCGACGAGCTCATCGGCTCGTCCACGCTGATGCGTGGCGCGGTCGTGGGCCGCGTCGACGCCACCCTCGCCGGCGTCGAGTACCGCGACGCGCTGCGGCGCGCGCTCGCCCGGTTGCCCGCACGCGAGCGCGAGATCGTGGTGCTGCGGTTCTTCGGCGACCTCACCCAGACCGAGATCGCCCGGCAGACCGGCATCTCGCAGATGCACGTCTCCCGCACGCTGCGCCGGGCCCTACCGGTGCTGCGCAGCCACCTGGAGCCTCAGAACAGGTCGTAGGAGGCGCGGGCCACCCGGAACCCGTGCCCGGTGGACTCGTTCGCGCAGCGCAGCCCCGTCTCGCGGCTGACGCACACCACGCCCCCGAACCGGACGCCCTGACCGTAGGCGAGGACCGTGAGGCCGGGGTCGGCCATCGTGTCCCCGGCGCACGTCAGCTCACCGGAGCCGGCGCCCGCCAGCTGGGCGCCCTTGCCGTAGTCGCCGCCGCAGCCGGCCGGCTTCGGGGGTGTCTGCCACGAGCGCTGGGCGACGTCACAACGCACCTCGTCGGCGCTCATCATGCAGGCGATGTTGCGGCTGGGCGTGGCGAACCGCGCCCCGTCGGTGCCGAATCGGCCATCGCTCTGGGCGTCGACGATCGTGGCGCCGGCGGATGGTCCGGAGGTGGGGCTGCCGGTGACCGGCGGCACGGGAGGCTGGGCCACCGTGGTGCTCCGGGGGCGGGTGAGCAGGAAGGCCCCCAGGCCGATCCCGGCGAGCAGCAGCACCGCGACGGCCACGGCCACCGGGACCAGCCACGGGCGGCGGGCCGGCGGCGGGGTCCGGGGAGGGGGCGCGGCGTCGTAGGCCGGGTACATGCCCGCCGGGGGCATCTCCGCGGGCCATCCGGCGCCGGTCGGCACGGCGTCCAGCGGCACGGGATCGTGGGGCACGGGCACGACGGCCGGAACGTCCACCAGCGTCGACGTCGGGGAGGGCGGCTGCGCCGGGACCTCCACCTCGGCGGCCCGCAGCAGCCCGAGCACCTGCGACGCCGTCGGACGTCCGGCCGCATCCTTCGTCAGGCACGCGTGGACGACCTCGCGGACCCGCCCGGTCAGCGGCCCGAGGTCGGGCTCGGAGTAGGTGATCCGGTAGAGCGCAGCGGCGGCCGAGTCGGCGGCGAACGGCGAGCGACCCGTGGCCGCGAACACCAGCAGCGAGCCCAGGGAGAACATGTCGCTGGACGGGCCGATGTCGCGCTCGCCCCCGGCCTGCTCGGGCGACATGTACTCGGGGGTGCCCATCACGTGCCCGGTCTGGGTGAGCGACGTGGTGTCGGCGGCCCGGGAGATCCCGAAGTCGATCAGCCGCGGCCCGTCGTCGGCCAGCAGCACGTTGGAGGGCTTGAGGTCGCGGTGCACCAGCCCCGCGGCGTGCAGGGCGGCGAGCCCCTCGGCCATCCGGACGGCGAGCGCGGCCACCCCCTGCTCCCCGAGCGGCCCCTGCGTGGTGACGTAGGACTGCAGCGACGGCCCCTCGACGAACGCGGTGGCCAGCCACGGGCGCTCGGCGTCGGGATCGGCGTCGAGCACCGGGGCGGTGAACCACGCCGGGGCGGACGCCGCCATCTGCACCTCGCGGCGGAACCGCTCCCGGAACCCGGGATCGGCCGCCAGCTCTCTGTGCACCACCTTCAGCGCGACGCGCCGCCCGGCGTCGTCGACACCGAGCAGCACCCGGCCCATCCCCCCGGCACCGAGCGGGGACTGCACGCGGTAGCGACCGAGAGTGGTGGGTTCATCCGATGCAGGGTCCATCGACGGTGGAGCCTACGGGGTGCCTGTGATGAGCGGCCACAGACCGTCCGCCCCCGCCTCCAGAGCCATTGTTCCCACCACGTCGTTCCACTCGGCCTCGGAGCCGTCCTCGTCACGCCACGCCCACAGGCGGGTGGTGACCAGCCGCAGGTCGTACTCGCGGGTGAACCCGATCGCGCCGTGCACCTGGTGGGCGATACGGGCCACCTCGCCGGCGGCCTGGGACGCGCGGGCCTTCGCGGACGCGATGGCGAACTGCGCCCCGAGCATCCCGTCGGCGTCGGCGGCGCGGGCCGCGGCCTCGGTGGCCGCACCGGCCGCCGCCACCTCCGACGCGGCGAGCGCGAGCATCTGCTGGATGGCCTGCAGCTTGCCGATCGGACGTCCGAACTGCACCCGCTCCCCCGCGTACTGCACCGACGAGGCGAGCGCTCCGCGCGCGGCCCCGGCGATCAGGCACGCCCGCCCGAGTGCCCCGCGCAGCCGCAGCTCGGTGCCTGCGTGGTCCCCGATGGACGCCGCCGTGACGGCCCCGTCGACGGTGACGGTGTCGCGCGGCTCCTCGGCGACGTTGCTGCCGTCGGTGACGGTCAGGCCGGCCGGGTCGAACAGCAGCACGCTGTCGCCGGCGAGCATCACGATGCCCGCCGAGCGCGCCCACGGCACCCGGTGCAGGGTTCCCGAGGCGCGCTCGTGGGTGCGGGCGATGTCCAGGTCACCGGCGGCGAGCGTGAGCGGGCCGTCCGGGATCGGGATGCCCGCGCTGGTCAGCAGCCAGCCGGCCTGCATGTCGGTCTCCACCAGGGGCACGCGGGCGGCGTGGGCGCCGGCCGCGGACAGCACGATCGCCGCGTCGGCGAAGGACGCCTCGCTGCCGCCGGAGTCGCCGGGGAGGGTGAGCCGGGCGAGGCCCGTCTCCTCGAGAGTCTTCCACAGCTTGGCGTCGAAGCCGGTGTCGGAGCTGGCCGCGTCGGCAAAGACGGACTCCGCGAGCTCGGTGAGTTCGGTGTTCATCAGCGCAGCCCCATCCCGCGCGCGACGATGCCGCGCAGCACCTCGTTGGTCCCGCCGCGCAGGGTGAACCCCGGGGCGTGCTGGATCGCGTCGGCGAGCAGCCGGGCGAACCCGTCCGGCGCGCCGGGATCCGGCGGGGTGGCCACGAACAGCCGTGCCGCGTCCACCACCTCGTTCTCGTAGCGCGTGCCCAGGTCCTTGACGACGGCCGCGGCCAGCTCCGGTGCCTCCCCGGACTCCAGGGCGCCCGCGATGGCCAGCGACATCCGGCGCAGCGCCCACACCCGGCTCACCAGCGCGCCCACCTGACGGCGCGTGCCTGCGTCGACGGGGCCGGCCGTCAACTCACCGATCAGGGCCGCCAGGAGCGGGTAGGTGGACAGGAACCGCTCCGGCCCGCTGCGCTCGAAGGCCAGCTCGCTGGTGACCTGGTGCCAGCCCGAGCCGATCTCGCCCAGCACCATCGAGTCCGGGATGACGACGTGATCGAACACGACCTCGTTGAAGTGGTGGGCACCGGTGATGATCGGGATGGGCCGGATCTGCACACCGGGCGCGTGCAGGTCGACGATGAACTGGCTCAGCCCCGCATGGCGGTTCGTGTCGTCCTTCGGAGCGGAGCGGGCGAGCGCGAAGAAGGCGTGCGCCTGGTGGGCGCCCGATGTCCAGACCTTGGTGCCGGTGAGCTCCCAGCCCCCGTCGACCTTCTCGGCCTTCGTGCGGACGCTGGCGAGATCGGAACCCGAGTCGGGCTCGCTCATCCCGATGCCGAAGTACACCTCACCCGCGGCGATGCCCGGCAGGAACTTCTGCCGCTGCTCCTCGGTGCCGAAACGCATGAGGGTGGGACCGATCTGGCGGTCGGCCACCCAGTGCGCCGCCACCGGCGCCCCGGCGGCGAGCAGCTCCTCGGTGACGACGTAGCGGTCCAGCGGGGTGGCCCCGCCGCCGCCGTACCCGGTGGGGATGGTCATGCCCAGCCACCCCCGCCGACCCAGCTCCTTGGTGAACCGCTCGTCCCAGCCCGAGAGCCAGACGTCGGCACGCGGCGACCACGCCCCCGCCTCCCGCTCGGCCGCGAGGAACGCCCGCACCTGCGCCCGCAGCTCCGCGGCGCGCGGCGGGAGATCGACGGGCGGTGGGACGAGGGCAGGCAACCGCGAGAGGGTGGAGGTCACCCCGACATCCTGCGCCACGCCGGCGGAGGTGGCACCCCACCCCGCCCAACGTCACCTCGCAGCCCGCGGATCTCGTCGCAGCCCGCCGGCACGCTGCGAGGTGGCGCGACGGGCTGCGAGGTGGGTTGAGGCGCGACGGGCGGCCGACGCGAGCGGCCCGGTCACCTCAGTGGACGGGGACCGCGTCCGCCGCGGCCTCCTCCTGCGCCGGCGTGCGGATGAGGAACGCCCCGGCCACGGCGACGAGGGACAGGAATGCCGCCACGAGGAACGCGGCGTGGATGCCGCCCGCGGTCTGTTCGACGACAGTGGCCCCGCCGGCGGCCAGCGTGGCCTCCCGCACGCTCAGCACCGACACGAGCAGCGCCACACCGGCCGCGCCCGCGAGCTGCTGGGTGGTGCCGAAGATCGCGCTGCCGTAGGAGTACAGGTGCGGCGGCACGGCCCCGAGGCCCGCCGTGAACAGCGGGGTGAAGGCGAACGCCAGGCCCGCGCTGAGCAACAGGTGGAACACCAGTACCAGCCACACCGACGAGGTGGCGGTGAACGTCGTGGCGAACCACAGCGCGGCGCTGGTGACCGCCGCGCCGGGCACGAGCAGCATCCGTGCGCCGACCCGGTCGTAGAGCCGGCCCACGATCGGCCCCAGCAGGCCCATGAGCAGCCCACCGGGGAGCAGAAGCAGGCCGGTGCCCAAGGGGTCGAGCCCGAGGACCGTCTGCATGTAGATCGGCAGCAGCACGATGGTGCCCAGCAGCGCGGCCATCATCAGCATCATCAGGACCGACGCCGTGGTGAACGTGCGGGCGCGGAACGTGCGCAGGTCGAGCAGGGCGCTGTCGGTGCGCTGGAGCTGCAGCTGGCGCAGCACGAACGCCACCAGCCCGAGACCGCCGGCCACGAACGGCACCCACAGCGGCACGACCTCGCCCGAGGCGGCCTGCCCGATGCTGCTCAGCCCGTAGACGAGGCCACCGAAGCCGACCACCGACAGCAGCACCGACCCCACGTCGATGCGGGTGTCGGTGGGCTCACCGATGTCGACGATGCGCCGCAGCCCCAGCACCAGCGTGACCACCGCGATCGGAAGCACCAGCCAGAACATGAAGCGCCAGCCCAGCACGCTCAGCACCAGGCCGGACACCGTGGGCCCGATCGCGGGCGCCACCGCGATGACGATGGAGATGTTGCCCATGATCGCGCCACGGCGCGCGGGCGGCACCAGCGTCATCACGGTGGTCATGAGCAGCGGAAGCATGATCGACGTGCCACCGGCCTGGACCACGCGGGCCACCATCAGCACCCCGAACCCGGGGGCCAGCGCGGCGACCAGCGTGCCGAGGCTGAACAGCCCCATGGCCGTGCCGTACAGCGCGCGGGTGGAGACCCGGCGGATCAGGAAGCCGGTGATCGGGATGACCACCGACATCGTCAGCAGGAACCCACCGGTGAGCCACTGGCCGACGCTCGCGGTGATCTGGAGGTCGGTGAGCAGGACCGGCAGGGCCACGCTCATGATCGTCTCGTTGAGGATCACGACGAACGTGGACACGAGCAGCACGGCGATCACCGTGCGGTCGCGGGCGCTCAGGGTGGTCGTGGTGTCGGTCACGGATGGTCCTCTGTCTCGCGGGCGGTACTGCCGAGGTTATGGGATAGGACCGACAGAACGCCCCGCGTTAATCGGTCCGCGAACGATCCGCTGCCCGCGGCCACTGCCGCGCACCTCGCCGGATGGCACCATCGCGGCATGACGACTACCGGAGAACACGTTCCTGGCGACGAGGCCCGAGTCATCGACGCCGTCCCCACCGGCCTGTTCATCGGAGGCGCCTGGCGCCCGGCCTCGGGCGGCCGGACGCTGACCGTCGACGATCCCTCCACCGGCAAGGCGCTGTGCGAGGTGGCCGACGCCTCCCCCGCCGACGGTATGGAGGCACTGGCCGCGGCCGTGGGCGCCCAGGCGTCGTTCGCCGCGATGGCGCCGCGCGAGCGTGGGGAGATCCTGCGCCGCGCCTACGAGATCATGATGGACCGCATCGACGACCTGGCCCTGGTCATGACACTGGAGATGGGCAAGCCGCTCGCCGAGGCGAAGGGCGAGATCACCTACGCCGCCGAGTTCTTCCGCTGGTTCGCCGAGGAGGCCGTACGCATCGACGGCGGCTACGCCGTGGCGCCGGCGGGCACCAGCCGCTTCCTCGTGCAGAAGCAGCCCGTCGGCGTCTGCCTGCTCATCACCCCGTGGAACTTCCCGATGGCCATGGGCACCCGCAAGATCGGACCGGCCGTCGCCGCGGGCTGCGCGATGGTCCTCAAGCCCTCGGAACTCACCCCGCTGTCGATGCACTCGCTCGCCGCGATCCTGGCCGAGGCCGGGCTGCCCGACGGCGTGCTCAACATCGTCACCACGTCCGAGGCCGGCGCGGTCATGGAACCGCTCATCCGCGACGGACGCGCGCGCAAGCTCTCGTTCACCGGCTCCACGCCCGTCGGCAAGAAGCTGCTCGAGCAGTGCGCCGACAAGGTGCTGCGGACCTCGATGGAGCTCGGCGGCAACGCCCCGTTCCTCGTGTTCGACGACGCCGACATCGACAAGGCCGTCGAGGGCGCGATGCAGGCCAAGATGCGCAACATGGGCGAGGCCTGCACCGCGGCCAACCGCTTCCTCGTGCAGCGCCCGGTCGCCGACGCCTTCGCGGAGAAGCTCGCCGCCCGGATGGGCGCGCTCACCGTCGGACGCGGCACGGACGATGGCGTCGACGTCGGCCCGCTCGTCAACGCCAAGGGCCGCGAGAAGGTCACCACCCTCGTCGACGACGCCCTCGCGAAGGGCGCCACCGTGGTGGTCGGCGGCGACCCGGTGGACGGGCCGGGCTGGTTCTACCGGCCGACGGTGCTCACCGGTGTGCCGCTCGAAGCGCGGCTGTCCCGCGAGGAGATCTTCGGGCCGGTCGCGGCCATCACGGTCTTCGACTCCGAGGACGACGCCGTGTCCGCGGCCAACGACACGGAGTTCGGGCTGGTCAGCTACCTGTTCACGGAGAACATCACGCGGGCGCTGCGGGTCTCGGAGCGCCTGGAGTCCGGCATGGTCGGCCTGAACACCGGGCTCGTGTCCAACCCGGCGGCCCCGTTCGGCGGGGTCAAGGAGTCGGGCCTGGGCCGCGAGGGCGGCACCGTCGGCATCGAGGAGTTCCTGGAGACCAAGTACGTGGCCATCGGCTTCGCCGGCTGACCGGGCACCTTTCAAGTCCCCGGCGGCTCAGCCGCCGGTCGTCGGGGACGGAGCCTTCGGCGCGGCCGGGGCCGGGCCGTAGACGACCTTGGACGGGTCGGTGCCGTTGACGATCGAGGTGACCATCAGGGCACCCCCCTGCAACCCGAGCAGAGCGATGAGGCCGACCAACGCCACGGCGCTCGCCCCGGTCAGGGTCTTGACCTGGCGCGAGGTGCGACCCAGCCGGGCCCGGCCGGTCTCCACCACCCACGCCCGCGCCGCGACCAGCGCCAGGAACAGCGCCGCTGTGGCCCACACCCACACGTCGTTCGCCGGATTGATCATGCCGGGAGGTCCGTCCGCTTCACGGCCCAGTTGAAGCCGTCCTGGTAGGTGATGACGTACTTCCCCGACGCCACGAGCTGCTGCAGGATCGCCAGCGACCAGCCCGGGGTCTTGCCGTACAGGTAGACGCCCTGCTTCTCGATCGAGGTGTACGAGACGATCGCCGCGGGCCGGTTGTCGTTCTGCGTGCACGGGATCGGGTTGTCGGCCAGCTCGACGCAGGCACCGAACAGCACCCCGCTGCCGTGCTGGTTGAGCCCCACCACGCCGGTGGGTCCGAGCCCGCTCAGGGCCACGATCTGCGCGCTGGGGGCGTTCTTGTCGGCCAGGGTGGGCGTCTGCGCCGACACCTGCCGGTAGAGCGCCACCTCCTGCGGGTAGACGACCTGGTAGGAGTCGTTGCCACCGCGGATGAGGACGACCGCGCCGAACAGCACCGCCATCCCGACGGCGAGGAACACCTCCGTGACCCGGCCCCGGTTGCGCACCAGCGCCCGCAGCGCGTCGGTGGCCAGGATCGCGAGGATCGGCAGGCCGTACAGCACGATGCGCAGGACCAGCTCGCCGCCGTAGCTCTGGACGGCCGCGAAGAACATCGGCACCACGGCGAGACCGATCGGCACCAGGTCGCGACGCCGCTTCCAGTAGGTCCAGGCACCGACGATGGCCAGCAGCCAGGTCAGGCCGGGGACGATGACCCGCAGGTACTTGACGACGACCTGCCCGGTGTCGCCGGTCAACCGGTCGGATACACCCGCCGCGATCGCGCCCTTGTCACCGGACCCGATGATCAGGCCCAGCTGGTTGATCCAGAACTCGCGCCCGGCGATGAGGATGAACACCACGATCGCCATGACGCCGACGAGGATGATCCCGCGGCCCCGGAACCGGCCGACCACGGCGAGCAGTACGAGCTGGCCGACGATCGCGAACGGTGTGATCTGGTGCTCCGGCGCCGCGGCCAGCAGGCACAGCGACGCGCAGAAGTAGATGAGCAGCAGCTGCCGCGCGGGCAGCGTCGGTCTGTTGGGCGGCGTCAGCAACGAGACCATCCAGCGCCGCACCACCGACAACCGGGGCACGTCCTCGTGCGGCCGGGGCCAGCCCGGCACCCCGGCCGGGTCGGTGCGGCGCGTCGCGAGCGGGCCGAGAGCGAACGTCAGCACCGTGACCATCAGGACGATGCCCGTGGCCTGCGGCGAGAAGTAGTCCTGCTCGATCCAGTTGAGGCCCACGAACAGCCACGCCGCCACCCACGGCGCCCGGCTCCCGCCGAGCATCGAGCGGGCGAGCGCGTAGATGCCGATCGTCCACACCGTGACGACGGCGGGCGGGAACCAGCGCAGCACCGTGTCCAGCTGGGAGGCGCCGCCGGCGTCGCGGAAGAAGGCCCACTGGGCGAAGAACGCGGGCCAGTAGAAGCGGGCGTCGATGCCCTGCGGGGACGCGCCGGTCTGGGCGATGGAGTCGCTGAACCCGGCGATCAGCCACGCCGTGGAGAAGCGCGCCACCGGCTCCACCACGGACGGCAGCCCTGTGGAGCAGAGGATCAGCACTCCGGTGGCGGCGCCGAGCATCGGGATGCGGGGCCGCGGCGACCACAGCTCGGCCACGCACGCCGCCACGGCGCACAGCAGCGCCCCCCAGGCGGCGGGGCCCAGGATCTTCGCCAGTCCCCAGCCGTCGAGCTTGTCGAGGTCGGTGGTGGCGGCGGCCACCGGCAGCAGGGCCACGGCCAGCAGCGCGAGCGCGGGCGAGAGCCAGCGGAAGATCCCGACGGAGACCGTCGAGCCGGCCGGGGACCCCGGACGGGACGACGGGGGCACCGGCGGCGTGGACCGCGGTCGCTGCACGGGCAGTGCGGTGGTGGGCGGGTCGACCGGATCGTCGTCCACGCCCCTCCCGTCACCGCGGGTGTGCGTCGATGTCACGGTGCGGGTACCTCCGCGTCGGCCCGGCGTCGAACGACCGGGAGAAGTAGTACGGCGGCCACGCAGGCCACCTGAACGATGACATAGCCGATGGCCACCGGCAGCAGCGCGGCCACGCCGCCGCCCGCGACCGGCACCACCGCGGCGGCGACCAGCACGAGCAGCGTGCTCACGAGCTGCAGGCGGGCGTAGCCGAAGGCCTGCCCGACGGCCTGCCGCACGCCGAGCTCGTGCACGACCACGAGCCGGAACGCGAGGCCCAGGAGAAGCAGGCGCAGCACGTTGTCGGCCTGGGCGTAGGCGTCGCCGAAGATCTCGAGCACCGGGTGGGCGATCAGGGCCCCGACGGCGAGCGCCGGGAGGAAGATCAGCATCAGCCGGCGCCGGGCGACGGCGGCCAGCTCGGCCGTGCGGTGCGGCTCCCGGGCCACCCCGACGGCCAGCGGGGCCATGAAGTAGGTGGCTGCGAGGTCCACGACCATCACGGCCTGCCACGCGATGAAGAACACCGCGCCCGTCTCGGGGCCGAAGCGCAGGTTCACCAGCACCGGCACCTGGTTGAACAGCAGGGCCGCCCCGAGGTGGCCGGCCGCGGTGGGCCCGAGGAACCCGACGAGCTCGGCGCGTTGCGGCAGCTCGCCCGGCCCCTGGGCCCGCCGGGTCAGCCAGGCGATCGCGACCGAGCCGACGGCGACCCACACGACGATCGGCCCGATCCACGACAGCACGACGCCGAACGCGCCGAGCCCCGCGACCCCGCCGAGGACGACGAGCAGCGCGATGCGCGCGACGGCGAACAACCCGTTGCGCCACACGGCCCACCACGGCCGGCCGAGCGCCACCAGCGCGGCGTCGTGCACGGCGAAGACGCCCCACCCGGCACAGGCCAGGGCGAAGACGACGACACCGAGGAGGAACGGCGCGCCGGGCCCGGCGGTAACGGTGGCGAGCCGCGGTGCGAATCCGACGTAGAGCAGTCCGAGCAACGCGGAGAGCGGCATGATCAGCAGCAGGCTGCGCCACACCAGGCGCCCCGTGCGGCCGCCCGCGCCCGGGATCCACCGCATCAACCCGACGTCGAGGTTGAGCTGCGCGGCGCCGCCCACGAGGATGAATGCCGACACCACGAGCTGCGCGTCGCCGACCTGTTCGGTGGTCATGATGCGCGCCGCGATCAGCCAGCTCAGGAAGCCGGCCAGCGAGCCGAGCACCGAGCTGAGCGCGAGCGCGAGCCCGTCGCTCAGGGCACGGGGCGCGGCGACGGCCTCGGCGTCCGCCACGGCGGCATGGCGAGGCGTCACGGGCCGGTCACTGCGCGGTCGTTCATTGGGCCACGACCGCATGTCGCAGCAGGAACGGGATGCTCACGATCGTCATCAGGTACAGCGCCGTGGAGGGTTCCCAGATCGCGGCACTGACCATCACCTGGGCCACCAGCAGGCTGGCCGCCACGCCGACACCGATCGTCAGCAGCCAGACGTGGGCTGCGGGCGCGCGGCGCAGGAACCCCGCGGCCGCCCAGCCCGGTCCCAGGATCAGGAACGCGAGCGTGACGTAGAAGCGCAGGTCACCGACGAATCCGCCGGTGACGTGCAGCAGGCTGAACGCGCAGGCGAGCACCCCGGCCACCACCAGGAGCAGGGCCACCACCCGGCGCGCGACCCGCGCGCGGGTGAGGACCGCGGTGGAGGTCACGCTCACCGTCGTACTCCGTTCATCGTTGCCCGTCGGTGAGGAGTGTAGAGGCCCCGCTCAGGAGGCCTCCTCCTCCAGCGCGAGCCGGATGTGGGTGCTCTCGCGGCGGGCGGGCGCGGCCGGACGGCGCGCGGCGTCGGCCGGCCGCGTGGCGGAGGTCTCCGGCTGGGCCGGGGCCACGGCCGGGATGCCCCCGGGCGGGGTGAGTGCGCGGGACTCCACCTCGACCTGCACCCGTTCAGCACGGCGACGCACGGCGCGGCGACGCTCGGCCGCCAGTGTGCGCAGCACCCGGGTGCCGTCGGCGAAGGTGCGCAGGTTGGTCTGGCCGAAGATCCGCTCGCGCTCCATGGAGGGCACCTCGGTGATCTTCATCCCGGCCGCTGCCACGCGGCAGTTGAGCACGGTCTCGATCTCGAAGCCGTCGCCCCACAACATGTCGCCGCCGGCGGGGGCGGGCAGGTGGATGTCCGGGAGCTCGAGCTCCGGCAGGACGTCGGCCCAGAACGCGTTGTAGCCGTAGCAGAGGTCGGTGTAGGACGTGCCGAACAGCGCGTTCGCCACGCCGTTGAGGCCGGCGTTGCCGCTCTTGCGCAGCAGCGTGATGTCGTCGCTGCCGCCCCCGCGGACGAACCGGCTGCCCTTCGCGAAGTCGGCCCCGGCCACGAGGGCCCGGACGAACGCCGGGATCTCGGCCGGATCGGCCGACCCGTCGGCGTCGAACATCACGATCACGTCGCCCGAGGCCGCACCGAAACCGCAGGCCATCGCGTTGCCCTTGCCCTTGCGGGTCTGGGTGATGACCTTGACCCACGGAAGGACCCGCTGTGCGGTCTCGATCGTGCCGTCGACGGAGTTGCCGTCGACGACGATGATCTCGTGCACCGCCGGACGCACCGCGGCGATCGCCGGAAGCACGACCTCCAGGTTGCGCGCCTCGTTGCGGGTCGGCACCACTACGGACACCCGTGGGTTGCCGCTGCGCTGCATCGCCGTTCTCCCCCCTGCCGCACCTGCGGTCTGCTCGCGTGGCTGTCCGTGGTCGTCAACCCGCTCGACTCCCAGGACACTCCTCATCACAAGGCTTATCTCCGGGGCACCCTGTCGCGTTACGTGACGATTTTGCGACTGGTTAACTCCGTTGGGAGTAGTTCAGTTGGTGCATACGGCCGTAGCAGCTCCGCATCGACCGATGCTCACTCTACGGATCCCGGCCGAGCGACGACGACGCGGTCCCCGTCCCGGGGTGGCGGTACCGTCTGTCCCGTGCTTCCCCTCGCGAGCGTTTCGGTCTGCATCCCCGCCCACCGGGCCGAGGAGACCATCGCGGAGACGCTCGGCAGCGTGCTGGAGCAGACCTACCGCGACTTCGAGGTCATCGTGCTCGACAACGCGAGCGGCGACCGCACCGGAATGGTCGCCCGCACGGCCGGTGACCCACGGATCCGCGTGGAGCGCACGCCGGGCCCCGTGTCCGAGCCGGAACACTGGAACCGCGTCGTGCAGCTCACGCGGGCTCCGCTCGTGAAACTGATGCGCGCCGACGACCTGCTGCACCCCCGGTGTCTGGAGCTGCAGGTGGCGGCGATGGACGCCGACCCGGGTCTGGCGGTCGTCGCCTCGCGGCGGCACGTGATCGACGAGGAGAGCCGGCTGCTCGTGCCCCGCCGCGGGCTGTCCGGGCTCACCGGCATGCGCACCGGCGTCGAGGTGGCGCGGCGGGTGGTGCGCCACGGCGGCAACCCGATCGGCGATCCGGCCGACGTCCTGTTCCGGCGGGAGGACTTCTTCGCCGCAGGCGGCTGGCGCGCCGACCGGGAGCAGATCCTGGACATCGACCTCTGGATGCGTCTGCTGCAGTACGGCGAGTTCCTGGGGCTCCCCGAGCCGCTCGCCGCCGTGCGGGCCAGGACCGCCACGAAACCCGACGAGGCCGCACGACAGCGGCAGCTCCTCGACGGGGAGCTCGCCGACTCACAGGTGTTCCAGGTCCGGGGCATCGACCGGACGGTCAGCCGGCTGCTGGCCCCCGCCGGCGCCGTCCGGCGCAAGGTGCTCTCGGCGCTGACCTGACCTTCAGGACAGTTCGCCCTCCCGCTCCTTACCGCACAAACTTTGCGAATGCCCCATACCGGCGTCTAGCCTGACCGCGGTCCCCGATCGGGTGACCGTCCGTCAGGTGAGGGGGCCGTGGTGGTCGTACGGATCACAGCGATGCACATGAGCGACGGCCTGGTGGACATCCCGACGGCCGCGATCTTCGGGGCCGTTGCCGTCATCGGCCTCGCCGTCGCGGTGAGCCGCGCACGCCGCGACCTCGACGAGCGTGCGGCCCCGATGGCCGGCCTCGTCACGGCGTTCGTGTTCGCCGTCCAGATGATCAACTTCCCGATCCTGCCCGGTGCCAGCGGCCACCTGCTCGGTGGCGCGCTCGTCGCGATCCTCGTCGGGCCGTGGGTCGGGTCGCTCTGCATCGCCATCGTGCTGGCGGTGCAGGCGCTGCTCGTCGCCGACGGCGGGCTCACCACCCTCGGCGCCAACATCACCAACATGGCGCTGATCAGCGTCTTCGTCGGCTACGGCGTGGCGATGGCGCTGCGCGGGCTCGCCCGTCGCAGCCGGGCCGGGTTGGTGACCACGGCGTTCGTCGCCGCGCTGGTCGGCACGGTCGGCGCCTCGCTCGGCTTCGTGCTCGAGTACGCGATCGGCGGTGCGGCCGGAGCGTCGCTCGGCACGGTGTTCACGCTGATGACCGGCCTGCACGCGCTGATCGGCATCGGCGAGGGCGTCATCACCGCCGCCACCGTCGGAGCGGTCGCGGCCATCCGGCCCGATCTCGTCCACCTGCTGCGCGGCACCGCGGCTCCCTTGGAGCTGCGCACCACCGAAGGGACGGGAACATGAGCGTTCCGTCGAAGGATCGCAGGGCATTCGGCCTCTTCGCCGGGTTCCTCCTGGCGGCACTGCTGATCGCCGGCGGCCTCTCCTACTTCGCCAGCTCCGCCCCCGACGGCCTCGACACCGTCGCGCTCAACGGTTGTGTGCTGAACGCCGACGGCGAGCCCGAGGCCGGCACCTGTATCGCCCAGAACGCGCAGGACAGCGCGACGGCCGGCAGCCCGCTGGCCGACTACGCGGTCGGCGGCGGCGAGGGCACCACGGGTCTCGCCGGCGTCCTGGGTGTCGTGGTGTGTCTGGCGGTCGGTGGCGGCCTGTTCCGGGTGCTCCGCAGGCGCGAACACTAGTGGGCGCGGGGCATTCTCACCCACTGTTCCTCGCGGGCACCTCGCCGGTGCACCGCCTCCCGTCCGAGGTCAAGATCGTGGCGGCGTTCCTCGGGGTGGTGTGCGTCGTCGCCACCCCCAGGGAGGCGTTCGGCGTCTTCGCCGGCTACCTCGTGCTGCTCGGCGCGATCTGGGCGGTTGCCCGGATCCCGCCCGGCTGGATCCTGCGCCGCTCGTTGATCGAGGCGCCGTTCGTCGTGCTCGCCGTGCTGCTGCCCGTCACCGGCGGGGAGCCGCGGATCGAGTGGCCGGGGCTGTCGCTCTCGGAGCCCGGGCTGCTGGGCGCGTGGAACATCCTGATCAAGGGCACGCTCGGCGTCCTCACCTCGCTGACGCTGTCGGCCACCACTCCCCTGCGCGACCTGCTGATCGGGATGCAGCGGCTGCACGCACCGGCATTGGTGATCACGATCGCCACGCTCATGCTCCGCTACATCGACGTCATCGCGGGCGAGGCCCGGCGGATGCGGCTCGCGCGGATCTCCCGCGGCCACGACCCCCGGTTCCTCTGGCAGGTCGGCGCCACCGCCCGCGGCGTCGGCTCGCTGTTCGTGCGCTCCTACGAACGCGGCGAACGCGTGCACCTCGCGATGCTCTCCCGCGGCTGGACGGGCGAGATGCCCCGGCTCGACGACGCCGTGACCACGGCCCGGCACTGGCGACTCGGGCTCGCCCCCGCCGGCGTCGCACTCGCGCTGGCCGTGACCGGATGGATGGTGGCATGACCGCCCTCGCCCCGTCGTTGCTGGTCGAGGGCCTCGCCTTCGCCTATCCCGACGGCCACCAGGCCCTCTACGGCGTGGACCTGCGCATCGAACGCGGCGAGCGGGTGGCGTTGCTCGGCCCCAACGGCGCGGGCAAGACCACTCTCGCACTGCACCTCAACGGCATCCACACGCCGGGGCGGGGCAGCGTCGCCGTCGGTGGCCTCCCCGTGGAGAAGGCGCACCTGCGCGAGATCCGCCGCCGGGTCGGCATCGTCTTCCAGGACCCCGACGACCAGCTGTTCATGCCCACCGTCGGCGAGGACGTCGCGTTCGGGCCGGCCAACTTCGGGATCAGCGGGCCGGCGCTGCGGGAGCGGGTGGACGTCGCGCTCGCCACCGTCGGGATGGCGGAGCACCGCGACCGCTCCCCGCTGCACCTCTCGGGCGGCCAGCGCAGGCGCGTGGCGCTGGCCACCGTGCTGGCCTGCGAGCCGGAGATCCTCGTGCTCGACGAGCCGTCGTCGAACCTCGACCCGGTGGCCCGCCGCGAGCTCGCCGAGGTGCTGCTCGGCCTGGGCACCACCATCCTGATGGTCACCCACGACCTGCCGTACGCCGTGGCGCTGTGCCCCCGCAGCGTCGTCATCGACGACGGTGTGGTGGTGGCCGACGGTCCCACCCGCGACCTGCTCGCCGATTCCGACCTGCTGCGCCGGCACCGCCTGGAGCTGCCCTACGGCTTCGCGCTCTCCTGAGCCCCTACTCCTCGGGCGGCGACGGATAGCCCGGCCGCTTGTTCGCCGGCTTCTCCAGCGGCGGCACCGCCGGGATGCCGCGGGGCGGGGTGGGCGTGGCGCTCTCCGAGAACGGGGCGGGCCGGCGCGGCTGCACCGGCCCGTTGGTGGCCCGCGCGGGCGGGGGCATGTGCTGGGGCACCGGGATCTGGGGCACCGGCGACTCGGCGGGATACGCCGCGGGCAGACTCGGGGTGGGCGGCACCGGAGCGCCGATGGCCGGCACCTCCTTGCGGGCCGCCGCCTCGGCGTCGGCGACGACCTTGGCGATGGCCGGGTCGGTGGTGGTGTCGAACCAGCTCTTCACCGACTCGTCGTCGTCCTCGGGCTTCGCAGTGCCCTCCTCGACCGGCGACGGCTCGAACTTGAACACGCCGTCCTCGCCGGGGGCGCCGAGCATGCGCGTGAACCCCTCGAGCGCCTTGCCGAAGTCCGACGGCACCACCCAGACCTTGTTGGCGTCGCCCTTCGCCATCTCCGGCAGAGTCTGCAGGTACTTGTACGCCAGCAGTTCCGGGGTGGGGCGGCCCGACTTGATGGCGCCGAACACCTTCTCGATGGCCTTCGCCTCGCCCTGGGCCTCCAGGTACCGGGCGGCCCGGACGCCCTGGGCACGCAGGATGCGGGACTGGCGGTCGGCCTCCGCGTTGAGGATCTGGGCCTGCTTCGCACCCTCGGCCGTGAGGATCTGGGCCTGCTTGTTGCCCTCCGCGCTGCGGATGGCCGACTCCCGCTGCCCCTCGGCCGTGAGGATGGTGGCCCGTTTCTCGCGGTCGGCCTTCATCTGCCGCTCCATCGAGTCCTGGATGGAGCGCGGCGGGTCGATGGCCTTGATCTCGACGCGGGCGACGCGGATGCCCCAGCGGCCGGTGGCCTCGTCCAGCTCGCCGCGCAGCACCGTGTTGATCTGGTCGCGCGAGGTGAGCGTGCCCTCCAGGCTCATGCCGCCGACCACGTTGCGCAGGGTGGTGGTGGTGATCTGCTCGACGCCGACGATGTAGTCGGAGATCTCGTAGACCGCGGCCTTGGGGTCGGTGACCTGGTAGTAGACGACGGTGTCGATGTTGACCGTCAGGTTGTCCTGGGTGATCACCGGCTGCGGCGGGAACGACACGACCTGCTCGCGGAGGTCGATGCGCTCGCGGACCTTGTCGACGAACGGCACGAGGAACACCAGGCCGGGATCAGCCGTGCCCTTGAACCGCCCGAGCCGCTCGATGACCGCCGCCGTGGCCTGCGGGATGATCTGCACCGCCTTGACCAGCGAGACCACGACGAGCACCACCAACAGCACCACGACGATGAGCAGGACCGTACTTCCGTCCACCAGCGTTCCTTCCCTGTTCTCCCCGACCCCTGGACCTCAGGGGAGGGGATCCTCGCGCACCCCGGAAACCGGGATCAGCTCACCCCGACGACGAGCGCCGTGGCGCCGGAGATCTCCATGACCGTGGCGTGCTCGCCGGGCTCCAGCACGTCGTCGGCGTCGACCGCGCGGGCCGACCAGAGGTCGCCGCCGATCGTCACCTGGCCTCCGTGCCCGTCGACCCGCCGCACGACCACGGCCGACGCCCCGACCAGCCGCTTCAGGTGCGACTCGTGATGGCCCAGCCCGCGTTCCAGCCTGCGTCGCAACGGCGGCCGCACGGCGAACACCAGCAGCCCGGCCGACACGACGAACACCGCACCGCCCACGACCAGGCTGCCCGTGAACAGCGCCGAAGCCCCGCCGGCCAGCAGCGCGGCGCCGCCGAGCATCAGGAGCACGAACTCCCCCGACAGCACCTCGGCCGCGATCAGCACGATGCCCGCGACGAGCCAGATCACGGCGGGGGTCATGTGTCCGATTCTGCCAGAAGTGCCACCCGCCAGAAATCCATGCGGTGATCAGACCGTCACGAAATCGATGAGCTGCTCCACGGCCCCGATCAGGGGCGTCTCGAGGTCCCGGAAGCTGCGCACGGAGCCGAGCACGCGGCGGGCCCCGTCGGCGGGCTCACCCCATGCCAGGGCGTCGCAGACGCCGGTCTTCCAGTCGGTGCCACGCGGGATCTGCGGCCACGCCCGGATGCCGACGACCGACGGCTTGACCGCCTCCCAGACGTCGACGTACGGGTGCCCGGTGACGAGCACGTGCGGCCCGATGACGCTCTGCGCGGCGCGGGTCTCCTTGGACCCGGCGACGAGGTGGTCGACGAGCACGCCGAGGCGCCGGTGGGGGCCGGGCTCGAACTCGGCGACGGCGGCGGCGAGGTCGTCCATGCCGTGCAGGGGCTCGACGACGATGCCCTCCACCCGGAGGTCGTGGCCCCACACGCGCTCGACGAGCTCGGCGTCGTGGATGCCCTCCACCCAGATGCGCGCGGCCCGCGCGGTGCGGGCGGTGTGGCCCTGCACCTTGACCGAGCCCGACGCGGAACGGACCGGGCCGGTCGGCGCCACCCGGGCGGCCGGGATCAACGTCACCAGCGCGCCCTCCACCATGAACCCGGCCGGCACCAGCGGGAACACGCGCTGCCGGCCGTGGCGGTCCTCGAGGGTGACGTCGCGGATGTTCGCGGTGGTCACGGCCCCGCAGAAGCCGCTGGCGGGGTCCTCGACGACGAGCCCGATCTCCGCCGCGACCTCAGGGATCGCGCGTTTCGTCTGCCTGCGCGTGCCGTCGGTGCCGAACACACCCCTGTAGTCGTGGGTCGTCACCCGGCAGTTGTACCGGTGCGCGCCGCGCGTCGGCGGCACCGACACGCATCCGAACGCGGTGTGACGCAACGTGGTCGTCGTCACCCGCACGGCGGGAGTGCCGTCGCCCCCGGACGTGGCTAGCCTGACGCCGTGCCCTGCCCCTCCGCGACCTTCACCGTGTGGACATCGGCCTGGCTGGCCGGCGCCGCGGCGCCCGACGACGTCCTCGACGCGCTCGCGCCGTGGGCCGAGGCGCACGACGTGCAGGCCGCCGATCCCGACACGGCCGCGGCCACCGACCTGCCCGAGCCGGGCTCGCCGGTGTCGTCGCTGATGTTCCTGATGGCCGCGCTGCGCCGGGCCGGTGGGCGGGTCGGCGGACTGACCGCCCGCCTGGTGCTGCCCGCCCCCGGTGACGTCCGCGGGCTGCCCGGCCCCGGGGTCTTCAGCCGGGAGGCCACCGCCGCCGGTGAGGGCGTGCTGTTCGTCGACGCCGCAGTGGGGATCGTGCCCACCCAGATCGCCGACGGGGTGCTGCGCTGGACCGTCTACCCCGTGCCCGAGCCGGGCCCGGTGCCGGAGTTCGTGGCGCTGAGCCAGGCCGAGCGCGACCTGCGCGAGGAGGTGCGGCGCTCCACGTCCGTACTCACGTCGCTGGGGGTGGCACGGCACCGGCCCGGGGTGCGTGAGGAGATCGCCGCCACCCTGCGCAAGCGCCCGGCGTCGCTGTGGCCGGCGGGGATGCCCGGCCAGCCGTTGCGCGTGCTGCAGCAGGCCGACGAGGTGGAGGCGATCCTGGCCGCCGCGTCCGTCGACGAGCCGGGCGGTGCGCTGTCGGCGTCGGCGGCCGAGGCCCGCCGCGACGCCCTGCGCCCCATCGAGACCGCCGTCCGCGTCGCCCGCCGCGCGGCCGTCGCCGAGGCCGTGCGCGTGCTGGCCAGCAGCCCGCTCGTCTAGATCGTTCCCCGTCTGTCGGTGGATGTGTGCCACCGCTCCCCGGGCTAGCGTCCGGATCATGACGTCGGTGGATCAACGCCAGGGACTGCGCCCGCTCGTGAGCTCGACGGTGGCGTTCGCGCTCGCCCTCATGGTGATGATCACCCTGCACGAGCTGGCGCACGCCGTGGCCGCGCTGGCGCTCGGCCTGTCCCCCGTGCTGGGGCCGTTCTCGGTGGACACCGGCGGGGTCACCGCCGCACAGAACGCCACCACCGCGGCGGCCGGGCCGCTGTTCAGCCTGGTCAGCGGGCTGATCCTGCTCGCCCTGCCCCGGTTCGGCACGCCGTTCGTCCGCGTGTTCGTCCTGTGGTTCGGGCTGGTCAGCTTCCAGGAGTTCAGCGGATACCTGATCACCGGACTGTTCGTGCCCGATGGCGACGTCGGCACGGTGCTCAGCGCCACCGGCGCGCCGTTCTGGGTCGGGGTGCTCGCGTTCGTCGTCGGCGTGCTCGGCACGGCGTGGGCCGGGCGCGCGGCGACCGCGCGGCTGCTCGCGCTCGTCGACCCCGCGTCGGTGGTCGGCGACCAGTTGCGGCGCCTCGGCCTGTTCGCCTGGCTGCTCGGCTCGGCGCTGGCCCTGGTACTCAGCGCGGCGCAGTTCGGGAGCGGCGGCAACGGGCTGTTCGAGATGCTCGGCACCGTCACCGTCGGGCTGTTCCTGTGCTTCGTGCGGGTCTTCATGCGCCGCCTCGACGTGCCGGGCGAGGCGTTGCGGTTCGGCTGGCCGTGGGTGGGCATCGGGTTCCTGCTGGTGGTCGCGGTGCTGCGGCAGATCCTGCTGGCCGGCGGCCTCGCGCTCTGATCCCGCATCGAACCACTCAGGTGCTGCACTCGGGCAACGCCCACCGCGCCCGGTCCCGCCGCCAACCTCTCCGCGTGGCTCATTCGATCATCGGCGTCGCGTACGGGTACCTGCTGATCGGTGACCTCGCCACGGCCATTGCCCGACCCGGGCCGCCGTCGCGGGGCCGAGCCGATCCTGCTGGAGTTCGGCCGAGCCGTGTGATGGCGGTAGAGCAGGAATTCAGGCCTTGAGAGGTCGGATAGGTGCTGCAGCGCCATCAACGAGGTCAGCTGCGGTCGGCGAGCGCCGCGCTGATCAGCTCGCGCAGCTCCGCCGCCGCCGGGCGGGCCGAGTCCAGCTCCAGCCGCAGGCGGGCCACCTCCGCGTCGAGCACCGCCCGGACACGGACCAGCTCCGTGTCCGCACCTTGCTGCCGGGCTTGCGCCGCGCGTAGTTCGTTGCGTAGCGGGGCCACCTCGGCCCGATCGCGCTCCCGCTCGGCCCAGGCCCGGGTCCGGGCCTCCGCCAGTTCCGCGGCCAGCTCCTGTCGCGACGCACGTTCGGTGTCGCGGTCGGCGACGGCCATCGCGGCCTGCTGCACGGCCTGTACCCGCGCCTCGTCGGCCTCCTTCGTGGTGCGCGTCGCCCCGACGAGGTCCGCAGTGAGAGCGGCGGATCGGGCGAGCGCGGCATCGCGCTCCGCTGCGGCCCTCTCGGCGGCCATGCGGGCCTCCTGGCGCTGCCCTTCGGCGGCGGCCAGCTGCCCGGCCATCCGCTCTCGCGCCGCCACCGCCTCCCCGGCCTCCTGACGGGCCGCGCCGAGCGCCTCGGTGGCCTCCAGCGCCTGCCGCGCTGCCGCCGTGGCCCGGGCGACCGCCTCGGTCCGTTCGGCGGCTGCACGTTCCGCGGCCTCCGCGCTGCGCCGGGCGCGGGCGACGGCGGCGTCGCGGTCCTGCTCGGCGGCGAGGCGGGTGGCCTCGGCCGCCGCGGCCTGCCGGTTGGCCTCCTCCACGGCCGCGACGGCGTGGGCCTCGACCTCGTCGATTCGGGCCGTGACCAGCGCCAGGGCCGCGGTCAGAGCCTCGACCGGTCCACGGACGGCGTCGACATGCTCGCGCAGCCGATCGGCGTCGAGCCCGAACGCGGCGCGGGACGAGTCGAGGCCGAGCGCGTCGAGGGCGTCGCGTTCGGCACGGGCCATCTGTGCGCAGGTCCGCCCACCCTCCCACCGCGTGTCGCGGCAGAAGGTGCGCCGGCGGCCACCCTGCGGGCCCGGCGCAGGGAGCTCGGTCCGGCACTTGCTGTAGCCGCACATCAGTTCCATGTGTGTGAACTCTACAACTGGTTCTACGTTTCAATGTATCGATGTGTCGACCAGCGAAACCTGCGTTTCGTTGGTGGCCAGCTGACCGATGGGAGGGTCGGCCGAGGCCCCTGACTAGAGTCGGAGGCATGCGCGGGACCCGCGGACGCATCGTCAACCTCATGGCACGACTCGTGATGTCGCGACGGCGCGGGAAGGGATCGCCCGACGCGCTGCTGTCGATGCTTCCCGACTCGGCGCTCGTCCCGCTGCAGCGCGTCGGGCTCGACCCCGTCGCCGATCTCGGTGAACTGCGCGACCGGGAACCGGTCAGTCAGCTCAAACTTCCCCTCGGCCTGCGGGCCTGGCTGATCACCGGCTACGCGGAGTCCAAGGCCGTGCTCGGCACGGCCACCACGTTCAGCAGCGACTTCAGCCACCTCGTGGGCACCGTCGGCATCACCGCCGACCAGAACCCGGGCGGCC
The DNA here is from genome assembly GCA_038231335.1 of Mycobacteriales bacterium. GTDB lineage: Bacteria > Actinomycetota > Actinomycetes > Mycobacteriales > Pseudonocardiaceae > Pseudonocardia. The sequence continues at coordinate 220,386 of JBBRLM010000001.1, forward strand.
TGGGCTTCACCGACCCGCCCGACCACACGCGCCTGCGCAAGATGCTCACGCCGGAGTTCACCGGCCACCGGCTGCGCCGCCTCGCGCCGCGGATCGACGCCATCGTCGAGGGCCAGCTCGACGAGATGGCCGAGGCCGCGCGGTCCGGCGATCCCGTGGACCTGGTGCAGCGGTTCGCCCTGCCGATCCCCTCGCTGGCCATCTGCGAGCTGCTCGGCGTCCCCTACGAGGACCGGGCCGACTTCCAGCGCCTGTCCACCACCCGCTTCGACCTGCTGGGCGGCGTCGGGGGCACCCTCGGCGCGATCTCGGAGTCGATGACCTACCTCCGCGACATGGTCAAGCGGCAGCGCGCCGAGCCCGGCGACGGCATGCTCGGCATGCTGGTCAAGGACCACGGCGACGACATCACCGACGAGGAGCTCGCCGGGCTCGCCGACGGCCTCCTCACCGGTGGGCTGGAGACCACGGCCAGCATGCTGGCGCTGGGCGCGATCGTGCTGCTCCAGCACCCGGAGTCGCGAGCCGCGCTGATCGAGCGTGACGATGCGATCGATCCGATCGTCGAGGAGCTGCTGCGCTACCTCACCGTCGTGCAGGTGGCCTTCCCCCGCTTCGCCACCGAGGACGTCGAGGTCGGCGGGCAGAAGATCCTCACCGGCGACATCGTGCTGAGCTCGCTCTCGGGCGCCAACCGTGACGGGCCGCCCGATCTCGAGGGGTTCGACCCGACCCGCACCTCCCGCCCGCACCTAGCGTTCGGATTCGGGATCCACCGCTGTGTCGGCGCGGAGCTCGCGCGCATGGAACTGCGCGCCGCGTACCCGAAGCTCCTGCGGCGCTTCCCCGAGATCGCGCTGGCCACCGACGACCTGGCCTACCGCAAGCTGTCGTTCGTCTTCGGCACGGACGCGCTGCCGGTGACGCTGGGGTGATTCCCGAAACGGGAGCCCTGGCGGTGTTCGAGTCCCTGCCCGCCCCGGTCGAGCCCGGCGACTGGCCGGGCGTCGACGATCCGGACGCGCTGCGCACCCAGCTCGCCGACTGGTTCTCCCAGTACGGCAACGCCGGAACGCGGCGCACCTACGCCTATGCGCTGGGCCTGCCGGTCTCGTGGGTGGACCACGTCGGGGCGCCGTCCGCCCGCCGCCCGCCCCCCGCGCCGGCCGGGCCGCTGCACGACCTCGCCTGGTTCCGCTGGTGCGCACGGATTCCTCTCGACCCGCGCGCCGCCTCCGGCACCCACGTCAAGGCATGGCTGCACGCCCTCGACGCCGCCGGAGCGCAACGCCGTACCCGGCAGCGGATGCTCTCCACCCTGTCGGCCCTCTACGGGCACCTCGCCGAGACGGGGGTGGTGGCCGCCAACCCCGCCGCACTCAACCGAGCCCGCCTCGGGCTCACCTCCGGCGCACGCGACGCCTCCCCCACCGTGCGTCTGACCGCCGGGCAGGTCGGTGCCCTGCTGGCCTCCGCGGCCCGGCCGACGGTGCGTGGCCGCCACGGGGAGCTCTACGTCCGGCGCGAGGTCGCGTTCGTCGCGCTGCTGACACTCGGCCTGCGCATCTCGGAGATCACCGGGCTCGACCGCGCGGACCTGCGCCGCTCCGGCGGCGACGACGTGCTGCGGGTGCTCGGCAAGGGCGGGCTGCACCGAGAGGTCTACGTCACCGATCTCGTGGGCGACGCCCTGACCGCCTACCTGACCGAGCGCGACCGCCACGACGGCGCCGCCACCCCCGCCCGCCGTGGCCGTACCCCGGCCGGCTCCGAGCCGATGCTCGCCACCCGCGCCGGCGGCCGCTGCTCGCGCGTGGACCTCTACACCCGGCTGCGCCGGATCGCCGCCACCGCCGGCCCCGAGCTCGACGGGGTGGCCGACCGCGTGCACCCCCACGCCCTCCGCCACGCGTACGTCACCATCGCGCTGGAGCAGGACGCGCGCATCCAGCACGTGCAGGCCGACGTCGGGCACGCCACGATCGCCACCACCCAGCACTACGACCGGGGCCTGCGCACCAGGGCCGCGACAGCTGCCGATGTCGTCGCCGCCGCCGTGGCCGAGGCGTGTCGAGAACCGGACGCCGGCGTCGACGTACCTCCTGAACCCAGCTGAAGGAGACCGCCATGACCGACCCGCGCATCGACGCCTACATCGACGCCCTGCCCGGCTGGCAGAGGGAGATCTGTCACGAGGTGCGCCGGCTGGTGCACGAGGCCGACCCCGAGGTCACCGAGACGATCAAACGCACCCGCCAGCCGTACTTCGTGCTCCAGGGCAACGTCTGTGCCCTGCTCGCCGCGAAGACGCACGTCAACGTGTTCCTCTACGACGGCGGGATCGTCCCCGATCCCGACGGCATCATCACCGCGGGCCACGACAACGCGACCGCCCGCACCGTGTCGTTCCGCGAGGGCGAGCCGATCAACGCGCCCGCGCTCATCGCGATGTTCCGGGCGATCATCGCGAACAACCGGGCCGGCGGCTGGCGGAAGACAAAAGCTGGACTTGTATAAGTAGCAGCTTCTATAGTCGTCGTGTGCACGCGTTCGACGTCCTCGGCGATCCGGTCCGTCGCAGGATCCTGGAACTGCTCGCAGCCGGCGAGCAGAGTTCCGGCGAGCTCACCGCCGCGATCCGCGACGAGTTCGGGATCAGCCAGCCCGCGGTCTCCCAGCACCTGAAAACGTTGCGGGACAACGGTTTCGCCACCGTCCGCCCGGAGGGCACGCGGCGCCTGTACGCGGTGCGCAGCGAGCCGCTGCGCGACGTCGACGCCTGGCTCGACCCGTTCCGCCGCTTCTGGACCCCGCACCTGGACGCGCTGGCCACCGAGCTGGCCCGCGGCCGCCGCCAACGACGACAGAAGCAGTGACCATCAGCCAGTCACCATCACGACACCCGTTCCGGCCGCACCCCCACCGAGGAGGACTCGGCAATGATTGATGTCTCCCACCAGATCAGCACCACCGCCCGCACGGTCGGCACCCGCACCCTCGACGCCGGCGAGGCCCGGGTGGTCACGATCAGCCAGACCTACAAGGCCGACGCCGACGACCTCTGGGACGCGTGCACCAGCGCCGAACGGATCCCGCGCTGGTTCCTGCCCGTCACCGGTGAGCTCCGCGTCGGAGGGCACTACCAGCTGGAGAACCACGCCGGCGGCACCGTGCTCACCTGCGACCCGCCCACGGCGTACACAGCCACCTGGGAGTACGGCGGCGACGTCAGCTGGATCGCGGTCCGCGTCTCCCCCACCTCCGACGGCGCCCGGTTCGAGATCGAGCACATCGCCCACGTCGACGACGAGCGGTGGGCGGAGTTCGGTCCCGGAGCGGTGGGCCTCGGCTACGACATGCTCCTCGTCGGGCTGTCCCTGCACCTCGCCGGCGGCGGCGTCGCCGTCGACCCGGCCCAGGCGCAGGCCTGGCTCGCCTCCCCCGAGGGCATCCGGTTCATCACCGACGCGAGCACCGCGTGGGGCGAGGCGAGCGTGGTGTCGGGAACCGACCCGGAGGCGGCCCGGGCCGCGGCCGAGCGCACCACTGCGGCCTACACGACCGCCCCTCAATGATCAGTGGCCCAGTGAGGTACTAGTCGATCCCGACGACCAGCACCTCGCGGCGTTCACGCTGTCGGGCGGCCCGTAGGGCGCTTCGGCGGCAGGCAGCAGTCCACGGCGCACGGCGCGCCGTTGACGGTGCAGCCGGCGCCGGGCACCTCGCTGAGGCGGCGGGGTGCACCGTCGTGGCGGTGCTCGTCGATCAGCTCCACCACCATGTCGGCGAACCGCGGATCCGGCCCGGCGCTGGCGGCGCGGGCGAAGCCCATGCCCAGCTCGGACGCCCGCTCCTGCGCCTCGTTGTCGAGGTCCCACACCACCTCGACGTGGTCGGAGACGAAGCCGACCGGCGACACCACCACGTCGGTCACGCCGGCGGCGTGCAGGGCGTCGATGTGGTCGACGATGTCGGGTTCCAGCCACGGCACCTGCGGCGGGCCCGACCGCGACTGCCACACCACGTCGTACTCCACGGCCCCGACCGCGGCCGCGACGAGCCGGGCGGCCTCGGCGACCTGCCGGGAGTAGCGGTGGCCGCCCTCGTCCGGAGGACCGGCCGCGGCGTCGGCGGAGGCCGGGATCGAGTGGGCGGTGAACACCAGCCTCGCGCCCGGAGCGACCTGGGCCTGCGCGGCCCGCACAGCGTCGGCGTTGGCGGCGACGAAGGCGGGGTGGTCGAAGAAGTGGCGCAACTTGGTCAGCTGCGGCGCCGAGTCGCCGACGGCCTTGCGGGCGCGGGCGATGTCGTCGTCGTACTGGCGACAGGCGGAGTAGCCGCCGTACGCACTCGTGGCGAACACCAGCGCGTTCTGTACCCCGTCGGTGACCATCGACGCGAGGGTGTCCTCGACCAGCGGGTGCCAGTTGCGGTTGCCGAAGTACACGGGCAGGTCGATGCGATCGCGAACGGCGGCGATCAGCTCGCGGTTGCGGGCGTTGATCGGCGAGACGCCCCCGAAGTGCTGGTAGTGCTGCTCGACGGCGTCGAGCCGCTCCGGCGGGATCCCCCGCCCCCGCGTGACGTTCTCGAGGAACGGGCGGACCTCGTCGGGGCCCTCGGGGCCGCCGAAGGACAGGACGAGCAGGGCGTCGACCGTGGAGTGCACGTGGCCGATCCTCCCACCGATTCCCCGAAACGGCCTCGGGGCCGGGGCCCCTGACCGGCTGGACGCCCTCGCCGACGGGCTTCCGCATCGGCGCTGACGGGGCCCGGGGCACCGCTGGTGGCCCGACTTCTCGCCGAGCTCGTAGGGCGTTCGGCCGAGATCACCGCGGGCCTGTCACGACGACTACCGCAGGGCCGACGGATCGTTCGCGGAGGTGTCGTCGTGTTACGGACCGGTAAGCGCTGGTCAGCGGGTGGTCGAGCGTGGACCGACCAGGTCCTCCGTCACGGGCAGGCACTCGGAGAGCAGGTCGACGATGTCGCGCCAGGCTCGCTGCGCGTGCTGTGGGTGGTAGCCGACGCCGGGGACCACGGGGTGATCGACCGGCGGGTGGTGGAAGGCGTGCAGGGCGCCTCCGTAGACCACCAGGCGCCAGTCGACGCCCGCGGCCTGCATCTCGGCGGTGAACGCGCCCCGTTGCGCGGGCGGCATGATCGGGTCCTCCGACCCGACCCCGGCCCACACCGGGCAGCGAATGCGCGCCGCCTCGCCCGGTCGGCCCGTGGTCAGCGCGTTGACTGTCCCGATCGCGCGCAGGTTCACGCCGTCGCGCCCGAGTTCCAGCCCGACGGCGCCCCCGGTGCCGTAGCCGATGGCGGCGATCCGGTCGGGGTCGGTCCGCGGTTCGGCGCGCAACATGTCGAGCGCCGCATGACCGATGCCACGCATCCGGTCGGGGTTGGCGAGCAGCGGCATGCAACGGGCCAGCATCTCCTCGGGGTCACCCAGATAGCGCCCGCCGTGAAGGTCGAAGGCGAACGCCACGTATCCCAGCTCGGCGAGAGCATCGGCCCGGCGCCGCTCGACGTCGCTGAGCCCCATGCCCTCTGGCCCGAGCAGCACCGCGGGCCGACGATCGACGCCGGCCGGGAGTGCGAGGTGCCCGATCATCGTCAGACCGTCGGCCGGGTACTCGACCGCGCGCGTCGTAATCGTCGTCATGAGGCTGGATTTTAGTGATCGCCGAGCCCGGTGAGGCCGGGGTTCGCCGCTGGCAGAACAGCGCGGATGTCCCTCTGAAATGCGGCGATGGCCCATTCGGGCCGTGACCCAGCCGCCGGCTCAGACGCCGATCGCGTGGAACCCGCCGTCGGCCATCACCATCGAGCCCGTGGTGACCGGCAGCCAGTCCGACAGCACCGCGCACACGGTCTTGGCCACCGGCACCGGGTCGGTGACGTCCCAGCCCAGCGGGGCCCGGCCGTCCCAGGCGTTCTCGAACGCGGCGAAACCGGGGATCGACTTCGCGGCCATCGTCTTGACCGGGCCGGCCGCGACGAGGTTGACCCGGATGCCCTGCGGGCCGAGGTCGCGGGCGAGGTAGCGACAGACCGACTCCAGTGTGGACTTCGCGACGCCCATCCAGTCGTAGGCGGGCCACGCCTGACGGTTGTCGAAGTCCATGCCCACGATGGAGCCACCCGGCCCCATCAGCGGCAGCAGCGCGGTGGCCAGCGACTTGAACGAGTACGCGCCCACCTGGATGGTGGTGGCCACGTCCTCCCACGGCGCATTCATGAAGGCGCCCTCACCCAGGCAGGACGGCGGGGCGAAGCCGATCGAGTGCAGAACCCCGTCGAGGTGGGGGTCGTCACCGAGATGGGGCGAGACCCGCTCGACGAGGGAGTCGAGCTGAGCCTGGTCGGACACGTCGAGCTCGACCACCGGCGCGGGCTGCGGGAGCCGCTGTGCGATGCGCTCGACGAGCCGCATGCGTCCGTACCCGGTGAGCATCACCTGCGCGCCCTGCTCCTGCGCGACCTTCGCCGCGTGGAACGCGAGCGACGCGTCGGTGATCACACCGGTGATGAGCAGGCGCTTGCCGTCGAGGAGTCCCATGGATAGAAGATTAGTGGCCCATGCCCAGTCCGCCGTCCACCGGGATCACCGCGCCCGTCACATATCCGGCGCCGTCGGAACCCAGCCACGTCACCGCGGCGGCCACCTCCTCCACGCTCGCGTACCGGCCCAGCGGCACCTGCTTGAGGATCTCCGCGCGGCGGGCGTCGGGCAACGAGCGGGTCATGTCGGTGTCGACGAACCCGGGTGCCACCACGTTGGCGGTGATGCCGCGGGAGCCGAGCTCACGGGCGATCGACCGCGACAGCCCGACGAGACCCGCCTTGGACGCCGCGTAGTTGACCTGACCGGCGGACCCCAGCAGCCCGACGACGCTGGAGACGAACACCATCCGCCCGCCCTTGGCCTTGAGCATCCCGCGCGACGCGCGCTTGGCCACCCGGTAGGCGGCGGTAAGGTTGGCGTCGATCACCTTCGTGAAGGATTCCTCGCTCATCCGCATGAGCAGGCCGTCGTCGGTGATGCCGGCGTTGGACACCAGCACCTGCACGGGCCCGTGCTTGTCCTCGACCTCGGAGAACGCGGCGTCGACCGCGTCGACGTCGGTCACATCGCACTGCACGGGCAACAGCTCGCCGGGAAGCCCGTCGACCGGACTCCGGTGGGTGACGGCCACCTGATCACCCTGCGCCGCGAAGGCGGTGGCGATCGCCAGCCCGATCCCGCGGTTTCCTCCGGTCACCAACACGCTGCGTCCACCCTCTTTGGGTCCCATGGGACGCAACCCTACGGAAAGCGCCGGCCCAGAACGATCCCGGAGCCCAGCCCGACGACGAGCAGCAGCGCTCCCCCGGCCAGCCACGGCCGGCTCGTGTCGACCTGCCGCACCTCGTAGCCGATCTGATCCCCCAGCTGTGAGTAGACCTGCCGCAACTCCTGCTCGCTCGCGGCCTTGAAGAACTGGCCGCCGGCGAGCTGGGCGATGGTCCGCAGCGAGTCGTCGTCCACGGCCACGGACACCGGCGGCTTGTCCGGGTCGAGTTCGATGGAGCCGTAGTCGGTGCCGAAGGAGATCGTCGACACCGGGACCTTCGCCTGGGCTGCGGCCCGGGCCGCCGTGAACCCGCCGCGGGGCAGGTTCTCCTTGTCCGGGCCGTCGGGCACGGTCTGGCCGCCGTCGCTCATCAGCACGATGCGTGCGGGTGGCGGGCCGTCGGCGGAGCCTCCCGCCAGGGCCTGGGAGAACGACTCCACCGACTGCATCGCCGCGAAGATCGCCTCGCCGGTGGCCGTGGACTCCGCCAGCTTGAGTCCGTCGATGGCGCGCTTGACCGGTTCCCGGTCCACGGTCGGCGAGACCAGCACGGCCGCCGTGCCCGCGAACGACACGAGCCCGAGGTTGACTCCCGGGGTGAGCTGGTCGGCGAACTCCTTGGCCGCGGCCTGCGCCGCCGCCAGCCGGCTGGGCTGCACGTCGGTGGCGCGCATGGAGAGCGACACGTCGATCACCAGCAGCACGGTGGCGCGGTTGCGCGGCACCCGCGCCTCGGCCTGCGGGCCGGCCAGCGCGACGGTGAGCACCGCGAGCGCCACCACCAGCGCCGCCGCGGGCACGTGCCGGTACCAGCCCGGGCGTTTCGGGGCGACGGAGTCGAGCAGGGCGAGGTTGGTGAACTTGACGACGTCACGGCGCCGGCGGCGCAGCAGCACGACGTAGGCGACGACGAGAGCGGCCACCACGAGCAGGCCCAGCAGCCACCAGGGTTCGGAGAACATCTATCTGCCTCCCCCCGACCACGCCCGCTTGCGGGCCAGCGTGAAGCGCACGATGTCGGCGATCCAGTCGGAGTCGGTGCGCAGCGTCAGGTGCGCCGCACCGGACCGGCGCAGCGCCGTGGCGACGCGGTCGCGGTGCTCCGACGCGGCGGCCGCGAACTCGCGGCACAGCAGCGGCGTGGTCTGCAGCTCGCGCTGGCGGCCCGTCTCGGGATCGGCCAGCACGACGGTGCCGACGTCGGGCAGCTCCAGCTCCCGGGGATCGAGCACCTCGATCGCCAGCAGCTCGTGCCGGGCCGAGAGCGCCCGCAGCGGGCGCTCCCAGTCGGGCTCGCCGAGGAAGTCGGAGATCACGACGGCCAGCCCGCGCCGCCGTGGCGGGCGGCGCAGCTGCTCGATCGCCGTGGCCAGGTCGCCGCGGGTGCCCTCCGGCGCGCGCGGGGTGGACGCCACCGTCCGGAGCATCCCCCGCGCGTAGGTCAGCCCGCCGCGGGCCGGCAGGCGCACCGTCCGCTCGCCCGTGGCGACGACCGCCCCGATCCGGTTGCCGCCGCCCCGGGTGAGGTGGGTGACGGCGGCCAGTGCGGCGATGGCGAGGTCGCGCTTCTCGCACGACGCGGTGCCGAAGTCGAGGCTGGGCGACAGGTCGAGCACCACCCACGTCTCCAATTCGCGGTCGGCGACGGTCTGGCGCACGTGCGGCTGGGTGGTGCGGGCGGTGACCGCCCAGTCCATGCGTCGCACGTCGTCGCCGGGCTGGTAGGCGCGCGCCTCCCCCGGTTCGCTGCCCGGGCCCGGCACCAGCCCCAGGTGGTTGCCCTGCAGCAGCCCGTCGAGGCGCCCGCGCACGGTGAGCTCCAGTGCGCGCAACGAGGCCTCCATGCGGCCGTCGCGGAAGGAGGGTGGGGTGACTACCCGCGTCATCCGGGCTGGCCCGCGGCCGTGTACTGCGCGGGACGGGCCGTCACCTGCGGCAGCGGAACGGTCGCCAGCACGCGGGAGATGATGTGGTCCATCGGCACCGAGTCGGCCACGGCGTCGTAGGAGAGCACCAGGCGGTGGCGCAGCACGTCCGGGGCCACGTCGAGCACGTCCTGCGGGAGCACGTAGTCGCGGCCGCGCACCAGCGCCAGCGCGCGGGCGGCCGCGACGATGCCCAGCGTGGCGCGCGGGGAGGCTCCGTAGGTCACCCAGCCCGCGACGTCGGCCAGGCCGTGCTCGCCCGGCGTCCGGGTGGCGACGACGAGCCGCACCACGTAGTCGACGAGCGCGTGGTGCACGAACACCTTCGACGCCACGCCCTGCAGCCGCACCAGCTCCGCCGGGTCGATCACCTGCGTGGCCACCGGCGGCTCGGCGCCCATCCGGTAGACGATCTCCCGCTCCTCCTCCACGCCCGGGTACTCGACGATGATCTTGAAGAGGAAGCGGTCGCGCTGGGCCTCGGGCAGCGGGTAGACGCCCTCGTTCTCGATGGGGTTCTGCGTGGCCAGCACGAGGAAGGGGTCGGGCATCGGGAAGGTCTTGCCGCCGATGGACAGGTGTCGCTCGGCCATCACCTCGAGCATGGCCGACTGCACCTTCGCGGGCGCGCGGTTGATCTCGTCGGCGAGCACGAAGTTGGCCACGACGGGGCCGAGCTCGACGTCGAACTCCTCGCGGCCCTGCCGGTAGATCCGGGTGCCGAGGATGTCGGCGGGCACGAGGTCGGGGGTGAACTGCAGGCGCGAGAACGACCCGCCCACGACCTTCGCGACCGTCTCCACGGCCAGGGTCTTCGCGACGCCGGGCACGCCCTCCAGCAACAGGTGACCCTTGGCCAGCAACCCGACCAGCATCCGCTCGACCAGGCGGTCCTGGCCGACGATGACGCGCTTGATCTCGAAGACGACGCGCTCGAGGCGCTCACCCTCGGTGGCCGGACTGGGGACGGACTCGTCGACGCTCACGCGGCCATCCCACACCGCTTCCCGTGTGACGACGGTGAAAGGGTGTGTCAGAGCATCCGGGTGACGTAGGGCATGAGCCCCCCGTAGCGCATCGGCACCACCCGGACCGCGCTGCCCGAGTACGGCGCCTCGATCATCTGGCCGCCGCCGACGTAAAGGGCGACGTGCCCGATCGCGCCGCCCTCGGAGTAGAAGAGCATGTCACCCGGCTGGCGCTGGGAAACCGGCACCTGCTGGCCGGAGGTGTACTGGTAGCCGCTGTAGTGCGGCAGGGAGATGCCCACAGCGCCGAAGGCGTAGATCATCAGACCGGAGCAGTCGAACCCGATGCGGTTGTAGTCGCCGTAGCTGTCGGCGACTCCGCCGTCGCGGATGCCGCGGGACGGGCCGGACCGGGTGCCACCGCCCCAGGCGTACTGCACACCGAGCTGCGACATCGCCCGGTCGATCACGGTCGCGACGGCGCCGGAGGCCCGGACCGGGGCTCGGCCGGGGCCGCCGGACGGGGCCGCCTGCGCGACCCTGGCGGCGGCCGCGGCGGCCGCCGCGCGCTGCCGGGCGGCCTCGGCCTCGGCCTGCTGCTGCTGCCAGGTGAGGAAGCGCGCGCGCTGGTCGCGCAGGCCGACGTCGGCGGCCTCCGCCGCGTCGAGCTGTCGGTTGACGTCGTCGCGCTGCACCTGCACCTGCTGCAGCTGGGCGATCTGCGCCCGGGTCTGGGCCTGGACGGCGGCGAGCGCCCCGTCGGCGGTCGACTTCGCCTGGGTCGCACGGTCCGCCTTCGTCCGCGCGTCGTCCTGCGCGGCGCGGGCCAGGGAGTCGGCGTTGGCCTTGGCCACCCGGGCCCGCTCCAGGCCGTCGAGGGCCTGCTGCTGCTGGGCGGCGACGTCGTTGGCCAGGGCCGCGCGGTCGAGCAGGTCCTGCGGACCGGTGGCGCTCGACAACAGGCCGAGCGGTCCCGTGTCGAGCCCGTTCTGGTACTGCGCCGCGAGGAACGCGTCGAGCTGGGCGCGGGCGTCGTCGATCGTGTTCCCGGCAGCCGCGGTGGCAACCCGCGCGTCCGCCGCCTTCCTGCTGGCGGCGGCGGCGGCATCCTGCGCGTTCTGCATGTCGACCAGTGCCTGGTTGGCCACCTCCTGGTGCGCTGTCAACTGCAGGTGGAGGTCATCGACCTTCGCGTCGAGGCCGGCCAGCCGGGCGGTCAGGGACGCGACCGCGGCCGCCCGCTGTGCGACCGCGGCCTTGCTCTGCTGCAGGTCGCCGTTCGTCGGGTTGGGCGGGGGTGGCGGTGGTGGCGGCGGCTGCGCGAAGGCCGTACCGGGAACTCCGGCGAGGCCCAGCGGGGGCATGATCCCGATCGCGGCGACGAGCACGACCAGCGCGAAGAGACGTCCGTACCGCCGCACCCGGAGCCTCCCATCGACGCATGATCATGACGAGCGACCGCACTCTCTCAGCCGAGTCACCGCCGACCGGGCAGACACACGCGGGGGATCGACGATTTCCACCACATGGGGTAGCCGGGCCCCGACTCGACTCCGTCACAGTACGGGCGTACTGTTTGCGGCGACGGGGGTCCACGGTGCTGGCGGGAGCCGGTGCGCGAGACTCGCGGCGAGACCCACCGACGCGCCCACCACCGCTCAGGAGGACACCCACAGTGACCAGCACAGACAGCTTCGGCGCGAAGGGAACGCTCCACGCCGGCGGCGCCGAGCACGAGATCTTCCGGCTCTCCGCCGTCGAGGGCGCGGAGCGCCTCCCGTTCAGCCTGAAGGTGTTGCTGGAGAACCTCCTGCGCACCGAGGACGGCGCCAACGTCACGGCCGACCACGTGCGCGCGCTCGCCGGCTGGGACCCGAAGGCCGAGCCCGACACGGAGATCCAGTTCACGCCCGCCCGCGTGATCATGCAGGACTTCACCGGCGTCCCCTGCGTCGTCGACCTCGCCACGATGCGCGAGGCCGTCACCGAGCTGGGCGGCGACCCGTCGAAGGTCAACCCACTGGCCCCCGCCGAGCTGGTCATCGACCACTCGGTGATCATCGACGTGTTCGGCACCCCCGACGCGTTCGAGCGCAACGTCGACTTCGAGTACAGCCGCAACAAGGAGCGCTACCAGTTCCTGCGCTGGGGCCAGGGTGCGTTCGACGAGTTCAAGGTCGTCCCGCCGGGCACCGGCATCGTGCACCAGGTCAACATCGAGCATCTGGCGCGCGTGGTCATGACCAGGAACGGCCAGGCGTACCCGGACACGCTGGTCGGCACCGACAGCCACACCACCATGGTCAACGGTCTGGGTGTGCTGGGCTGGGGCGTCGGTGGCATCGAGGCCGAGGCGGCCATGCTCGGCCAGCCCGTCTCGATGCTCATCCCGAAGGTCGTCGGCTTCAAGCTCGTCGGCGAGATCCCGGCCGGCGCCACCGCCACCGACGTGGTGCTGACGATCACCGAGATGCTGCGCCGCCACGGCGTCGTCGGCAAGTTCGTGGAGTTCTACGGCGAGGGCGTCGGCGCGGTACCGCTGGCCAACCGCGCCACCATCGGCAACATGAGCCCGGAGTTCGGCTCCACCGCCGCGATCTTCCCGATCGACGACGAGACCATCCGCTACATGAAGCTGACGGGCCGCCCGGCCGAGCAGCTGGAGCTCACCGAGGCCTACGCCCGCGAGCAGGGGCTCTGGCACGACCCGAAGCACGAGCCGGTCTTCTCCGAGACCCTCGAGCTCGACCTGGGCACCGTCGTGCCGTCCATCGCCGGCCCGAAGCGCCCGCAGGACCGCATCGAGCTCACCGACGCGAAGTCGGCGTTCCGCAAGTCGGTGCACGACTACACCGACGACCCCGAGGGCGCCCCCGTCGGCGTCGACGAGGCCAACGACGAGTCCTTCCCGGCCAGCGACCCGCCCGCTCCCGGCAACGGCGCGGACGAGAAGCCCGTCCTGTTCTCGGCCGCCGAGGGCTGCGAGGGCCGCCCGTCGAAGCCGACGAAGGTCGTCTCCGAGACCCGCGGCGAGTTCACGCTCGACCACGGCGCCGTCGTCATCGCGTCGATCACCAGCTGCACCAACACGTCGAACCCGTCGGTGATGCTCGGCGCGGCACTGCTCGCGAAGAACGCCGTGGAGAAGGGGCTCACGGTCAAGCCGTGGGTCAAGACGTCGATGGCGCCGGGCTCGAAGGTCGTCACCGACTACTACGAGAAGGCCGGCCTCTGGCCCTACCTGGAGAAACTCGGATACCACCTCGTCGGCTACGGCTGCACCACGTGCATCGGCAACTCGGGCCCGCTCTCGGACGAGATCTCCGCCGCGATCAACGAGGCCGACCTCTCGGTCGTCTCGGTGCTCTCGGGCAACCGCAACTTCGAGGGCCGGATCAACCCGGACATCAAGATGAACTACCTGGCCTCGCCGCCGCTGGTGATCGCCTACGCCCTGGCGGGCACGATGGACTTCGACTTCGAGCACCAGCCCCTCGGGCAGGCCACCGACGGCACCGACGTGTTCCTGAAGGACCTGTGGCCGTCGGCCAAGGACGTCCAGGACACGATCGACAGCTCGATCAGCCAGGAGATGTTCACCAAGGACTACGCCGACGTCTTCGCGGGCGACGAGCGCTGGAAGAGCCTCCCCACGCCGGAGGGCAAGACCTTCGAGTGGGACGCGCAGAGCACCTACGTGCGCAAGCCCCCGTACTTCGAGGGCATGGCGCCCGAGCCGTCGCCGGTCGTCGACATCTCCGGCGCACGCGTGCTGGCCCTGCTGGGCGACTCGGTCACCACCGACCACATCTCCCCCGCCGGCGCCATCAAGCCCGGCACCCCGGCCGCCGAGTACCTGACGGGGCACGGCGTCGACAGAGGAGACTTCAACTCCTTCGGCTCCCGTCGCGGCAACCACGAGGTGATGATCCGCGGCACCTTCGCCAACATCCGGCTGAAGAACCAGCTGCTCGACGACGTGAGCGGCGGCTACACCCGCGACTTCACCCAGGCCGACGCCCCCCAGTCGTTCATCTACGACGCGGCGCAGAACTACGCCGAGGCCGGCACCCCCCTCGTCGTGCTGGGCGGCAAGGAGTACGGCTCCGGCAGCTCGCGCGACTGGGCGGCCAAGGGCACCGCGCTCCTGGGCGTCAAGGCCGTCATCGTCGAGTCGTTCGAGCGCATCCACCGCTCGAACCTCATCGGCATGGGCGTCATCCCGCTGCAGTTCCCGGTAGGCGAGTCGGCCAAGTCGTTGCACCTCGACGGCACCGAGACGTTCGACATCGCGGGCATCACCGCGCTGAACGACGGCTCGACGCCGCGCACGGTGGCAGTGAAGGCGACGAAGGCCGACGGCACGGTCGTCGAGTTCGACGCGGTCGTCCGCATCGACACCCCCGGCGAGGCCGACTACTACCGCAACGGCGGGATCCTGCAGTACGTGCTGCGCGGCATGCTGCGCGCCTAGTAGCTTCTCCCCTTCTCCCCTTCTCCCCTTCTCCGCTGACGGCGGGCGTCCCGGCTCCGGCCGGCGGCGCCCGCCGTTCTGTTTGCCCTGGCGGTGCGTCGGTCGTCGAATCGTCGACGTTTTGTTGGCGTCAATGGTTCGTTGACATGGTGGAGAGACCCGATCGTGCGCGGATAACGCTGTTCCCGCAGCGATATCCGCTCACGACCTCGTCGACGGCTCCAGCGCACCCGCCAGGAGGCGGTCGAGGTCAGCCAGCTGGTCCGCCGGGAGGTTCGTCAGCGCGTGGGGTGGGGTGGCCAGCAGGGCCTCCGCCTCGCCCGCGGCCCGCTCCCCCGCTGCCGTCACCGACAGGACCTTGTGCCGGCGGTCGGTGGCGTCGGGGGTGCGGACGACCAGCCCCCGGCGCACCAGGTCGTCGACCACGACCGAGACGTACGGCGGATCGGACCCGAGCCGTTCCGCGAGCAGGCCCCCCGTCGTCGGCTCGGTGGCGATCCGGCGCAGTACCTTGATCCGGAAGAAACTCATGCCCAGCGCCGCGCACAGTTCGGCGCGGCGGTCGTCCTCCATGACGAGCGCGCGCATGGTCGCCCAGACCCGGCGCGCCGCGTCCTCGCTCACCGGGCACCCACGGGCTCGGGGGTCGGACTGTCGAACAGCTCCGCTGTGTCGGCCGCCGTGCGCCGGGCCCAGGGCCCGGTCCCGACCACGCCGAGGACGAGGATCACCACGCCGCAGCCCACCATCACGGCCCAGCCGATGCGGCTGGCGTCGGCGAAGCCCGTGGCGATCGGTCCGCTGATCCGGGCCGTCACCAGCGACCCCAGGACGGCGACGCCCAACGCCGAGCCCACCTGCCGGCTCGTCGAGGCTACGGCTGCGGCCACTCCGGCCTGGGTGATCGGCATTCCGGAAACGGCCGTGTTGGTGATCGGCGCGTTGATCATGCCGAAGCCGGTGCCGAACACCGCGTAGGCCAGGATCAGCACGCCGATCGGGGTGTCCGTCTCGAGCGCCACCAGCAGGATGAGCGCGCCCAGGGTGAGCCCCGCTCCCCCGACGAGCAGGGAGATGCGCGGGCCCCGGCTGGCGACGAGCCGACCCGAGATCGGCGGCAGCAGGCCCGCCATCAGGGCCATCGGCAGCGTCAGCAGGCCGGCGTGCAGCGGGCTGAACCCGCGGACATCCTGCAGGTAGAGCGCGTTGAGGAACAGGAAACCGGCCAGGGCGGCGAAGGCGGCCACCGCCGTGACGGTGGCGGCGGAGAACGGGGCGCTGCGGAAGAAGCGCGGGTCGATGAGCGGATCGCGCCGCCGCGACTCGACCACCACGAGCAGCACCGCCGACAGCACGGCCACCACGAAGCAGCCGACGATCAGCGGCGAGCCCCACCCGTGGCCCGGCCCCTCGATGATCCCGAAGGTGAGTCCGCCCAGCACGAGGACCACCAGTGTCTGGCCGTAGGGGTCGAAGCGTCGCGCCCGCGGAGCCCGCGACTCGGGCACGAACCGTGCGGCCAGCACCACGGCGACCAGCACGATCGGCACGTTGATCCAGAAGATGGAGCGCCAGCCGATCGAGTCGACGAGCACGCCCCCGACCACCGGGCCCAACGACATGCTGACCCCGATCACGGCACCCCACACGCCGATGGCCTTCGCGCGCTCCCGGCGGTCGGTGAACGTGTTGGTGATGATCGACATGGCCACCGGGTTGAGCATCGAGCCGCCGATCGCCTGCAGCGCCCGGAACGCGATGAGCGAGCCGACGTTCGGCGCCACACTGCACAGGAGCGAGCCCAGGCCGAACAACACGAGCCCGGTCTGGAACACCCGGCGGCGACCGATCCGGTCGGCCGTCGATCCGGCCAGCATCAGCAGGCAGGCGATGGTGAGTGTGTAGGCGTCGATGGTCCACTGCAGGGCGGACACCGAGGCGTCGAAGTCGCGCTGGATCGAGGGCAGCGCCAGGTTGACGATCGTGTTGTCGAGACTGACGACGAACAGGCTCGAACAGCAGATGGCCAGCACGACCATCCGTCGTCGACGGCTCAGTTCCGGCACAGGGACCTCGATCGTTGTACGGCGATCATTGTACGGCTATAACGATTAGCACAGTACAACTACAGCGGGCGGCCCGCGCCCCGGTTCGGGGTGTCGAGCGCCACGCTCAGCCCGTCGAGGAGGTATCCCAGACCCCGCTCGAACATCGCGTCGAGGTCGAGATCGACGTCCATCGACAGGATCCGCTCGAAGTGCGGGAAGTCGCCGGCGCCCACGATCGAACGCAGTGCGACCTCCTGGGTCTGCATCCACTCCTCGTTGTCCAGGCCGGTCACCGCCTGCGCGACGGCCTCGGGTTCGAGGTTCACCGCGGTGCCGCGGGCGTAGTTGAACAACGTCAGATGCACGTCGAACATGGCCGGGAGATCCATCCCCAAGCCGTCGAGGGCGGCGAGCACCCACTCGGTGTAGGCCATCCCACCGGCGATCGGCTGCGGCCGGGTCAGCGACAGGGCCGGGGCGAGCCACGGGTGGCGACGGAAGGCCGTCCAGAGCGCGCGCCCCGCCAGTTCGAGCCGGGCTCGCCAGCCCGTGGGCGGGCTTGCGGGCGGCTGCCACTCCTGCCTCATCACCGCATCCATCATCTGCAGCAGCAGATCGTCCTTGTCGGCGACGTGGCGGTAGAGCGACATCGGCGCCGCTCCCAGGTCGGTCGCGACGCGGCGCATCGACAGCCCGTCCAGACCCTCGGCGTCGGCGATCGTCACCGCCACGGCGACGATCCGACCGGCCGTCAGGCCCGCCGGGGGGTCGGTGCGGCGGCGGACCGGACCCGGGCGGGCGGGGCTCGGCTGCGCGACCACGGTGCCGACGCCCGGCACCGTGCGGACCACACCGTCCTGGCGCAGAGCGGTGATCACCTTCGTGGCGGTGGCGATGGCGACGCCCCAGGTCCGGCTGATCTCGCGGGTGGAGGGCATCCGGTCCCCCGGCACCAGCTCCCCCCGCTCGACCCGCCCGCGCAGCTCCGCCGCGATCCGCGCGTAGGGCGGTTCCTCACGATCGACCACGATTCCTCCGGTGTACTAGTTCACCTGGTGACCGCAGCGTAGCTGGTCGGACCTCTCCATCCGTCTTAGTCGCTGCACTGCACTAGTTCGCCTGCGCCTCTGACCTGCAGAAACACTTGCGACGATGAGCGCGTACATCGTACTCTAGCCGCATGAACTCCACCGAGGTTCTCATCTCCGGCGCCAGCATCGCCGGCCCGGCCATCGCGTACTGGCTACGCAGACAGGGCCATTCCGTCACCGTGGTCGAGCGGGGGCCCGCGCTCCGGCCGGGCGGCCAGGCCGTCGACCTCCGGGGCGCAGGGCGCACCGTGATCGAGCGGATGGGCCTGATGCCGGAGGCCCGTGCCGTCACGCTGGAGCAGCGCGGGCTCTCCTACGTCGACGGGCGCGGCCGCATCACCGCGACCATGCCCGCCGACGCGTTCGGCGGCGAGGGGATCATCTCCGAGATCGAGATCCTGCGCGGTGACCTGGGCCAGCTCCTGCACGATGCCGCAGGAGACGTCGAGTACCTGTTCGACGACACGATCACCGGCATCACCCAGGACGAGCACGGCGTCGACGTCGCGTTCGAGAACGCCGCGCCGCGCCGGTTCGGGCTCGTCATCGGCGCCGACGGGCTGCACTCAGCCGTGCGCAGGCTCGCGTTCGGGCCGGAGACCGACTGCGTCCGGCCGCTGGACTGCTACACGGCCTGGTTCACCGCGCCCGCCGCCGACGACCTCGACGGCTGGTACCAGATGCACAACCTGCCCGGCGGCCGCGTGGCCTCGCTGAGACCGGGCCGGCTGCCCGGCGAGACCAAGGCCTCGCTCTCCTTCCGGTCGGGACCGATCGCCCGCAGCGACACGGCCGCCCAGCAGGACCTGCTCGCCGACCGCTTCGCCGGCGGGGGCTGGAAGGTCCCGTGGTTGCTCGACGCCATGCGGGCCGCCCCGGACTTCTCGTTCGACTCGGTGGGCCAGGTGCACCTCGACCGCTGGTCGAACGGCCGTGTGGTGCTTCTCGGCGACGCCGCGTACTGCCCGACCCCGCTGACCGGCCTGGGCACGAGCCTCGCCCTGGTCGGGGCCTATGTCCTGGCCGGTGAGCTGGCAGGAGGGGCCGACCACCGGGCGGCGTTCGAGCGGTACGAGCAGGTACTCCGACCCTACGTCACCACCGGCCAGGAGTTGCCTCCCGGCGGGATCGGTGGCTACGCCCCGAGGAGTGCGCTCGCGATCCGGCTGGGCGCGCTGTCGATGCGGTCGATGACCCGCTGGCCCATGCGTGGGCTCCTGGCGAAACAGTTCGCCAAGGCCGGCGGCATCGACCTGCCGGACTACTGCTTCGCCGGATGACCCGGGTCGATCCAGGCCACGGTCTCGGGGTCGGCGACCCCGTCGATCTCGAGGTTGACCACCACCGGGTCCTGCCCGCTGCGGGTGAGCACGCACTCGAGCGGCGCGTCGTCGAGGGCGTTGATCTCCTGGTGCGGCACGAACGGCGGCACGAAGATGAACCCGCCGGGCCCGGCCTCGGCCGTGAACTCGAGGTTCTCGCCCCACCTCATCCGGGCCCGCCCCCGCACCACGTAGATGACACTCTCGAGCTCACCGTGGTGGTGCGCCCCGGTGCGCGCACCCGGATGGATCGTGACGGTGCCGGCCCACAGCTTCTCCGCCCCCACCCGCCCGTGCGTGACAGCGGCGGCCCGATGCATGCCCGGCGTCTGCGGGGTGTTGCCATCGAGCGCGTCCCCCGTAATGACCCGCACCCCGTCGTCCCGCCAGTCCGTTCCCACGCCCCCACCCTACGACGCGAGTTGACGATACGAGCACGCCGTGTTTGCCGATTCGATCGGCGAACACGGCGTGTCGAGATGGTCAACTCGCTGGGGTTGGTGGGTCAGACGGCTGTGGCGAGGGTCAGGGCGAAGCGGGCGTCGGGGTCGGTCCAGCTGCGGGTGAACTCGAAGCCGGTCGCCTCCAGCCAGCCGCGCACACCACCCGGCCGGAACTTCGCGGAGATCTCGGTGCGCATCTCCTCACCCGCCGCGAACTCGACGCGGAGGTCCAGTCCCCGGACGTGCACGGTCATGGCGCGCTGCGCCCGCAGCCGCATCTCGATCCACTCGTGCTCGACGTCCCAGACCGCCACGTGGGTGAACGCCTCGGGATCGAAGTCGGCGTCCAGCTCACGGTTGAGGACGTGCAGCACGTTGCGGTTGAACTCCGCGGTGATGCCGGCCGCGTCGTCGTAGGCGGGGACGAGCACCTTCTCGTCGATCACGAGCCCGGTGCCGAGCAGCAGCTGCTCCCCGGGCTGCAGCACCGAGCGGAGCTGGGTGAGGAACGCGGCACGCTCGGCCGGGATGAGGTTGCCGATGGTGCCGCCCAGGAACGCGACCATCCGACGGCGGCCGCGGGGCAGCCGGTCGAGGTGCTTGGTGAAGTCGCCGACGACGCCGTGCAGCTCGAGGTCGGGGTACTCGACGGCCAGTGCGTCCATCGCCAGCCGCAACGCCGACTCACTGACGTCCTGCGGCACGTACTGGCGCAGCGTGCCGGCGCGGGCGAACGCGTCGAGCAGGACGCGGGTCTTCGCCGACGAGCCGGATCCCAGCTCGACGAGGGTGTCGGCGCCGGACGCGACCGCGATCTCGTCGACGCTGCGCTCCAGCAGGGCCCGCTCGGTGCGGGTCGGGTAGTACTCGGGCAGCTCGGTGATCTGCTCGAACAGCTCGCTGCCGCGGGCGTCGTAGAACCACTTGGGCGGCAGCTGTTTGGGGTTCGCGGTGAGACCGGCACGCGCGTCGGCCCGCAGGGCGGCGTCGGCGTCGTGCTCGGTCAGGTGGATGTCGAGCAGTGCGGTGCTCATCGGACTCCCGTTGTCTCAGAGCGTGGTGATGCGGTGGCAGCCCGGGCGGGCCACCAGCAGGTGCCGGTCGGGCACCTCGGTCCATGTGGCGTCGGTGGTGGGTTCGGACGCGACGAGCGCCGTCGTGTCGGTGGTGGCCACCGAGAGCGCGTGGTCCCAGGCGGTGGCCCAGATCGTCGAACCGTCGGTGAGCAGGAGGTTGAGCCGCGACCCGGGGGCCGCGGCGGCCACCGACGTGACGACGTCGGCGAGGACGTGCGCCGGATCGCCGCCCGCGCGCAGCCGGTCCCGGACCAGCGCCCACAGCAGTGCGGCGTCGGTGGGGGCGTCGAGCGTCATCAGGTCGACGACGGGCAACACGGAGGCGAGCCCGGCCACCGACTCCGGCCAGCCCCGGACCACGCCGTTGTGGCTGAACAGCCGGCGGCCGTCGGTGAAGGGGGCGGCCGCGGTCGAGGTCACGGGCATGCCGGTGGTGGCCGAGCGCACGGCCGCGAGCACCGCCGTCGACGCGGTGACCCCCGCCAACGCGCTGAACGCGGTGTCCGACCAGATCGGCGACGCGCTGCGGTAGCGGACCGCCTCGCCCCCGGTGTACCAGCCCACCCCGAAACCGTCGGCGTTCACGGTGCCGCCGCCGCGCATGTCCGCGGGTGCGTAGGACTGCCGCAGCAACGAGTGCTTCGGCTCGAGGACCAGCGACGACAGCGTCGCGGATGGTCCGAGGTAGGCCAGATGGCGGCACACTGCGTCAGCGCACGTCCCCGGGTGCTGCATCGCGGGCCAGCCGGAAACCGGAGAAGATCTGCCTCCGGACCGGGTGGTCCCAGTTGCGGAACGTGGCCCGCAGCGCCGACGGGTCGGTGCCGAACGAGCCCCCGCGCAGGACGCGGTAGTCGCCGCCGAAGAACACCTCGGAGTACTCCGGGTACGGGAACGTCTCGTACCCCGGGTAGGGGTGCCAGCCCGAGGACGTCCACTCCCACACGTCGCCGACGAGCTGGTGCACCCCGAGCGCCGACGCGCCACGCGGGTAGGCCCCGACGGGCGCGGGCCGCAGGTGGCGCTGCCCGAGGTTGGCGTGCTCGGGCGTCGGGTCCTCGTCGCCCCAGGGGTAGCGCCGCGAACGGCCCGACTCCGGGTCGAACCGGGCGGCCTTCTCCCACTCCGCCTCGCTGGGCAGGCGCCTGCCGGCCCAGGCGGCGTAGGCGTCGGCCTCGTGGCAGCTGACGTGCACCACGGGCTCGTCCGGGACCAGCGGCGACAGGACGCCGAAGACCCGGCGGTACCACTCCCCCGAGGAGTCCCGCTCCCAGAACTGCGGCGCCACCAGGCGTGCGTCCACGCGGTGCCTCCAGCCCGCGTCGCTCCACCAGCGCGGCTGGTCGTACCCGCCGGCGTCGACGAACTCGGCGTACCGCCCGTTGGTGACGGGGGCGGTGTCGATCCAGAACGCGTCGACCTGCGTGGCGTGCGCGGGCCGTTCGTTGTCCAGCGCCCAGGGCTCGGTGGAGGTGCCCATCGTGAACGTGCCGCCGGGGACGAGCACCTCGCGCACGGGCAACGGTGACCCCGCCGGCGGCGCCGAGGCGTGCAGGACGGCGGGGCCGGAGCGCAGCTGGTGCGTGGCCAGCATCGTCTCGTCGTGCTGCTGCTCGTGCTGGACGATCATCCCGAACGCGAAGCCGTGCTCGACGAGCCTGCGACCGGTCAGCGGGGTGCGGTCCAGGGCGTCGAGGGCCTTGTCGCGCACCTCGGCGACGTAGCGGCGCGTCTCGGACGGCGTGAGCAGCGGCAGCTCGACGCGGCTGGCCCGCGAGTGCTGGAACGCGTCGTAGAGCCCGTCGATCTCGGGCCGCAGCGGCTCGCGCCCGCCCACGTCGCGGACGAGCCAGAGCTCCTCCTGGCTGCCGATGTGGGCGAGGTCCCAGACCAGCGGCGACATCAGCGGCGAGTGCTGGGCGACGAGATCGGCCTCGTCGACGGCGTCGGTGAGGGCGGTGCTCCGGGCGCGCGAGGCGGTGAGGAGGTCGGCCACCTGGGTCCTCAGGTCGGCCGAGCTCAGCGAGACCGGTGGCGCGGCCGGACCCGGTGTCGTGATGGGGGTCGGCGGTGGGACGGTCATGCCACCTCTCCTTCCGGTAGGTCGGCGGGGCACAGGCCGCGCCGGACCCGTTGCTCCGTCATGGTCGTGAGGTCGTCCACCAGCCAGCCCGGCGTGCCGACGGCGGGCAGCTGCCCCACCGCCAGCTCGAACACCGTGGCCGCGGCGGTGGCCAGCACGCGGTCCTCGAGCCCGTGACGGGCGGCGGACACCCACAGGTCACGGGTGGGCTCGCAGGCCTCGCGGGCCCGGTCCAGGACGGCACCGTCGGCGAGCAGCGCCGTCAGCACCGCGGTGGGCAGCGCCCAGCCACGGCCGGGCTGCATGTCGACGTAGCGCACCTCCAGGTGCCCGTGCGGCCGCACGGGCGGGAACAGCGTGGACACGTGGTAGTCCAGGTCGGCGGTGGTGGGCGGTGGCCCGAGCAACGCACCGCGCACCCAGTCCGCGAAGGTGACGCCCTCGGGGACGAGCCAGTCGGAGTCCCGGCGGACGCACAGCACCGGGCTCGCCACGACGCGGCGGGCCCAGGCGGCCGCAGGGTCGGGCGCGTCGACGTCAGCCACCGACGGCGGCCCCGTGCGGGCCTCGTCGGCCTGCAGCCAGCTCATCCACCGCGCCGACTTCCAGCCGGTGGCCTGTCCGTGCAGCCTCGGCGAGTTCGCGAACGCGGCGAGCAGCACCGGGCCCAGCGCGTGCACGGCCGACCAGCGCCGGGCGACGTCGGCGCCGTCACCGGCGTCCACGCACACCTGCACGGCGGACGTGGAGCACATCGCGGTGCGGCCGCAGGTGCCGATCCGGTCGAAGGCCTGCTCCATCGCGCGGTAGCGCGGGAGATCCAGCAGTCGCACCGGCGGACGGGACGGGTCGGCGGCACGCGTTTCGGCGTGCAGCCCGTGGGAGGCGAGCAGCCCGTGCAGGACGTCGGCGTCGGCCGCGGTGGCCCTCACCAGCTCGGACAGGCCGGGCAGCGGGGGGCTCGCGATCTCGATCTGGCCGCCCGGCTCGACGGTGATCTCGGAGCCTGCGGGCAGCGGTAGTGCGGGGGACGCGGGGTCGAGCGAGTGCGGTGTGTGGGGGCCGAGGGCCGCCGCGAGGGACGCGGGCGTCACCGGCAGTCCCGGCCGGGCGACGTCGTGCAGCAGCCATTCGAGTTCGACCCCGACCAGGGTCGGTGGTCCGTGCTTGAAACACACCGACGCGACATAGGCCTCGGCGTCCGCACAGTCGCGCAACACGCTGGGCCCCGCGTCGGGTGCGGCGTCTCCCGCGGCCGTCACCGCTTGGGCGACCACCGCGACACCCGGCTTCTGCGTCACGCCAGAGAACGCTACCCGCGCTGCGACCCGATTGCAGGAGTTGAGCGGGGCTCCTGTGAGCAAGCCGTAAGAACCTTCCCAAGACGTACGTACGTCTGGCTGGGCGGTAGTCTCGCCACGTGCCCCGCGTCAGCAGCGACCAGCTCGCCGCCCGGCGCCAGGAGATCCTCGACGGCGCCAGGGCCTGCTTCGCGCGCTTCGGCTACGAGGGGGCCACGGTACGCAGGCTCGAGGAGAGCACGGGCCTCTCCCGCGGTGCGATCTTCCACCACTACCGCGACAAGGACGCCCTCTTCCTCGCGCTGGCCGAGCAGGACGCCGCGCGCATGGCCGACGTCGTCGCCGAGCAGGGCCTCGTTCAGGTGATGCGCGAGCTGATCGCCGATCCGTCGGGGGTGCGGGGCTGGCTGGGCACCCGGCTGGAGGTCTCGCGCCGGCTGCGCACCGAGCCCGAGTTCCGGGAGCGCTGGAGCGCCCATTCCGCCGCGCTCACCCGGGCCACCCGGGAGCGTCTGGAACGCCAGGCGCGCACCGGCACCCTGCGTGACGACGTGCCGGTCGCGGTGCTGGCGCAGTACCTGGAGCTGGTGCTGGAGGGGCTGATCTCCCACCTCGCCATGGGGCTCCCCGCCGACGACATGGGGCCCGTGCTCGATCTGGTGGAGGCGGCCGTCCGCCGCCGATAGGTCGGGCCAGATCCAGTTGTGCACTCTTGACGAGCCGACCCGTACCCCTGACAGTGAACGCCGTCACATGACACCACTCATCGACGAGATGGCAGGAGACCACACATGGCCGAGGGCAGCCTCTACGACCGACTGGGCGGCACGTACGCGATCGCGGGTGCCGTCGACGTGCTCGTCGACCGGCTCTTCGCCAACGTCGCGGTGAACGCCAACGCGGCCGTGCACGTCCATCACGGGGATCCGGCGAACGCGCCGGGCTACAAGTTCCTCGTCACGGCGTGGTCGATCGAAGCGGCCGGCGGGCCGAAGTGCTACCCCGGCCGGGACATGACCCTGACCCACGACGGGCTCGTGATCACCGACGGAGAGTTCGACGCGGTGGCCGTGGAGATCGCCGCCACCCTGAACTTCCTCGGAGTCCCCATGCCCGAGCAGAAGGAGTTCATGGGGATCATCGAGAGCTACCGCGCACAGGTCGTGCAGGCCGCCTGAGACGTGGGTACGCGGCGACAACGGCGTCGCGGCGTACCCGCCCTGGCCGTTCGGTCAGGGCACCAGTTTCGTGGCCCGGAGCCGTTCCGCGAGCGCGGTGAGCTCGTCGCGGAGGGCGGCCAGCGCGGCGTCCGTCAGGCCCGTGGCGTGCTGGACCCGCGCCTGGGCCCGAGCCGCGCGGTCGCGCAATGCCCGACCGGCGTCGCTCAGCGTCACCTGCATCATGCGCTCGTCGTCGGCACGGCGGCGCCGTACCAGAAGACCGTCGCCCTCCAGCCGTTTGAGCAGCGGCGAGAGCGTGCCCGTGTCGAGCCGGAGCCGGTCGCACAGGGCGGAGAGCGCGACGGTGTCGTACTCCCACAGCACCAGCATCACCGCGTACTGGCTGTAGGTGAGCCCGATGTCGTCGAGCAGCGGCCGGTAGCACCCGGTCATCGCCCGCGACGCACTGTGCAGGGCGAAGCAGAGCTGCTCGTCGAGGACGAAGTCCGGGGTCGCCATCGACCCAGCGTAGGGCTCCTGATGCCCAGCGTGACCAGGCGTACCGCGGACAGGGCCGGACGGCCCAGCGCTATCCGACCAGATGCTGACCGCGCCGGTCGTCCAGGGCGAACTGGGTGCGGTGCAGCACCGCGTAGCGACCACCCGCCGCCAGGAGCGCGTCGTGGGTTCCGCGCTCGACGATCCGGCCGTGCTCGACGACGGCGATCTCATCGGCCGCGCGGATCGTCGAGAGCCGGTGCGCGATGACGATGGCCGTCCGGCCCTCCAGCGCCTCCACGAGCGCCTCCTGCACCGCCGCCTCCGACTCGGAGTCCAGGTGCGCCGTGGCCTCGTCCAGGATGACGACGCGGGGCTTCGCGAGCAGCAGCCGGGCGATCGTCAGGCGCTGGCGCTCACCCCCGGAGAGCCGGTAGCCGCGCTCCCCCACCACCGTGTCGAGCCCGTCGGGCAGGGCGTCGAGCAACTCGCCGAGCCGGGCCCGCCGCAGCGCCTCGACGATCTCCGCGTCGGACGCCCCCGGGGCGGCGTAGCGCAGGTTGCCGCCGATGGTGTCGTGGAACAGGTGCCCGTCCTGCGTGACGACGCCGACCGCTCCGCGCACCGAGGCGAACGTCAGGTCGCGCACGTCGATGCCGGAGAGCTCCACGGCGCCGCTGTCGACGTCGTAGAGCCGCGGCACGAGCGACGCGATCGTCGACTTCCCCGCCCCCGACGACCCGACCAGCGCCAGCAACCGCCCGGCCCCCACCTCGAGGTCGACGCCGTGCAACACCTCCTCGTTGCGCCGCTGGTCGAGCACCGCCACCTCTTCCAGCGAGGCGAGCGAGACGTCCTCGGCGTTGGGGTAGGCGAAGCGCACGTCGCGCAGGCGGACCGGGACCGGCCCGTCGGGCAGCGTGCGGGCGTCGGGCTTCTCGGTGATCATCGGCTGCAGGTCGAGCACCTCGAAGACGCGCTCGAACGACACCAGCGCCGTCATGACGTCGACGCGGGCGTTGGCCAGCGCGGTCATCGGCGTGTAGAGCCGGGTGAGCAGCAGCGCGAGCGTGACGACCGTGCCCGCCGCGATCTGCCCGGTGACGGCCAGGTAGCCGCCGAGCCCGTAGATCAGGGCCTGGGCCAGCGCGGACACCAGCGAGAGCGCCGTGACGAACACCCGCGACACCATCGCGGTGCGCACGCCGATGTCGCGGATCCTTACGGTCCGCTCCCCGAACTCCGCGATCTCCGCATCGGGGTCGCCGAACAGCTTCACGAGGGTGGCGCCCGGCGCGGAGAAGCGCTCGGTCATCTGGTTGGAGATACCGGCGTTGAGGTCGGCGGCCTCGCGTCGCAGGTCGGCGATCTTCACGCCCATCCGCCGGGCCGGGACCACGAAAACCGGCAGCAGCACCAGCGCGAGGAGTGTGACCTGCCAGGCCAGCGTCAGCATCACGGCGACGGCGAGCGTCAGCTGGATGACGTTGCTGACCACGCTGGCCAGCGTGGATGTGATCGCCGACTGGGCCCCGATCACGTCGTTGTTGAGCCGGCTGACCAGCGCTCCGGTGCGGGTGCGGGTGAAGAACGCCACCGGCATCGTCTGCACGTGCCCGAAGACCGCGCGGCGCAGGTCGGCGATCAGCCCCTCACCCAGGCGCGCGGAGAACCAGCGGGTGACCAGGCCGTTGACCGCCTCGACGATCGCCAGCGCGGCGATGCCCGCGGCCAGCCCGACCACGGTGGCCGCAGCCGCCGACGTGCCGCCGCCCTTGACGATCGTGTCGACCACCCGGCCCGCGACGACGGGCGTGGCCACGCCGACCACCGCGGAGAGCACGGTCAGCAGCAGGAACGCCAGCAGCCAGCGACGGTAGGCCGCCGCGAACCGCCAGATGCGCGGGATCGTGCCCTTCTTGACCGACCGCGGGGCGGTGGCCCCGCGCTCCACGCCACGCAACATCCCGAACGGTCTCTCCACGCCGCCAGTTTCGCGGCGAACCCCCCGAACCGCCACATGGACACGTGTGGCTGTGTTCTGGCCCCCTTCGGACCGCCATACGTGACAGTGGCGATCAGGGCGGGAGGGCGGGGGTGGGGCTGCGCGGGGTCAGCCCTCGCCGGCGGCCAGGGAGCGCAGGCGGATCACCTGCGCGGCGCGTTCCGCCGCGAGCGCCGCCGCGGGATCCCGGCCCTCGGCCACGCCGGCCAGGAGCGCGAGTGTCGCCGCCGCGGCCTTGGGCGCGGCACTGACCAGCGCCGCGGCCAGCTCGTCGACGGCCGCATCGAGCTCGCCGACCGGCACGCTGCGCAGCGCCAGCCCGCTGCTGACCGCCTCCTCGGCGCCGACCCGGCGTCCGGTGAGGCAGATGTCGACCGCGCGCGCGTAACCCACGGCGTGCACCAGCGGATACGTTCCGCCGAGGTCGGGCACGATGCCCAGGGCGGTCTCGGCCATGCAGAACTTCACGTCATCGGCCACGATCCGGATGTCGCAGGCCAGCGCGAGCTGGAACCCGCCGCCGATCGCGTGGCCCTGGACGGCCGCGATCGTGACGCGGGCGGGATCGCGCAACCATGCGAACCCCGCCTGGAACAACGCGATGGTGGTGTCCGCCTGCTCCGCGGGCATGGTGGCGAGCGCGCTGATGCCGGGCAGGCCGTCGACCTCCTGGGCGGTGAACGCGCGCCTGTCCAGGCCCGCCGAGAACGCGCGGCCCTCGCCCCGGACCACCACCACCCGCACGTCGGCGGGCAGCGACTCGCCGATGGCCTGCAGCGCCGCCCACGTGACGGGGGTCTGGGCGTTGAGGCTCTCCGGGCGCGACAGGGTGATCGTCGCCCGGGGGCCGTCCACGTGCAGTGTCACCCCGCCTCGGGTGAGCAGGTCGAGGTCCGGAGCGGGGTCCACCTGAGTCATGTCCGGAAGGTTACCCCCGGGTAGCCCTACTTCTTCTTGGTGCGTGTCGCTCCGCCGCGGCCCCGCAGCGTCACGCCCGTCTCACTCAGCACCCGGTGCACGAACCCGTAGGACCGGCCGGTCTGTTCGGCGAGCGCGCGGATGCTGGCACCCTTCTCGTACTTCTTCTTGAGGTCGGTGGCCAGCTTGTCGCGCTGGGTGCCGGTGATCCGGGCACCCTTCTTGAGGTCCGTCATCGGACTCCTCCACAACTTTGTTGCCCCTGGTGACGCATACCCCGGACCTGGTCGGCCCGGCGGTGCGGCAATGATCGTCCACGCCCGGACGCGGAGCCAGGAGATCCACTCGATGATCGGTGAGCGGTTCCTCCGAATGGATCACGCGGACGGGTGATCATTGCGGCCCGCAGATCACCGTCACGTCACCCCGACGCCATCTCCCCGTCACCCTGCAAGTGGATCGAGGGCGCCCGTCGTCACTCGTGCGTGTCGGATGTGGCGCTACGTGCCGCAGATGCGGAGAGCGATCGGGTGATCATCGTCCTGGCCGGATCGTCCGATCAGGCCAGTTGGACGAGCTCCAGGTACTCCGCCGACCACAGGTCCTCGGTGCCGTCGGGCAGCACGATGACCTTGTCGGGGTGCAGCGCCTCGACCGCACCCGAGTCGTGCGTGACCAGGACGACGGCCCCGGTGAAGCGGCGCAACGCGTCGAGGACCTGCTCGCGGCTGGCCGGATCGAGGTTGTTGGTCGGCTCGTCGAGCAGCAGGACGTTGGCCGCGCTGGACACCAGGCCGGCCAGCGCGAGCCGCGTGCGCTCGCCGCCGGACAGCGTGCCCGCGGGCTGCTTGAGCTGGTCGCCGGAGAACATGAACGACCCGAGCAGCGTGCGCAGCTGCTGCTCCTGGGTGTCGGGCGAGGCGTGGCGGATGTTCTCCCACACCGTGGCGTCCATGTCGAGGGTGTCGTGCTCCTGGGCGAAGTAGCCGGTGCGCAGCCCGTGGCCGGGCACGACCTCACCGGCGTCGGGCATGTCGACGCCCGCGAGCATGCGCAGCAGCGTGGTCTTGCCCGCGCCGTTGAGGCCGAGGACGACGACCTTGGCCCCGCGGTCGACGGCCAGGTCGACGCCGGTGAAGACCTCCAGCGAGCCGTACGCCTTGGACAGCCCCTCCGCGGTGAGCGGCGTCTTGCCGCAGGGTGCGGGGTCGGGGAAGCGGATGCGGCCCGTCTTGTCGTTCTGCCGGACGTCCTCGAGACCGGCGAGCAGCTGGTCGGCGCGCCGGGCCATGTTCTTCGCCGCGACGGCCTTGGTGGCCTTGGCGCCCATCTTCAACGCCTGGGTGTGCAGCACCGCCGCCTTCTTCTCGGCGTTGGCGCGCTCGCGGCGGCGGCGCTTCTCGTCGGTGGACCGCGCGTCCTGGTAGCGCTTCCAGTCCATGTTGTACTGGTCGACCTCACCGCGCGTGGCGTCGAGGAACCACACCTTGTTGACCACCGCGGCCAGCAGGTCCGTGTCGTGGCTGATCACCACGAGGCCGCCGGTGTGGGTCTGCAGGAACCCGCGAAGCCACGTGATGGAGTCGGCGTCGAGGTGGTTGGTGGGCTCGTCGAGCAGAAGTGTGGTGTCGCTCGGCGCACCGTTACCGCCGCCGTCGGAGGCGGCGAACAGGATGCGCGCGAGCTCGACGCGGCGGCGCTGGCCACCCGACAGCGTGGAGATCTGCTGCTCCATGACCCGGTCGGGCAGGCCCAGGTGGGCGCAGATGCGGGCGGCCTCGCTCTCGGCCGCGTACCCGCCGAGGGCGGAGAAGCGCTCCTCGATGCGGCCGTAGTCGCGTACGGCCTTGTCGTTCTGCTGGCCGTCGACCAGCTCGGCCATCGCCGTCTGGGCCTTCTCCATCTTGCGCAGCATCTCGTCGAGGCCCTTGGCCGACAGGACGCGGTCCTTCGCGGTGACGGTGAGGTCGCCCTCGCGGGGGTCCTGCGGGAGGTAGCCGACGGGACTGTTGGCGCCGACCTTGCCCCCGTAGGGCTCGCCCTCGCCCGCGAGCACGCGCATCGAGGTGGTCTTGCCGGCGCCGTTGCGCCCGACGAGACCGATGCGGTCGCCGGGCTGCACGCGCATCGTGGTCCCCGACAGCAGGATGCGCGAGCCCGCGCGAAGTTCGAGGTCGGTAGCTGTGATCACGGGAAAGAACTCCAGGGTGTTCCGGGTCGGGACAGACGGGTGGGCCGCACGGGAGGCGGCCTACTCGATCCGGATCACGTGACCAGAGTACCGGCCGGTGCCACCGGAATCGCGAAGTAGGGTCCGGGCATGACTGATCTCACGGACTCAGCTGGTCTGAACGGCAGGGCAGCACTCGTCACCGGCGGAAGCCTCGGTATCGGCCACGCCATCGCCGCCGAGCTGCTCACCCGCGGGGCCTCGGTGACCATCACCGCCCGCAAGCCCGACCAGCTCGCCGCCGCCGCCGAGGAGCTCGTCGCCAAGGCCGCGGGCGGCGACGCGTCACGTGTGCTGGCGGTGCCCGGCAACGCCGGGTCGGACGAGTCCCGGGCCGAAGCCGTCGCGAAGACGGTGGAGGCGTTCGGTTCGCTGGACATCCTGATCAACAACGCGGGCATCAACCCCGTCTACGGCGACCTGATGACGGCCGACCTCAACGGCGTCCGCAAGATCTTCGACATCAACGTCGTCGCCGCGCTCGGGTTCGTGCAGGAGGCGTACAAGGCGTGGATGAAGGATCACGGCGGCGTGGTCATCAACCTCGCCTCCACCGCCGGCCTGCGCTCCACCGGTGTGATCGCGGCCTACGGCGCGTCCAAGGCCGCCCTGATCCGGCTCACCGAGGAGCTGGCCTGGCAGCTGGGCCCGTCGATCCGCGTGAACGCGGTGGCCCCGGCGGTGGTCAAGACGAAGTTCGCCACCGCGCTCTACGCGGAGGGCGAGGACAAGGTCAGCGCCGTCTACCCGATGAAGCGGCTGGGCGACCCGGAGGACATCGCGTCACTGGTGGGCTTCCTCGTCTCCGACGCGGCGTCGTGGATCACGGGCGAGACGGTCCGCATCGACGGCGGCGTGATGGCGACGGGCACGCTGGGCTAGCAGCTCCGCTGCCCGTGCGCGGATAACGTTGTTCCCGCAGCGATATCCACTCACGACCTCGCGGTGGTCACGTGGGCCCCGGGCGACATCGCCGCGCTGGACCCGGCCTGTTCGTCGGCACCGTCTGATCTACAGCACCGCCGCGTCGGTCCACAGCCGGCCCGAGCGGCCGGTGAGCACGTCGAGCAGGGCCGTGGCCTGGCCGTCGGTGAGCGAGGCGACGTAGTCGACCACCGCCCGGCCGCGGGCCAGCCCGTCCACCTCCGCCGCGGGCGCCAGCGCCGTGTACTCGCCCCGGGCCAGCTCGACGAGGTCGTGCAGGCGGGGCGGGAGGCGCGGGCCGCTCTCGTCGTCGGTCAGCCAGTCGTGCAGGGCCCCGACCAGGCCGGTCAGGACCGTGGCCTGCCCGCGCTGGTGCGACGCGAGGTCGGGGCGCAGCAGCACGAAGCGCTGGTGCACGAACTTCAGCACCGCCACCTCGTGCCACTGCGCGGTGGCCAGCGCGACGTGGGCGGAGCGCACCGGCGGGTCGGGGTGGACGTCGACCCCGCCGACGAGCCGTGACGTCCAGCGCGCCGAGAACTCCGCGACGGCGCGCTCGGCGGCCATCGACCCGTCGAACGACGCGGCGAGCAGCCCGTCCACGAGGTCCTCGCGGACGCGCTCGACGGCGGCGGTGAACGCGTCGTCGCCGTAGGCCCAGGCGTCCTTGTCGGCGAGCCGACGCCGCAACCGTTCCAGGTCGGCGCCAGGACCGCCGGTGCCCGGTGCCTGCAACCACCCGTTGAGCTCGGCCGCGACGCCGGCCTGCTGCAGCACGCCGACACGGTGGAAGTCCTCGAGGTCGTGGATGGCGTAGGCGATGTCGTCCGCGGTGTCCATCACCGCTGCCTCGACGGTCTGCTGCCACGGACCGATCACGTCGGCGAACACGGCGCGGCTCTGGCGCAGGTCGTCGAGCTCCGTGGCGTAGCAGGAGAACTTGGCCGATCCGGCGTCCGGCGCCCCGGGCAGTGGGCCGGCGCCCCGCGGCGGCAGGGGTGCCGTGCTGGGGTGTGGGTCGGGGTGGGCCCGGCGCGACCACGGGTACTTGAGGATCGCCGCCCGCACGGCCGCGGTCAGATCGAGCCCGGTGCCGCCGGGGCCGTGCAGGTCGATGGTGGTGACGATGCGGAAGCTCTGCGCGTTGCCCTCGAAGCCGTCGGGAAGGCCGAGGCGTTCGCGGGCGAGCCGGTCGAGCACCTGTTCGCCGAGATGGCCGAACGGCGGGTGGCCCAGGTCGTGGGCCAGGGCAGCAGCCTCCACGACATCGGGATCGCAACCGCCCAGCTTGTCCAGGAGCGGCTCGGGAGCCAGCCGCTCGGCGATCGCACGGGCCACCTGCGCCACCTGGAGGCTGTGGGTGAGCCGGTTGTGCACGAGCAGGCCGGACCCGGCCGGGCTCACCACCTGCGTCACCCCGGCCAGCCGTGCGAAGAACGGCGAGGCAGCGATCCGGTCGCGGTCGACCCGGAAGGGCGAGGAGGCGAGGCCGGCGCCGGACTCGGCAACGGGCACCCGCCGACCAGCTCGCGCGCGAAGATCCACCGGTGCAGGCTATTCCGACGAGCGGCACGTTCGTCGCCTAGGTTCAGACCAACGGCACTGTCGTCGGGATGGGGTCGTCGGAATGGGGTCGTCGGAATAGGGAGGCCGCGCGTGCACGACGTGATCGTCGTCGGGGGCGGGCCCGCCGGGCGGGCCCTTGCCGCTGCCTGCGCACGGCGCGGGTTGCGCGCCACCCTCGTCGACCGGTCCCCCGGCAGCCCGTGGCTCTCCACCTACGGCGCCTGGGCCCACGACCTGCCCGCGGACCTGCCCGCCTCCGTCGTCGCGGTGCGGGCCGCCGGGCGCGCCATCGCCCGTACCGCGTGGGACCTGCGCCGGGAGTACGCCGTGCTCGACGTCCCCGCGCTGCGGGCCCATCTCGACGACGCCCTGGCCCGCGGCGGGGTGGAGGTGCGCACCGGCCGCGTGACCGGGGCCGGTGCGGGCGAGGTCGTGCTGGCCGACGGCACGCGGTTGCGGGCCCGGACGATCGTGGACGCGGGCGGGCACCGGCAACCGACCGCCGGGGCGCCCCCGCGGGGCGTGTCCGCCGAGCAGACCGCCCACGGCGTGGTGCTCGACGAGGCCGCCGCCGCGCCGCTCGTCGCGTCCGGCGAGGCGCTGTTCATGGACTGGCGCGCCGACCACGGCGAGCCGGGCTGGCCGACGTTCCTCTACGCGGTGCCGCTCGGCGGGGGCCGGGTGCTGCTGGAGGAGACATCGCTGGCCCGCCGCCGCGGCCTGCCGCAGGCGGTCCTGCGCCGTCGGCTGCTCGCCCGCCTCGCGCGGCACGGGATCACCGTGCCCGACGACGCGCCGACCGAACGGGTGCGGTTCCCTGTGGACACCCCGCGGCTGCGTACTCCCGGGGTGCTCGGGTTCGGGGCCGCCGCGCCGCTCGTGCACCCGGCGAGCGGGTTCAGCGTGGCCACCGCTTTGTCACTGGCCCCGGCCGTGGCGGACGCGATCGCCGCCGGATCGCCGGACGACGTCGTCTGGTCGCCGCAGGCCAGGGCCGTGCACCGCTTCCGGCGGATCGGGCTCGAGGCGCTGCTGCGGATGCCCCCCGACGAGGTGCCCGGCTTCTTCGAGGTGTTCTTCTCGCTGCCCGAGCACCACCGCTGGGCCTACCTGGGCGGACGCGACGACCTGGCCGGCACGGTGGCCGTGATGGGTGCGTTGTTCGGACGGTCGGGATGGCGCCTGCGGTCCCGGTTGGTCCTCCCGGCGCTGCGCCCGGCGGCCCCGCCACGACCGGCCGAAGAGGCTGCCCCGATCGGGTGATACCTCCGGTGCCGAACGGCCGCGCTACCCCCGGTAACCTCTGTGCACGTTGTCCCCCAATGCCGGAGGCTCCCCATGCCCGCCTACCGCACTATTGTCGTCGGCACCGACGGCTCCGCCACCTCCCTCGCCGCTGTCGACCGCGCCGCGTCCGTCGCCGCCGACAGCGACGCCGAGCTCGTGATCGTCTGTGCCTACACCCCGGCCAGTCGCGACGAGACCGCCGGCGCCGAGGACACCCTCAAGGACGAGGCCTACCTCGTGGTCGGCTGGACCCCCGCCGAGGAGACGCTGCGCACCGCCGAGGACCGCGCCGTCGCCGCCGGGGCCGCCAAGGTCCGCACCCAGGCCGCCGACGGCGCTCCCGTCGACGTCCTGCGCAAGGTCGTCGAGGACAGCCACGCCGACCTGCTCGTCGTCGGCAACAAGGGCCTCAACACCCTGTCCGGGCGGCTTCTGGGCTCGGTGCCGTCGGACGTCGCCCGCCGTTCCGGCGTCGACGTGCTCATCGTCCACACCACCTGACCGCCACACCATCCGACCGGGAGCAGCCCATCAGCCCCGACAGCCGTTCCGGAGCCTGGCTCTCCGGTATCAGCCGTTTGCTCAACAGCGCCGTCGTCCGCCACGTGGCGGGCGACGCCCCGCTCGACGAGGCTCTCGAGGAGGTCGTCCTCGGCGCCCCACGGCGCTACACGCGCCTGGAGGTCGCCGCGAAGGCCGGCCTCGATCCTGACGAGGGCAAGCGCCTGTGGCGGTCGCTCGGGTTCCCGGAGGTCGACGACGACGCCGTCGTCTTCAACGACCGCGACATCGCAGCCATCCGGATCATGAGCAGCATGACGGACGCGGGCGTGCTCGAACCGGAGGTGCGGGAGGCCGTCGCCCGGGCGCTCGCCCAGTCGATGTCGCGGCTGGCCGAGTGGCAGATCGGCATGCTCAAGAGGCTGATCGAGGCCGAGGGCGAGGACCTCACCCCGACGCAGGCACTGCAGGTCGCGGGCTCGGTGCTGCCGGCGCTCGAGGAACTGCAGACCTACGTCTGGCGGCGGCACCTCGCCGCGTCGATCGGGCGGATGCTCGTGGCCACCGGGGAGGGCCACAGGGGCGAGGACGACACCGAGAACCTCGTGGTGGGGTTCGCCGACATGGTCGGGTTCACGCGCACCACCCGGCGCCGCTCCACGGCCGAGCTGTCGGAGATGATCGAGCGCTTCGGCTCGTGCACCACCGACGTGATCGCCGACGGCCGCGGGCGCATCATCAAGACCGTCGGCGACGAGGTGCTGTTCGTGGCCGACCACATCGCCGACGGTGTCGCCATCGCGCTGGCCCTGCAGGACAGGGTGCGCGTCGAACCGTCCCTGCCGGAGCTGCGGATCGGGCTCGCCGCCGGGCCCGTCCTCGTCCGCTACGGCGACGTGTACGGCGAGGTCGTCAACATCGCCGCGCGCCTGACCAGCCACGCCCACCCCGACAGCGTCCTGGTCGACCGCGAGGTGGCGGAGACGCTGGAGGACGACCCGCGCTACGACGTGCGCCCCTTGCGCACGTTGGCAGTCCGCGGCTACCGCCACCTGCAACCCTGGCTGCTGGACCGCAGGCAGTAGCCCCCCGATCCGACGAACGGCGCTGTCGTCGGAACCCACGCGACGAAGGGGCCGTTCGTCGGAACGGGTTGCGGCACACTCGGGACATGAGCGACGCCTACCTCGCCCGGATCGGTGTCTCCCCCGGGCCGCCCGATCTCGCGACGCTGCGCGCAGTCGTCACCGGCCACACCCGGTCGATCGCGTTCGAGAACCTGAACCCGTTCACCGGCCGGGAGGTGGACCTCGACGCCCTCACCGCCAAGATCGTCGACGGCGGGCGCGGGGGTTACTGCTTCGAGCACAACCTGCTGCTGCAGGGGGAGCTCGACGATCTCGGCTACCGCACCGCCGCGCTCACGGGCCGCGTGGTCTGGGGCCGCCCGGCCGACGCCCCGCCGCTGGCGCGAACGCACATGCTGCTCCGCGTAGAGCTGGCCGAGGGCCCGCACCTGGTGGACGTCGGGTTCGGCGGCCAGACGCTGACCGGAGTGCTCGCACTGGAGCCGGACGTGGAGCAGACCACCCCGCACGAGCCGTACCGCCTGCTGGAGGACGCCGGCACCTGGACGATGCAGGCGCTGGTGGGCGGCGCATGGCGGTCGCTCTACCACTTCGACCTCGGACCCCAGGTCCGCGCCGACCTGGAGATGGCCAGCTGGTTCGTGGCCCACCACCCGGCGTCGCATTTCGTCACGGGCCTCGTGGCGTCGCGGGCCGACGAGGGCCGACGCCACAACCTGGGCGGCCGGACCCTCTCCACCCACCACCTCGGTGCCCCCTCGGAGATCCGGGAGCTGACGAGCCCGGCGGAGATCATGCGGGAGCTGGAGGAGACGTTCCTGCTCGATCTGGCCGGAGTGCCGGACCTGGAGACAGCCCTGAAGCGCCTCTTCTGAGCCCTCCCGACACGACGAACGGCACTTTCGCGCACAGGTTGCGACGAGAGTGCCGTTCGTCATGAGAGGGGTAGCTAGACGCGGAAGCCCAGGGCGCGCAGCTGCTCGCGGCCGTCTTCCGTGATCTTGTCGGGGCCCCACGGCGGCATCCAGACCCAGTTGATCTTGATGTCGTTCACCAGGCCGCCGGTCGGACCCGTGGTCAGAGCCGCCCTGGTCTGCTCCTCGATGACGTCGGTGAGCGGGCAGGCCGCGCTCGTCAGCGTCATGTCGATGGTGGCCACGCCGGAGTCGGCCTGGATGCCGTAGACCAGCCCCAGGTCGACGACGTTGATGCCCAGCTCGGGGTCGACCACGTCGCGCATGGCCTCCTCGAGGTCGTCCACGGACGGGTTGTCCGTACGGGCAGGGGGTTCGGGCATGCCCGCGGCCCCCCGGACGACGTCCTCGCTGGTCTCGCTCATGCCGTTGCCTCCTTCGAGTCCACTGCGTTGATGCCCGCTCCGCCTTCGCTACGCGGGGCCCGAACGACGGCGTCCTTGAACGCCATCCATCCGAGCAGTGCGCACTTGACCCGTGCCGGGTACTTCGCCACGCCGGCGAACGCGACGCCGTCGCCGAGCACGTCCTCGTCCGGCTCGATCTTGCCCCGGCCCTGGGCCATCTCCTGGAACGCGGCGAGGATCCGCAGCGACTCGGTGACCGACCGCCCGACGACGAGATCGGTGAGCACCGACGCCGACGCCTGGCTGATGGAGCAGCCGAGCGTCTCGTGGGAGACGTCGACGACCTTGTCGCCGTCGAGCTTCACCCGCAGCGTGATCTCGTCGCCGCAGGTGGGGTTGATCTGCATCGACTCGGCGTCGAACGGATCCTTGAGCCCGGCGCCGTGCGGCGTCCGGTAGTGGTCCAGGATGATCTCCTGGTACATCTGTTCGAGCTGCATCACGTCACCTTGAAGAATTCACGAGCCGCCTTGACGCACTCGACGAGCGCCGTCACCTCGTCCAACGTGTTGTAGACGGCAAAGGATGCCCGGGCCGTGGCGGCCACCCCGAAGCGGCGGTGCAGCGGCCACGCGCAGTGGTGCCCGACGCGGATGGCGACGCCGCGGTCGTCGAGCACCTGCCCGACGTCGTGGGCGTGTACGCCGTCGACGACGAACGCCACTGCTCCCCCGCGGTCCTCCGTGGTGGCCGGACCGATGATCCGGACACCCGGGATCGCGCCGAGGCCCTCGAGTGCCGCCGCGGTGAGCTCCATCTCGTGGGCGTGGACGACGTCCATGCCGATGGCACCCAGGTAGTCGACCGCCGCCGCGAGCCCGATGGCCTGCGACGACATCGGTGTGCCGGCCTCGAAGCGCTGTGGCGGGGGCGCGTAGGTGGTGCCCTCCATCCGCACCATCTCGATCATCGAGCCGCCCGTCAGGAACGGCGGCATGGCCTCGAGCAGCTCGGTGCGCCCGTAGAGCACGCCGATGCCGGTGGGGCCGAGCATCTTGTGGCCGGAGAACACCGCGAAATCGACGTCGAGTGCGGTGAGGTCCACCGGCATGTGCGGCACCGACTGGCACGCGTCGAGCAGCACCAGCGCGCCGACGTCGCGGGCCCGGCGCGTCAGCTCCGCCACCGGCAGGATCGTGCCGAGCACGTTGGACTGGTGCGCGAACGCCACCAGCTTGGTGCGCTCGGTGATCGGGTCGCTCCCGAGATCGATCCGGCCGTCCTCGGTCACGTCGAACCACTTCAGCGTGGCTCCCGTACGCCGGCACAGCTCCTGCCACGGCACGAGGTTGGCGTGGTGCTCCAGCTCGGTGACCACGATCTCGTCGCCCGGGCCCAGCACGAAACGCTCGGCGCCGTCGAACCCGGTGGCGTTGCTCATGGCGTACGCGACCAGGTTGATGCCCTCGGTGGCGTTCTTGGTGAACACCAGCTGCTCGGGCAGCGCACCGACGAACGCGGCGATCCGCGCGCGGGCCGACTCGTAGGCGTCCGTGGCCTCCTCGGACAGCTGGTGCGCGCCGCGGTGCACGGCCGCGTTGTGCTGCTCGAGGAAGGCCCGCTCGGCCTCCACCACCTGGCGCGGGTGCTGCGAGGTGGCGCCGGAGTCCAGGTAGACGAGCGGCTTCCCCTCCCGCACGGTGCGCGACAGGATCGGGAAGTCCGCCCGGACCTTCTGGAGATCCATCAGACCGCTGCGGCCGGGGTGGTGAACCGCTCGTACCCGTTCTTCTCCAGCTCGTCGGCCAGCTCGGGCCCGCCGGAGAGGACGACCTTGCCGCCGGCGAAGACGTGCACGACATCGGGCTTGATGTGCTGCAGGATCCGCGTGTAGTGCGTGATCAGCAGGACACCGACGTCGCCGGAGGCCTTGTAGCGGTTGACGCCCTCGGACACGACGCGCAGCGCGTCGACGTCCAGGCCGGAGTCGGTCTCGTCGAGCACCGCGATCTTCGGCGACAGGAGCGCGAGCTGCAGCACCTCCTGGCGCTTCTTCTCGCCGCCGGAGAAGCCCTCGTTGACGTTGCGGTCGCCGAAGGCGGGGTCGATGTCGAGGTCGGACATCGCGGTCTTGACCTCCTTGACCCAGGTACGCAGCTTGGGCGCCTCGCCGCGGACGGCGGTGGCGGCGGCCCGCAGGAAGTTCGACGTCGAGACGCCGGGGACCTCCACCGGGTACTGCATGGCCAGGAACAGGCCGGCGCGGGCGCGCTCGTCGACGGTCATGGCGAGCACGTCGACACCGTCGAGCGTGATCGAACCGCTCGTGACCTCGTACTTCGGGTGCCCGGCGATCGCGTACGCGAGCGTGGACTTGCCGGACCCGTTGGGCCCCATGATCGCGTGGGTCTGGCCGCCCGAGATGGTGAGGTCGACGCCCTTCAGGATCTCCTTGGGGCCGTCGTCGGTGGCGACCGAGACGTGCAGGTCCTTGATCTCCAAGGTGGACATGTAGCTACGTACTCCTTCAGATACCGGTCACGGCGAGTTCGGCCTCGATGGCCGCCTCGAGCCGTTCGCGCAGGTCGGGGAGGGTGATCTTGGACAGGATCTCACCGAAGAACCCGCGGACGACGAGCCGGCGGGCAGCGTCCTCGGGGATGCCGCGGCTCTGCAGGTAGAACAGCTGCTCGTCGTCGAACCGGCCGGTGGCGCTGGCGTGCCCGGCCCCGGCGATCTCGCCGGTCTCGATCTCCAGGTTCGGGACCGAGTCGGCGCGGGCGTGCTCGGTGAGCACCAGGTTGCGGTTGAACTCGAACGTGCGCGTGTTCTCGGCGGTGGCGCGGATGAGCACGTCGCCGATCCAGACGGTGCGGGCGTCAGTGGTGCCCTTCCGGCCCTGCAGCGCGTTCTTGTACAGCACGTTGGACGTGCAGCTCGGCTCGCCGTGGTCGACGAGCAGGCGCTGCTCCAGGTGCTGGCCGGCGTCGGCGAAACCCAGGCCGGTGAGCTCGGCGTCGCCGCCGGGGCCGCGGTACTTGACGGTCGGGCTGATGCGCACGAGGTCACCGCCCAGCGCCACCGAGGTGGCGCGCAGCGTGGCGTCGCGGCCGATGGCGAGGTGCTGCGCGCTGACGTGCACGGCGTCGTCGGCCCACTCCTCGGTGACGACGAGCGTCAGCTTCGACCCGTCACCGACCACGACCTCGATGTTGTCGGCCAGCGCGCCGGAGCCACTGAACTCGACGACGACGGTGCCCTCGGACTGCGGCGTGGTGCGGATCTGCACGTGCCCCGCAGCCACGGCGCCCTCCCCCGGGCCCGTCACGCGAACGGTGACCGGCTCGGGGGTGCCGTCGATCGTGACGATCGTGGCTTCGGTGAAGGCGGACCACGCCGCGGCGGCGACGCGGTCGGCGGGAACGCCGCCCTCGCCGATCCGCTCGTCGTCGCGCGCCACGGTCTCGGCGGTGCCGCCGTCGACCGTGACGGCCGCCATCCCGTCGAACTGCGCCGTCCCGTCGTGCAGGCCACGGAGCCGCTTCATCGGCGTGAAGCGCCAGTTCTCCTCACGACCACCGGGGACCTCGAAGGCCTCGATGTCGTAGGAGGTGAAGCGCTCACTCGCCGAGGCCAGCGGTTTGGACCCCATGCCTTTCTTGGCACCGGCCAGCTCAGGGGCGAGGCCAGCAACTACTTCGGTCATGATTCCGTGATCCTTCTCCGCAAGCTCCGAAGATCCCGCGTCATCCGACCGAACCCTCCATCTGCAGTTCGATGAGCCGGTTGAGCTCCAGCGCGTACTCCATCGGCAGCTCGCGCGCGATGGGCTCGACGAACCCGCGCACGACCATGGCCATGGCCTCGTCCTCGGTGAGACCGCGGCTCATCAGGTAGAACAGCTGGTCGCCGCTCACCTTGGAGACCGTGGCCTCGTGGCCCATCGACACGTCGTCGGTGCGGACGTCCACGTAGGGATAGGTGTCCGAGCGCGAGATCGTGTCGACCAGCAGCGCGTCGCACTTCACCGTGGAGCGGGAGTTCTTCGCCCGCGCGTTGACCTGCACCATGCCGCGGTAGGACGTGCGGCCACCGCCACGCGCCACCGACTTCGAGATGATCGTGGACGACGTGTTCGGCGCCATGTGCACCATCTTCGCGCCGGCGTCCTGGTGCTGGCCCTCACCCGCGAACGCGATGGAGAGCACCTCACCCTTGGCGTGCTCGCCCATCAGCCACACGGCCGGGTACTTCATGGTGACCTTGGAGCCGAGGTTGCCGTCGACCCACTCCATGGTGGCGCCCTCTTCGGCCTTGGCCCGCTTCGTCACCAGGTTGTAGACGTTGTTCGACCAGTTCTGGATGGTCGTGTAGCGGCAGCGGCCGCCCTTCTTGACGATGATCTCGACCACCGCGGAGTGCAGCGAGTCCGACGAGTAGATCGGCGCGGTGCAGCCCTCGACGTAGTGCACGTAGGCACCCTCGTCGACGATGATCAGCGTGCGCTCGAACTGGCCCATGTTCTCGGTGTTGATCCGGAAGTAGGCCTGCAGCGGGATGTCCACCTTGACGCCCTTGGGGACGTAGATGAACGAGCCGCCCGACCACACCGCCGAGTTCAGCGCGGAGAACTTGTTGTCGCCCGACGGGATCACCGAGCCGAAGTACTCCTTGAACAGCTCCGGCTGCTCCTTGAGCGCCGTGTCGGTGTCCAGGAAGATGACGCCCTGCTCCTCGAGATCCTCACGGATCGAGTGGTAGACGACCTCGGACTCGTACTGCGCGGCGACACCGGACACCAGGCGGGCCTTCTCGGCCTCGGGGATACCCAGCTTGTCGTAGGTGTTCTTGATGTCGGCGGGCAGGTCGTCCCAGGTGGCGGCCTGCTTCTCCGACGAGCGCACGAAGTACTTGATGTTGTCGAAGTCGATGCCCGACAGGTCGGCACCCCAGCGCGGCATGGGCTTCTTGTCGAACATGTCGAGCGCCTTGAGGCGGAAGTCGAGCATCCACTGCGGCTCGGACTTCAGTGCGGAGATGTCGGCGACGACGTCGGCGGACAGGCCGCGACGTGCGGTGGCGCCGGCGGCGTCCGGGTCGGCCCAGCCGAAGTCGTAGCGGCCGAGCGTCGCGAGCGTCTCCTCCTGGGTCATCTGCTCAGGAGCGGTCGTCATTCGGACTGCCTCCCTCTCGGGATCGTTGTGGTGGTGGTGCTACCCCTCCGGCGGTCGGGAGCTGCCGGAGGAACGTGTGTGGTGCAGGCGGAATCACCGCGGGCGATAGTGGACAGGCGCTGTACGTGGGTGCCGAGCAGCTCCGCGAATGCGTGGGTCTCGGCCTCGCACAGCTCGGGGAACTCGGCGGCGACGTGGGCGACCGGGCAGTGGTGCTGGCACAACTGCACGCCCGAGCCCGCGCCGCGGGTCTGGGCAGCGTAACCGCGCGCCGTCAGGACGTCGGCGAGGACATCGGCCCGGGCATCGGCCCCGACGGCCGCATGGATCTTCGCGGCCCCGTCGCCCAGCATCTCCTCGACCCGGCCCTGGGCGAAGTCGGCGACGGCGTCCGGTCCACC
The DNA here is from genome assembly GCA_038231335.1 of Mycobacteriales bacterium. Lineage (GTDB taxonomy): Bacteria > Actinomycetota > Actinomycetes > Mycobacteriales > Pseudonocardiaceae > Pseudonocardia. The sequence continues at coordinate 263,533 of JBBRLM010000001.1, forward strand.
GTGCCGGGCCAGGTAGCGCAGGGCGGCCACCGCGAGATCGTCGTAGCCGTGCCCGAAACGGGCTCGGCCGGAGTCGGTGAGCAGGTAGTGACGTGCCGGGCGACCCCGACCACGGGGGGCCCGGTGCGACGCCTCGCGGGCCTCGGCCTCGCCGTCGGCGATCAGGGCGTCGAGGTGACGGCGGACGGCGGGGGCGGAGAGCTCCAGCGCCGACGCGACCGCGGCGGCGGTGATCGGACCCTGCTCCATCAGCAGCCGGGCAACGGCCTCGCGGGTGCCGCCATCGCCGGAACCCGGCGCGTACGCACCGGCCTCCGGGAGCTGCTCTCCGCTTTTCACAACACCAGTGTTGCTTATATGCCTCGGCGGGGCAACGCGGCCCTCCCTTCGGGTGAGGGCGGTCACGATTCCGCCTCCACGGGAAAGAGTGTGTCGGCGGGCACGTCGACCCTGGTCGCTACGCTGCCCATATGGTCGCGCCGGAGCTGGAGGAGACGCCCCCGCCCGTGCGCATCGCCCCACCGCGCGACCCCAGCCGCATCGCACGGCGACTCGGGCTCACCGGGGCACTCATGATGGCCGGCGGCGCACTCGGCGCAGGTGCACTGCCGGTTCCCAACCCGCTCTTCGGGCTCCGCGTGCTGAGCCTGCCCGGCCGCAACATCACCGTCTCGCTCGCCGTCACCTACGCCGGGCTGGGCCTGCTCGTGCTGTCCTGGCTGTGGGTGGGCAAGATGCTCCGCTCGCGCGGCGCCGTGGCCCCCGCACCGACTCTGGCCCAGGTCGGTCGCACCGCCATCATGTGGACGATCCCGCTGGCGGTGGCCCCCCCGCTGTTCTCCCGCGACGTCTACAGCTACCTCGCCCAGAGCGCCACGCTCGCCCGCGGCATCGACCCCTACGTGCTCGGGCCGGCCGAGGCGCTCGGCGTCGACGATCCGCTCACACGCAGCATCCCGACGATCTGGCGCGACACCCCCGCGCCCTACGGCCCGCTGTTCCTCATGCTGGGGCGCGGCATCACGGCTGTGACCGGCAACGACATCGTCCTGGGCATCCTGTTGCACCGGGTGCTGGCGCTGCTCGGGCTCGGACTGGTGGTCTGGGCGCTGCCGCGGCTCGCGAAGCGCTGCGGCGTGGACGCCGGGCTCGCGCTGTGGCTGGGCGCGGCCAACCCGCTGGTGTTGTTCCACCTGGTCAGCGGCGTCCACAACGAGGCCCTGATGATCGGGCTGTTCCTCACCGGCATGGAGATCGGGCTGCGGTCGAGCGACCGGTTGCTCGACCCCCGGTTCCTCGGTGGAGCCGCCCTGATCGTCGCGGCGTCGGCCGTGAAGCTGCCCGCCCTGATGGTGCTCGGCTTCCTCGGCCTGGAGACGGCGCGCCGCCGCGGCGGGCGGGTCGTCGACGTGGCGGCCTCGGCCGGTGTCCTGCTGGGGGTCACGCTGGTGCTCTACATACCCATGTCGCTGATACCCGAGGTCGGGCTGGGCTGGGCCACCACGCTCGACGTGCCGGGCCTGATCCGCAGCTGGATGTCGGTGTCCACCGACCTCGGGCTGCTCGGCGGGGAGGTCGGGGTGCTGGGCGGGCTCGGCGACCACACCGAGACGATCCTGCCGCTGTTCCGCGGCATCGGGCTCGCCTGCGCCGCCGTCGCGTGCGCGGTGCTGCTGTGGAGGACCCTCAAGGGCACGATCGACCCGATCACCGCCATGGCGGCCGGGCTGGGTGCCGTGGTGATCCTCGGGCCCGTGGTGCACCCCTGGTACCTGCTGTGGGGCCTCGTCCCGCTCGCGGCGACGAAGGCGCTTCCCCGCTACCGGCGCGCGCTGCTGGCCGTCTCGGCGGTGCTCGCGCTCGTCGAGCCGCCCACCGGGGCCGACTTCAACTTCCGCGCCTACCAGCTCCCGATGGCCATCCTCGCCGGGCTGATCATCCTGGTCCTCGTGCTGGTCGTGCAACGCCGCCAGCTGACCGGGCAGGAGGGCGTCGACATCGACGCCCTGCCCGGGCGGTCCGCGCGCACCCCCTCCTAGAATCAACCGGTGAGTTCCCGACCAGAGTCCGCAGCCGTCTCGGTCCGGGGGCTCGTCAAGCGCTTCGGGCGCACGACGGCCGTCGACGGCCTCGATCTGGATCTTCCCGCCGGGTCGGTGCTCGCGTTGCTCGGCCCGAACGGGGCCGGCAAGACCACCACCGTCGAGATCTGCGAGGGCTTCCTCGACGCCGACGCCGGCGAGGTCCTGGTGCTCGGCACCGACCCGTCCGGCGCCCCCGACGCCCTGCGCGCCCGCATCGGGGTCATGCCCCAGGGTGGCGGAGCCTACCCGGGCGTGCACGCCGGGGAGATGCTGCGGCTCGTGGCCGCCTGCGCCGCGCACCCGCTCGACCCGGCCTGGCTGCTCACCGTGCTGGGGCTCGACTCGGCGGCCCGCACGCCCTACAAGCGGCTCTCCGGTGGTCAGCAGCAGCGGCTCGCGCTGGCCTGTGCCGTGATCGGCCGCCCCGAGCTGGTCTTCCTCGACGAGCCCACCGCCGGCATGGATCCCCAGGGCCGCCGGCTCGTGTGGGAGCTCATCGAGGCGCTGCGCCGAGACGGCGTGGCCGTGCTGCTCACCACGCACCTCATGGAGGAGGCCGAGGCGCTGGCCGACGACGTCGTGATCGTCGACCACGGCAGGGTGGTGGCCCACGGCAGCCCGATGGCGCTGACGTCCGGCGGCCAGCAGCGCGAGCTGCGCTTCCGGGCCAAGCCCGGCATGGACCTGGACGGCCTGGCCGCGTCGCTGCCTGCCGACTACCGCGCCGCGGAGACGAAGTCGGGGCGCTACCTCGTGCAGGGGCGCATCGACCCGTCGGTCCTCTCCACGATCACCACGTGGTGCGCGCAGCAGGGCGCACTGGCCGACGACGTGCAGGTGGCGCGGCGCAGCCTCGAGGACGTGTTCCTGGAGCTCACGGGCAAGGAGCTCAGATCGTGACCGATCTCCGTTTCGAGGCCGGCACCTTCACCCCGGACGCCGGGGCCGGGAGGCCGCTGCGGATGCTGGCGGCCCAGTCGGGCGTCGAGATGCGCCTGGCCCTGCGCAACGGCGAGCAGGTGCTGCTCACCCTGCTCATCCCCGTGGTGCTGCTCGTCGGGCTCACGCTGCTGGGCATCGTGCCGCTGCCCGAGCCACGCGTCGCGACGGTGGCTCCGGGCGTGTTCGCGCTGGCCGTGATGTCCACGGCGTTCACCGGGCAGGCCATCGCGCTGGGCTTCGACCGCCGCTACGGCGTGATCCGGCGGCTGGCCGCCACCGCGCTGCCCCGCTGGCTGCTCGTGGCGGGCCGGCTCGTGGCCGTGCTCGGCGTGGTCGCGGTGCAGATGGTGGTGCTCGTCGCCGTCGCGCTCGTCCTGGGCTGGCGGCCGGTCGGGTCCGGGATCGGGTGGGCGGTGCTGCTGCTGCTGCTGGGCGTCGCGGCATTCGGGTCCCTGGGGATCCTCGTGGGCGGCACGCTCCGCGCCGAGGTCACGCTCGCCGTGGCCAACCTGGTGTGGTTCGTGCTGCTACTGGCCGGCGGCATCGTGATCCCGGTGGGACAGCTGCCCGGTCTGATCGGGGCCGTGGCGCAGTACCTGCCCAGCGGCGCGCTCGCGGAAGGCCTGCGCACCGCCCTCGCGACCGGAGGGGCCCCGGGCCTCACCCCGGTGCTCGTGCTCGTCGGGTGGACGGTGGTGGCGGGCGGGACCGCCGTCCGGGCCGTCCGTCTCCGCTAGGAGGGTCCTGATCAGGGCGCTTCTAGAGCGCCCAGCGGCGGTCGGCGGTGAAGCCCACCGACATCGAGACCGGTAGCTCCAGATCCGTGAACCGCGCCTGCAGCTCCGACCGGACCGCGTCGAACTCGTGCACGGTGCGGGCCGTCGAGGCGTCGTCGAGCACGAAGTCGATCTCGACGTCGAGCCGCCCGCCCACCTTCGACGCCCGCACGAACGACTCGGTGAACCCGTGCTCGGCCTCCACCGCACCCACGACGTCGCGGATCCGTCCGAGGAGCTCCGGCGGCGGCGACATCGTCAGCACCTCACGGAACCCGCGCACGACGAGCCGCGCGGGCACCGGCAGGAACGCCGCGGACACGACCACCACCATCGCCGGGTCGACGTAGCGGGCGAGGTCGGCCCGCCCGATCGCGTCGAGCACGAACGCCAGCACGAAACCGGCGAGCACGCCGAGGGACAGCAGCGTGTCGCCCGTCCACTCGGCCGCCTCGGCACGCACGAGGTCCGAGCCGCTGCTGCGGCGGCGCAGCACCAGCGACACGGCCACACCGCCGAGCGTGGCCACCACGCCGTAGGCCAGCGCCCACCCGACCTCGACGTCCCGGCCCCCGGCGAGGATCCCGCCCACGCCGCCGACCAGCGCGTACAGGCACAGACCGGCGAGCGCGGCGGCCTTCACCACGACCGTCAGCGGCTCCCACACCTCGCGGCCCCACGGGTAGCGCTCGTCGGGGCCCTTGCGGGCGGTCCGCAGCGCCAGCACGGCGAGCAGGGAGAGTCCGACGCTGGCGAACGAGTACAGCCCGTCGAACACGATCAGCTGCGAGCCGGTGGCCAGGCCCCAGACCAGCGCGAGCACCGCGAAGGCGGCCGAGGCCCACACGGAGATGAGCAGGGCGCGGCCGTCGGGGTCGGGGGCCACGCTCAGGCCGTCCAGTCCAGCCAGGCCGCCCCGGGATGCGCACGGCCGAGCACCGTGCCGGTGCGCACGCCGTCGCGGACCGAGACGCGCCCGATCACGCCGAACACCCCGCCGTCGCGGTTGTCGCGGACCCACTCGGGCGGCACGTCGATGCCCTGCACGGTGCGGCGGGCGTCGGGGCCCAGCGGCACCAGCGGGTCGACCGACACCCACTCGACGTCCCGGCCCAGCCCGTCGAGCAGGCGGTCGAACCGCGCGAGGTCCGCAGGCGGCAGGAACACGTGCACGTAGGTGTCCACCAGGCAGGGCAGCACGTCCGGCGCGACGGTCGCGACCACGTCGGCGAGCACGTCGAGCAGGTCGCCGCGCACCGAGCGGGCGGGGGCCGCCCCGGCCAGCGCCGCCGCCGCCGCGAAACGCGTGACCGCCCCGGCCTCCGGTGGGATGCACGCGGCGAGCCAGGCGCGGGTCGCGGTGTCGCCGAGGTCGAGCGGCTCGACGTCCACACCGATCCGGTCCACGACGGCCGGCACCGCGTCCGGAACGGGAGGCGAGCCCGTGCGGACCGGGCAGTCCAGCCGCACCGTCGACGCGGGGTCGCCGACCGAGCGCGTCGTGCCGTCGGCGGCGCGGTAGGTGTAGTGGTAGCGGTCCAGCCCGAGCGTGAGGCCCGCGCCGGTGCCGAGGTCCACGACCGCGAGCGGCCGGTCGTCATCGGCGGCGATGGTCGCCAGCACGGGGAGCACGTCGGCGCAGCGGCCCACCTCGTTCATCTGGTAGCGGTGCCCCGCGCACAGCTCCGCCAGCGCCGAAGCGTGCTCGCGCGCGAACGCGGCGAGCTCGGCGCCGAACCCGGGGTCGCGCCCCGGCTGGGAACCACCGGGCTGCGGATAGTGCCGCCCCAGACCGGTGCTGGGGGCCAGGTACTGGACGGCAGCCGCCAGGAGCAGCGGCGGCAGCCGCCCGGGCGGGACGGCGGCGGCGAGGTCGAGCAGCTCGTCGTGCTCGACGATCGCCGCGAACGTCGCGGCGGTGAGCCACCAGCTCTCCGGGGCTCCGGGCGGCGACCAGGCGTCGGCGATCGCGCGGGCCTGCCCGGCCACGACGTCCCGCGCGCTCGGCACGGTGCTATCCGAGCTCGACCGACCGGCGCGGCGGACCGGCCGGGCGGGCGGCCGCGGCGGCCGACCCCGTCACGAGGCTGCCGATCGCGAGACCGATCACCAGGTGGATGACCGCGTGGGCCGCCTCCACGGCCAGCGGACCGCCGGAGACGAACGGCAGCAGCACGGCCACCGCGGTGAGCAGCCCGCCGATCCAGCCGAAGTACGCGAGCGGGCGCGGGGTGGCCAGCAGCAGCAGGTGGACCAGGCCGGTGCCGGCCAGTGCCGCGACCGCCGCCGCCACGCACAGCACCACGGTGCCCGCGTCGTCGAAGGACGCACCGCCCGCGGTGTAACCCACGAGCTTGAACACGGCGCGCACGACGAGCACCCCGACCAGGCCGACGAGGGCGGCGACGATCGCGGTGGCGATCCCGCCGGACCACAGCCGGGCGACGTCGACGCGCGGGGCCGGTGCGCCGCCCGGCGCCACGGGCGCGCTCTCGTAGTAGGCGGCCATCTCGGTGTCTCCGTCCCTCGGGCGTCCGTGGAGATCACGGCAGTGCCTCCTGCAACGCTGGGCGCATTCTCGGGGCGTACGCCGGTCGCGTCCAGCTACCTCGCCGACACCTGCGAGTGGGGCAGCGCACTCCAGGTGGCCAGCACGGCGGGGTTCTGGAGGTCGAGCCACGCGTTGACCTCGGAGTACGTGGCGCACACCGTCTCCGGACGCACGCACACCTCGGGGAGGAACTGCTCCACCGCGGCGAAGAAGGCACCACCCGACCAGGTGTTGAAGTGGTTGCCGACCACGAGGGGCGCCCGGTTGCCGGTGAACGCGGCGTCGTAGGCGGAGCGGTAGGTGTCGAGGGTCGCCGTGGTGAACGCCGCGGCGCGCGACGGGTCGTCCTTCGCGCCGTTGAGGGAGTACCAGAGGTTGTAGTCCATCATGATCACCTTCTTGCCCAGTGCGGGCACACGCACCGTCGGCATCCAGAACTCCCGGATCCCGTTCTCGTCGGTGGGCCACGCGATGCCGTCGGAGGGACGGCTGCTGTCGTAGGTGAGGCCGTGGGCGCGCATGGCGGGGAACGCCTGGTCCCACCGACCCTCCAGGCACGGGGTCCGGCCGCCCTTGATCGTCGCCGGGTCCAGCTGCAGGCCCCGCGCGCGGGCGTCGCCGACGAACGCGAAGAACTCGTCCATCTCGGTGTCCCACATCGCCGTGGTCCACGTGCCGACGCTCGGCTCGGAGCCGGCGCAGAAGTGCCCGTTGTAGTGGGTGCCGATCTCGTGGCCGCGCGTGCGCGCCTCGTTCAGGTCGGACACGAGCGTGGCGACGTCGGCGTCGGAGCCGCCGAACCCGATCGACGACTTCCCCGGCGCGTGCCCGGGGCCCCGGTAGCGCTGCTTGTTCCCGTTCCCGACCAGGTAGAGACCCGACAGGAACCCCGTGACGCGCGCCTCCGCGGGCCCGGCCAGCGCCATGATCTTCTGCCAGTGGTCGTGGGACCCGGCACCGTCGAACGAGAACAGCACGAACTGCGGCGGCTTCTCCCCGGGGGCCAGCGGGTGCATGACGGCCGCGAGCCGGACGGCCGCCCGGTCGGTGCCGGCCTGCACCGGGACCGGGACCCCGGCCAGGGCGGGGGCGGGAGCCGCCGGGAACCGGTTGCCGATCAGCATGGCCACGGCCAGCAGGAGAGCCGCGGCGAGCGGGATGTGGTTGCGGAGCAGTCGTCGCACGTCGGGCCCCCTTCGCCGTCCCCGGACGGTAGCCAGGCATCACCCGTTCGTGGTGGCGGCGCGCCGGGCTGGGGCGCGGGGCGCACCGACCCCCGCCTACCATCGGGAGGTGGCCCGACCCGCGTTCCTCGACCGCCTTCCCCCCACGTCGCCCACCGTCATGCGACGGCTCGCGATCCTCACGGTGATCGGCCAGGCCGGCATCGCGGTCACCGGTTCGGTGGTACGCGTGACGGGATCCGGGCTCGGATGCCCGACCTGGCCGCAGTGCTTCCCCGGCAGCCTCGTACCCACGCCGCACCCCGAGGTCGCCGCGCTCACCCAGTGGATCGAGTTCAGCAACCGCCTGCTGACGTTCGTGCTGGTCGTCGCCACCGGGCTGGCGTTCCTCGCCGCCGTCAACACCCGCCCCCGGCGTTCCCGGCTCACGTGGCTCGCGCTCGCGCAGCCACTCGGCGTCGTGGCGCAGGCCGTCATCGGCGGCTTCGTGGTGCTGGCCGGGCTCGTGTGGTGGAGCGTCGCGATCCACTTCATGGTGTCGATGTTCTTCGTGTGGATGGCCGTGCAGCTCGTCGACGCGGCCGGCGACGGCGACGCGCCGGCCACGCGGGTCGTCCCGGGCGCGGTGCGGGGGTTGATCGCCACCAGCACCGTCGTGCTGGTCGCGCTGCTGGCCGCGGGCACGTTCGTCACGGCGGCCGGGCCCCATGCGGGTGACGCCAAGACGCCGCGGCTCGGTCTCGGCGTGCAGGCCACCGCGCAGCTGCACTCCGACATCCTGTTCGCCTACCTGGGGCTCGTCGTCGGCATCGGGTTCGCGCTGGCGGCCACCGGGGCGCCGCGGCGGATGCGACGGCGCTACGCCGCACTGGTGGTGCTGGTGCTCGCGCAGGGCGCGCTGGGCGGCATCCAGTACGCGCTGGGGGTGCCCGAGGTGCTCGTGTCGTTCCACGTGCTGGGCGCGGGGCTCGTCACGATCGGGGCGGCGTTCCTGTGGTCGGGCACCACCGTCCGGCGGGATCTCGACCCCGTCGCCACGCCCACCCCTGAACTGGTGGGCACATCCCAGGCATGATCGGGGCGTGCGCGCGATCCAGATCACCGAGGCCGGTGGGCCAGACGTCCTGACCCCCATCGACATCCCGGAGCCCGAGGCCGGGCCGGGCGAGCTGCTCGTCGAGGTCTCGGCGGCCGGGGTCAACTACATCGACACCTACCAGCGCGAGGGCATCTACCCGATGGCGCTGCCCTACGTGCCCGGGCTGGAGGGCGCCGGGCGGGTGCTCGCGGTGGCGCCTGATGTCACAGAGTTCGCCGTGGGCGACCGCGTGGCCTGGTCGGAGACCCTCGGCAGCTACGCGGAGCGCGTGTCCGTCCCCGCCGCGAAGGCCGTGCCGGTGCCGGACGGCGTGTCCGACGAGGCCGCCGTCGGCGCGCTGCTGCAGGGCATGACCGCCCACTTCCTCGTCCACGACATGTTCCCGGTGGCCGTGGGCGAGACCGTGCTCGTGCACGCCGCGGCCGGAGGGGTCGGGCTGCTGCTCACCCAGCTCCTCACCGCACAGGGCCTACGGGTGATCGCCACCGTCTCGACGGCCGAGAAGGAGGCCCTCGCGCGTGGGGCCGGGGCGGCGGAGGTGATCAACTACACCGAGGTGCAGGACCTCGCGGCCGCGGTCCGCGCCCTCACCGATGACGTCGGCGTCGCGGTGGCGTTCGACAGCGTCGGCCGCACGACCTTCGACGCGAGCCTCGCGAGCCTGCGCCGCCGGGGCAAGCTCGTGCTTTACGGCGCCGCCAGCGGCCCCGTGCCGCCCGTGGACCCCCAGCGCCTCAACGCCGCGGGCTCGGTCTTCCTCGTCCGCCCCAAGCTCTTCGACTTCGTCGTCACCCGCGAGGAGCTCACCACGCGGGCCGCCGCCGTGTACGCCGCCGTCGCCGACGGCACCCTCGACGTCCGGATCGGCCACCGTTATCCCCTGGCCGAGGCCCGCACCGCCCACGAGGATCTGCAGGGCCGCAGGACGACCGGAAAGGTGCTGCTGCTCCCATGATCGGTGATCTCCAGGCCTACCAGCGGATTCCCCGTGTCGGCGGGCTCGCTCTGTCCCTTGACGGCACCCGGCTCGTCGCCGTCGTCTCGGCCCTCGACCCCGACGGCACGCGCTTCCGCCCCGCGCTCTGGGAGATCGACCCGACCGGCGAGGCTCCCGCCCGCCGGCTGACCCGGGGCACCACCGGCGAGTCCTCCCCCGTCTTCACGCCCGCGGGCGAGCTGCTGTTCACCTCCGCCCGCCCCGACCCCGCCGTCAAGGAACAGCCCGACGACGCCCCGGCCGCCCTCTGGCTGCTGCCCGCATCCGGCGAGCCGCACGTCGTGGGCACCCGCCCCGGTGGCCTCGGCGACCCCGTCGTGGCGACGGGCGCCGGCACGGTGGTCGCCACAGCGATGACCCTGCCCGCTGCCGTCACCGCCGAGGACGACGAGAAGCGGCGCAAGGACCGTCGCGAGAAGAAGGTCTCCGCGATCCTGCACGCGTGCTACCCCGTGCGGTTCTGGGACGCCGACCTCGGCCCGGACGAGCCGCGCCTGGTGGCGGGCACCGTGTCACCGGACGGCCCCGTCACCTGGACCGACCTCCCCCCCACCCCGGGCTCCGCGTTCCGCAACACCTCCTACGACGTCACGCCCGACGGCACCGCCGTCGTCACGTCGCGGCGCACGCCCGGGCCCGGCGGCACCACGCAGGTGTCGCTGGTCGCGATCGACGTGGCCACGGGTGAGCAGCGCACCCTCGCGGCCGACCCGGCGTTCGAGTTCTCCGGGCCCGTCGTCTCGCCGGACGGGACGCGGGTGGCGTGCTTCCGCGAGTCGCTGTCGACGCCGACCACGCCACCGGACACGCGACTCGTGGTGCTCCCGCTGACCGGCGGCCGGCCCGTGGACGTCGCACCCGGCTGGGATCGCTGGGCCGCCTCCGTCGCCTGGACCCCCGACAGCTGCGCGCTTGTCGTCACCGCCGACGACGGGGGCCGCTCCCCCGTCTTCCGCGTCGAGGACGGCCGGGTCACCCGCCTGACCGGGGACGACGGCGCCTACACCGACGTGCAGGTGGGCCCCGGCGGCACGGTGTACGCGCTGCGCAGCGCGATCGACGCGCCACCGGCTCCGGTCCGGCTGGACGCGACCACACCCGACCAGCTGCCCCTGCTGCTGCCCGCCCCCGGCACGCCGCAGTCGCTGCCGGGCACGCTCAGCGAGGTGCACGCCACCGCCGTGGACGGCTCGCCGCTGCGGTCGTGGTTGGTGCTGCCGGCCGACACCACCGTGCCCGCGCCGCTGGTCCTGTTCATCCACGGCGGGCCGCTGGGCAGCTGGAACGCCTGGCAGTGGCGGTGGAACCCGTGGCTGCTGGCCGCCTGCGGCTACGCGGTCCTGCTGCCCGACCCGGCGCTGTCCACCGGCTACGGCCTGGACTTCGTCGCGCGCGGCTGGGGCGCGTGGGGGGCGGCGCCCTACACCGACCTGATGGCGATCACCGACGCCGCGGTCGCGCGGGACGACATCGACGCCGACCGCACGGCGGCCATGGGCGGCTCGTTCGGCGGCTACATGGCCAACTGGGTGGCCGGCCACACCGACCGCTTCCAGGCGATCGTCACCCACGCGAGCCTGTGGGCCCTCGACCAGTTCAGCCCCACCACCGACGACGCGAGCTACTGGCTCCGCGAGATGACCCCGCAGATGACCCGGGACAACAGCCCGCACCTGCACGCCGACGCCATCGTGACGCCGATGCTCGTGGTCCACGGCGACCACGACTACCGCGTACCCGTCGGCGAGGCCCTGCGGCTGTGGTGGGACCTGGTCAGCCGCCACAGAGGCGAGCCGGAGGCGATGGCGCACCGCTTCCTCTACTACCCCGACGAGAACCACTGGGTCCTCACGCCCAACAACGCCGTGACCTGGTACGAGACGGTCCTGACGTTCCTGGACCACCACGTCCTGGGCAAGGACTGGAACACCCCCGACCCCCTCCACTGACCCGACGTCGCAGCCCGCGGAGCTCGTCGCAGCCCACCGGCGGGCTGCGAGGTGACAACACAGGCTGCGACGTCAGCGCAGGAGGTGGTCGGAGGCGGGTGGCCACCTCGTCGAAGGGGGACACGTCGCGCCACGTCCACCGCGTCATGCGCAGGTCCTCGTCGCGGATGTGGTCCTCGCGGATCTTCTCCTCGAACACCGCGTCACCGGGGTCCTGGCCGGGACGCAGCAGCCGGCCGTACTTGATCTTTCCGTCGAACTCGGCGACCACCCGGAACCGCGGCCAGGCGAAGTCGACGCGGCCCAGCGACAGGCCCGAGCGCGTCACCACCTCCCACTGCAGCACCGGCGCCGGCACCCCCGCGAACGTCATGGCCACCCGGCTGCGCGACTCCCCCACGCTCTCGCCCAGCCCGTCAGCGAACCCGATGGCCCGCCGCGCCGCAGGGCTGCCCGGCCGCCGGACGCATCGGGTCAGGGCCTCGTCCAGCTCGGCGACGGTGACCAGTTCGTTGTGCAGCGCCGAGTCCGCCACCACCACGGCCTGCTCGAACGGCACCGACCGCGCGATGTCGGCGACCGTGCGCGCCCGCGTGGTGACCCTGATGCCGCCCACCGACGTGATCTCGTCGGGGTCGAGCGGCGCGGCACGCAGGTGCACCCCGGCGCCGCGACGGGCCCCCGACCGGCGGGCACGCGTCGCGCCCACCTTCCGCAGCGGAATGCCCCACACGTCCATGCCGTGCAGGAGTGCGGCGGACACGTGGCTGATCACCGCGTCCGGAGCGAGGTCGGGCACGGCCGCCCGGACAGCCACGAGGTGCCGCAGCTCGGGCTGCGACGGCGGCGCGCCGAGTGTGTAGCTGCCGCGGCGCACGGTCGCGAGCCGCCCGTCGCGCAACAAGCGGCGCACCTCGGAGGCGGCGTATCCGGCCGCGAGCAGCTGGCCCCTCCGGGTGATCTCCTTGGGAGAAGCGTGGCGCGACGCGGCCCTGAGCGGCCGGATTGACGAGATCTGTGGACAACCCCGACGTCGCAGCACGTGGGGTGTCCTCGCAGCCCGCCGGCGTGCTGCGAGGAGCACGACGGGCTGCGAGGTGGGGCCAGGAACCGCTAGAAGGGCCAGCCCAGGACCGGGAGCCCGACCGCCGCGTCCACCGCGATCGCGAGGAACAGCCCGCAGAGGTACATGTTCGACAGGTGGAACAGCTTCATCGGTGCGGGCTCGTGGCCGGATGCCACCTCGTGGTGGAGGCGGTGGGCCCTGAACACGAAGTAGGCGCCGCCCACCAGGGCGACCGCGGCGTAGATCCAGCTGGTGGCGGGCAGGAGCAGGAACGTCCAGGCGGCCATCACCCAGGAGTAGGCGACGATCCGGCGCGACACCTGCACGGGCGTGGCCACGACGGGCAGCATCGGGACGCCGGCGGCGGCATAGTCGTCGCGGTAGCGCATGGCGAGCGCCCAGAAGTGCGGCGGCGTCCAGAAGAAGATGACGCCGAACATCACCAGAGCGGGCCACTGCACGGTGCCCGTGACCGCGGCCCACCCGATGACGACGGGCATGCAGCCCGCGGCGCCGCCCCACACGATGTTCTGCGAGGTGCGGCGCTTGAGCAGCAGCGTGTACACGAGCACGTAGAACGCGATGGCCGCGACGGACAGGCCGGCGGCGAGCCAGTTGGTGGTGAACCCGAGCCACACCGCGCTCAGGGCGCCGAGCACCAGGCCGAAGATCAGCGCGTTGCGCGGCGGCACCTGCCCCTTGGCCAGCGGCCGCCGGGAGGTGCGCTTCATGACCTTGTCGATGTCCGCGTCGACCACGCAGTTGAGCGCGTGGGCGCTGGCCGCCGCGGCGGCACCACCGACGAGGGTGGCCACGATGAGCCAGACCGACGGGATGCCCCGTTGAGCCAGGAACATCGCCGGGACGGTGACCACGAGCAGCTGCTCGATGATGCGGGTCTTCGTGAGGCCGAGGTAGGCCTGCACGGTGTCCCGGGTCCGCTGCAGAACCGACGGTGCCGGAGGCACCTCCGTGGGTCCCGAGTGCGACACAGGCACAGTCACCGGGCAAACCTCGAATCCGCATGTGGTGGGAGTTCTTCTACGGCTTGTCGATGGTAGCCGCAGGTATGGATACGGGGCCTGTCGGGTAGACCCCGCGTGACAACTCCTGGCCACATCACTGTGAGATCACACGTGCATGGACGACGTGGCTAGGCTGACCCGCAGAGCCGGGCGCCGGCATCGCTGCTGCGCGTACCGCCTGCCGACCCCCACCAGAATTCGCCAGGGAGTGCTGTGGCTGACACCGACATCGAGACGCTGACCCGGGCCGTCGTGCCCGACGACTGGACCGACCTCGACACCCGCGCCGTCAACACGGTGCGCGTGCTCGCGGCCGACGCCGTCCAGAAGGTCGGCAACGGCCACCCGGGCACGGCCATGAGCCTCGCCCCGCTGGCGTACACCCTGTTCCAGCGCGTGATGCGCCACGACCCGAGCGACGAGGACTGGATCGGCCGCGACCGCTTCGTGCTGTCCTGCGGCCACTCCAGCCTGACGCTCTACATCCAGCTGTTCTTCTCCGGCTACGGCCTGGAGCTGGACGACATCGAGGCCCTGCGCACCTGGGGCTCCAAGACCCCGGGCCACCCGGAGCACCGCCACACCCCCGGCATCGAGATCACCACGGGCCCGCTGGGCCAGGGTCTCGCCTCCGCGGTGGGCATGGCGATGGCCGCGCGCCGCGAGCGCGGGCTGTTCGACCCCGACACGGCGCCGGGCGAGAGCCCGTTCGACCACCAGATCTACGTGTTCGCCTCCGACGGCGACATCGAGGAGGGCGTCACCTCCGAGGCCTCCCAGATCGCGGGCACCCAGGAGCTGGGCAACCTGACGGTCGTCTACGACAACAACAAGATCTCCATCGAGGACGACACCACCATCGCGCTGTCCGAGGACACCGCGAAGCGCTACGAGGCCTACGGCTGGCACGTGCAGGTCGTCGAGGGCGGCGAGAACGTCGTCGCCATCGAGGCCGCGCTGAAGGCCGCCAAGGAGGTCATCGACCGCCCGTCGTTCATCCTGCTGCGCACGATCATCGGCTACCCGGCGCCCAAGAAGATGAACACCGGCAAGGCGCACGGGTCCGCGCTGGGCGACGAGGAGGTCGCGGCGGTCAAGGTGGCGCTGGGCTTCGACCCGGACAAGACCTTCGAGGTCGCCGACGAGGTGCTCGCGCACGTCCGCAAGGTCGGCGACCGCGGCACCGCGGCCCGCAAGGTCTGGACCGAGGGATTCGACGCGTGGGCCACCCGCGAGCCCGAGCGCAAGGCGCTGCTGGACCGCATGATCGGCCGCACGCTGCCCGAGGGCTGGGCGAAGTCGCTGCCCAGCTGGGACGCCGATCCGAAGGGGCTCTCGACGCGCAAGGCGTCCGGCGAGGTGCTCGGCGCGCTCGCCGACGTGCTGCCCGAACTGTGGGGCGGCTCGGCCGACCTGGCCGAGAGCAACAACACCACGATGGAGGGCGCCGACTCGTTCGGGCCCGCGTCGATCGCCACGAAGATGTGGAACGCGCACCCCTACGGCCGCACGCTGCACTTCGGCATCCGCGAGCACGCCATGGGCTCGATCCTCACGGGCATCGCGCTGCACGGGCCCACCCGCCCGTACGGCGGCACGTTCATGACGTTCAGCGACTACATGCGCGGCGCGGTCCGCCTGGCGTCGCTGATGAAGGCGAGCGTCGTCTACATCTGGACGCACGACTCCATCGGCCTCGGCGAGGACGGCCCCACCCACCAGCCGATCGAGCACCTCGCGGCGCTGCGGGCCATCCCCGGTCTCTCGGTGGTGCGTCCCGGCGACGCCAACGAGACCGCGGCGTCGTGGAAGGCGGTCCTCGAACGGCCGGAGGGCCCCAACGGCCTCGTGCTGAGCCGGCAGAACCTGCCCACGCTGGAGGGCACGTCCGCCGAGGGTGTCGCGAAGGGCGGCTACGTGCTGGCCGAGGCGAGCACCGGCACCCCGCAGCTGATCCTCATCGCGACCGGGTCCGAGCTGCAGATCGCCGTCGACGCCCGCGCCGCGCTCGAGGCGGACGGCGTGCCCACGCGCGTCGTGTCGATGCCGTGCGTCGAGTGGTTCGACGAGCAGGACCCGGCCTACCAGGAGTCGGTACTGCCCAGGGACGTCAAGGCGCGCGTCGCCGTCGAGGCGGGAATCGCGATGCCCTGGTACCGGTTCACCGGTGACGCGGGCGAGATCGTGTCGATCGAGCACTACGGCGCGAGCGCCGATGCCGCGACGCTGTTCCGCGAGTTCGGCTTCACCACCGAGAACGTCGTGGCCGCGGCCCGCCGCAGCCTGTTCACCGTTTCCTGAAGGAGGACCACACATGAGCAACGATCGACTCGGCGACCTCGCGGCCGCCGGAGTGTCCATCTGGCTCGACGACCTGTCGCGGGAGCGTCTGAACTCGGGCAACCTGCAGGGCCTCATCACCGACAAGCACGTCGTCGGTGTCACCACCAACCCCACGATCTTCGCCGGTGCGCTGTCGAAGGGCGAGGCCTACGACGAGCAGGTGCACGAGCTCGCCGCCCGCGGCGCGTCGGTCGACGACGCCGTCCGTGAGATCACCGTCGCCGACGTCGTCCACGCCTGCGACCTGTTCGCCGGCACGTACGAGGCCACCAGTGGCGTCGACGGGCGCGTGTCGCTCGAGGTCGACCCGCGGCTGGCCCACGACACCGCCGCCACGGCCGCGCAGGCCCTGGATCTGTGGAAGGCCGTGGACCGGCCCAACCTGCTGGTCAAGATCCCGGCCACCGAGGCGGGGCTGCCGGCCATCACCAGCGCGCTCGCCGAGGGCGTGTCCGTCAACGTCACGCTGATCTTCTCGGTCGAGCGCTACCGCCTCGTCATGGGCGCCTACCTCGACGGGCTGGAGCAGGCCGCGGCCAACGGGCACAAGCTCGCGGGCATCGCTTCGGTGGCGAGCTTCTTCGTCTCCCGCGTCGACACCGAGATCGACAAGCGCCTCGAGGCCATCGGTACCGACGAGGCACTGGCCCTGCGGGGCAAGGCCGGGGTCGCCAACTCCCGTCTGGCCTACGCGGCGTTCCAGGAGATCTTCTCCGGCCCGCGCTGGGAGGCCCTGGAGGCCCAGGGCGCCAAGGCCCAGCGTCCGCTGTGGGCGTCCACCGGGGTCAAGAACCCGGAGTACTCCGACACGCTCTACGTCACCGAGCTCGCCGTCGCCGACACCGTCAACACGATGCCGGAGAAGACGATGCTGGCCTTCGCCGACCACGGCGAGCTGGTCCCCGGCGGCGATGCTGTCACCGGCACCGGGGCGGCCGCCCAGGAGGTGTTCGACGCCGTCGCGGCGGCGGGCATCGACCTCACGGACGTGTTCCTCGTCCTGGAGGACGAGGGTGTCGACAAGTTCGAGAAGTCCTGGGCCGAGCTGCTGGAGACCGTGCAGGGCCAGCTCGACGGGGCGAAGAAGTAGCAGGAATGCCTCTGGACGCGGTGGTGCTCACCGTCCCGCCGCCGGCCGACGTGGTCGAGCGGCTGGTCGGTGCCGCCGTCGCGTCCCGGATCGCGGCGGGCGACACCACGGTCTGGCCGCGGGCGGCCCGGCCGGGCTGGGTCTCCGCCGCGCGCGGGGCCCGGCCGCTCGTCGGCGAGATCGAGGGCCTGCACGAACGCCTGCGCGTCGCCGGGCTCACCCGCGTGGTCCTCGCCGCGGCCGGCGGGGTCGGGGTGGCGGCCGAGGTGATCGCCGACGCGGGCATCCTCCCCACCCGGCTGATCGTGCTCGACGGCACCGATCCCGTGCAGGTCGGCGACGCTCTCGCCGGTGACCTCGACGCCACGGTGCTGGTGATCAGCGCCCCGCCGGGCGAGGACACCACCGCGGTGGAGCTCATCTGGGACACCGTCGCCACCGCGTTCCGGGCCGACGGGCTCGACCCGGACGACCACACCGTGCTCGTCACCGCGCCGGACGGCCCGTTGCTGGGCCGGGCGGGCGGGGCCACCACGGTGCTCGGCCCGTCGGACGTCGACGGGCCGTGGGCGGCGCTCACGGCGTTCGCCATGGTCCCGGCCGGGCTGGCCGGCGCCGACGTCGGCGTGCTGCTGGCCGACGCCCTGGACACCGGGTCCGCACTCGCCGACGACCACGCCGACAACCCCGTCCTCGCCGTCGGGGCCCTGCTCGCGCAGGCCTCCCTGGTCGCGGTCGCCGGGGCCGGGCCGCTGGCCGAGTGGGTGGCGCAGCTCCTGGCCGGTGGGCTGGGCAAGGACGGTCGCGGCCCGCTGCCGGTGCTCGTCGAGGCCCCGGACGCCCCGGGCTGGACGGCACCGGGCGTGCTCACGGTGGCCGTCGACGGTGCGGGCGCGGCCGACGTCACCACCGACGGGCCCGCCGCCACCCAGCTGTTGCTGTGGCTGCACGCCACCGCGGTGGCCGCGCACCTGCTGGCCGTCGATCCCACCGACCGGCCCGACGCCCGCACGCCGGTCGTCGACGGCGCCGCCCCTCCGACGTTCGCCGACGGGATGGTGGACGTGCACGCCGGCGACTGGATGCCCCCGGACACCGTCACCGTCGCGGGTGCGTTGCGGGCGCTGCTGGACGGCACGGACACCGATCATCTGGCCGTGCACGCCTACCTCGACCGCCACGACGACGCGTCGGCCGCCGTCCTGCGACCGGAGCTGACCCGCCGCACCGGGCTCGTCACCACCTTCGGCTGGGCCCCGCGCTGCCTGCCCGGGTCGGGCCAGCGCGACAAGGGCGGCCCCGCCGGTGGGGTGGTCTGTCAGGTGACCGGGTCGGGGGAACCCGACGACGATCCCCTCGGTGCGCTGCAGCTCGGTCAGGCCCGCGCCGACGCCGCCGCGCTCGCCGACCGCGGCCGTCGCGTGCTCCGGCTGCACCTCACCGACCGCGTCGTCGGGCTCGTGACGCTGGTGCGCGCCGTGCAACAGCTGTGACCCTGGACTGCCATGATGTGCCCGCCCCGCTGATCCACTACCGACTGTCACTACCGACTGGGAGACCGAATGAGCGCCGACGGGTGGACGAACCCGCTCCGCGACCCCCGCGACAAGCGGTTGCCGCGCATCGCGGGTCCGTGCGGGCTGGTCATCTTCGGGGTCACCGGCGACCTCTCGCGCAAGAAGCTGATGCCGGCCATCTACGACCTCGCCAACCGCGGGCTGCTGCCGCCGGGCTTCGCCCTCACCGGTTTCGCCCGCCGCGACTGGGAGGCCCAGGACTTCGGCCAGGTCGTGCTCGACGCCGTGAAGGCCCACGCCCGCACGCCGTTCAACCAGACGGTGTGGGACCGGCTGTCCGAGGGGTTCCGCTTCGTGCAGGGCACCTTCGACGACGACGACGCGTTCGACCGCCTCGAGGAGACCGTCGAGGAGCTCGACCGGATCCGCGGCACCAACGGCAACCACGCGTTCTACCTGTCGATCCCGCCGAACGCCTTCCCCGTGGTCTGCAAGCAGCTTGCCCGCTCCGGCCTGTCGGCGCAGGAGGGCCTCGACCAGTGGCGCCGCGTGGTCATCGAGAAGCCGTTCGGCCACGACCTGAAGTCGGCGATCGAGCTCAACGGCATCGTCAACGAGGTGTTCCCCGAGGACTCGGTGTTCCGCATCGACCACTACCTCGGCAAGGAGACCGTCCAGAACATCCTGGCGCTGCGCTTCGCCAACCAGCTGTTCGAGCCGATCTGGAACTCCCACTACGTCGACCACGTGCAGATCACCATGGCCGAGGACATCGGCCTGGGCGGCCGCGCCGGCTACTACGACGGCATCGGCGCCGCCCGGGACGTCATCCAGAACCACCTGCTCCAGCTGCTCGCGTTCATCGCGATGGAGGAGCCCACCTCGTTCTCCTCCAACGAGTTGCGCAGCGAGAAGATCAAGGTCCTCAACGCCACCAAGCTCGTCGGCCCGCTCGACGAGACCACCGCCCGCGGCCAGTACGCCGGCGGCTGGCAGGGCGGCGAGCTGGTCCCGGGCCTCAAGGAGGAGGAGGGGTTCAACCCCGAGTCCGGCACCGAGACCTACGCGGCCATCACCTGCGAGATCGACACCCGGCGCTGGGCCGGCGTGCCGTTCTACCTGCGCACCGGCAAGCGGCTGGGCCGCCGCGTCACCGAGATCGCGGTGATCTTCAAGCGCGCCCCGCACCTGCCGTTCGACGCGACGATGACCGAGGAGCTCGGCCAGAACGCGTTCGTCATCCGCGTCCAGCCCGACGAGGGCGTCACCATGCGGTTCGGGTCGAAGGTACCGGGCAGCCTCATGGAGGTCCGCGACGTCACGATGGACTTCGGCTACGGCAGCGCGTTCACCGAGGCCTCCCCCGAGGCCTACGAACGCCTCATCCTGGACGTCCTGCTCGGCGAGCCGTCGCTGTTCCCGGTGAACGAGGAGGTCGAGCGGTCCTGGGAGATCCTCGACCCGGTCATCGAGCACTGGGCCGCCGCGAAGGCCGGGCCCGATCCCTATCCCGCCGGGTCCTGGGGACCCGAGTCCGCCAACACGATGCTGGCCCGCACCGGCCGCACCTGGAGAAGGCCATGATCACCGATCTTCCGTCCACATCGGTCTCCGCGGTCAACAAGAAGATCGTGGAGCTGCGTGACAGCGGCGGTGTCATGGCCCTGGGCCGCGTGCTGACCCTGGTGATGATCACCGACGACGGCAACAACATCGAGACCTCCATCGAGGCGGCCAACGCGGCCAGCCGCGAGCACCCGTGCCGGGTGATCGTGCTGGCCCGGGGCGCCCGCAAGGCCGCACCGCGCCTGGACGCCCAGATCCGCGTCGGCGGGGACGCCGGGGCCAGCGAGGTCGTGGTGCTGCGCGGCTACGGCCCGCTCGCCGCCGAGGACGCGGGCGCCGGCATGGTCATGCCGCTGCTGCTCCCCGACGCTCCCGTGGTGGCGTGGTGGCCGGGTGAGGCACCCGCCGTCCCGTCCCAGGACCCGGTGGGCAAGCTCGCGCAACGCCGCATCACCGATGCACTCGCGTCGAAGAACCCGCTCAAGGCCTTCGAGCAGCGCCGCGCCCACCACGTGGCCGGCGACACCGACCTCACCTGGACGCGGCTCACGCCGTGGCGGGCGCTGCTCGCCGCCGCGCTGGACCACCCGCCGCACGAGCCCGTCACCGCGGCCACCGTCGCGGGCGAGGCGATCTCCCCGTCCACGGACCTGATGGCGGGCTGGCTCGCCACGCGGCTGGGCACGAAGGTCAAGCGCTCGCCGGCGGCCACCGGTCCCGGCCTCGTGTCGGTGAAGCTCGAGCGGGCGAGCGGCCCCGTGGAGCTGATCCGCCCCGACGGGAAGGTCGGCAGCCTGCGCCAGCCCGGGCAGCCCGACCGGCTCGTGGCCCTGGCGCGGCGCGAGGTGCGCGACTGCCTGGCCGAGGAGCTGCGCCGACTCGACCCCGACGAGACCTACGGCGAGGCCCTGGCCGGCGTCGCCACGATCTCCAAGGGCCGTACCGCGGTCAAGATCCCGTCGCTGGCCAGCACGTGATGTCGGCCGCCGCCGACATCGCCGTCCACTCCGACGCCAACGTGCTCGCCACGGCCGCGGCGGCCCGCCTCATCACGCGGCTCGTCGACCTCCAGGCGGCCGGGAACGTCCCGAAGATCGTGCTGACCGGGGGTGGGGTGGGCATCGCGATGCTGGAGAAGGTGCGCGCCACCGTCGCCCGCGACGCCGTGGACTGGGCCAACGTGGAGTTCTACTGGGGCGACGAGCGGTTCCTGCCGCCCGGCGACCCCGAGCGCAACGACACACAGGCCCGCGCAGCGCTGCTCGACCACATCCGGGTGGACTCCGCGAAGGTCTTCCCGATGGGCGCCGACACGGGAACCGGCCCCTCCGGGGCCGAGGCGGCGGCGCAGCAGTACGCGGAGCTGCTCGCGACCAAGGCGCGGCCCGAGGATCACGGGCCCAGCCCCTCGTTCGACGTGCTGATGCTCGGGATGGGCGGGGAGGGCCACACCGCGTCGGTGTTCCCGCATTCCCCCGCGGTCTACGAGACCGAGCGCACGGTCGTGGCCGTGCACGGCTGCCCCAAACCGCCGCCCACGCGCGTGTCGATGACGCTGCCCACCATCCGCCGCGCCGCCGAGGTGTGGATCATCACGGCGGGTGAGGAGAAGGCAGCGGCCGTCTCGATGGCGCTGGGCGGGGCCGGCGAGGTCGCCATCCCCGTCGGTGGGGCGCAGGGCAGGCGGCGCACCCGCTGGCTGCTCGACCGCGCCGCGGCGTCCAAGCTCCCGCGGGACCTGGTGCCGGCGATCGGGTGAGACACCTGATCGTCGACGGGGCCAACGTCGTCGGCTCGCGGCCGGACGGCTGGTGGCACGACCGCCCGGGGGCGGCCCGGCGGCTGGCCGAGCAGTTGGTCTCGGCCGACCAGGTCCTGCTGGCCGAGCTCGCCGGCGACGCATCGGCGGAGCTGGCGGTGCACCTGGTGCTGGAGGGGAAGGCGAAGCAGGCCCGCGGCCTCCTGCCCGACGCGCCAGGCCTGCGCATCGTCCTGGCCCCCGCGGACGGCGACGCGACCATCGCCGCCCTCGCCGCCGAGCTGGCGGCGGACCCGGTGCTGGTGGTGACAGCCGACCGCGCCCTCCGCGCCCGCGTGCACGCCGTAGGGGCAACAACAAGCGGCCCCGAGAGCCTCCTGAGACTGCTCCCCGGCGCCTGAGCACCCCCAACGCCCCCGGCGAGTCGACCGACCCGACACGGCGAGTTCGCCATCTGACCACGCGAGTTCGCCATCTCGCGGGCCGAGTTCGCGAATCCGCCACGCCGCTCGGGGGTGAGTGCAACGCCCGAGTGGTTCGATCTTGTGGAGACCACGCTGTGGTCGCACTCGACCGGCCTGGCGCACGCCGGCGGGAACGCCGGCACCCGAGGCGCCAGGTCGTCGATTCGTGGGGCGGCGGAGCGGCGGAGCCATGATCATCTTTTCGGGACCGGCAGCCGCGTCAGGCGCGGTTTGCGGTCCCCAGCCGACGATCATGGATGGCTCGTGTCGGCATGATCGTCGGCCGGGGACGCGCAGCCGTCCCGGCTACGGTTACCGGTCCCGAAAAGATGATCATGCTCGCACCGCCGCCCCGCACCTGGCGCGGCCCCGCCCCAACACCGGCCGGATCCCCAACACCCTTCGGCACCCAACACCCGTCGGACCGTGCCGCCGTCGGACTGCGCCGCGTGTGTCTCTGTGGCCGCCCACCTGTCGGGCAGCGCCGCACCTCAGGCCCGTCGGCGCGACGCGCTCGCCGCCGCCCCGCTGGCCCCGACCGCGCTGCCCACCACCGGCCGCCGCGGGAGCGGGCTGGAGTAGACGACGCTCGTGGTGACCGCGCCCAGACCCGAGATGCGCCCCGTGACCTCCTCCAGGTGCCGCATCGACCGGGCCCGGACGGTGAGCACGAAGCAGTCCTCGCCGGTGACGTGGTGCGCCTCCCCCACCTCCGGCGTGCTGGCGAGCAACGCGTGAAAGGGCTTGTAGTTGCCGTGCGGGTAGCGCAGCCGCACCAGCGCGAGGATGGTGAGGCCGAGCTTCTCCGGGTCGACCTCCGCGACGTAGCCCGTGATCACGCCCGTCTCCTCCAGCCTCCGCACCCGCTCGGTGACGGCACTGGGCGAGAGCCCGACGAGCCGGCCCAGATCGGCGTAGCTGGCCCGGCCGTCGCGCTGCAGGGCCTCGAGCAGGCGCCAGTCGACATCGTCCAAGTTTTCCACGGTCACACCGTCACTTTACAGTGGAATACTGCACAGAGGCCGCGCACTGCCGTGGATACTGCCTTCGACGAAGGACGCCGGCCTCGTAGCGTGCGCGGCATGGACTCCGTCGCCTTCTTCACCGCCCGACTCGCCTTCCAGACGGACGTCTCCGATGTCCACGCCGCGCTACCCGCGGGCGGCTTCGTACTGATCGACTCCCGCGGCACCGCCGCGTGGAATCAGGGCCACATCCCCGGCGCCGTGCACCTGCCCACCGCGGAGATCCCGGACCGCGCAGGGGCGCTGCTCGATCCCGCAGTGCCGGTGGTCACCTACTGCTGGGGCCCGGGCTGCAACGGCGCCACCCGCGCCGCCCTCGCGCTGGCCCGCATCGGCTACGACGTCCGGGAGATGATCGGCGGGATCGAGTACTGGTCGCGCGAGGGGTTCGCGGTGGACGGACCGGCCGGGCGCGTCGAGCGTCCGGCCGATCCCCTCACCGCGCCCTGTGGGTGCTGATCAGGAGCCCTGCTCCTCGGGCAGCCGGCCGTTGTTGTAGTCGTCGAAGGCCGAGAGGTCGAGGAAGCCGTGGCCGCAGTAGTTGAAGAGGATCACCTTCTCCTCACCCGTCTCCTTCGCGGCCAGGGCCTCGTCGATCGCGGCCCGGATGGCGTGCGCGCACTCGGGCGCCGGGATCTTGCCCTCGGCCTTTGCGAACTGGACGGCGGCCTCGAACACCTTGCCCTGCGGGTACGCGACGGCCTCCATGCGACCGTCGCGGACGAGCTGGGAGATCAGCGGGGAGTCGCCGTGGTAGCGCAGCCCGCCCGCGTGGATCGACGGCGGCACGAACTTCGCCCCCAGGCTGTACATCGGCAGCAGCGGCGTGAGCCCTTCGGTGTCGCCGAAGTCGTAGCCGAACTCACCCTGGGTCAACGTCGGGCACGACAGCGGCTCGACCGCCAGCAGCCGCACGCCGGAGTCGGGCACGAACGGGAACGAAATGCCGCCGAGGTTGGACCCGCCGCCGCACGGCGCGATGACGACGTCGGGCAGCCGCTCCCCCGCCAGCGCCAGCTGCTCCTTGGCCTCGATGCCGATCACCGTCTGGTGCAGCAGCACGTGGTTGAGCACCGACCCCAGCGAGTAGTGGGTGTCGGAGCGGCCGACGCAGTCGCGCACGGCGTCGGAGATCGCGTTGCCGAGCGAGCCGGGATGCGAAGGGTCGTCCACGGGCGAGGGGACGACCTCACCTCCCCACGTCTCGATCGCGATCCGACGGTAGGGCTTCTGCTCGTAGGAGGCGCGGACCATGTAGACCTTGAGGTCGAGGTCGAACTGCGCGCACGCGAACGCCAGGGCGGTGCCCCACTGGCCCGCACCGGTCTCGGTCGACAGGCGGGTGATGCCCTCCTGGGAGTTGTAGAACGCCTGGGGCACCGCGGTGTTGGTCTTGTGGCTGCCGGCGGGCGAGATCGACTCGTCCTTGAAGTAGATGCGCGCCGGCGTGCCGAGCGCCTTCTCCAACCGGACGGCCCGCTGAAGGGGCGTCGGGCGCCACAGCTTCAGGATGTCCAGCACCTCGCCGGGGATGTCGATCCACGGCTCCGCGCTGACCTCCTGCCCGATCAACGCCATCGGGAACAGCGGCGCGAGGTCGTCGGGGCCCACCGGCTCCCGCGTGCCCGGGTGCAGCGGCGGCTGCGGAGGGCTCGCGAGGTGGGGCACCACGTTGAACCAGGCCGTCGGGATGGAGGAAGGGGGCAGCGTCCACCGCGTCATCTCCGGAGCGTAGCGCGACGTAAGGTCGAGAACATGTCCCTTCTCGACACCCCCATCGCCGCCCTCGACGGCGCCCCGCTCGATCTCGCCGCGCTCGCCGGCAAGACCGTCCTCGTCGTCAACGTCGCCTCGAAGTGCGGCCTGACCCCGCAGTACACCGGCCTCGAGCAGCTCCAGGAGCGCTACGCCGACCGCGGGTTCACCGTCCTGGGCGTGCCGTGCAACCAGTTCGGCGGCCAGGAGCCCGGCACGTCCGACGAGATCGCGACGTTCTGCTCCGCCACCTACGGCGTGAGCTTCCCGCTGACGGAGAAGGTCGACGTCAACGGCGCCGACCGGCACCCGCTCTACGCGGAGCTGACCGCCGTCCCCGACGCCGACGGCACGGCGGGTGACGTGCAGTGGAACTTCGAGAAGTTCCTCGTCGGCCCGGACGGCACGGTCGTGGCACGCTTCCGGCCGGGCGCCGAGCCCACCTCGCCCGAGGTCACAGCCGCCATCGAGGCCGCGATCGGCTAGGACCGGCCCCGCATGGGACCCTGGATCCGTGCACGGAGCGGGGGGACGCGCGACGGCGGGCGTTCTGCTCGTCGCCGCCGGTCTGCTCACCGCGTGCACCAGCGAGCCCGCCGAACCCGTCCCGCAGGCCCAGCCGCCCGCACCTCCGGCCGCATGCCTGCTCGACGGCCCGGAGCTGGCCGCCACCACCGGCGTCGTCTGGACCCCGGACCAGTCGATGGCCACCGACACGCGCTGCGTCTACGACCCGGCCGGCAACCCCGGCCCGGCCGGCTTCCTGGCGGTGGACGTCACGTCGTCCTCCGACGACGCGGCCTCCGAGCTCGACACGATCGCGCAGCTGTGCGAGAGCGGGTCCCGGGCCGACGTGAAGGCGGCCGACGGCGGGTTCGTGTGCCGTTTCGATGGCGACGGCGTCTACGCCGCGCTCGTGCAGGGCGGGCGGGTGGTGACGGTGGCGTCCTCAGCGGTGCCGCCCGGCACCACCCCCGCGCGCCTGGCCGTGGCGTTCACGCAGCAACTGACCGTGATCGGCAGGACGTCCTAGAGGATTTCTCGGCCACGATGTCGAGAACGGCTCGGCGGCTGCGTCCCAGGGGCGGATGCGGCCACCGCGGCCGCACCGGACCGAGGAGATCCACCATGGCGAAGTACCTCCTTCTCAAGCACTACCGCGGCGCGCCCGAGGCCGTCAACGACGTCCCCATGGACCAGTGGGCCCCACAGGAGGTGGAGGACCACGTGCAGTACATGAACGACTTCGCCACCCGCCTGGAGGGCACCGGCGAGTTCGTCGACAGCCAGGCACTCTCCGCCGAGGGCACCTTCGTCCGCTACGACGGGGAGGGCAGGCCGCCGGTCACCGACGGGCCCTTCGCGGAGACCAAGGACCTCATCGCCGGCTGGATGATCATCGACGTCGACACCTACGAGCGTGCACTCGTGCTCGCCGGTGAGCTGTCGGCCGCGCCCGGCGCCGGCGGCAAGCCGATCCACGAGTGGCTCGAGGTGCGCCCGTTCATGGGCGAGGCGCCGACGGTCACCGAGTGACCAGGTGATCGACGAGCTGCTGCTGCGGGAGCTCACCCCCGCGGTGATCGGCGTCCTCGTGCGTCGCGGGGTCGACTTCGCGACGGCCGAGGACGCCGTGCAGGAAGCACTGCTCCAGGCCACCCTGACCTGGCCGGACGGCCACCCGGCCGACCCGAAGGGTTGGCTGGTCACGGTGGCCTGGCGCAAGTTCCTCGACGTCCACCGCGCCGAGACCTCGCGCCGGGACCGGGAGGAGCGGGTCGAGATCGAGCCGCCGCCCGGGCCCACCGAGACCGCGGACGACACGTTGGCGCTGTTCTTCCTGTGCGCCCACCCGTCGCTGACGCCGACCTCCGCGGTGGCCCTCACGCTGCGCGCCGTCGGTGGCCTGACCACCCGGCAGATCGCGGCGGCCTACCTCGTGCCGGAGGCGACGATGGCGCAGCGGATCAGCCGGGCCAAACGCACGGTCGCCGGCGTGCGGTTCGACCAGCCTGGCGACGCGGCGACGGTGCTGCGCGTGCTCTACCTGGTGTTCAACGAGGGCTTCACCTCACCCGCCCCGGGCCTCCTTCGTCGGCCCTTCCGTCCCCCGGCCGGCGACGTCGACCTGGCGGCCGAGGCGATCCGGCTCAGCCGGCAGCTGGCGTCGATGACGGGCGACGAGGAGACCGCCGGGCTCCTGGCGTTGATGCTGCTGCACCACGCCCGCCGCCCGGCCCGGATCCGGGGTGACGGCAGCCTGGTCCCCCTGGCCGAGCAGGACCGCTCCCGCTGGGACACCGCGCTCATCACCGAGGGTGTCGCCGTCCTGCAGGCCGCGCTGGGACGCGACCGGCTCGGCGAGTACCAGGCGCAGGCCGCCATCGCCGCCCTGCACGCCGACGCGCCGTGCGCCGAGGAGACCGACTGGGTCCAGATCGTCGGCTGGTACGACGAGCTGCTCCGCCTCACCGGCAGCCCGATCGCCGCCCTCAACCGGGCCGTCGCGGTCGGCGAGGCCGACGGCCCGGCCGCCGGCCTCGCGGCACTGGCCGACGTGGACCCCGGCCTGCCCCGCCACACCGCCGTCGCGGCGTACCTCCACGAGAAGGCGGGCGACCTCGCGGCCGCGGCCCGGCTGTACGCCGACGCCGCCCGCTGCGCCCCCAACCTCGCCGAACGCCACCACCTCACCCGGCAGGCGGCGCGGATCAGCCAGCTGCTGCGTCGGTGAGCCGGACGACGACCTGCTCGTTGTCGAGGGTGTAGGCCTCGTAGCGGAACGCGACGTCGTGCGCGGCGACGTACTCGGCCCAGGCGCGGGCCTCGTGCGCCTCCCAGCCGGGGTAGTTGAAGAACTCGTCGAACACGACGACGCTGCCCGGCCGCAGCCGTGGCCCGACCTGCTCCAGCACCGTGACCGCCGAGCTGTACAGGTCGGCGTCGACGTGCAGCAGGTCCACCGGGCCCGGGTGCGCCGCCAGGAAACCGGGCAGCGAGTCGTCGAACAGGCCCACGACGAGGTCCGCGCCGGGTACCTCGGGTGGTGCGTCGACCCCGAACGTGCCGGAGGCGAACCCGGTGCGCCAGTCCTCCGGCAGGCCGTCGAAGGAGTCGAAGCCGTAGACCGCACCGTCGCGGGACGCCGCGATGATCTTCAGCGTGGTGCCCGTGTAGACACCGAACTCCAACGCCATGCCGCCCGTCGGCGCCAGTGCGAGCGCGTGTTCGAGCGTGGCGTGGGGATGGCGGAAGTCGCGCGCACCGGTCATCTCCCGCTGCACGAACCGGGCCGTGGACGCCACGGCCTCGCGCTCCGCGGCCGCGAACGTGTCACGTCGGTCCCGGATCTCGACGGCACGCAGCTCGTCGAGCACCCGTTGCGCCTCCGCACGGACGACGTCCCGGAACTCGGCACGCAGCCGCGCGACGATCTCCTCGGTCTGCTCGGCCCGGTGCCGGGCGACGGACTCGTCCACCACCCGCACCAGCCGGGACCGCAACGCCGCGCGCATGCCCACCAGGGCCTACAGCTCCCGTGACGCCCGCAGGCGGCCGAGAGCCTCCTCGAGGATTGCCGCGCCGTCGGCGTCGCTGCGGCGCTCCTTCACGTACGCGAGGTGCGTCTTGTAGGGCTCCGTGCGGGGTGCCGCGGGCGGGTTGGTGTTGTCCTGGCCGCCGGGCTGGCCGCAACGCGGGCAGTCCCACGAGTCGGGGACCTCCGCCTCGGCCGCGAACGACGGCGTGGTGACGTGCCCGTTGGCGCAGTAGTACGGGATGTGCAGCCGGGCGGCGCTCTCGCCGCGCTCGGACTCACCCATCGGCCCGGCACCCACGCGGGTACCCCGAATCGCATTGCCGCCTGACATCGCCATCTCCTCAGACCCCGATCTTCACGAGCAGACCGGTGCCGATGATGGCGATGACCCAGATGGCGCCCACGAACAGCGTGAGCCGGTCGAGGTTCTTCTCGACGACGCTGGAGCCCGAGAGGCTCGACTGCACGCCACCGCCGAAGAGCGTCGACAACCCGCCGCCGCGACCGCGGTGCAGGAGGATCAACAGCACCAGCGCGACGCTGGTGACGATCAGCACGATCTGCAGGGCGAGTTGCATCCATCCTCATTCTCGTCACGCGCGAGACCACTCTGCGTCGCGCCCGGATTGACCAGGGTACCGGCTCCCCTACGGCAGGGGTCCACCGGCTGCGATCGCGCACAGCTGGGGGAACTCGTCGACGTCCAGGCTCGCCCCGCCGACCAGTGCCCCGTCGACGTCGGCCTCGGCCACGATCTCGCCGACGTTCTTGGCCTTGACCGATCCGCCGTAGAGCACCCGGACGCCGGCGGCGAACTCGTCGCCGTAGAGCGACCCGAGGGTCTGCCGCAGCGCGCCGCATACCTCCTGCGCGTCGGCGGCGCTCGCCACTCGCCCTGTGCCGATGGCCCACACCGGCTCGTAGGCGACCACGAGGTTCTCGGCCTGCTGCGCGGTGACGCCCTTGAGCGCCGCCGTGAGCTGCGCCGTGCAGTGGGCCACGTGCTCGCCCGCCTCGCGGATCTCCAGCCCCTCGCCGACGCACAGGATCGGCGCGATGCCGTTGCGGACGGCCGCCTGCACCTTGGAGCCGACGACGGCGTCGGTCTCGCCGTGGATCTCGCGGCGCTCGGAGTGCCCGACGATGACGTACGAGCAGCCCAGCT
Source organism: Mycobacteriales bacterium (assembly GCA_038231335.1). Lineage (GTDB taxonomy): Bacteria > Actinomycetota > Actinomycetes > Mycobacteriales > Pseudonocardiaceae > Pseudonocardia. The sequence continues at coordinate 293,428 of JBBRLM010000001.1, forward strand.
TCTTCAGCATCACGCCGGAGACGTCACCGGTGTAGGCGCCGGAGTCGTGCGGGGAGAGGTCCTGCGCACCGTGGACCATCAGCAGGCCGTCGCCGTCGATCATGGTCTGGACGCTGCGGATGTGGGTGAACGGCGGGATCACCGCCACCTCGACCTTGGCGTAGTACTTCTCCGGCAGCCCGTAGGCGAACTTCTGCATCAGGGCGATGGCCTCGAAGTGCGTGAGGTTCATCTTCCAGTTGCCGGCGATCAGGGGCTTGCGGGAGGCCATCAGTCGTTCTCCAGAACTGCCACGCCGGGGAGGGTCTTGCCCTCGAGGTACTCCAGCGACGCGCCGCCGCCGGTGGAGATGTGGGAGAAGCCGTCCTCGGGCAGGCCCAGGGTGCGCACGGCCGCGGCGGAGTCGCCGCCGCCGACCACCGAGAAGCTCGTGCCGTCGACGATCGCCTGTGCCACCCCGCGGGTGCCCTCGGCGAACGGGGCCAGCTCGAAAACGCCCATCGGGCCGTTCCAGAACACCGTCTTCGCGCCGGCCAGCACCTCGGCGAACGCCGCGACCGAGGCCGGGCCGATGTCGAGGCCCTTCCACCCGTCGGGGATCGCGTCGGCCTCCACCGTGCGCGTGTTCGCGTCGGCGGAGAACGCGTCGGCCACCACCAAGTCGGTGGGGAGCACGATCTTGCCGGACTCCAGGAGCTTGCGGCAGGTGCCGATCTGGTCGGACTCCAGCAGCGAGTCGCCCACGCCGTAGCCCTGGGCGGCGAGGAACGTGAAGCACATGCCGCCGCCGACGAGCAGCGCGTCGACCTTCGGCAGCAGCGCCTCGATCACGGCGAGCTTGTCGGAGACCTTCGAGCCGCCGAGCACGACCGCGTAGGGCCGCTCGGGCTTCTCGGTGAGCCGCCGCAGCACGTCGACCTCGGAGAGGACGAGCCCACCGGCGTACGCGGGCAGGATCTGCGCCACGTCGTACACCGACGCCTGCTTGCGGTGGACCACGCCGAAACCGTCCGAGACGAATGCGGCGTCCTCGCCCACCAGCGCGACGAGATCGCGCGCGCAGGCCGCGCGGTCGTCGTCGTTCTTGCTGGTCTCGCGGGGGTCGAAGCGGATGTTCTCCAGCATCACGACGTCGCCTGCCGCCATGTTGGGCAGTTGCTTCACTCCGTGGTCGACCAGCCGGACCGGGGCGCCGAGCAGCTCGGAGAGCCGGTCGGCCACCGGGGCGAGGGAGAACTTCGGCTCCGGGCCCCCCTTGGGCCGGCCCAGGTGCGCCGTGATCACGACGAGAGCGCCCGCGCCCGACAGCTCCTGGATGGTGGGGAGCGAGGCCCGGATACGCCCGTCGTCGGTGATCCGCAGTGCCGATCCTTCTTGGCCGTCCAGCGGCACGTTGAGGTCCGAGCGCACGAGGACCGCGCGCCCCTCCACCCCCTCGTCGATGAGGTCTTCCAGGGTGTTCACAGCTTCGACGCCACCAGGCCGGTGATGTCGACGAGGCGGTTGGAGTAGCCCCACTCGTTGTCGTACCAGCCGACGATCTTGACCTGGTTGCCGATGACCTTCGTCAGCCCCGAGTCGAAGATGCACGAGTGCGGGTCGGTGACGATGTCCGAGGAGACGATGGGGTCCTCGGTGTAGTAGAGGATGCCCTTGAGCGGGCCATCGGCCGCCGCCTTCATCGCCGCATTGACCTCCGCGGCGGTCGTCTCGCGGCCGACGGTGACCGTCAGGTCGGTGGCCGAGCCCGTGGGGATCGGCACGCGCAGCGCGTAGCCGTCCAGCTTGCCCTTGAGGTGCGGCATGACCAGCGAGATCGCCTTCGCGGCGCCCGTGGAGGTCGGCACGATGTTCAGCGCGGCGGCGCGGGCGCGCCGCAGGTCCTTGTGCGGGCCGTCCTGCAGGTTCTGGTCCTGCGTGTAGGCGTGGATCGTGGTCATCAGGCCCTGCTGGATGCCCGCGAGGTCGTCGAGCACCTTCGCCATCGGCGCGAGGCAGTTGGTGGTGCAGGACGCGTTGGAGATGATGTTCTGGCTGCCGTCGTAGTCACCGTCGTTGACACCCTTGACGATCGTGATGTCCTCGCCGGAGGCCGGCGCGGAGATGACGACCTTCTTGGCGCCCGCGTCGAGGTGCTTCGACGCGCCGTCGCGGCTGGTGAAGATGCCGGTGGACTCGACCACGACGTCGACGCCGAGGTCCTTCCAGGGCAGCTCGGCGGGGTCGCGCACGGCCAGGCCCTTGAACGCCTTGCCGTCGACGATGATGTCCTCGTCGGTGGACGACACGCTGTAGGGCAGCCGGCCCAGGATCGAGTCGTACTTCAGCAGGTGCGCCAGCGTCGCGTTGTCGGTGATGTCGTTCACCGCCACGATCTCGATGTCGCTGGTACCGGCCACGCGCTGCGCGTCCACCGCGCGCCAGAAGTTGCGCCCGATCCGTCCGAACCCGTTCACGCCAACCCGCACCGTCACGGTGCCTCCTTCGACCTCGTAGGACGACCACTCGAACCGGTGCCCACCCTATCGGCCGCGTGACGCGCCCGGGACCCCCGGTTCGGAATCGATCCACCACGCGTCAGCAGGCACGACAGCGCGACGTGTCGTCCGACACGTCCGTTCCTGCCCCGGTTCGTGACGCGCGGCTCAGGCCTCGTCCTCCAACATCTCCGCCGTGACGGCCGACTCCGTGTCCGGGATGCCCAGGTCGGCGGCCCGCTTGTCGGCCATGTGCAGCAGCCTGCGGATGCGGCCGGCCACGGCGTCCTTCGTCATCGGGGGGTCGGCGAGCTGGCCGAGCTCCTCCAACGAGGCCTGGGTGTGCTCGGCGCGCAGCCGGCCCGCTGCGAGCAGGTGCTGCGGCACGTCGTCACCGAGGATCTCCAGCGCGCGGGCCACACGGGCCGCCGCCGCGACGGCGGCGCGGGCCGAGCGGCGCAGGTTGGCGTCGTCGAAGTTGGCGAGCCGGTTGGCCGTGGCGCGGACCTCGCGGCGCATCCGCCGCTCCTCCCACGCCATGACGCACTCGTGCGCGCCCATCCGCGTGAGCAGCGCGCCGATGGCGTCGCCGTCGCGGACGACCACGCGGTCGGCACCGCGCACCTCGCGCGCCTTGGCCGTGACGCCGAGCCGCCGGGCCGCACCCACCAGGGCCAGTGCCGCCTCCGGCCCGGGGCAGGTGACCTCCAGGGCGGAGCTGCGGCCGGGCTCGGTCAGCGAACCGTGGGCCAGGAACGCGCCGCGCCAGGCCGCCTCCGCGTCGCACACCCCACCCGAGACGACGGGCGGCGGGAGGCCGCGGACCGGCCGGCCGCGGGCGTCGAGCAGACCGGTCTGGCGGGCCAGCCCCTCGCCGTCACGGACCACGCGCATGACGTAGCGCGCACCGCGGCGCAGCCCGCCCGCGGTGATCACGTGGGCCTCGCAGGTGTGGCCGTACAGCTCGTGGATGTCGCGACGCAGCCGGCGCGCGACCGAGCCGGTGTCGACCTCGGCCTCGATCACGACCCGGCCCCCAACGATGTGCAGGCCGCCGGCGAAGCGCAGGAGGGCCGCGACCTCGGAACGTCGGCAGCACGGCTTGGTGACGACGAGCCTGCTCAGCTCGTCCTTGACCGCTGCGGTCATCGCCATCGGTAGGACCTCCGGACGGGGTGGGACTGGGTTTCACACAACGACTGGGTTACACCGAACACGGTCACGTCCTCCTCACGGAAGCGTCGACCCCGGGGTCGACCTCCGTCGTGGCCAGCACGGACCCGAGCGCCTCGGCCAGCGCCACCGGGTCGTGGCGCGGCACCATCGGATCCACCGCGGCGACCGGCGCCAGGTGGATTCGTCCCCCCGGCGACAGCATCGTCGCGGCAGCCCGCTGCAACCGCTCCGGCACCGGGACTGCGGCGACGTCGGCGAGCACGGCGTCGACCCGCAGGGCCGGGGCGTGCTGTGAGAGTACGGCCAGGTGCTGCTCGGGCGAGAACCCGGCGGTCTCCCCCGGCTCGGGCGCGAGGTTCAGCACCACGACGCGACGCGCCCGGCTGCCGATGATCGCGTCGCGCAGGTCGGGGACGAGCAGGTGGGGCAGCACGCTCGTGAACCACGAGCCCGGCCCGAGAACCAGCACGTCCGCGTCGCGCACGGCGTCCAGCGCCTCCCCACAGGCCTTCGGGGCCTCGGGCAGCAGCCAGACGCGGCGCACCCGCCCGGGAGTGGACGCCACGGCGACCTGCCCGCGGATCCGGTGCGTCTCCCCCGAGCCGCCCAGGCCCGTCACCTCCGCCTCGATGTCGAGGGGCTCGCAGCTCATCGGCAGCACCCGGCACCGGACACCGAGCAGCGCCCCCACCTCGTCGAGTGCGGCGACGGGATCGCCGAAGGTGTCCATGAGGCCGGCGAGCAGCAGGTTGCCGACGGCGTGCCCCGCGAGCGCACCGGTGCCGCCGAAGCGGTGCTGCACGAGCTCGCTCCACCGCGCGCCGCTGCGATCGTCGGACGCCAGCGCGGCCAGGGCCATCCGCAGGTCGCCGGGCGGCAGCAACCCCAGCTCCCGGCGCAGGCGGCCCGACGAGCCGCCGTCGTCGGCCACCGTGACCACGGCCGTGACGTCGTCGGTGAGCAGGCGGACGGCCGACAGCGTGGCGTGCAGCCCGTGCCCCCCGCCGAGGGCCACGACGCGGGTCGTCCGCGCCCCGGGTCGCCGCGCCGTCATTCGCGCCCCAGGTCGCCGCGCCGTCATTCGCGCCCCAGGTCGCCGCGCCGTCATTCGCGCCCCAGGTCGCCGCGCCGTCATTCGCGCCCCAGGTCGCGGTGCGCCACGCTGACCCGCACACCCTCGGTGCCCTCGAGCCTGCGGGCGATCTCCTCGCTGATGGCGACGCTGCGGTGCTTGCCGCCCGTGCAGCCGATGGAGACCGTCAGGTACCGCTTGCCCTCACGCCGGTACCCGGCTCCGACCAGGCCGAGCAGCTCCAGGTAGCGCGCGATGAACTCCTCGGCGCCCTCCTGGCTCAGCACGTAGTCGCGGACGGGCTCGTCGCGCCCGGTCCGGTCCCGCAGCTCAGGGATCCAGAACGGGTTGGGCAGGAACCGGACGTCGGCGACCAGGTCGGAGTCCATCGGAAGGCCGTACTTGAAGCCGAACGACAGCACCGTGACGCGCGTGACCTGCTCCGATTCGACCCCGAACGTGCGCTCCAGGGTGCCGCGCAGCTGGGGCACCGACACCGTGGACGTGTCCACCACGAGGTCGGCACTCTCCCGCAACGGCCGGAGCAGCTCACGCTCGGCGGCGATGCCGTCCGACAGCCGGCCGTCGCCCTGCAGCGGGTGGCTGCGGCGCACCTGCTCGAAGCGGCGCACCAGCACGGCGTCGGAGGCCTCCAGGAACAGCAGCCGGGGCCGGTAGCCGCGCGCGTCGAGGTCCTTGATCACGGCGCCCAGGTCGGCCGAGAACGCGCGGCTGCGCACGTCCATGACCACGGCGATGCGGGTGATCTCCCCGCGGCCGCGCGCGCCCAGATCGACCATGGTGGCGATCAGCTCGGGCGGGAGGTTGTCGACGACGAACCAGCCGAGGTCCTCCAGCACCTTGGCCGCGGTGCTGCGCCCCGCGCCCGACAGGCCGCTGACCAGGGCGACCTCGATGCCCGACGGTTCCTTGGCCGCGGTCATGGGGTGGCTCCCGCGTCGGTGGCCGATGCGCCCAGTGCCTCCAGCACGGCCGCCGCCGTCCGGGGACCGAACCCGGGCAGCGCGGCGATCTCCTCGACGCCGGCCGCCTTCAGCTTGCGGACCGACCCGAAGTGCTTGAGCAACACCGCGCGCCGGGCGGGGCCCAGCCCCGGAACGGCGTCGAGCTCGGAGCTCGTCATGCCTGTGGAACGACGCTGACGGTGGTAGGTGATGGCGAAGCGGTGGGCCTCGTCGCGCACCCGCTGCAGGAGGTAGAGCCCCTCGCTCGTGCGCGACAGGATCACGGGGTCGGGTTCACCGGGCAACCAGACCTCCTCCAGCCGCTTGGCCAGGCCGCACACGGCCACGTCGGTGATGCCCAGCTCGGCGAGCACGTCGGCCGCCGCCTCGGCCTGGGGCTGCGCGCCGTCGACGACGAGCAGGTTGGGGGGGTAGGCGAACTTGCGCGGGCGGCCCGTGTCGGGGTCGATGCCGGGCCGGTGAGTGGTGACGGTGTCGGGAGCGATAACGGTGGTGTCGGTGACGGCGCCGCTACCGTTACGGCCGGACTCGTCACCCTCCGTGATAGATGAGTCGCCGGCCGTCTCCGCCAGGTAGCGCCGGAAGCGGCGGCGCACCACCTCGGCGATGGACGCGACGTCGCCGAGCTCGGCGGCGTCCCGGATCTCGAAGCGGCGGTAGTCGGACTTCTTCGCGAGGCCGTCCTCGAACACCACCAGGGACGCGACGACGTTCGTGCCCTGGACGTGGGAGATGTCGATGCACTCGATGCGCAGCGGCGCGGTGTCGAGGCCGAGGCCGTCCTGGATCTCCTGCAGCGCCGCCGAGCGGGCCGTGAGGTCACCGGCCCGGCGCAGCTTGTGCTGGGTGAAGGCCTCCTTCGCGTTGCGCTCGACCGTCTCGGCCAGCGCGCGCTTGTCGCCGCGCTGCGGCACCCGGATGCCGACCCGCGATCCGCGCAGGCCCGAGAGCCACTCGGCGAGCGCATCGGCCTCCTCCGGCAGTTCGGGGACCAGGATCTCCTTCGGCACGGGCTGGTGGGCGTCGTCGCTCGCCTCGGCGAGCGCCGCCTGCTCCCCGTAGAACTGGGTGAGGAAGCGCTCCACCAGCGCCGGGGTGTCGGCGGGCTCCACCTTGTCGATCACCCAGCCGCGCTGGCCGCGGACCCGGCCGCCGCGCACGTGGAACACCTGGACGGCCGCCTCCAGCTCGTCCTGGGCGAACGCGACGACGTCGGCGTCGGTGCCGTCGCCGAGCACCACGGCTTGGCGCTCCATCGCCCGCTTGAGCGCGCCGATGTCGTCACGCAGGCGGGCGGCCCGCTCGAACTCCAGCTCGTCGGACGCCTGCGCCATCTTCCGTTCCATCTGGCGGACGAGGTGGTCGGTGCGCCCGGCGAGGAAGTCGCAGAAGTCCTCGACGATGTCGCGGTGCTCCTGAGCGTCGACCTTGCCGACGCACGGCGCCGAGCACTTGTCGATGTAGCCGAGCAGGCAGGGCCGGCCGATCTGCCCGTGGCGCTTGAACACCCCGGCTGAGCAGGTGCGGGCCGGGAAGACACGCAGCAGCAGGTCGAGCGTCTCGCGGATGGCCCAGGCGTGGGCGTAGGGGCCGAAGTAACGCACGCCCTTGCGCCGCGGGCCGCGGTAGACCGCCAGCCGCGGGAACTCCTCGTTCATCGTGACCGCGAGGACGGGGTAGGTCTTGTCGTCGCGGTAGCGGACGTTGAACCGCGGGTCGAACTCCTTGATCCAGTTGTACTCGAGCTGCAGCGCCTCGACCTCGGTGCCCACCACGGTCCACTGCACCTGTGAGGCCGTGGTGACCATCTGCCGGGTGCGCGGGTGCAGACCCGAGATGTCGGCGAAGTAGGAGTTGAGGCGCTGGCGCAGGCTCTTGGCCTTGCCCACGTAGATGACCCGGCCGCGGGGGTCGGAGAAGCGGTACACGCCCGGCTGCTCCGGGATGGACCCGGGGGCGGGGCGGTAGGTGGAAGGATCAGGCATGGCCCCTCCAGGGTAGGACGGCCCACCGACAACGGCGCCCGGGCCACCTCGGTCGGCCCCTTCGACGGCTGGTGTAGGTGGCGCGTTCGGCGAGAATGTCGGACCCCGGTGATAGGAATCCGATCAGTCCGAACGCCCGTTCGAGGGGGGCATCTGATGGGAACCGACAAGCTGGACGTCGTCCGCAAGCTGCTGGCCAAGGCCGATCGCGCGGCCACGCCCGAGGAGGCACAGACCTACACCGCCAAGGCGGTGGAGCTGATGGCCCGCCACGGCATCGACGCGGCGCTGGTCGATGCCGCCGAACCGGGCCGTGACGCCATCGGGAGCCGGCAGATCCCGATGGACGATCCCTACAGCGCGGGCAAGGCCCGATTGCTCGCCTGGACGGCGTCCGCCCTGCGCTGCCGGGCGATCCTGCACGAGGCTGTGCGGTTCGGATCAGGGGGCGGCAAGGTCGCCGCCGTCACCCTGTTCGGGTTCGCCTCCGACCGTGAGCGCGTCGAGCTGCTCTACACGTCCCTGCTGCTGCAGGCAGGCACCCAGCTGCTGCGCCAGCGCCCGGCCCGCCGGGGCGAGTCGGTGGCGGCCTACCGGCGCTCCTGGCTGCACGGGTTCGCGGTGGAGGTCCATCGCAGGCTGGTCGACGCCGAGAGCAGCGCGGCCGCCGAACGGCCCGCGCCACAGGACGCCGGCCGGTCGGTGGCACTGGTGCTCGCCGACCGCACCGACCGGGTCGACCGCGCCTACGCGGAGGCCTTCCCCACCGTGGGCCGGGCGCGCCGCAGCACCCTGTCGGGCTCGGGGTTCGGGGCGGGCGCCGCCGCCGGCGAGCGCGCCGACCTCGGACGGGACTCGGTCGGGTCCGGCCGGCAGCGGGCCGTCGGTGCCTAGCAGCGCGCGCTCAGCTGGGCAGCGCCAGCAGGCGGTCCACCACCACGTCGAGACGTTCGGCGGCCACGTGGGGGCGGGCCACCGTGTCGGGCACGGCGCCCTCCAGTCGCGTGGCGAGTCCGCCCACCAACCCGGCCCGGACGGCCCCGTGCACGTCCCAGGAGTGGGCAGCCACCAGCGCCACCCGGTCCACCGGTGCGTCCACCTGCCGGCAGGCCCACTGGTACACCCGCGCCGGTGGCTTGAACGCGTGGATCTCCTCGGCGCTCAACACACCTCGCAGGTAGGTGCGCAGGCCGGCCTTGTCGAGGGCGTCGCAGGCCACCTGCGCGGCGCCGTGGGTGAAGGCGTAGGCCGGGATCCGGGCGCGGGCCAGCGCGGCGAGGGCCGGCTCCACGTCCGGGTGCGGCGGCAGCTCGCGGAAGCCGTTCAGCACGTGGTCGAGCGCCTGCTCCGACAGCGTGTGCCGCACCGTCGTGCGCAGCGCGGCCCGCGCCACCTCGCCGAACGGCCGGGCGGCACCGGCCAGCGTCAGCGCCATCCCGTCGCGCAGGGCGCGGGTGAAGAAGAGCTCCCACTCGTGCGCGGGGCGCCCCACGTCCACGAAGCGGTTGCTCAGCTCGTTCACCTGCAACATCGTCTCGAAGACGTCCAGGAGCACCACCCGCGGACGCCGTGCCGGGGCACGCATGCGGTCGGGATCGGCCTGTGCCGATCCCTCCCGCGCCGGGCCGCTCGTGGTGTGTCGCGTTTCCACCGCGCCTCCCGCTCGTCGTTCCAGAGCCGATCGAGCGACCGGCCCCGGCGTACGAGTGAAGATCGTTGCTCAGCGCGACTCAGCGGATCCGACCGCGTGCGGTCCGTAGCGCCGAACGGCCTTCAGTACGCGCCGAACGTGCAGCGCGCGGAGCGGGCTGAGCGCGTAGCCGGGGTAGCTCGCGAGCCACACGGCGCTGCCCAGGCTCACCGCGTCGGCACCTGCCCAGAAGTACTCGCGGCAGTCGTCCACGGTGCGGATGCCGCCGGTCGCGATGATCGGCAGCGTCACCCCCGATTCACGCAGCTCGGAGACCACGCGCAGCCCGATCGGCTTGATCGCCCGGCCCGACAGCCCGCCGTAGCGGTTGGCCAGGAACGGCGTGCCGGTGCGGGGGTCGAGCCGCAGCGCCTTCACGGTGTTGATCGCGGTCAGCGCCGCCACACCGGCCTTCGCCGCCTGCTGCGCGTTGCGGAGGTAGTCGTAGTCGGGCGAGAGCTTGAGGATCACCGGGTGGTTGCTGCGTGGCACGGCCTCGTCGAGCACGTCCGCCACGATCGTCGTGAAGTCGAAGTTGACGTTGTGGCAGGAGACGTTGAACTCCACGGCGGCGATGTCGCCCGCGGGTACTGCGGCGTTGACCTTGTCCACCAGGGCCACGAACTCGTCGGCGGAAAACCCGCCCAGCGAGATGATCACGCGCTGGTCCCGGGTGCGGGGGTAGTAGTCGCGCAGGTAGGCGTCGATGCCCACGTTGCACCAGCCGAAGGCGTTCACCCAGCCGCCGTCGGTGGCCCGCAGCACGGTGCCGTAGCGCTTGAGCAGCCCGGGCAGCTCGCGGGGCTTCCAGTCCTCGCGGGTGGTGAAGTGGCCCTCGCGGGGCTCCACGGTCAGCGTGCGGGTGGTCACGGCGCCGAACTCGTTCAGCGGCACGAACAGCGCCACCGGGCTCATCCCGTAGAAGCCGGAGCTGGACACGCCGTAGCCGAGCAGGCTCGACGACGTCACCAGCCGGTTGCGCAGCACGATGTCGCCGAGGCGCACGCTCTCGTCCCCTCCAGTGGTGTCGCCGACGGCGGGGGCCTGTTCACGGGCTCGCAGCACGACCTCGATGCTACGTGGGCGCCGGAGGTGTCAGCCGTCACGCCCGTCCGGGAGCGGGGCCCACGGTCGTTCCGGCCACCACGGGTACAACGGCGGGAGGTCCGCCGACACCCGGTCCGGGAATCGCGCCGGCCGCTTCTCGAGAAACGCGGTGACGCCCTCAGCGGCGTCGGCCGAGCGCCCCCGTTCGATGATGGCGCGGGAGTCCACGCGGTGTGCCTCGAGCGGGTGGTCGGCGCCGAGCATCCGCCACATCATCTGGCGGGCCAGCGCCACCGAGACCGGGGCCGTGTTCTCGGCGATCTCGGCAGCGAGGGCATAGGCGGCGGGCAGCAGATCCTCGGGCGCGTGCACGGAGCGCACCAGGCCACCGTCGAGGGCCTCGGCGGCGTCGAAGACCCTGCCGGTGGCCACCCACTCCATGGCCCGGCTGATCCCCACCACGCGCGGCAGGAACCAGCTCGACGCCGCCTCCGGCACGATGCCGCGGCGGGCGAACACGAACCCGAACCGCGCCGCGCTCGATGCGAGCCGCACGTCCATGGGCAGGGTCATCGTCACCCCGACGCCGACGGCCGGGCCGTTGATCGCGCCGATCACGGGCTTCGTGCTCTCGAAGATGCGCAGGGCCACGAGGCCGCCCCGGTCCCGGTCGGGATCGGGACCGCTCCCCTCGGCCGCACGCTTGTCGTAGTCGAACGTCGAGCCGCCCCCGGCCAGATCGGCTCCGGCGCAGAATCCCCGCCCCGCGCCGGTCACCACGACGACGCGTACGTCGTCGTCGGCGTCCGCGCGGTCGAACGCGGCGATCAGCTCTCCGGCCATCCGCGCGGTGAAGGCGTTGAGCTTCTCGGGGCGGTTCAGCGTCACGGTGAGCACGCGGTCGGCCAGAACCGTGGTCACGTGCGGCGCGTCGTCGGGCACGACCGGTCAGACGCCCTTCGACGCCGCGTGCAGGGCGCGCACCTTCCGGATGGCGTCCACGGCCCGGCTCCCGTCCACGGCCTGGATCGCCAGCACGGCGATGTACTCGTCGTCGGGCAGGTCCAGCCGGGCCCACGATGCCCCGTCGGGGAAGGCCACCCGCCGCACGAGCTCCCACGGGAAGCGGCGGTTGAACAGCACGTTGCGCACCTCGATGCCCTCGGCATCGGCGATCACCCGTGGGCGGGCGAGCAGCAGCAGTCCCCCGGCGATCAGCACACCCAGGACCACGAGCGACACCTGGTCGGCCGCACGGAACCGCACGCCGGTGTCGGAGTTGCGCAGCACCACCGCCACCACGACGAAGAGCACCAGGACCGCGGTGGCCCCCACCCAGGCGGCGATGGAGACCTTGCGGGGGCGCACCACCACGCGGGTGTCCTGCGCCTCGTTCACGCCGGTCACGCCTTGCTCCCACGCAGGTCCCGCAGCACCAGCGCGGTGTGCAGCGCGGCCAGGCAGGCCTCGGCACCCTTGTCCTCGGTGGATCCGGGCACGCCGGAGCGGTCCACGGCCTGCTCGCGGGTGTCGCAGGTGAGCACGCCGTTGCCCATCGGGGTGCGCTCGTCGAGCGACACCCTGGTCAGTCCGGCGGTCACCGCGTCGCACACGTACTCGAAGTGCGGCGTGCCGCCGCGGATCACCACGCCCAGCGCCACCACCGCATCGTGGTTGCGGGCGAGCTCCTGGCACACCACCGGCAGCTCGATGGTGCCCGGCACCCGCACCACGGTGGGCTCGGGCACGCCGGCCTCCTTGGCGGTGGCCAGCGCGCGCTCCAGCAGCACGTCCACGATCTCGGCGTGCCAGGTGGCTGCAACCACGGCCAGCTTCAGCCCCGATGCGTCGGGGGCCTGCCCGTGGTCCGGGCGTCCTTCACCGCTCACGACGTCACGCGCCGGCGCCGTCGGCCACGGTGGCACCGCCGTCGCCGAGGTCCGGCAGGTCGTGACCCATGCGGTCGCGCTTGGTGCGGAGGTAGCGCAGGTTCTCCGGGCTGGCCCGCACCGGCAGCGGCACGCGGCCCAGGATCGTCAGGCCGTAGCCTTCCAGGCCCGCCCGCTTGTCCGGGTTGTTGGTGAGCAGCCGCATGCTGTGCACGCCCAGGTCCGAGAGGATCTGCGCGCCGATGCCGTAGTCGCGGGCGTCGGCAGGGAGGCCGAGCGCGAGGTTGGCGTCCACGGTGTCGGCTCCGGCCTCCTGCAGCTGGTATGCCTGGAGCTTGTGCAGCAGGCCGATGCCCCGGCCCTCGTGCCCGCGCATGTAGAGCACGATGCCGCGGCCCTCCTGCGCCACCGCCTTGAGCGCCGCGTCGAGCTGCGGGCCGCAGTCGCAGCGCAGCGAGCCCAGCACGTCGCCGGTGAGGCACTCGGAGTGCACGCGCACCAGCACGTCCTCCCCTGTGCTGCCCGGCTCTGCCACGTCGCCGAGCACCATCGCGATGTGCTCCATGCCGTCGAGCAGGGAGTCGTAGCCGTAGGCGATGAACTCGCCGTGCGCGGTGGGGATCCGGGCCTGCGCCACGCGCACCACGTGCTTCTCGAACCGCCTGCGGTAGGCGATGAGGTCGGCGATCGTGATGAGGGTCAGGTCGTGGTCGGCGGCGAACACGGCGAGCTCGTCGCCGCGCGCCATCTCGCCCTCGTCCTTCTGCGACACGATCTCGCAGAGCGCGCCGGCCGGGGCGAGGCCCGCGAGGCGGGCCAGGTCCACGGCCGCCTCGGTGTGGCCAGGGCGGCGCAGCACGCCGCCCTCACGGGCGCGCAGCGGCAGGACGTGGCCGGGACGAACCAGGTCACCGGGGCCGGCGGCCGGGTCGGCGAGCAGTCGGATGGTGTGGGCCCGGTCGGACGCGGAGATGCCGGTGGTCACGCCGTCCTTCGCGTCCACGGTCACGGTGAAGGCGGTACGGAAGTTGTCGGAGTTGGTGTGGTGCATCGGCGGCAGGTCGAGCCGGTCGCACTCGGTCTCGGTCAGCGCCACACAGATGTAGCCGGACGTGAACCGCACCGTGAACGACACCAGCTCCGGCGTTGCCATCTCGGCGGCGAAGATGAGGTCGCCCTCGTTCTCGCGGTCCTCGTCGTCCACCACCACCACGGCTTTACCGGCCTTCAGGTCGGCGAGCGCACGCTCGATGGACTCGAGGCCGCCAGGTGCGCCGCTGATCGGGCTGCTCTCCACTGCTCCACCGTTCACGAGATTCCACCATCCACGCCGACGCCGTCCACGCTGACACCATTCGCGCCGCCGGCCAGATACCCGGCCGCCAGCTTCTCGACGTACTTGGCCACCACGTCGACCTCGAGGTTGACCGTATCCCCAGGGTGCCGGATCCCGAGCGTGGTGTGCGCCAATGTCGTCGGGATGAGCGCCACAGTGAACGTGTCGCTCGTCACCCCGGCCACCGTGAGTGACACCCCGTCCACGGTGATCGAGCCCTTCTCCACGACGTACCGGGCCAGATCGGGCGCCAGGCTGAACACGAGCTCGTCGCTGCGCTCCGAGGGGCTGCGCGAGAGCACGGTGGCCACGCCGTCCACGTGTCCCTGCACGATGTGGCCACCGAGCCTGCCGTTCACGGGCATTGCCCGCTCGAGGTTGACCTTCGCGCCCTCCACCACGGCCCCGAGGCTGGAGCGCTTCAGCGTCTCCGGCACGAGCTCGACGGTGAAGGTGCCTTCGGTGCTGCCCGCCGGGTCGATCACGGTGAGGCAGACGCCGTTCACGGCGATCGAGTCGCCGTGCGCCGCATCGGACGTCACCGTCCGGCCCAGCACGGTGAACACCACCACCTCGGCGCTCTCCCGCACGGTGAGGACCTCACCGATCTCCTCGACGATCCCCGTGAACATGTCGGTGGGCCCCTTCCGGTGCACGTCGTGTGTTGTCTGCAACCCTGCGCTGTCCCTGATCGTTCCCCGGGGCCCCTACGTCCGTCCGGTCACGTCGACCAGCCCCGGTGCGGCGACGCGGTGAGCACCTGCCCGCGCAGCGCGCGTATCGCCCGGGCCGGGTCGTCGGCGCCGTAGACGGCGGAGCCGGCCACGAAGCAGTCCACGCCGGCCTCGGCGGCCGCCTCGATCGTGTCGGCGTTGATGCCTCCGTCGATCTCCACCAGCAGCCGCAGGTGCCCGGTGTCCACCATCCGGCGCACCGCCCGCACCTTGTCGAGCACCTCGGGCATGAAACTCTGGCCGCCGAACCCCGGCTCGACGCTCATCACGAGCAGGGTGTCGTAGTGCCGCAGCGTCTCCAGGTGCGGCTCCAGCGGAGTGCCCGGCTTGATCGACAGGCCGGCCTTCGCCCCGGCGGCGCGCAGGTTCGCGGCCAGGGCCACCGGATCCCGGGCGGCCTCCACGTGCACCGTCACGTTGTAGGCACCTGCCTCCGCGTACCCGATGGCCCACCGGTCCGGGTCCTCGATCATGAGGTGGCAGTCGACCGGAACGTCGGTGGCCGCGAGCAGCGACTGCACCACCGGCAGGCCCAGCGTCAGGTTGGGCACGAAGTGGGCGTCCATCACGTCCACGTGCAGCCAGTCGGCACCCTCCCCCGGCGCACCCGTCACGACGTCGGCCTCGTCGGCGAGGTGGGCGAAGTCGGCGGACAGCATGCTCGGGGCGATCATGGGCAGCACCCCGGCAGGTTACGCGGAGGGTCGGAGGCCCTTCCGCAGCAGCCCGAGGAACATGGCGTCGGTGCCGTGCCGGTGCGGCCACAGCTGAACGGTAGGCCCGTCGCCCAGGTTCGGCACGCCGGGCAGGAACTCGCGCGCGTCGAGCAGCTCCACGTCCTTGTGCCTGCGCACCACGCCGGTGAGCACCCCCACGGTCTCCGCGAGGTGCGGCGAACACGTCACGTACGCCACCACCCCGCCGGGCCGCACGTGGCGCAGCGCGGCGGTGAGCAGCTCGCGCTGCAGCTTCGAGAGCCCGGAGACGTCCTCGGGGCGGCGGCGCCAGCGGGCCTCGGGCCTGCGCCGCAGCGCCCCCAGCCCGGTGCAGGGGGCGTCCACGAGCACGCGGTCGTAGGCGCCGTCGGGCAGCGGCGCCTCACGGCCGTCGGCGGTGTGCACGGTCACCGGCAGGTCCTTGGTCACCTTCCGCACCAGGTCGGCGCGGTGGTCGCTGGACTCCACGGCGTCCAGGGTGCCGCCGTCGAGCGAGAGCAGCCCGCCGAGCAGCACCGCCTTGCCGCCGGGCCCCGCGCACAGGTCCAGCCAGCGACCGCCCTCGTCACCGAGGAGAGTGGCCCGCGACAGCGCGAGGGCCACCAGCTGGCTGCCCTCGTCCTGCACCACGGCGAGGTCCTCCGACACGGCGTCGAGGTCGCCGATGTCGCCGCTGCCGGGTTCCAGGTGCACGCCGTAGGGCGAGTACGGCGCCTCCTCTCCCCCGGTCACGAGCGCGAGCTCGGCCGCGGTGATCTCCCCCGGGCGGGCGAGCAGGTGCACGAGCGGCCGCGCGTCGTCGGCCGCCAGCGCGTCGTCGAGCTCCGACGCCGCCGCGGGGCCGAGCGCGTCGGCGAAGGCCTGCGCGATCCACCGCGGGTGGGCGTGGGCGAACGCGGCGTGGCCGAGCGGGTCCTCGTCCGCCGGTGGTGCGAGGTGCTCCACCCAGGCGGCCTCGTCGCGCTGCCCGACCTTGCGCAGCACCGCGTTGACGAACCCGGCGGCGCGGCTCCCGGCCTCCACGCGCACCAGCTCCACGGTGGTGTCCACCGCGGCGTGCGAGGGGATCCGGGTGCGCAGCAACTGGTAGGCGCCCAGGCGCAGTGCGTCGAGCAGGGTGGGCTCCACGCGGATGAGCGGCCGGTCCACGCACTCCTCGATCACGGCGTCGAGCAGGCCGCGGGCGCGCAGGGTGCCGTAGCCCAGCTCGGTGGTGAGGGCGGCGTCGCGGTCGTGCAGGCGGTGGCGGCGCATGATCGCGGGCAACGCGAGGTTGGCGTAGGCATCGCGGACGCGCACGGCGGTGAGCAGCTCCAGCGCGGCCTGGCGCGACGGGTCGAGCTCCGGCGGGCGCGGCGGGCCGTCGCGGCCGCGGGGCGGACCCGCTCCCCGCGGTCCGGACGGGCGGGCGCGACGGGGTCCTTCACGGCGCGGGCCGTCGCGGCGGGGGGCGTTCATAGCGACCGCCCGGTGGTGCTGGTGGTCATGCGAGCAACTCCCCTGCCTCGATGCGGACGCCGCGCGCCCAGTCCGGCGCCGGCATGGCGCGCTTGCCCACCGGCCGCACCTCGCCCAGTGCCAGCGGGCCGCCCCCGGTACCGACGATCACGCGGCGCTTCTCCACGTGCAGCTCGCCGGGCTTCAGTGCGGGCAGCTCGGCGCCTGCGGTCAGGACGGGGGCGACCTCGACGGCGCCGAGCCCGAGCCGTTCGCCGCGGAACGTGGTCCATGCGCCGGGAGCCGGGGTCACCGACCGCACCAGCCGGTCCACGGCGTGGGGGGCGGCGGCCCAGTCCACACGGGCGTCGTCGGTGGTCACCTTCGGCGCGTGCGAGACGCCGTCCACGGGCTGCGGCTTCGCGTACAGGGTGCCGTCGGCGATGCCGTCCATGGTGGCCACGAGCAGCGCGGCCCCGGACATGGCGAGCCGGCCCAGCAGGTGGCCCGCGGTGTCGGCCGGGCCCACGGCCTCGGTCACCACACCGTAGGTGGGGCCGGTGTCGAGGCCCTCCTCCAGCAGGAACGTCGTGGCGCCGGTGATGTCGTCCCCGGCCCGGATCGATGCCTGCACCGGCGCGGCTCCGCGCCAGGCCGGCAGCAGCGAGAAGTGGAGGTTGACCCAGCCGTGGGCCGGAATGTGCAGAGCCGACCGCGGCACGAGCGCGCCGTAGGCCACCACCGGGCAGCAGTCCGGCGCGAGATCGCGCAGGGCGTCGAGGAAGTCGGGATCCTTCGGCCGCGTCGGGGTGAGCACCGGAATGCCGGCCTCGTCCGCCACGGCGCCCACGGGCGAGCGGTTCAGCTTCCGGCCCCGGCCGGACGGCGCGTCGGGCCGGGTGACCACCGCGACCACGTCGTGGTGCGGCGAGTCGATCAGGGCACGCAGCGACGGGACGGCGGGGTCCGGGGTACCGGCGAACACGAGGCGCACTAGCGCACCTTCCCGAACACCGGATGCGGGCTGAGCTTGACCGCGGGCGGCGCGGCGCCGAACCACTCGGCGGAGCGGATCTCGGCCATCGCCTGCTTGCGGGTCTCGGGATCGAGCCGGTCGACGAACAGCACGCCGTCGAGGTGGTCGGTCTCGTGCTGGATGCACCGGGCCAGCAGCTCGCTGCCCTCCACCGTGAGCGGCTCACCGTGCTGGTCCCAGCCGCGCGCCACGACGTGCAGGTGCCGGCGGCACTCCCACCGCAGCTCCGGTATGGACAGGCAGCCCTCGAACCCGAGCTGCTCCTCGTCGCCCACCACGTCGAAGGCGGGGTTGACCAGGTGGCCGGTGACGTCGTCGCAGTCGTAGGTGAACACCCGCAGGCCCACCCCGAGCTGCGGTGCGGCCAGGCCCGCACCGCCCTCGTCGTGCATGGTGTCGGTCAGGTCGGCCACCAGCCTGCGCAGTTCCGCGTCGAAGGTGGTGACCTCCGTGGCCGGGGTGCGCAGCACCGGGTCACCGAAGAGCCGGACGGGCTGGACGGACACGGATCTCCTCGCGGCAGGTGGAACGGGCGGGCGGGCACCGGCGACCCACCATTCTGCCACGCGCCCCCCCGCCCCACCCCGCCCCGCCGATCACCGCTGAGAGGCCGCGGCGTTCGCGCGCCGACTGTGCGTCCGCGCGCGTAGCGACACGCGCGGACGCACATCTTGCGCGCGAACGCGGCCGGATCAGCCGATCTCGACCGGATCCAGGCGGACCCGCACCGGGTCCGCCGCCTTCCTCGCGGTGCGCGCGGCCTGCACGGCGTGGAGCGTTGCGGCGAGGGCCTTGCCCTGGACGCGGGGCACGCGCAGCAGCGCCCGCTCCCGGGCCTCGGGCGGGGCCCCCGGGCCCGGGGCCACCTCGATCTCGACCGGGCCGAGCACCTCCACCTCGGGCGGCAACTCCGCCAGCACCTCCTCCAGCGCCGCGGCGCTGCCCTCCACCGCGGCCATCCGGACGGCGGGCGGGAAGCCCACCTCGGTGCGCGAGGCCAGCTCGGTGGCAGCGTGGCCGGCGGGGTCCCACCGCACCAGCGCCTGCACCACGGGCTCGCCCGGCTCGGCCATGACCACGACCCGGCCGCCGTCGGTGTGCGGGACGACGAGAGCGGCGGCCCCGAGCCAGCGGCGCAGTGTCTCCTCGACGACACGCAGGTCGGGCCGGGCCAGGAGCGCCCAGCCGTCCAGCAGCAGCGCGGCGCCGTAGCCGTCGGTGGTGCGCGGCTCCGCGCCCGGCGTGGCCACCACGATCTCCGCGCCACCGCCGACCGAGGCGAGCACGGGCGCACCGCCGCCCGACGCGCGCACGACGGTGCCGGGGAAGGCCCGGCCGAGCTCCTCGGCGGTGCGCCCGGAACCGATCACCCCGGCCCGCAACCGCCGTGACCCGCACCCCGGGCACCGGAACGCGCCCTCGGCCCGGCCGCACCACCGGCAGGTGGGCAGGGCCGTCGCATCCGGCGCCCCCTGCCGGCCGGGGAGGCCGAGCGGGCCCGCACAGTGCCGGCACCGCGCGGTCTCCCGGCACGACCCGCACGACAGCCAGGGCACGTACCCGGCCCGCGGCACCTGCACCAGCACGGGACGCCCGCCGGCGAGTGCCTCCCGCGCGGCCTCGAACGCGATGCCCGGGAGCCGGGCGGCGCGGGCCTGGGGGTCGCGGACGAGCTGGATGTCGGTCTCCCCGACGGGCGTGACCCGCGGCATCGCCGCCCGCACGGTGTTGCGCTCGGCCGCCACCTCCCGGGCCCACCCGGACTCGACGAGCAGCTGCCCCTCAGCCGTGCGCGCGAACCCGGCGACGAGCAGCGCGGCGCCCGCTGTGTGGGCGCGCAGCAGCAGCACGTCACGGACATGCGGGTAGGGCGCGCGGGGCTCCGAGTGCAGGTCGTCCCCGTCGTCCCAGATGGCGACCAGGCCCAGCTTCTCCACCGGGGCGAACGCCGCGGACCGGGTGCCGACGGCCACCCGCACCCGCCCGCGGCGGACCGCGAGCCAGCGCCGGTAGCGCTCGGCCGGGCCCAGCTCCGCGGTGAGCGCGACGACCGCATCCGGCCCGAGCGCCGCGGCGCAGGCGGCGTGCAGCGCGTCGACGTCGCGCTGGTCGGGCACGACCAGCAGCGCGCCGCGCCCGGCCGTGACGGTGGCTGCGGCGGCCTCGGCGAGCCGGGCGGGCCAGTCCTCGCCGGGCAGGGCCTGCCAGACCGCGTGGGCCGCGCGGCCGCCCGACAGCGCGTCGAGCAGGGCGGGCCCGCGGGTGTAGCGCGCCCACCCTGGTGCGGCGGGCTCCGGGACCGGTGGCGGGCCCGGGGGTTCCCCCGCCGCCTCCTTCTCGACGCGGGCGTGTCGCGGCGGGATCGCGAGGCGCAGGACATCGGCCATGACGCCGGCGCTGCGGTCGGCCACCGCGCGGCACAGCGCCCCCACCTCGGGCGTGAGCGCGGGCTCCGTGGAGACCACCTTCTCGACCCAGGCCAGCTTCCCGGTGTGCTCGGACTCCGCGGCCCGCTCCAGCAGGTAGCCGTCCACGAGCCGCCCGGCGAACCGCACCCGCAGCCGCACCCCCGGCACGGCCTGCTCGTCGAGGTGGGAGGGCACGCGGTAGTCGAAGGGCCGGTCGAGGTGGGCCAGCGCGACGTCGACCGCCACGCGCGCCACCGGCAGGGCCGCGGCCGGTTGCCACTCCCCCCGGTTGCGCACACCAGCCCGGACCACGGACCCTCCCCCCTCGTCGACGCGCCGGTTCACCAGACCCGGCCCCCACAGCATGCCAACCGGGTACGACGGTTCCGATCAGAGGTTGACCTGGTCGTGGCGCGCGTAGAAGACGTGCAACGACTCCGAGAACGTGCGGTGCACGTGCCCGGCCCCGCGCGCCGCCATCCGGTAGGCGAACAACCCGAACAGGACGGCCGTCACCGATCCGGGTGCGACGAACCGGACGGTGGGCGGGCCCGCCAGGTCGGGCGGGCCCGCGGCACGATGGACGGTGACCGCAGGGCCCGGGTAGCTCACACCCGGAGATCCTGCGGCCCCCGTCCACCCGAAACCGCCGACCCGCGGGCGGGGTTGCCCGGGCTCAGGCTCCCGCGGCGGCCTTCAGCTCGTCCGACCGCGACGTGCTCTCCCACGGCAGCTCGACGTCGGTGCGGCCGAAGTGGCCGTACGCCGCGGTCTGCGCGTAGATGGGGCGGAGCAGGTCCAGGTCGCGGATGATCGCGGCCGGGCGCAGGTCGAAGACCTGCGAGATCGCCGCCTGGATCTTCTCCGGGTCGACGTTCTCGGTGCCGAACGTCTCCACGAACAGCCCGACCGGGGCGGCCTTGCCGATCGCGTAGGCGACCTGGACCTCGATGCGCTCGGCCAGGCCCGCGGCGATGGCGTTCTTGGCCACCCACCGCATGGCGTACGCGGCGGAGCGGTCGACCTTCGACGGGTCCTTGCCGGAGAACGCGCCGCCGCCGTGGCGGGCGAACCCGCCGTAGGTATCGACGATGATCTTGCGGCCGGTCAGGCCCGCGTCACCCATCGGCCCGCCGACGACGAAGCGTCCGGTGGGGTTGACCAGCAACTTGTAGTCCGACGCGTCGATGCCGATGGCCGCGAGCTCCGGCAGCACCACGTGCTCGCGGATGTCGGGGGCGAGCATGCCGTCGAGGTCGATGTCGGCGGCGTGCTGGCTGGAGACGACGACGGTGTCGAGGCGCACGGCCTTGTCGCCGTCGTAGGCGATGGTGACCTGGGTCTTGCCGTCGGGGCGCAGGTAGGGCAGCACGCCGGACTTACGGACCTCGGTGAGGCGGCGGGCCAGCCGGTGCGCGAGCGCGATCGGCAGCGGCAGGAGCTCGGGGGTGTCGGTGTTGGCGTAGCCGAACATCAGGCCCTGGTCGCCGGCACCCTGCCGGGCGATCTCGTCCTCGGACAGCTCGACGCGGCTCTCGTACGCGGTGTCGACGCCCTGGGCGATGTCGGCCGACTGCGCACCGATCGCGACGTTGACGCCGCAGGAGTTGCCGTCGAAGCCCTTGGCCGACGAGTCGTAGCCGATCTCGAGGATCTTCTCGCGGACGAGCGTGGGGATGTCGACGTACGCGCTGGTGGTGACCTCGCCGGCGACGTGGACCTGGCCGGTGGTGACCAGCGTCTCGACCGCGACGCGGCTGCGGGGGTCCTGCGCGAGCAGGGCGTCGAGGACGGTGTCGCTGATCGCGTCGCACATCTTGTCCGGGTGACCTTCGGTCACGGACTCACTGGTGAAAAGCCTGGAGCTCGCCACGGTGTCTCTCTCTCATGATCGGCTGATCGGGCGGTGCTGGTGAAGACGGGGAATCCGCGACCACCGAGACTAGTCGACCCGCGCGGGGCACCCCACCCGTGCCGCGCACGTTACGTCGATCACAGCCCGTCACGTTGTGGGCGACACTCCGCCCCGTCGTCAACCGTTCCGGTGATGTCACGTGGGGTAGCGAATCGGTAACGGAATGGCTCGTTGGGCGAAGGGAACACACCATTTCACGACGGAGGACCGCTGAACATGAACCCACGACTGACGATGCGCCGCCATGGCCGAGCGATCGCGGTGGTCGGCGCGCTGGTCGCGGTCAGCGCCACCACCACGATGGCCC
This sequence comes from Mycobacteriales bacterium, assembly GCA_038231335.1. GTDB lineage: Bacteria > Actinomycetota > Actinomycetes > Mycobacteriales > Pseudonocardiaceae > Pseudonocardia. The sequence goes on from JBBRLM010000001.1 coordinate 315,639, forward strand.
TGGTCGCCGGCACCGCCGCCGCCGCACCGTCCGCGACGCAGCCCGGCAAGTGCGTCGAGACCGTCAACGTCCGCGCCCAGCCGAGCACCACCTCGAAGATCGTCGCGGTCTGCGAGACCGGCAAGGCCGTCCAGGTCGACGAGACGAAGGACGGCTTCGTCCACCTCGCCGACCTCAAGGGCTGGGCCGCGCAGGAGTACGTCTCGGTCAACGGCAAGACGCCGCCGACGCCGGCCTCGCGGGCGAACCCGACCACGGCGCCCACCACCTCGCCCACCACCTCGCCCGCGTCCGACGGCATCCCGTCGCATCGCGGGCGCGTCGCGCCGAGCACGAGCGGCAACAACGTCGACCCCAGCCGCACCGGCACCGCGGGCGACCAGACCACCGCCCCCGACGCGTCCGGCGGCTCCACTCCGTCGGACCAGGGGAACCAGGGCTCCGCTGACCAGGGCTCCGCTGACCAGGGCTCCGGTGACCAGGGCTCGGGCGACCAGGGCTCGGGCGACCAGAGTGGCGGCTCCGCGCCGTCCGGGGTCGGCGGCCTCCTCGGCTGACGCACCTCCCCGCGGGGCGGGCGCGCCGGGCGTGCCCCGACACCCCGAGCAGCACCTGCCCCGCGGGCTGCACCACCGGCACGACCCAGCGGCCCGTCTCGATCAGAGGCGGGCCGCGACCGCGTCCCAGACGTGCGAGGCGAGCAGCGCCTTCGAGCCCGTGGCCAGAACGGCCTCGCTGCCGTCGACCCCCAGCAGCCAGCCCGCGTTGTCGGGCATCTCGAACGCCTTGCCGTCGCCCACCGCGTTGACGACGAGCAGGTCGCACCCCTTGCGCGCGAGCTTCTCGCGCCCGTAGTGCAGGGCGTCGTGGTCGGCGTCGCCGGTCTCCGCGGCGAACCCGACCACCACCTGGCCCGGCTCCCGCGCCCCGACGAGCTCCACGAGGATGTCCGGGTTCTTCGCGAGCCGCAGCGGCTCCGGCTCGGCCGACGTCTTCTTGATCTTGTGCTCGACGAGCGACACCGGCCGGAAGTCGGCGACGGCCGCGGCCATCACCACGGCGTCGGCACCCTTGCAGGCGGCGTGCAGAGCCTCGCGCAGCTCGGCCGCGGATCCGGCGTGCACGACCTCGACGGCCGCCGGTGCGGCGAGGTCGGCGGTGTGCGCCGAGACCAATGTGACCGCGGCACCCCGCTGTGCCGCCACCCGGGCCAGCGCGTAACCCTGCCGTCCCGACGAGCGGTTGCCGAGGTAGCGCACCGGGTCGAGCGCCTCTCGGGTGCCGCCGGCGGACACGACGACGCGCCGCCCGGTGAGATCACGGGGCAGCGCGTCGGGACGCTCCAGCAGCAGGCGGGCGAGATCGGCGATCTCGGACGGGTCGGGCAGCCGTCCGGGGCCGGTGTCCTTGCCGGTGAGCCGACCGGACGCGGGCTCCAGCACGACGACGCCCCGCGAGCGCAACGTCGCCACGTTGGCGCGCGTGGCGGGGTGCTCCCACATCTCGGTGTGCATGGCGGGGGCGAACAGCACCGGACACCGGGCGGTGAGCAGCGACGCGGTGAGCAGGTCGTCGGCGCGGCCCTGGGCGGCACGCGCCATCAGATCGGCCGTGGCCGGTGCGACCACGACCAGGTCGGCCTCCTGCCCGAGCTTGACGTGCGGAACGACCGGGACGTCGGCGAAGACCCCCGTGTGCACGGGCTGCCCGGACAGGGCCTCGAACGTGGCGGCGCCCACGAACTCGAGCGCCGACGCCGTGGGCAGCACGCGCACGGAATGGCCGGACTCGGTGAGCCGGCGCAGCAGCTCGGCGCTCTTGTAGGCGGCGATACCGCCCGCCACCCCGAGCAGGACGCGGGGCGGGGACGACATCTCTAGTCGGTGCCTTCGGTGTGCTCCAGCAGACCGGCCTGGATCTCGCGCATGGCGATCGACAGCGGCTTCTCGCGCGGACCCGGCTCGACGAGCGGGCCGACGTACTCCAGCAGGCCCTCGCCCAGCTGGGAGTAGTAGTCGTTGATCTGGCGGGCGCGCTTGGCCGCGTAGATGACCAGCGCGTACTTGGAGCTCACCTGACCGAGGAGGTCGTCGATGGGCGGGTTGGTGATGCCCTCGGGAAGTGCGCCGGCGGTGACGCCGGTCAGCGGCATGCTCACTCAGAAACTCCTGTGCGCGAATTGTTATGAGCCGTCGGGATCACGGCCGATCAGCAAGTCTACCAACCGCGCCGCGACGTCCGTGACGTCGTGGTTCACGAGCTCCACATCGAACTCGCTGCGGGCGGCCAGCTCCTCGCGGGCGGTCTCCAGCCGGCGGGCGAACTGGGCGGGCGATTCGGTGTTGCGCGACCGCAGCCGCCGCTCCAGCTCGTCGAACGACGGGGGCTCGACGAACACCGAGATGGACTCCGGCATCGCCTTCTTCATGGAGCGGGCCCCGTGCAGGTCGACTTCGACGAGCACCGGCAGACCGTCGGCCAGAGCCTTCTCCACCGGCTCGCGGGGCGTGCCCGAACGCTGCAGCCCGCCGTGGATCTCGGCCCACTCCAGCAGCTCGTCGCCGGCGAGCATCTTGTCGAAGCCGTCCGCCCCGACGAAGTGGTAGTGCACACCGTCCACCTCGCCCGGGCGCGCGTCGCGCGTGGTGGCCGACACCGAGAAGTACAGCTCGGGCAGCTGTCGGCGCAGCTCGGCGACGATGGTGCTCTTGCCGACGCCGGAGGGGCCGGCCAGAACGATCAGCCGGCCCCTCCGGGCGTCGTGCAAAGTAATCCTCACCCCTCGAAGTGGGTCAGCAGCGCCTTGCGCTGCCGGTCGCCGAGGCCCTTGAGCCTCCGCGACGGGGCGATCTCGAGCTGCTCCATCAGCTGGGCGGCGCGGACCTTGCCGACGCCCGGCATCGCCTCGAGCAGCGCCGAGACCTTCATCTTGCCGAGGATCTCGTCGGTGTCGGACTGCTTGAGCACCTCGCCCATGGTGGTGCCGCCGCGCTTGAGCCGGTCCTTCAGCTCAGCCCGGACCCGGCGCGCCGCGGCTGCCTTCTCCAACGCGGCAGCACGCTGTTCCTCGGTCAGCTGGGGAAGGGCCACAGTCTCCTCCGTCTTTCTTCAAGGTCGTTCGATCTGGATCGCTCGGCGGGGGCTGCCCGCTCGGGTCCATCCGAACGTACTCAGGCGGTCCCTCAGAAGGGAAACGGGGGGTGCCACCTGTGGGTTTACTCTCGCACCGCACCCCCGGTCGCCACCTCCGGCCGATACCACGAACGGGGGATGTGAGCGCTACCCGACGCGCCCGTTCAGCGCAGATCGACAACCGCCCCCTGGATGGCGACGGTCACATCCGGTGCCTGATCCGCGACGCACCGTGCCAGGCGGTCGAGCTCGTCGTCGGTCCGGTCGGAGGCACGACGGGCCAGGACAGCCGCCGGGGCCCGCGACGGCGCAGGAGCCGTCGATGGTGGCCGGCCGCGGGAGTCGGCGAGCTGCCGCTGCGGCGCGGTGAACTGCGCACGACATCGCGCGGGACCCTGGACGCCGGTGGGCACGCGGGCACCGGAGCAGCGATCATGGGGCCCGTGGACCACCTCAGCGGCACGATCGGCTTCCGGGCCACCGACTTCCGGCTCACCGCGTCACCGGCGGAGCGTCCGGCGTGACGGCCGACGGGTTCGACGCGGTCGTCGTCGGATCGGGGCCCAACGGGCTGGTCGGTGCCGTCAGGCTGGCCGAAGCGGGCATGCGCGTACTACTGGTCGAGGCGGCGGACCGGCTCGGTGGAGGGCTGCGCACCGAGGAGCTGACGCTGCCCGGTTTCCACCACGACGTCTGCGCCACCGCACTGCCGCTGGCCATGGCGTCCCCCGCGTTCCGGGCCATCGATCCCACTCGCGACGGCGTCGAGTTCCTGCACCCCCCGCTGCCGGTGGCCCATCCCCTCGACGGCGGCCGGTCCGCGCTCGTGCACCGTGACGTCGATGCCACCGCGGAGGCGTTCGGGCGCGACGCCACCGCCTGGCACGCGACGCTCGGCGAGACCGCCCGCGCGGGCCTGCCACTGGTGGACACGCTGCTCGCCCCGCTGGACCTCCCCCGGGCCCCTGTCGCGTTGGCCCGCTACGGCCTGCTCGGCGCGCTGCCCGCCACCGCCGTCGCGCAGCTGTTCCGCGACCCCGCCGCGCGCGCCGCGTTCGGAGGCATGGCCGCCCACGCGATCCTCGACCTGCACGCCCCCGTCACAGCCGGCTACGGGATGCTCATCGGCGCGCTGGCGCACTCCGTCGGCTGGCCGCTGGTGAAGGGCGGCACGCAGCGCCTCGCCGACGGCCTGGCGTCGCGGCTGCGGGGCCTCGGCGCGGAGGTCGTCACGGGGCAGCGGGTGAGGGACCTCGCCGACCTGCCCCCCGCGGCCGTCACGCTGCTGGACCTGACCCCGCGCCAGCTCCTGGAGATCGGCGGCGACCGGCTGCCCGCCGGCTACCGGCGCCGCCTGGAGCGGTACCGCTACGGCTCCGGCGTCTTCAAGGTCGACTACGCCCTGGACGCCCCGGTGCCGTGGGCCGACCCGGCCGTCGGTGACGCCGGGACCGTCCACATCGGAGGGACGTTGGAGGAGGTGGCGGCGAGCGAGCGGTCGGTCGCGCGCGGCGGCCACCCGGACCGCCCCTTCGTGCTCGGCGTGCAGGCCTGCGTCGCCGACCCGTCGCGGGCCCCGGCGGGCAAGCACACGTTCTGGGCCTACTGCCACGTCCCCCACGGCTCCACGGTCGACATGGCGGCGGCGATCGAGAACCAGATCGAGCGGTTCGCACCGGGCTTCCGCGACCGGGTGCTCGCCCGGCACGTCATGAACCCGGCGGCGCTGGAGGCCCACAACGCCAACGAGGTGGGCGGCGACATCAACGGCGGTGCTGGCGACTGGCGGCAGTTCGTCAGCAGGCCGGTGCTCAGCACGAACCCCTGGCGCACCCCGGTTCCGGGGCTCTACCTGTGCTCGTCCTCGACCCCGCCGGGCGGCGGCGTGCACGGCATGGGCGGCTGGCAGGCGGCCGGCGTGGCGCTTCGCGCCCGTGCGCGGTAATCAGTGCCGGAACCCCGACAACCGCTCACGAGGCCACCAGCGCACGCACGGCCGTGACCCCTTCGCGGACGAGCAGGGAGTCCTCCGCGATCACGACGCGCAGGAGGGGGCCATCGGGCACGCGGGACGGTACCGCGACGAGATCACGATCAGACGACACAGTCATCACCCCGCGAGTCGGGCAGCCAGTACCCGCGAGTCGCGCACTCGGC
>JBBRLM010000002.1:0-230792 GCA_038231335.1 Mycobacteriales bacterium
GGTCAACGCCCCGCACCTGGTCGCGCTCGTCCGTGCCGGCGCGGTGTTCGAGGGCGGCAAGCTCGTCGAACGACCCGCCGAACACCCTCAACCCGACGCTGCCTAAAAAATCTTCATCCACAGGTCTTGACTATTGCTCGCCGCGGCCGGTCAGCGGAGCCAGGGCGGGAGAGAACGGGAAGTCGTTGAGGCCGCCCAGCGCCACGATGCTCGCGGTCGGGTCGAGCCGCATGCTGTCGACGAACCCGCGCGGCACCGTCGACTGCCGGGTCCGTTGGATCTCCGAGACCCGGTTCGGGGCCTGGAAGCGGCCGTAGAGGGGCTGGTCGCCGCCCTTCGACGCGAAGTGGTCCGCGATCACGAACACGTGCGGCCGTTGAAGCGGAACTCCCCGACGAGCTTGCGGTAGTCGTCCCAGGCCGGGTCGGCAGGCGCCACACGTCCGGGTGAGGCCGAGAGCGCCACCCCCAGCAGTCCCGCGCGGACGGCCTGCACCGCCGTGGTGGACGTGCCGCCGGGGCGGTCGACGAACTGCACGCGCGCCGGGTTGACCAGGAAGGCCACGCGGATGTTGCCACCGGGCTGGCCGCCGTCCTCGTCGTTGACGGGGTCGATCGAGCGCCACCGGTACGGCGGCCCACCTGCTGCGACGATCGCGTCGGTGGAGCGTTCGAGCGTCCGGTCGGCGGCGGCCACGCCGTCGTCGGTAGGCCCGGAGTTGTCCTGGATCTCCTCCAGCGCAACGACATCGGGCGCGCGCATGTTGGTGACGACGCCCTGGGCGAGCCGGTCGAACCTGGCCTGGTTGTCGCCCGGGAACAGGTTCTCCACGTTGTAGGTGCCCACCGACAGTTGGCCCGGACCGGCCGGGGCCACCGTCTCCCGGACCAGGCCGCCCCCGCACCTGCGCGCCCATGGTCGTGGCCTCGAGGACGTAGCCGCCGAAGTTCGTGTAGTCCAGCGGGCCCTCCGTGACACCGGCGAGCCTGTCGCCGACGTCGGCCTTCGGGAACGGGTGCTGCGCGAACGGGATCAGCGACTCGACCTTGAGCCAGCCGCTGTTCTGGTCGTCGTAGCTCGCGTACAGCGTGCCGCCGCGCGGCGTCGGGTTCTGCGTCGGCCTGCTCGTGACCCACAGGCCGTTGAAGTCGTCGGTGCGGCCCACCACCCGGGCGTCCGCGACGCTCAGTCGCATGCCCTCGCGGGATTCGTACCAGTCCAGCGCGTAGCGCTCCGGGTCGAGCTTCGGCGGCTCGACTGTTGCGGCGTCGACGCCGGGCTACCACCCGGGTAGAACTCCGCGACGGTGCCGCTGACCTGCACCGCATCTCCTACCGCGACGGCCGGGGTGGCGCTGCGGGTGAACACGAACAGGCCCTCCGACGTGGCCGGGTCGGCATCGGGGGTGGGGTCCTGGAACCAGAACCCCCGCGACGAGCCGAAGGCGCGCACCGTCGTGACGACGCCGGGTAGGCCGCTCACCACCTGGCCCGCGTACGGCGAGAGCCTCGTCGCGCCGTGCACGTCGTGGATGTGGAGCGGGGCCGGGGCAGGCTCGGCGGCCGTGGCGGCGGGAGCCACCGCCACCGCCACCGCCAGCGCGAGCACGGCCACGACGACCAGCGGTCGACGGAACGTCACGAAACCTCCAGAAGGGACGACAGCGTCATCCGACCGAATCAGGTCACGATGAACGCAGGGTGTCGCTGCATAGCCCGGGCTGCTCCGAACGGGCGATCTCACAACGACTGATGATCGACGTGGCGAGGGCCGGGCGGCACACTGCCACGGTGACCACCCCGTTCTCGGCGAAGCGCCTGCTCACGGCCGCCGTCCTCGTGCTCGCTGCAGGTTGCGCCCCTGCCCCCGAACCGTCCGCAGCCCCCGCCACCGGGGCGTCGTGCGCGCCCGGCGCGTTGGCGACGCTGAAGACGGGGACGCTGACGTTCGGCACCGACCAGCCCGTCTACCCGCCGTGGTTCGTCGACGACGACCCGACGTCGGGCAAGGGCTTCGAGAGCGCCGTCGCGTACGCGATCGCCGACAAGCTCGGGTACGCCAGGGACAAGGTCGCCTGGGTGCGGGTGCCGTTCAACGCGGCTGTGCAGCCCGGGCCGAAGACCTACGACGTGGACCTCAACGAGTTCTCGATCACCGACGCGCGCAGGCAGGCCGTCGACTTCTCCTCGCCGTACTACGACGTCAAGCAGGCCGTGGTCACGCTCACCACGAGCAAGGCCGCCGGCGTCACCACCCTGGCCGGGCTGAAGGACCTCAAGATCGGCGCGCAGGTCGGCACCACCAGCTACGACGCCATCCTCAAAGAGGTCGCGCCGACCACCACTCCCGCAGTGTTCAACACCAACGACGACGCCAAGCTGGCGTTGACCAACGGCCAGGTGGACGCGATCGTCGTCGACCTGCCCACGGCGTTCTACATCACCTCCGCCGAGCTGACCGGCGGCAAGATCGTCGGGCAGCTGCCGCTGGGATCGGCCACACCGGAGCAGTTCGGGGGGGTGCTGGACAAGGGCAGCGCGCTGACGAGCTGCGTGTCCGGGGCCGTCGACGCGCTGAAGTCCGCCGGCACGCTCACGGCGCTGGAGAAGCAGTGGCTGTCGTCGGCCGGGTCGGCCCCCGAGCTGAAGTGACGCCCTGACGTGACTCCCAGCCCGCTCGCGCTGGAGCGCGCGGCCTACCGCCGCTCCCGCGGCCTCCGGTCCACGTGGATCGCGGTGGTGTCCACCGTCGTGTTCGCGGCGGCGGTGGGGTTCGGCGTGACGCAGTCGCCGGGCTGGGCCCGCGTCAGCGCGACGTTCTTCAATCCGACCGCCGCGTGGTCGTCGCTGCCGGCGATCCTGTCGGGGCTGTGGCTCAACATCCGGGTGCTGTTCTTCGCGGAGATCGGCATCCTCGTCCTGGGCCTGCTGATCGCGTCGGCGCGGACCTTGCGCGGGCCGGTGTTCTTCCCCGTGCGGGCCGTGGCCACCGGGTACATCGATCTCTTCCGCGGGATCCCGTTGCTGATCGCGCTCTACCTGATCGGGTTCGGCGTGCCCGCCCTGCGGCTGCAGGGCGTGCCGAACGACCCGGTGGTGCTCGGGACCGTCACCTTGATCCTCGTCTACTCCGCGTACGTGGCCGAGGTGTTCCGGGCGGGCATCGAGTCGGTGCACCCGTCGCAGCGCGCGGCGGCCCGGTCGCTGGGCCTGTCGCACCGGCAGTCGATGCGGCTGGTGATCCTGCCGCAGGCGGTCCGCCGGGTGCTGCCGCCGCTGCTCAACGACTTCGTGGCGCTGCAGAAGGACGTCGGCCTGATCTCGCTGCTCGGTGTGATCGACGCGATCCGGGCCGCGCAGATCGAGCAGGCCCGGACGTTCAACTTCACCCCGTACGTGGTCGCGGCCGTGCTGTTCGTGCTGCTCTCGATCCCGACGGGCCGCATCGCCGACACCGTCGCCCGCCGGGCGGCCCGTCGACAAGGAGACACATGACCCCTGTGCTGGAGGTGCGCAACGTCGTCAAGCGCTACGGGGCGGCGACCGTGCTCGCCGGCGTCGACCTCACCGTTGCCGAGCACCAGGTGATCACGATGATCGGCGCGTCGGGATCGGGGAAGTCGACGCTGCTGCGGTGCATCGACCTGCTCGAGGAGGTCGACGACGGCCAGCTGTTCCTCGACGGCGTCGACATCTCGGATCCCCGCGCCGACGCTGCGGCCGCGCAACGCCGGATGGCGATCGTGTTCCAGGCGTTCAACCTGTTCCCGCACATGACGGCGCTGCAGAACATCGCACTCGCACCCCGGGTGGTCCACGGCGTGCCCGCCGACGAGGCCGACGACCGCGCCCGTGACCTCCTGCACCGCGTCGGCCTCGACGACTTCGCCGGCGCCTACCCCGACCGGCTCTCGGGCGGCCAGCAGCAGCGGGTGGCGATCGCACGGGCGCTGGCCGTCCGCCCGAGGTTGCTGTTGCTCGACGAGATCACCTCGGCGCTGGACCCGGAGCTGGTGGGCGAGGTGCTCGCGATCGTCCGGGAGCTGGCCCGCGGCGGCATCACGATCCTCATGGCCACGCACGAGATGGGGTTCGCGAAACAGGTGTCGGACCAGGTCTGCTTCCTCGACGGCGGCCGGGTCCTGGAGCAGGGCCCGCCCGACCAGGTACTGGGAGCACCGGCCGAGGAACGCACGCAGCAGTTCCTCGCGCGGGTGGTGGCGGCGGGCCGCCTCAGCTGACCGTCACACCGGCGGCCGCCAGGCCGACGTCCACCAGGCTGGAGTGGGTGCGTCTGCGCACGTCGTCCAGGGGGACCCACTCGGCCATGTCCGTGCTGCCGTCCAGCTCGAAGCGCAGCTCACCGCCGACGACCTGACCGGTGTAGAGGATGCGCACGGCGTGCATGTCGATGGGACGGCCCTCGTGGGCGTGCTTCCACCGGGCCGAGTCGACGCCGATGAGCGGGCCGAGCGAGATGACGTAGCCGGTCTCCTCCATCACCTCACGGATGGCCGCCGCTTCGGGGTGCTCGCCGTGGTCGATGCCACCGCCGGGCAGCGTCCACCGGCCGCTGCGGGCGAACCGGCTGAGCAGGATCGACCCGTCCCGCACGCACACCACGTAGGCACCGACCCTGGTCTGCTCGAGAACACGATCCATCGCCGTACGTTAGCGCTGGTCGGCGAAGAAGGACTCCATCAGCGCCGCGCACTCCCCCGCCAGGACCCCGGAGACCACCTCGGGGCGGTGGTTGAGCCTCCGGTCGCGCAACACGTCCCACAGTGATCCGGCGGCCCCGGTCTTCGGCTCCCAGGCGCCGAACACCACCCGCGACACACGGGCGAGCCCGATCGCGCCGGCGCACATGGTGCACGGCTCGATCGTGACGGCCAGCGTGCAGCCCTCCAGACGCCACTCACCGATCACCGCGGCCGCGGCGCGCAGGGCGAGGACCTCGGCGTGGGCGGTGGGGTCGCCGAAGGCCTCCCGGCCGTTGCAGGCGGCGGCCAGCTCGCGCCCGTCGGCGTCGACGACGACCGCACCGATCGGTACGTCGCCGGTGCGCGGGGCGGCCGCGGCGATGTCCAGCGCCCGCCGGACCAGGACCTCGTCCGCATCACCGGGGACGGGTCCCAAACGTGCCGCGGTCACCGGATGTCGACGACCGTGGCCAGCGCGTCGGCGAAACCGCAGCGGCGGCTGATGACGGCCAGCTGCTCGTCCGGGTAGAGCTCCACCTCGCCGGCGAGCACTTCGAGCTCGTCGGCGGGCAGGCCCAGGTCGGCGAGGATCGCGAGATCCCCCTCCGGCCATGGGTCGTCGAGCGCGTCGTCATCCGGGGGGAGCTCGACGCGCAGCAGGTCCAGAACGTCGGCGGCCACGTCGTAGTCCAGCGCGGCGACGGCGTCGGACACCATCAGCGACACCCCGCCGGGCGTGGGCCGCACCAGCACGAAGAACTCGTCGTCGACGTCGAGCAGGCCCAGAATCGCGCCCGTGGAGCGCAGCGCGCGGAGCTCGGTGATGGTGGTGTCGAGGTCGAGCAGGGCATCGGGGGTGAGCCGGACACAGCGCCAGCGACCCTCTTCCCGGATCGCCGCGACGGCGTATCCGGGCAGGGCCTGCTCCCGCACGCCTGCGGGGGCCGGAACACTCTGCACCGCCATACCCCTACGGTAGGCCCGAAACCACTGTGGTCCAAACCACAGCCCGAAGTTGACCCGCCCGGTGCCTCCGGGAGATGTCAGGATCACCGTATGTCCATGGACGGGGTCGCTCTGCGCGCGGAGGCCCGGGCCCTGCAGCCCCGCACGGTGGCGCTGCGGCGGGCCCTGCACCGCCATCCCGAGCTGGGTCTGAACCTGCCCCGCACCCGCGATGCCGTGATGGCCGCACTGTCGGACCTTCCGCTGCAGGTCCACCTCGGGCACTCCGTCTCGTCGGTGGTGGCGGTGCTGGAAGGCCACCGCCAGGGCCCGACCGTGCTGCTGCGCGGTGACATGGACGCCCTGCCGATGCAGGAGGACACCGGCCTCGACTTCGCCTCCGCCGTCGACGGGGCCATGCACGCGTGCGGTCACGACACCCATGTCGCCATGCTCGCCTCGGCCGCGCGGCTGCTGGCCGGGCGTCGCGACTCGTTCGCCGGGCGGGTGCTGTTCATGTTCCAGCCCGGTGAGGAAGGCCATCACGGCGCCCGCTTCATGATCGACGAGGGTCTGCTCGACCGCACCGGCCCCGCCGGACGCCCCGACGCCGCCTACGCCCTGCACATCTCCTCGACGGTGCCCAGCGGCGAGGTGCACACCCGCCCGGGTCCGGTCATGGCCGCAGCCGACGTGCTGCGCGTGACGGTGCGGGGCCGCGGGGGGCACGCGTCCGCCCCGCACGACGCTCTCGACCCGGTGCCGGCCGCCGCCGCCATGGTCGGGGCCCTGCAGACCGCGTTGACCCGCCGGATCGACGCCCACCAGCCCGCAGTGCTGACGATCGCGCACATCTCGGCGGGCACCACCGACAACGTCATCCCGGAGACGGCGTTCATGGAGGGCACCCTGCGCACGCTGTCGGAGGCCACCCGGAGCCAGCTGCACGAGGAGATCCACCGCGTCTGCCGGCACACGGCGCTGGCCCATGGCTGCACCGCCGACATCGTCATCGACGCGGGGTACTCGGTCACCGTCAACGATCCGGGTGCGGTGGAGCGGGTCGAGGCCGTCACAGCGGCGGCGCTGGGCGCGGGCCGCGCCGTCTCGATGGTCACGCCGATCATGGGAGCGGAGGATTTCTCCTACGTCCTGGCGGAGGTGCCCGGGGCGCTGGCGTTCCTGGGCGGCTGCCCGCCCGGCGTCCTCCCCCACGAGGCGGCGCCGAACCACTCCAACCGCGTGGTGTTCGACGAGGCGGCGATGGCCTCCGGCGTGGCGGTGTACGCGGGCCTGGCGCTGGACGCCCTGCGCTGACGCGCCTGCGGGCGGCAGGATGGGCGGGTGATCTCCTCCCTCAGCGAGCTCGGCATGGCGCTGCGCTCCCGCGAGCTCTCCGCCACCGAGCACATCACCGACGTACTGAGCCGCCTCGCCGCCGACACCCACAACGCCGTGATCACCCTCGACGCCGAGCGCGCGCTGGCCACGGCCGCCGACCGCGACGCGGAGCTCGCGCGCGGGGAGTGGCGCGGGCCGCTGCACGGCATCGCCGTCGGGGTGAAGGACCTGATCGACGTGGCGGGGCTGCCCACCCGCGCCGGGTCGCTGGTGCTCGCCGACGCCCCGCCCGCCGGCGCCGACGGGCCGGTGGTCGCGCGGCTGAAGGAGGCAGGCGCGATCGTCGTGGCGAAGCTGCACACCCACGAGTTCGCCTACGGCCCCACCGGGGACGTCGCCGCCACGGGTCCGGCGCTGAACCCGCACGACCCCACGCGGATCACCGGCGGATCGTCGTCGGGATCGGCGGCCGCGGTGGCCGCCGGGCACCTGCCGCTGGCGCTGGGCACCGACACGGGCGCGAGTGTTCGTACCCCGGCCGCGCTGTGCGGGGTGGTGGGGCTCAAGCCGGCCGCCGGGCACCTGTCCAACGACGGGGTGTTCCCGCTGTCGGAGACCCTCGACCACGTCGGGCTGATCACCGCGGACGTGCACTCCGCGTCCGTCGCATGGGACGTTCTGGCGCGCCCCGACGGCACCGGCGGCGGCATCGCACTGCCCGGGGTGCAGGGGGTGCGCGTCGGGGTGCTGATGGACGACTACTGGCGCGCCGCCGAACCCGTGATCGACGCCGCCGTCGACGCCGCCGTGGAGCGGCTCCGCGGGCAGGGCGCGTCCGTCGTCGAGGTCCGGACCCCGATGATCGAGGAGCTGGCCGGCGTCTACGGCACCATCGTCGGGGCCGAGGCCTGGGCCACGCACGCCGAGTGGTTCGCCGAGCGTCCGCAGGACTACCAGCCGGCCACGCGCGAGCGCATCGCGCCGAACGCCGACATGCCCGCCCGCGTCTACGTCGACGCCCTGCGCACGCGCCGGCGGCTCTCCGCGGAGTTCCGCGCGGCCGCCGACGTCGACGTGCTGGTGCTGGCCACCACCCGGCTGCGCGCCACCCCGATCGGCGCAGCGTCGGTCGAGATCGACGGGAAGGACGTGCCGGTCCGGCCGTCGCTGCTGGCCCTGACGCTGCCGTTCAACCTGACGGGCTGGGCGGCGGTCTCAGTGCCCGGAACGGTCGGCGACGGCGGGCTACCCGTCGGAATCCAGGTCGTCGGCGTCGGGTTGGAGGAGCGCGGCGTGCTGCGGGTAGCCGGGGCGCTCGGGTAGTTGCAGCAAAGCCACGTTGCTGCAACCAGATTGCGTGAACGTGGCTTTGCTGCAGCCTCGGAAGCTCCGCCTCCGCGCACGGGAGTAGTTTCGCCCCGTGACCGAGCGGGCTGTCTGTGTGATCGGTACCGGGCTGATCGGTGGGTCCCTCATGCGGGCCGCCGAGAAGGCCGGTCGCACCGTCTGGGGCTCCGCCCACTCCGCGGAGACCGCCGCGCAGGCCGTCGCCGACGGGTTCGACGTCACCACCGACACCGACGCCGCGCTGCGCCGGGCCGCCGGGGCCGACGCGCTCGTGGTGCTGTGCGTACCCCTGCCGGTGCTGCCCGCCGTGCTGCGCCGCGTCGAGTTCATGGCGCCGGGCTGCCGCCTGACCGACGCCGTGTCCGTGAAGGTCGCGGTGGCCGACCAGGTCGCCCGCTTCGCCCCCAGCGCCCGCTACGTGGGCGGGCACCCGATGGCCGGCACGTCGGAGTCGGGCTGGGCCGCGGGCTCGGCCGGGCTGTTCGTCGACGCCGCCTGGGTGGTGGCCGCCGACGACGGCCTCGACCTGGAGGTCTGGCGCGATGTCGCCGAGCTCGCCTGGGCCTGCGGGGCGCGCGTGGTGCCGGCCGCGTCCGACGAGCACGACCTCGCCGTCGCCCGCATCTCGCACCTGCCCCACCTGGTGGCCGCGGTGCTGGCCGCCGTCGGCGCCGCCGGGGACGACGACCTCGCGCTGTCACTGGCCGCGGGCTCCTTCGCCGACGGCACGCGCGTGGCCCAGACGCGGCCCGAGCTGGTGCTGGCCATGTGCGAGGGCAACCGCGACGCCCTGCTCGGCGCCGTCGACGACGCGCTGGGCCGGCTCGGCGCGATGCGGGGCGCCCTCGCGTCCACGGGCGGGCTCGCAGCCACCGTGCGCGCCGGGCACGAGGGCCGCGAGCGCTGGGCCGCCGCCCGTGATCCGAAGGGGGTACGGGTGAAGCTCACCGGCCGCGGCCCGCTCGCGAAGCTGCGCGAGATCGGCCGTCGGGGCGACGTCGTGGTGGGCTGGGCCGCCGGGTGATCAGCGTCCGCGGTGCAGGAGCTGCACCCGTGCAGGTCCCGTACCGCAGACGGCGATCATGGTCAGGCTAGGTCGTCGGAACCGGCACGTAGCGGGTGGCCAGGCCGGGGTAGGCAACGACCACCGCGTCGGCGTCCAGCCGTAGTTCGGCCGTGAACCCGTCGGAGGAGAACTCCACCACCGGCTCCGTCCCGTCGGTGGAGACCGTGCGGTAGCGCTGCTCGGAGAGGCTCACCACGAGGTCGGGCAGCGACACGTACACCATCGGGATCGTGTGGTCCCCCGACTCCTGGTGCAGGCCCAGGCGGCGGATCGGGAGCGTGTTGAACATGGGGCTGCCCGCCAGGTCGACGTCGACCGCCCCACCGAACTCGGCACGCGTGCCACCCGAGCCCGTGTCGAGCAGCCAGTAGCCGTCGTCGGTGCGGTTGAGCGTGAGGTGCCGCTCGCGGGCGGCGGTGGCGCTGGTGATCGAGACCCGCTCGACCGTGCCGTCGTCACGGACGACGAGGCGGTAGGACGCCGTGTACTCCGCACCCGGATCGGCCCGCACCAGCCGGCCCAGCGCCCGGAAGGCCTTGCCTGCACCGAAGTGCAGACGGGTGCCCTCGAAACCGTGGCCGTCGTCGGCCTGCCACGTGAGCATGGTTGTCATCGAGGGCACACCCCTTTCTTGAGCGTTGATCCCGCAACATCCTGCACCCCCGGCGGTCCGCACGGCCAGCAACCCGGGAGATCACGACTCGGCGTGTACCTGATCGACATCCAGATCGTCGCGAATCCCCCGGTAGACCGGCTGGCGTAGCCGTCCGCCCTCCGTCCACCCCTTGTGCACGACCTCGACGACCGTGGACGGCTCGCACCACCGCGCCCCGACCGCGTCGGGCCGGGGTGGGCGCTCCGCGAACGGGGGCGTGTCCACGTCCACCAGTCGGCCGCGCAGGGCCCGCTGTGCCGCGTCCGACGCGAGGCCCGACCCGACGCGGCCCGCGTACTGCAGCACCCCGTCCACGTCGGGGACGCCGAGCAGCAGCGCCCCCACGCGCGAGCTGCTCACCCGCGACGTGCCGACGTTCTCCGGGCGCCAGCCCCCGACGACGCAGGCCTGGGTCTGCCGGTGGGTGACCTTGATCCAGCCCTCGCTGCGCCGGCCCGGCCGGTAGATCCCGTCGCGCCGCTTGGCCACCACGCCCTCGATGCCGCGCTGGGCCGTGGCGTCGAAGAGGGCCTGACCGTCGGTGTAGGTAGGTGAGAGCGCGAGGTGTTCGGTGAGATTCAGACGTTCCAGGGTGGCGCGCCGCTCGTCGAGGGTGCGGTCGAGCAGCGGCACCCCGTAGAGGCGCAGGATGTCGAACGCCATGAACGTGACGGGCCGCGCCAACGCCACCCGTTCCTCGACCACCGAGTGCATCCGGTCGCCCAGCGCGTGGAAGCTGGGCACTCCCCGCTCCAGCAGCACCACCTCGCCGTCGAGCAGCACGTCGGGGGCCAGGTCCACGAGTCCGGCGAGCTCCGGGAAGTTCGGGGTGACGTCCCGGCCGCTGCGGCTGCGCAGCGTGAGCACGCCGTCGACGACGTCGGCGAGCAGCCGCATGCCGTCCCACTTCACCTCATAGAGCCAATCAGGACCTTTCGGTAGGTCCCCAGGGGTGGCGAGCATGGGCTGCACGCCGTCATGCTGGCACCTATGCGGGCAATGTGGAGCGGTGCGGTCTCGTTCGGGCTGGTGAGCGTGCCGATCAAGCTGTATTCGGCCACCACGAACCACGACATCCGGTTCCACCAGGTCCACGCGGCCGACGGCGGCCGCATCAAGTACAAGCGCACGTGCGCGATCGACGGCGAGGAGGTCGAGTACGCCGACATCGTCAAGGGCTACGAGACCGACGACGGCGAGCTCATCACCCTCGACGACGCCGACCTCGACTCGCTGCCCCAGGTCTCCGGCCACGAGATCGACGTCATCGAGTTCGTGCCGGCCGACCAGATCGACCCGATGCTGTTCGAGAAGAGCTACTACCTCGAACCCGAGGCCAAGGCGGCCAAGCCCTACGCGCTGTTGCGCGAGGCTCTGGTGCAGACCGACCGGATGGCCGTGGTGCGGTTCGCCCTGCGGCAGCGGGAGAGCATCGCGCTGCTGCGCGTGCGGGGCAAGGCCATCGTTCTGCAGACGATGCTGTGGCCCGACGAGGTGCGTGAGCCCGAGTTCGACATCCTCGACGCCGAGGTGGAGCTGCGCCCGCAGGAGCTGACGATGGCCGCGTCGCTCGTGGAGAGCCTGGGCGCCGACTTCGACCCCGGCCAGTTCCACGACGAGTACCGCGACGCCGTCGAGCAGATGATCGAGCGCAAGCGCACCACCGGGGAGAGCCGCCCGGCGCCGGTGGAGAAGACCTCGTCGGACGAGGGCGACACCATGACCGACCTGCTCAGCGCGCTGCAGGCCAGCGTGGACGCGGCGCGGGCCAAGTCCGGTGGTGCACCCGCGAAGGACGCGGACGAGAAGCCCACCCCGAGCCGCAGCCGGGCGAAGAAGCCGGCCGCACCGCGCAAGCCCGCCAACAAGGAGGAGTCGGAGGACAAGCCCGCCGCCCCCCGCAAGCGCACCCGCAAGCCCGCCTAGGAGGGTCCTGAACAACTCCGCCCGTAGCGAGCGGCGTCGCGCAGTAGGGCCGAGTTGTTCAGGGCGCTCCTAGGGGCCCAGCGCGTTCTTCGGGGGCGTCTGGTCGTCGGCGATCGCCTGGAACAGGGCGCTGGCGCGGCTCTTGTCCCAGTTGAGCGTGCCGGTTCCCGTCGGGGTGACCGGCACCGTCGTCGAGATGCCGCTGGAGATGCCCTTCATCGCCAGACCCAGCTGGGCGAGGTTCCACAGGTGGTCGCCGCTGTCCACCGTGATGGCCTTGTTGAGGCCGTCGACGAGTGGGACGACCTCGAACGGGTTGAGCAGCACCGTCGGGCTCATGACCTTGTTGAGCAGCGCCGAGAGCAGCGCCCGCTGACGCTCCACCCGCCCGAGGTCCGACGACGCGGTGGCGCGGGTGCGGACATAGCCGAGCGCGGTGGCACCGTCGAGGGTCTGGACGCCGGCCTTGATGTCCAGCGCCGCCTTCGGGTCCTTGATCGACTCCGGCACGTCGAGGGTGACGCCGCCGACCGCGTCGACGACCGACACGATGCCGAGGAACCCGATCTCCGCGTAGTGGTCGATGCGCAGCCCGGTGGCCTGCTCGATCGTCTTCACCAGCAGCGCGGGGCCGCCGCCGTCGGGGCCTCCGCCCTTGCCGTACGCCGAGTTGACGCGCGTGCGGCCGAAGCCGGGGATGTCGAGCAGCGAGTCGCGCGGGACGCTCACCAGCGTGGTGGGGCCGCTGCCGGTGTGCAGGATCATGAGCGTGTCGGTGAGCTGCGAGGTCTCGTCGCCCGTGGCGTACTTGGCCCGCTGCGCCGCGGTGAGCTTCTGCCGGCTGTCCGAGCCGACGATGAGCCAGTTGGTGCCCGCCGAGGAGTTGGCGCTGGCGGCGAGTGCGGGCGTGCGGCTGAGAGTGGTGTCGACGTAGACGCCGAACGCCACCACCAGCAGCACGAGGACCAGCAGCGTGATGCCGATCCGGCGTCCCCAGCGCGGGCGGCGTCTCGGACGGGCCACCGGGGGACGTGCCGGTGGCGGCGGGACGGGGCGACGGGCGTTGCGGCCGGCGGGCAGCACCACCGTGGGCTGCGCAGGCCGCGCGTTGACCGGCGGTCGCTGCGGCTGACCCCAGCCGGGTCCGGGACCGCGACGGGGCGGGCCCGCAGGCCGTCCGGGTGGGGGGCCACCCGGCCCCCGGTAGTCACCGTTCATGCCGCCATCATCCCCGTCCCGGGATCGGACCTGCCGCCCGTCCCACCCGGAGGAGGACGAATCGCGGGCCGGGCGGGTTCCCGACTACGGCGTGAGCAGGGGCTCGCCCTCGAAGAACCCCAGCTCCTCGGCGTAGAACTCGATGCCGACGCCGTTGGGGTCGCGGATGTAGAGACTGTTGTCGATGCCGCGGTCGGGGCCGATGTAGGAGATGCCGGCGTCCTCGAGCCGCTTCTTCGCCGCGACGAACTCCTCCGGCGACGTGGACAGCGCGAGGTGCTGCACGCCGCCGATGGTCTCGGTGAAGTCCGGGTGGTCGTGGCCGGGGAAGTCGAAGAAGCCCAGCAGGTTGCGGTTGCCGATGTCGAAGAAGAAGTGGCTGGAGCCGTTGTAGTCGCGGTTCTCCACGAGCTCCACCAGCGGGAACCCGAGCAGGTCCTGGTAGAAGCGGATCGTCTCCTCGACGTCCTTCGCGATCAGCGCGAGGTGGTGGACACCACGCACGGTGCTGGCCGGGCGGTCGGCGAGCGGCTGGAGGTACTTCTCCTTGAGCTGGGCGCGGCGGGCGCGCACGGCGTCGAGCTCGGCACCTTCGGGCTGCGGCATCGGATCTCCCTCTCTCGTGGACGTGCTCACTCCAACGATAGTTGAGCTTGCAACATTCCGGGCACCGTGCATGATCGGGGTGTGGATCTGCCCCTGTACGAGGACGACCTGGCTGACGTCGGAGTGCTGGAGCCCGCCACCGTGCTGGCCGGCCTGCGTGTCGAGGACATGCCCGAGGTGGCCGTGCTGTGCTTCTTCCCCGAGGTCGTGGACGCGTTGGGGGCGGGCGGGGCGCGGCGGATCTGCCGGTTGTCCTCGGAGCGGGGACGCACGCCGGTCTGGGAGCTGGACGTCGACGGGCAGCGGCTGGCCGTCATGCAGCCCGGGGTCGGCGCGCCGCTGTCGGTGATGTTCCTCGAGGAGCTCATCGCGCTGGGCTGCACGCGGTTCGTCGCGGTCGGCGGGGCGGGTGCGCTGCTGCACGACCTCACGCTGGGCCACGCGATCGTCGTCGACTCGGCGGTGCGCGACGAGGGCACGTCTTTTCACTACCTGCCGCCCGGCCGCGTCGTCGACGCCGACCCGCACGGGGTCTCCGTCCTCTCGACGGTCCTCGCCGACGCCGGTGTGCCGTTCCACGTGGCCCGGTCCTGGACCACTGACGCGATCTACCGCGAGACCCGCTCCCGCGTGGAACGGCGCAAGGCCGAGGGGTGCGCGGTGGTGGAGATGGAGGCGTCGGCGTTCATCGCGGTGGCCCGCTACCGGGGCGTCCGGTTCGCGCAGCTGCTGCTGGCCGCCGACTCCCTGGCCGGCGAGGCCTGGGACCACCGCGGCTGGACGACGGCCCGCGAGGCCCGCGAGGGACTGTTCCGGCTGGCGGCGCGAGCGGCGCTGACGCTGTGATCATGAACGCCGTGATCATCGACGCTGTGATCATCGGTAGGGTGCGCAGGAGGCCCGCCGGGCGCGGGGCGGGCGCGGCGTGAGCACCGACCGGTTCGACGGCTGGATCGCCGGGCTCGGCGCCGCCTCGGGGCTGCGTGCGGTGGTGGGGATCTGGCCGCGCTCCCCGCTCGGGTCGTTCGCGGACGTGATGGTGGAGCAGGCGGACGGGCACCGGCTGCTGCTCGCGCCGTCGTCGGAGGTGGCCGAGTTCGTGGCCGCGACGTACACGTTCGACGAGGTGCTGCTCGTGCCGGTGGAGTCGAGCACGGACGGCACTCGCTGGCAGGTCACGGCCGGTCCACTGGAGGCGGGGTTCACGGTGGGGCGGCGAGCGGCCCTCGGCTGGCTGCTGCGGAGCGTGCCGAGCCAGCTGGCCACCGATCCGCGCTGGATCTCCGCGATCGATGTCGTCGCTCGTCGGGTACTGCTCGGGGTGCGGACGCGCGGCAGCGCCGTGGGTGGGCGGGAGGAGTTCTACGGCGCGCAGGACCTGCACGGGATCGAGTCGGCGACAATCCGGTGGGAGGGCACCGACCAGGGCGCTCTGTCGCCGGTGGACCCTCCGGTCCGCTTCGGGTTCGGCTCCACCCCGCGCACCCCGTCGTTCACCCGCGTCACCACGCTCGTCAGGGCGTCGAGGGCGACCTGAGCGTGGTCGCCACAAGATCGAACAACTCTGGAGATGCACTCGCCGCCGTCATGATCGGCGTTGGCGGTGCAGACAGCGATCTGCGGCCTAGATCCAGCGGGGCGGCGTGGGGAGGGCGCCGGTCAGGGCGGTGCCGTCACCGCGCCCCGTCAGCCAGGCGATGATCTCCGCCGCCTCACCCCGGACCTCCGGCCCGCCGCCGGCGCCGAGCATCCACGTCTGCTCGCGATCGGTGGGGGCCAGGAGCGCGGCCGGGCAGCCGTCCCTGGCCGACAGCGCCCCGGTCACGTCGTCGAGGAGGGTGTCGACGACGCCTTCCGGGAGGTCGGCCGTCGACGCGCCGCAGTCGAGGTCCACGGCGTGCAGCCACACCTCCCGTACCCGCATCCACGGCACCTCGGTGGCCGGGATCGCGCGGCCGAGCGCGCTGCGGACCTCCGCCGACCAGCCGTCGGCGTCCAGGGCGGCGAGAGCGGAATCCAGCTCGGCGGCGGTGCTCACGAGCTCGCCCCGCAGCGTCGCCACCGACCCGAGTGCGGACGACTCGATGTCCTTCGCCCGCTGGTCGGGGTCGGCGTACATGGGCGTCTCGACACCCGTGCGCGCCCACGTGGCCAGCCGGGTGAGGGCCTCGGCGTTGCGGGCGAGGTGGCCGACGACGTGCGCGCGGGTCCAGCCCGGCAGCGTGCTCGGGGCGGCGAGGGCGTCGTCGGGCAGGGCGTCGACCGCGCGGAGCACGAACTCGGTGCCCGCCCCCATCCACGGCAGGGTCTGGTCCACGTCACGGCGGTTCACGTGCCGTCCTCCATCCGCGCCGCGACATCCGCGCGGAGCGCCTTCTTGTCTATCTTGCCGACCTTGGTGGTGGCCAGCTCCGTCACGAGCTCGAGCCGTTCGGGCAGCTTGTACTTCGCGACGCCGGCGGCGTGCATCGACTCCCGCACCTCGTCGAGTGTGACGGTGGAACCGGCGCGTGGCACGACGTAGACGCACACCTTCTCCCCCATCACCGGGTCGGGCATGGCGACGGCAGCCACCTGGCTGACGACCGGGAGCTGGTAGACGAGGTTCTCCACCTCCTCGGCGCTGATCTTCTCGCCGCCCCGGTTGATCATGTCCTTGTCGCGGCCCTCGACGATGAGGTGGCCGCCGGGGGTGCGGCGGCAGATGTCGCCGCTGCGGTACCAGCCGTCGTCGGTGAACGCGCGGGCGTTCTGCTCGGCAGCCCGGTAGTAGCCGCGCGGCGTGTAGGGGCCGCGGGTGAGCAGCGAGCCGGGCTCGCCGTCCGCGACGTCCTGGTCCAGCTCGTCGACGAGCCGGACCTCGTCGTCGGGAGACAGCGGGCGACCCTGCGTGCCGCAGACGACCTCGTCGGGGTCGTCGAGGCGGGTGTAGTTGAGCAGTCCCTCGGCCATGCCGAACACCTGCTGCAGCTGCGCTCCGAGCACGGGGCGGACCTTGCGCGCCAGCTCGTCGGCCAGCCGCGCCCCGCCCACCTGCAGCACCTGCAGCGACGTGAGCGGCCCGTGCTCGGCGGCGTGCTCCAACCATCGGCCGGCGACGGCCGGCACCAGCGCGGTGTGTGTGACGCCCTCGGCCGCGATCGTCGTGAACGCGCGCTCCGGCTCCGGCGACGGCAGGGTGACGACCCGGCCCCCGGCCAGCAGCGTGCCGAGGATGCCGGGGCAGGCCAGCGGGAAGTTGTGCCCGGCGGGCAGGCTGATCAGGTAGACGCTCCCGGCGTCGATCCCGCACATCGCGGCACTGGCCGTGGCGTTGTAGGCGTAGTCGTCATGGGTGCGGGCGATCAGCTTCGGCAGGCCGGTGGTGCCGCCCGAGAGCAGGAACACCGCGACGTCACGGCAGCCGGGCTCGGGTCCGTTCCAGGTCGGGCCGGACAGGGCCCGCAGGTCGACGTGTCCCGGTGTCGGCTCACCCACGACGAGCACGTGCGCCACGCCGAGGTCGGCGGCCATGGCCTGGTGGTCGAAGTCGCGCAGCACGTCGGGCACCGCGATCGCCGCGGCCTCCGCGTGTGCCACCAGGTAGGACAGCTCGTGGCGGCGGTGGGCGGGCAGCGCCATCACCGGCACGATCCCGGTGCGCAGGCAGGCCAGCGTCAGGACGACGATCTCCCAGCCGTTGGGCAGTTGGACGACGATCCGGTCGCCGGGCGCCATGCCGAGGCCCACCAGACCGGCGGCCATGGCGTCGGCACGGGCTGCCAGCTGCGCGTAGGTGAACCTCGTGTCGCCGTCCACCAGCGCGACGGCGTCGGGCGTGCGAGCGACGACGTCGGACAGGTGCGCCCACAGTGACCGCCCCTGCCAGTACCCGGCGTCGACGTAGCGCTGCGCGTACTCGGCGGGCCACCCTACGGTGCCCTCAGCGATCGGGGTGGGCATCGTTGTCCTCCGTACCGTGACTCTCAACGACGAGCGCATCAAGTGCGACGAGACCCTCGACGGTCACCCGCAGCGGGTTGATCTCGACAGCCTCGAGGTGGGGGTTGTCCAGCAGCAGCGCGCCCAGGGCGTTCACGACGTGGGCGAGGGATGCGCGGTCGAGCACCGGCCCGCCGCGCCAGCCGTCGAGCAGGGCCCGGCCGACCAGCTCGTCGACCATCGCAGCGGCGTCGGCTACCGGCGCGACCCGGACGGCGACGTCGGCCAGAGCTTCGGCGACGGTTCCGCCCAGCCCGACCAGCACGATCGGGCCGAACACCGGGTCTCGGCGCGCCCCGACCACGAGGTCGACGCCGTCGGGCGCCATCCGTTCCACGAGCAGGGATTCGGAGCCGATCGCGTCGAACGCGGCATCCAGCTCGTCGGGCGTGCGCACGTTC
Source organism: Mycobacteriales bacterium (assembly GCA_038231335.1). Taxonomy (GTDB): domain Bacteria; phylum Actinomycetota; class Actinomycetes; order Mycobacteriales; family Pseudonocardiaceae; genus Pseudonocardia. The sequence goes on from JBBRLM010000002.1 coordinate 18,189, forward strand.
AGCCGCACGCCCCCGACCTCGGTCTTGTGCAGCACAGCGGCATCGAGGAGCTTGACGGCGACGGGCCCGCCCAACTCGGCGAGCGCCGCGTGCGCCTCGGCCCGCCCGGTGCACCGCTGCCGAGCCATGGTGGCGATCCCCAGCCCGTCGAGCACGCCCTTGGCGCGATCCTCGTCGAACGTGCCCGCGAGTCGGGCCGTCCGTGCGCGCGAGTCGGGGTCTCCGTGCGGGCGAGTCGCGTGCTGGGCGTCGGCCAGCAGGGCCGCGACCGCCGCCGCGACGCCCCGGGGATCGGGCAGGGCCGGGATACCCCGGGCCAGCAGCGCCGCGCGGGCGGCCAGCACGGCCGGTCCCGCCCCGCCGACGCCGACGACCAGCGGGACATCCGTGTCGGCCTCGTCCACCGCGGCCGCGAGGTCGAGCGCGTCCGGCTCGTACAGGGCGTAGGCGGCCACCACGTCGATGCCGGGATCGGCCGCGACCGCCGCGAGCACGCGACCGAACGCGGGATCGGGACGGCCGGTGTCGACCGGGTTGCTCTGGTGCGTCACCGGGGGGAGCAGCGCGGCAAGCGCCGCCTGCGTCGCGGCCGTCAGATCCGGGACGGACACGCCGCGCCCGCGCAGGTCGTCGAGCAGGAGCAGGCCGGGGCCGGCCTGGGCGGTGAGCACGCCGACACCCGTGGCGCCCGGGAGCAGCCGGACGAGCGACAGCGCGCCGACCGCATCCACCAGCTCGCGCTCGTCGTCGACGAGGACGGCGCCGGCCTGCCTCAGCGCGGCGCGCGTGGTGCGCCACGAGGTGGCCAGCGCGCCGGTGTGGGACTGCGCGAACGCGGCCACGTCGTTGCGCCCCACCACGAGCGCGACGACCGGGCGTGTGGCCGTCAACCGGGCGACCGCGGCCATCAGCCGGGGCCCGTCGGCCACCGACTCGACGTGCAGCGCGACCGCCGCCGTCGAGGGGTCGTCCGCGAGGTGGTCGAGCACGTCGGGCGCGGTGACGTCGACACCGTTGCCCAGCCCGACCGCGACGCTGACGCCGTGGCCGGCCTCGGTCAGCAGGAACGCGAGCGCGTGGTTGACGCCGCCGCTGGCTGCGACCACGGCGACCCGCCCGGCGGGCACGTCGGCGACGCCGGGCACGAAACTCGCCGTGAGCCCGCGCGCGGGCACGAGGAACCCGGAGGTGTTGGGGCCGAGCACGCGAATTCCGGTGCGCGCAACGACCTCGGCGAGCGCGTTCTGGTGGCGTTCGCCGTCGGGCCCGGACTCGGCGAACCCACCCCCGCACACGACGGCGGCCCCGGCCCCGGCGAGCGCGGCCTCCTCGACGGCTCCGGCGCTGGCGGCGGCGGGGACGCAGATCATCGCGAGGTCGATCGGGCCGTACCGCTCGACGGCATCGGCGACCGAAGGGCACAGCTCGGTGTCGCGGGCGTTGACCAGCGCCACGGGGCCCCCGAATCCGGCCAGCGACCGGGCCATCACCGCTCCCAGCTTGGACGGCGAGCGCGAGGCGCCCACCACCGCGACCCCCCGGGGCGCGAACAACGCCCCGAGTCCGACGGGCGGCGCCTGCAGCGCACTCGCGAGGTCGGCACGCCCCGAGAGCACGGCGGTGGTGCCCCGATCGAGGTCGGCCGAGGGATCGACCAACAGCACGGGCAGGCCAAGCACCATGCGCGCCTCCTCCGCGACCAGCGTGCGCGTGAACGACGACCCGCCGTGAACGGCGACGAGCGGGGCCTCGGCCAGGGCGGGGAGGCGCTCGAGCACAAGGGGCAGGCCGGACTCCGCCGCGGGCGCCTCGATCCAGCCGGCCTCGCCCTCGGCAGGCGCGGGCCGCGCAGCGAGCGACGAGCCGTCGGCAAGTCCCAGCCGGGCACCGTCGCCATCCTGGGTGATCGTCACGAGGCGTCCCGGGAGCGTGCGTTCCCCGATCCGCAACTCGGACTCCAGCGGCTCGGCGCCGTGCGTCGCCACCCAGTGCTCGTGGCTCGATCCCACGAAGTCCGGCGCACGACGGGCCAGGCGCCCGTCGGTGATGCTGCGCGAGAGGAAGTGGTAGGCGAACTGCCACGGTTCGAAGAAGTCATGGTAGCGCCCGAAGTGCTCCCACCAGGCCAGACTCGGTCGGGCCGAGCCCTGGATCCTCTCCACCGACGGCCGGGCCGCTTCCTCGTAGGCCGCCAGCGCCGACGGGATGTCCGCGGACGAGACGAGCGCCGCCGACAGCGCCACCGCGTCCTCCATCGCCATCTTCGTGCCGGAGCCCACCGAGAAGTGGGCGGTGTGCACGGCGTCGCCGAGGAACGCGACGGGCCGCGGGTCCGTCACGGTCCAGCGCGGCGAGCGGCGGGTGCGGAAGTTGCCCCAGCGCGAGTTGTTCGTGAGCAGCTTGTGGCCGTCGATCTGGTCGGCGAACAGCTCTTCGAGGTAGGCCTTCGTCTTCTCGTCGCTGAGGCCCGGGGGTTGGTTCACGTCGAACTCGTCGAGGCCGGCGGCGAGCCACGACTGCTCGTCGGTCTCCACGATGAACGTGCTGACCGAGTCGGAGATCGGGTAGCCGTGCACCGCGAACACACCGTGCGGGCCGCGCTCGTGCACGAACGTCAGCCCGGAGAACAGGTAGTCGGTGCCGAACCAGATGAACTTGGCCGTGGCGGTGTCGACGGTCGACTCCAGACCCACCTCGTCCCGGAGGGCGGAGCCGGTGCCGTCCGCGGCGACGACGAGGTCGTACCCGTCGAGGTCGGCGAGCGACACCTGCGTCGAGAACTCCAACGAGGCGCCGAACGAGCGTGCCCGGTCCTGCAGGAGCCCCAGCAGCACCTTGCGCGAGATCGCGGCCATGCCGTTGCCGCCGCAGCGCAGAACGTCGCCCTTGAGCCGCACCTCGATGTCGTCCCAGTGCACGCCACGGGAGCGCAGGCCGTCGCGCAGCACCGGGTCGGCGTCGTCGATGGCGGCCAGGGTGCGGTCGGAGAACACCACCCCGAAGCCGAACGTGTCGTCGGCGCGGTTGCGCTCGAAGAGCGTCACGTCGATGGACGGATCGGCTTTCCGGATCAGCGCGGCCAGGAACAGCCCACCCGGCCCGCCTCCGACGACGGCGACTCTCACGACACGCACACGTTCCGGCACTCGCCGACACCCTCGACCGCTGTGACCAGCGACGATCCCTCGGTGAGGTAACGCGGGGGCTTGCGCGCGTGCCCGACGCCGCCGGGCGTGCCGGTGGCGATCAGGTCGCCGGGGGCGAGCGTGATGATGCCGGAGATGTAGCGGATCAGTGCCACGGCGTCGTGGACGAGATCGGCGGTGTCGGCCTTCTGCACGACGTCGCCGTCGACGGTGCAGGAGATGTCGCCCGGCTGCGCATCGGTCACGAGCCACGGCCCGACCGGCGTCGACGCCTCGAACGTCTTGCCCTGCAACCACTGCACCGACCGGTACTGGAAGTCGCGCGCCGTGATGTCGTTGACCACCGTGTAGCCGGCGATCGCCACCCGGGCCTCCTCCTCGGAGGCGTGGCGCACCTCCGCGCCGATGACGACGCCCAGCTCGGCCTCCCAGTCCACCTGGCCGGAGCCGGCGGGCAGCGTGATCGGGTCGTGCGCGCCGATCAGCGAGCGGGAGAACTTCGCGAACAGCGTCGGGAACTCGGGCAGCTCGCGGCCCATCTCCAGGATGTGACTGCGGTAGTTCAGGCCGACGCAGAAGATCTTCTCCGGCCGCGGGACGACCGGTGCGTAGTCGAGGCCGGCGAGCGGGAGCACCTTGCCGGTGGCCGCGGCGGCCTCGGCGCGCCAGTCGGGACGGGCCAGCAGCACGCCCAGGTCGGCGTGGCCGAGCTCGACCGCCCCGTCGTCGTCGACCCGGACGGCGCGGGTGCCTTCTGCGGTACGGATGGTCGCGAGCTTCACCGCGAGACCTCCGTGCGGGCTAGGCCGAGGGCCTCGAAGACCGGGTCGTCGGAGAACCGGAACGCGTCGAGCCCCTGATCGGTCCCGATGGTCAACGGCGCCCAGGACGGCACCACGAACAGGTCACCCGTCGCCACCTCGTAGCGCTCGGAACCGACCGTGACCACACCGGACCCGGAGAAGATCTGCCACACCCCCGACCCCGCCACGCGGGTGGTGAGCGAGCGGGCGCCCGGCGCGAGCCGGTGCATCTCCGTACGCATCGTCGACAGCGCGTCGCCGCCGGTGGTGGGGTTGGTGAACCGCACGACGGCGTGCCCGGGCGAGACCACGCCCGGGTGCCCCTCGGCCTCGAGCTCCAGCTGCGCGGCCAGCGCGGCGTCGGTGTGCTCCCACCGGTAGGCCTTCAACGGCGACGACGACTCGGGCGGCGCTCCGACCGGTGTCAGGCCGGGATACCCCCAGAGCCGCTCGTTGCGGGAGGTCTCCGGCGTCGCGGTCGTGGCCAGCACGTCCGGACCGAACTCGAAGAACCCGGCGTCGAGCTGGCGGACCAGCGGGATGTCGAGCCCGTCGATCCACGCCATGGGGTGGTCGGTGGTGTTGTGGTGCTCGTGGAAGTGCATGCCCGGCGTGAGCAGCAGGTCACCGCGGCGCATCGCAATGGCATCGACCCGCCCGCCCCCGCCCTCCACGTTGGTCCACACCCCCTCCCCCTCGACGACGAACCGGAACGCCGTCTGGGTATGGCGGTGAGCGGGGGCCTCCTCGCGCGGGCCGAGGTACTGGATGGCCGCCCACAGCGTCGGGGTGGCGTAGGCGGTGCCGGGCAGGCCCGGGTTGGCCAGCGCGATGGCGCGGCGCTCCCCGCCCCGGCCGACCGGCACCAACTCACCGCTGCGCGCGGCCAGCGGGTAGAGCGTGGACCAGCGCCACAGCATCGGCACCGCGCCCGGCTGGGGCGTCTGCGGCATCAGGCCCGCGCGCTGCGTCCACAGCGGGGCCATGTGCGCGGCCGCGAAATCCGCATAGAGCTCGTCGAGCGCGGCCAGCTCGTCGGCAGTCGGTTCCTCGGTGGTCGTCACGCATGCCACGATACAACGAATTCTTGACGGCCGTCCATGATCTGAAACTTTATTACGACGCTTGGCGGATCCGCTCGGACACGCCGTCCACGAACGCCTCCGCCGGAGCCCGCAGCAGGCCGTGGGCCTCGAGGAACACCTCGTGCGCCGCGCGGCCCGACCACCCGGCCGGCAGCAGCTCGGGCGGCAGGTCGGGATCGCGGAACGGGAAGCGCCGGTAGTCCTGCACCAGCTGCATGCGCTCCACCAGCGCGTCCCGGCCCTGCACCTCGCCACGACGGTAGCGCTCCAGGCGCGGCCGGTACTCCGCCAGCAGAGCGGCGTAGTCGCGGTCGAGCCCGGCGAGATCCCACGAGCGGTCGGCCATGTCCCGGTCGGACCCCGCGCCCTCCGACCGAGCGTGGAACGCGTCCAGGCGCAGGCTCGGCTGGTCCGGGAAGCTGGTCCGGACCTGCGCGATGCGATCGTGCGGGCTCAACCAGACCGAGGCCGACAGCGGCCCGAACCCGAGCCATGCCAGCCGTTTGCGCAGTTGCTCGCGCAGCGCGCGCTCGGTCTCCGGGACGGAGTAGATCACCATGTGCCACTGCCCGTCCCACGGCCCGGTGGCCCGGTCGAAGATGCGGGCGCGGCCCTCGTCGAGCAGGGTCCACGCGGCGTCGGTGAGCAGGTAGGTGGTCTCCCGGCCGTCGCGGCGGCTCTCCAGCCAGCCCTCCTTGCGCAGGCGCGTGACGACCACGCGGACGGTGGCCTCGGGCACGTCGAAGCCCGCCATCAGCCCGGTCAGCGTGCGCAGCCGGACCTCGCCTCCCCGGAAGCGGAGGTAGTCGCCGAACAGGTCGAACACCAGCGATCGAGCCTTCACCGCCACCTCCTCATACGTGCCGTTTTGTTGACGGCCGTTGCCGAAAAGCTCCATGATGAGCGCCCCAACGTACCCGTTCGAGGAGCACTCATGGCCGAGACGTTCGTCCTGATCACCGGAGCGTGGCACGGCGGGTGGGCCTGGCGGCCGGTCGCCGAGCACCTGCGGGCGGCCGGGCACGAGGTCCACACCCCGACGCTGCCCGGCCTGGCCGACGGCGACGACCCCACCTCCCTGCACCTGTCCGACGTGGTCGACTCGTGGTCTCGTACATCGAGAGCCACGACCTCTCCGACGTCACACTCGTCGGGCACAGCTGGGGCGGCTACCCCATCACCGGTGCGGCCCCGCGCCTGACGTCGCGGCTGAAGAAGCTCGTCTACTGGAGCGCGTTCGTGCCGGCGGCCGGCAAGTCCCTCTACGACGAGGTTCCCCCGCCCTACCAGGAGCTGTTCGCCGGCACCGCCTCGGCATCGGGCAACAACACCGTCGTCCTGCCGTTCGAGGTGTTCGCCGGCGGCTTCATCGGGGACGCCCCCGAGCCGGTGCAGCAGCTCGTCTACGACCTCCTCACCCCGCACCCGTACCAGTACTTCACCGAGACGGTGGAGCCCATCGATCCCGCCACGCTCGGCGTACCGGTGGCCTACGTCTTCAGCGTCGACGACGTGGCGCTGCCGCCCGGCGAGTACGGCTGGGTCCCGCGCTTCCCCGAGCGCCTGGGCGTGACGGCGGTGGAGGCGCCGGGAAGCCACGAGGCCCTGTTCACGCAGCCGAAGGGCCTGGCCGAGGCGCTCCTCAAAGCCTGATCCACCCCCGATCGCGAGTTGACCGATCCGGCACGCGGTCTTCGCGGATCCAACACACCCCCCGGGCGTGCCAGAACGGCGAAGACGGCGTGCCGAGATCGTCAACTCGCGCGGGGGCGGGCGGTGCGCCTGCTCTCCACGAGTGCGAGCGCGGCACGCAGGGCACTTGCCGCGTCGAGGGTCGCGTCGCGCGCGGCCGCGCTGATCGCCGTGAAGCCGGCGTAGCCGTGTACCAGGCCGGGGAACCTTCTCGCGACGATGGGGACGCCGTCCGCACGCAGGCGGTCGACGAGCTCCTCGCCGTCGTCGCGCAGGGGGTCGAAGCCGGCCGTCGCGATGTAGACGGGCGGCATGTCCGACAGGTCCGACGCCCGCAGGATCGCGCCGCGCGTGTCGTCGGTGGGGATGCCGTCGGGCAGGTAGAGGCGCTCCAGCTGCTGCAGGTAGTCGAAGGTCAGCCCGAAGCCGGAACCGAACGTCTCGCGCGAGCCACCGCGACGCTCGGCGTCGGTCACGGGGTAGAGCGCCAGCACGAACGCGGGACGCTCGTCGGGTTCCTGCTCGTGGGCCACGACGAGCGCGAGGTTGCCCCCGGCGCTGTCACCTCCCACGGCCACCAGCTCCGGCTGCGCGCCGAGCTCGACGGCGTGCGACCGCGCCCACCGGAACGCCGCGATCGCATCGTCGAGCGCCGCCGGGTAGGGGTGCTCGGGCGCGAGCCGGTAGTCCACCGACAGCACGCGCACCCCCGACTGGGCGGCCAGCAGCCGGCACAGCGGATCGATCGACGCCACGCTGCCGAGCACGAACCCGCCGCCGTGGAAGTAGACGAGCATCGCTGAGCTCGCCGGGGCCGACGGCGGCACGTAGAGCCGCGCGGCGAGCGGACCCACCGCTCCGGGAACCTGCAGGTCACGCGTCTCGATGTCGTCGAGGCCGGGCTCGGCGGCCACCTCGGCGGCGAAGTCGGCCTGGCGGCGCTGCTCGGCGAGCACGGACTGGTCGAGCGTGCCCCCGTCGGAGGATTCGAGCAGGGCCGCGATGCGCCCGAGCAGCTGCAGGTCGGCATCCAGCGTCTGGCCGTCGAGGCGGATCGGAGGGCCCGCCATCAGGCGTTTCGCCCGTTTCGGCATCCCGAACAGCAGCCGGAATCCCCATCGCAGCGCCAACACCCGCACCGTCGAACCGTTCACAACCGAACGGTACGCCCGTGATCAGTGCACTCGCAGGTGAAGATGACGACGTCGAGAGGCGCCTGGACCTAAACTGAGAACGATGCTCAGCTTGCAGAGCAATGCTCTTGACGTCCCTCCCCTGGGCTGCGACGGTTGCTCCCGAACGAGAGCACCGCTCTCATCGAGAAACGGGGGAAGATGCGATGACCACCGTCGCGACCGACCGCTCCACCAGCACCCGCTCCACCGTCCGCGGGGGGCAGGCCGCACTCCTGCTCGCCGGGGTCCTGTTCGTGCTCTACCCGGCCGTCCGCCCGTACGGGGACGCCGATCCGGCCACCGCCGCGTCGGCTTTCGCGTCCGGGGCCTGGCTGGTGGCCCACCTGTCCGCCGTGCTGGGCTTCATCCTGTTGCCGCTGGGCCTGCTCACCGTCCGCGCCGCCACCGGCGGTCGCCTGGCGGGGGCCGCGTTCGTCGCGACATGGCTGGGGGCCGGGCTGGTTCTGCCGTACTACGGCGCCGAGGTCTTCGCGCTGCACGCCATCGGCCAGGCCGGCGGCCCGCTCGGGCTCGTCGACGCCGTCCGCAACGGGCCCGTCCAGATCACCGAGTTCGGGGTGGGCCTGCTGCTGCTGGCCGTGGGCACGGTGCTGGCGGCGGTGGCCGTGTGGCGCTCCGGGGTGCTCGCCCGCTGGTCGGCCGTGCCGCTCGCGGTGGGGTTCGCGCTGTTCCTGCCGCAGTTCTACGCGCCGCCCGCGTTGCGGATCGCCCACGGCGTGCTGATCGGCGTCGGCTGCGTCCTGCTGGCGGCCGAGTTGGGTCGTGAGCGGAAATCACTGCTGGAGCGCTGATTTCCGCGCACGGGCGGCGCGCTAGCGCCGCAGCAGGTCCAGCGCGCGGCCGAGCGTTGTGAGGCGGTCGGAGACGGTGTCCCCGGCCGGGTAGAGGCGGACGGTGTCGACACCCGCGTCGCGCCAGACACCCAGCCGGGTGCGCACCATCTCCTCGGTGCCGATGAGGGTGGTTCCCAGCACCATCTCATCGGTGACCAGAGCGGCTGCGCCGTCGCGGTCGCCGCCCTGCCAGCGCTCGCGCACCTCGGCGGCCACGTCGGCCCAGCCCTGGCGGCTGTAGGCGTCGTTGTAGAAGTTGGTGGTGGCCGAGCCCATTCCGCCCAGGCTGAACGCGAGCCCCTTCTTGCGCTCGACGACCATGCCGCGCAGCTCGTCCTCGTCGGCGGCGAAGGCCACCTCGGCGCCCTGGCAGACATCGAGGTCCTTGCGGGCGCGGCCCGCCGCGGCGAGGCCGGCGTCGAGCGGGGTGAAGTACGCGGCCGAGCCCTCCGGCACGAAGCTCGTACCGAGCCAGCCGTCGGCGATCTCGCCGGTGAGCGCGAGCATCTTCGGCGACATCGTAGCGAGATAGATCGGGACTTCCTGAGGCCGGGACGACAGCCGCATCGACCGAGCCTCTCCCGGCAACGGGATCTGCACGGTGGCACCGGAGAACGACACCTTCTCCCCCGCCATGGCCTGCCGGATCACCGCCACCGTCTCGCGCGTCCTGGTCAGCGGCTTCGCGAACGGCACGCCGTGCAGTCCCTCCATCACCTGCGGCCCCGACGGGCCGAGCCCCAGCAGGAACCGCCCGTCGGACATGTCGGCCAGCGTCAGCGCCGCCTGCGCGATCGCGACGGGCGTGCGGGTGCCGACCTGGATGATCCCGGAACCGAGCAGTAGCCGGTCGGTGCGCCCGGCGAGGTAGCCGAGCGCGGACGGCGCGTCGGAGCCCCAGGCCTCGGCCACCCAGCAGACGTCGAGCCCGAGCTTCTCGGCCTCCAGCACGAAGTCCAGGGTCTCCCGCCAGGTCGAGCCCCCGGACGCCTCGATCGTGGTCGCGGTGCGCATCAGGTGGAGACCCGCTCCTTGACCGCCGCCAGGGTCGCGGCCATGTTGGCCTCGAACTCCTTCATCCGGCCGTAGACGATCTTCTGTTCCTTGTCCGGCATGCTGTCGATCGCGGCGCTGAGCCCCGAGCGCCCCGGCCCCATCTGCATCCACTGCCGCAGCCGCGTGCCGTCGCCGTCGGGTTCGAGGGTGAAGCGCCAGGTGGCAGCCGGTGCGGCGGGGTCGCCGACGGCCCACGCGAACACCCGCGGCTCGTCGTACTCGATGACCTGCGACGGCGACGACCACTCCCCGATGGCCTGGTGCCTGCTGTAGCCGACGAACCGGCTGCCGACGGTCCCCGGCTCGTCCAGCCACTCGACGCGCTGCAGTTCGGTGCTCATCGTCGGCATCTGCTCGACGTCGGACACGAGGGCCCAGACCCGCTCCGGTGGCGCGTCGACGTGGGTCTCGACCTCGACGGTGGGGGTGTCGGCGTAGCGGGCTCCGGTCCATTCCATGCCCGACAGAGTTTCGCAGAGAGACCCAGCTGTCAATCGGCGAGAACCCGGGCCTCGACGTCAGGGAGGTCGGTGAATCCGGCGCGCCGATCCGTCGTGACGAGCAGCCGACCGGTGGCCCGCGCCGTGGCGGCGATGATCAGATCGTGAGCACCCCTCGGCCGTCCGTCCCGGCGGACGTGGGCGAGCAGCGCCGCATGATGGACGGCGACGGCGTGCGTGTAGTCCACGACAGGCAGCACAGCGAGCAACTCGTCGCGAAACGCCCGCCGAGCGGCCGCGCGCGCCGGGTCCTCGTCGAGCTCGACTCCGGTCAGGTATTCCGCGAGCACAACGGCAGGAACGGCGACGTCGTCCACGTCGGCATAGGCCGCCGGATCGAGCCGCCCACGCGCCCCCCGAAGCCCTCGTCGAGGACGAGGCGGTACCGCCAGCGACCCAGTACCTCGGAGACCGCCCGGCCGTTGGCCCGCGGAGCAGGCACGATCATCGCGACGCGACGCCCACCACGGGTCATGACGTACGTCTCGCCGTCCTCGGTTCCGTCGAGCACGGCCGAGAACCTGCGCGCCGCCTCGGACGCCGATAGCTCCTTCATGGAGTCATGACTATCAGAATCAGATATTCTGATCGAGTTGCGCGTGCCGGTCGGCGAACCACCCGACCACCAGCCGGTCGACCTCCGCCGCAGCCGGGATCTGCGGCGCGGGCTCCGTGCCCGGCTCCTCGGCCAGCGCGTGCTCCATTCCCGAGACGGTCACCAGCTCCGCACCCAGCGCGATCCGCAGGGCGGCGGCCGGCTCACGGAAGCCGACCTCGTCGTCGCCCTCGCCCACGACGAGCAGGACCTCGGGCCCCTTCAGCTCGTCCGCCCTGGCCACGAAGTCCAGCCGCTGCGCGATCTCCCGCGACGTGTCCGACCAGGCGTAGCTGACCCCGAACCGGCGCTCGTTGACGCCGACCACATCGGCCAGCCGCGCGACCGGACTGATCAGCACCGCCGCGTCGATCGCGACCCCGCTCTCGGCCACGACGAGCTGCGCGACCGCCGATCCGAGCGACCCTCCGAACACCCCGATCGGTCCCGGCGCGAGGGAGAGCTGCGTCCGAAGATCGTCGAGTGCCTCCGGGAACTCAGCGGCGGCCCGGGTGACGATCGGGCCGAACACGTTCACCACCGCGTCCTCGTGGCCCAGCCGCATCAGCTCGTCGAACCCGCCGGCCGGTTGCCGCGACCCGCACATCGGCAGGCCCAGATAGATGCGCCAGGCATCGAGCCCGTCGAGCGGCAGGGCGGCGGCGAACGCCGTCTCGGTGCGGGGCGGGTCCATCAGGTGCCAGCCGATGACAGTGGGGGCCGATGCGGCCCCGGAGGCCGGCGGGACGGCGAGGAAGGGGACCCCTGCGGCGGTTCCGGTGATCGTCATGACGTCTCCCTCGGTCGCGAGCTGTACGTCGTCCAATATAGCTGGACGCTGTACAGTTCGCCACCGTGGGTATCCGGAACCCGGGCCAGCGCGCCGGGCTGACGCGCAGCGCCGTCCTCGCCGCGGCGAACGACCTCCTGGCCGAGCGCGGCCTGGCGGCGTTGACGATGCGGGCGGTGGCCACGCGACTCGACGTCGCCCCCAACGCCCTGTACAGCCACGTCGCGAACAAGACCGCGCTGCTCGACGACGTCCTCGACGACCGGCTCGCCCTGGTCACCGAGCCCGACGTGGACGGTGACCCGGCCGAGGGCCTGCACGCCGTGATGGTCTCCACGCGCGAGGTGCTGATCGACCGCCCCGACCTCGTGCCGCACTACCTGGCCCGCCAGGGCGCGCGCGGTCCGCACGCGCAGCGTCTCGGCGAGATCATGGTGGCGCTGCTGGGCCGCGCCGGCGTCACCGGCGACGACGCGCGGGAGGCGCTGCGCGTGCTGATCGTCTACACGATCGGCTTCGCCGCGCTGGGCACCGGCGGACCGTTGGCCGCGGACGAGACGGGCCGCAACTTCGACCGCGGGCTGCGGTGGCTGCTCGCCGGGATCATCCCCGGCTGAGCGCGAACCCCTCGTAGCCCGCATCGGCGATGTCGGCGCAGCGCTGCGCGTAGGTGGCGAGCCCTCCCGCGTAGGGCATGAAGATCCGCGGCTTGCCCGGCACGTTGGCGCCGAGGTACCAGGACGTGGGCGACCGCGAGAGCAGCGAGACCGACGCCACCTCCGCCACGTGTGCCATCCACCCGTCCTGCGCCTCGGGGGTGGCCTCGATCCGCCCGATCCCCTCCGAGCGCAGGTGGGCGAGGCATTCGGTGATCCAGCCAACGTGCTGCTCGATCGACGTCGGCATGTTCGACAGCACCGACGGGCTGCCCGGCCCGGTGATCGTGAACAGGTTGGGGAAACCGGCGACCTGCAGTCCCAGGTAGGTGCGCGGCCCCGCAGCCCACTCGTCGCGCAGGGAGACGCCCCCGGCGCCACGGATGTCGATGCCCAGCAGCGGGCCGGTCAGGGCGTCGAAACCGGTGGCGAAGACGATCGTGTCCAGCGGGTACTCGGAGTCCGACGTGCGGATCCCGGTCGGCGTGATCTCCTCGATCGGCGCCGCCTTCAGGTCCACCAGCGTCACGTCGTCGCGGTTGTAGGTCTCGAAGTAGTGCGAGTCGATCGGCGGGCGCTTGGTGGCGAACCCGTGGTCGCGCGGGGTGAGCTTCTCGGCCGTGGCCGGATCCTGCACGACCTGCGCGATCTTGGTGCGGAGGAACTCGGACGCGGTCGCGTTGGCGGCCTCGTCGGCCAGGATGTCGCTGAACGACGCGCGGAACCGCAGGCCACCCCGTTCCCACGCCGCCTCGTAGATGGCAGCGCGCTCCTCGTCGGACACCGACAGGGCGGAGCGGTCGTCGGGGAAGTACGGGAAGCCGCCGAACGTCGAGCGCTGCACCTCGCGGTGGGTCGCGTAGTTGCGCTTGATCTCGGCCTGGTCGGCCTGGTCGAAGGGGCCGTTCCGCGCCGGGACGCTGTAGTTGGCGGTGCGCTGGAAGACCGTGAGGTGGTCGGCCTCGGCCGCGATCACGGGGATCGCCTGGATCCCCGTGGACCCGGTGCCGACCACGCCCACGCGCTTGCCCGCGAAGGAGACGCCCTCGTGCGGCCACATCCCGGTGTGGAACCACTCGCCGGCGAACGAGTCCAGGCCCGGGATGGCGGGCACGTTCGCCGTGGACAGGCAGCCGACCGCGGTGATCAGGTACTGCGCCTCGAGCTGCTCGCCGGTAGCCGTGGCGACGTGCCAGCCGTCGTCGAAGGTCGCGGTGGTGACACGCTCGCCGAACCGGATGTCACGGCGCAGGTCGAACCGGTCCGCCACGTGTTCCAGGTAGCGCAGGATCTCGGGCTGGCGCGGGTAGCGCTCCGACCACTCCCACTCCTGCTGCAACTCGTCGGAGAACGAGTAGGAGTAGAACCAGCTCTCCGAATCGCAGCGGGCGCCGGGGTAGCGGTTCCAGAACCAGGTACCGCCCACCCCGTCGCCCGCCTCGAACAGGACGGTCGAGAGCCCGAGCCCCCGCAGCCGGTGGAGCATGTAGAGCCCGGCGAACCCGGCCCCGACGACGACGGCATCCACCCGGTGGCCCTGCTGAGCTGCGGTCATATCCCCTAATCTGAACCCTGATTCGAGAACACGCAACGCAGGGTCCACGGATCAGGAGGTGTGATGCACCTCCTGCAGCCCGTACACCGGCGTCGGGATGCCCTCCGTACGGGCCTTGAGCTGCAGCGCCAGGTACAGCGAGTAGTAGCGCGACTGGTGGAGGTTGCCGCCGTGGAACCACAGGGCGTCCTGCTGGGTCGGCTTCCACATGTTGCGCTGCTCGCCCTCCCACGGGCCCGGGTCCTTGGTGGTGTCCGAGCCCAGGCCCCAGACCTTGCCCACCGTGTCCGCGATCTCCCGCCCGACGATGTCGGCGGCGAGGCCGTTCATGGAGCCGTAGCCGGTGGCGTAGACGACGAGGTCGGCCGGGAGGTGCGTGCCGTCGGCGAGCACGACGTCGGTCTCGGTCAGCTCGCTCACCTGGCCGCCCACCAGCTTGACCTTGCCGTCCGCGACGAGCTGCGCCGAGCCGACGTCGATGTAGTAGCCCGAGCCGCGGCGCAGGTACTTCATGAACAGGCCGGAGTCGTCGTCGCCGAAGTCGAGGTCGAACCCGGCCTTCTCCAGCGCGGCGTAGTAGTCGGCGTCGCGCTCGCGGATCGTGTCGTACACGGGCTTCTGGAACTGGTTCATGATCCGGTACGGCAACGACGCGAAGATCGTGTCGGCCTTGTGGGTGGTGACGCCGGCCGCCACCGCGCGCTCGGAGTAGAGGTCACCGAGACCGACGTCCATCAGCGAGTCGGACTTCACGATGTGCGTGGAGCTGCGCTGCACCATCGTCACGTCGGCGCCGACCTCCCACAGCGCCCCGCAGATGTCGAAGGCGGAGTTGTTGGAGCCGACGACCACCACGTTCTTGCCCTTGTAGGCGTCGGGGCCGGGGTGCTGCGAGGAGTGTTGCTGCTCGCCCCGGAACGTCTCCTTGCCCGGGAAGTCGGGCATGTTCGGCTTGCCCGAGACGCCCATGGCGAGCACCACGTGCTTCGGCGTGAGCGTGACCTCCTCACCCGCCCGGTCGACGACGAGGGTCCAGGTGTCGCCGTCGCGGACGGCGCTCTTGGCCGTGGTGGAGCCCCAGTAGTTGAGCTCCATGACCTTCGCGTACATCTCGAGCCAGTCGCCGACCTTGTCCTTCGGCGAGAACACCGGCCAGTTCTTCGGGAACGGGATGTAGGGCAGGTGGTCGTACCAGACCGGGTCGTGCAGGGCGAGGGACTTGTAGCGGCTGCGCCACGAGTCGCCGGGCTTCTCGCGGCGCTCGACGATGATCGTCGGGACGCCGAGCTGACGGAGCCGCGCGCCCAGCGCGATGCCACCCTGGCCGCCCCCGATGATCACGACGTCGGGCTGCACGGTGTAGCCGAGCTCGGCGGCCTCCTTCTCGCGCGACTCCTTCCATGTCACGCGGTCGGGGTTGGCGCCGTGCTCCGCGCCCATCGGGCGGCGCTCACTGTGCGGCTCCTCGTGGCCCTTGAGCTCGTCGAGGGTGGTCAGGAACGTGAAGGCCTTCCCGTCGACGAGACGCAGGTGGCCGCTCCCCCGCCCGACGGCGGTCTCGAACTCCAGCCACGCATCGGTCACGCCGCCGGCCTCGGTGGGCTCCTCGGTGGTGCGGAATCCCGTGGGGTCCACGGCGTCCAGCTGGCAGCCCAGCATGTCGGCCACCCCGGCCGGGCCCTCGACGGTCCTGATGTTCCAGGTGAACGCGACGATGTCGCGCCAGAAGCTCTCGGCGGCGAACAGGGCGCCGGCCGCCTCGGGGTCGCGGGCGGTCAGCGCCGCCTGGAAGTCGGCGAGCCAGGCGTCGACGGCGGTGGCCGCCGCAGACGGCGTCTCCACGGTCTGGGTCACGAAGTACCTCCTGAAGTGAATGTGACCCAGCTCATCTCGTCAGGACGTTCTGCGCAACCGTTGCAGCCATGTTGCAGTGTGTCCACGACCGCCGAGGATCTTGCGGGGCACACGCGCGTGTCAGACGTCGAGGAGCCGCCGGATCCCGGGCGCGGTGGAGCCGGCCAGCGCTGACGTCGACCCCAGCCCGCACACCTCCACGTCGACGTCGGGCGCGATCCGGTACGGCCGGGCCTGCAGCAACCCGCCCAGCGTGCGGCGCAGCCGCGACATCTCCGCGCGCACGGTGACCACGTGCTCGCGGTCGCCGTAGAGCGCCGCCGACAGCGCACCCGCGTCCATCCCCGCCGCGCCCGCCCGGGCCAGCAGGACGAGCACCTCCAGGTGCCGCGTCGAGAGCGGGTGCACCCAGCGCGTCGAGGAGTCGACGACGGCACGCGGCGGACGCGCGGCGAGGTCGAGGGTGAGCCGGATCCGCTCGACGCCCCCGGCGCGCAGCAGCCAACCCCCCGGCACCGGTTCGGGCATGCAGACGCCCACGCCGTGGATCGCCACCGGGTGCCCGGCCCGCGGCACGGCCACCCGTTCCACGTTCGGCATGCCGGCCACCGCAGCCACCCAGCCGTGCTCGTCGGCGACCAGGCCCGCGCCGCGCAGGTTCACCAGCAGCGGCGCAGCGACGTTGCGCAGCGTCTCGAGCCGGCTCTCGTGCGAGCGCCAGAGGCTCGCCTCGGCCAGCTTCACCGCGGTGCCCACGAGCGCGACGGTGGTGGGGTGGATGGTTTCGGCCGGCCCGCTGACGTCGACGACGCCGAGCAGCTCGCCGGTGCGGGGGTCGTGCACGGGGCACGCCGTGCAGGTCCAGACGTGGTGGGAGCGCACGAAGTGCTCGGCCCCGAACATCTGGACGGGCGCGGCCTCGGCGAGCGCGGTGCCGATGGCGTTGGAACCGACCACGCCCTCCGACCAGTTCGCGCCCTCGGTGAACCCGAGCCGGTCGGCGCCGTGGCGCACCGCGGTCGAGCCCTCGCGCCACAGCAGGACGCCGTCGGCATCGGTGATCACCATGATGTGCCGGGCGTCGTCGGCCACCGACGTGAGCGCGGCGCGCAGCTCGGGCAGCACCCGTTGCAGCGGTGAGGCGCTGCGCCGATGCTCGACCTCGCCCGCACCCACCGGACCCGGCGGATCGTCGAGATCCGGGTTGACCCCCTGGGCGCGCGCCCGCTGCCACGACCGGGCCACCAGGACGCGGGGATCGGCCGGCGGACGGTCGCCGGACAGCAGGGCGTCGTGCACCCGCGCGAGCAGGCGCGCGTGCCGGCTGACGTCCACTCCCGACCGGATCGCGCAGACGCCTTCGTCCACGGCCACCTCCCGCGCTCGACCCCTCGCACCCTAACGCCCCTGGGAGCCCGGTTCACCCCTCTGACCAGCCCGTCCTCGCCGCGGAGTCCAGTCGCAAATTGAGACGGCGGGCCGCGGGAAGGCGCCCAATGATGACCTGCGTCACTCCTTTTCCGATCAGGCGCCTGCGGTCGAGGGGTCCATTTCTGTGCGCCTGGCTTTTCCCGCGGGGCACTGTCGCTCAGCCCGAAGGAGCATTCAAGCCATGCCCGAGGACACATTCCGCCTCATCTACCGCAGCCGGAACCAGATCCCCGCCGAGCAGCGGAAGGTCGAGCTGGGGACGCTCTTCGGCAAGGCCCGGTCCAACAACAAGAAGCACGGCGTCACCGGCGCCCTGCTCGTTTTCGGGGACACGTTCGTCCAGGCCCTGGAAGGCGACGAGAGCGTCGTCCGCGACCTGTTCGCGACAATCGAGAAGGACTACCGGCACGATTCCGTGGCGCTCGTGGAAACCGGTGACGTGCCCGAGCGGGTGTTCGCCAAGTGGTCCATGGCGCGGGTGTCGGAGGGCGACGCGCCGGACATCACGCTCATCGCCCACGTCGACGGCATCCACCGCGCAGCCACCCGGAACACCACGCCCGAGCAGGAGACCGTGCTCGATGTGATGCGCGAGGCCGCCCGCAACGGGTCGAACGCGAACTGACCCGGGGCGACGCCGCCGGCGAATCGGCCGGCGGCGTCGCCTCGTATCACCTCACCGTCACGTGAAGGCGGACTCCCCGCGGGCATAGCCGCGCATCTTGCCGATCACCGGATCGGACTCGCGCGTCTCGTGCCCCGGCTCGGGGGCCTCGCCCTCGGACCGGTTCGTGAGGATCGGCATGCCCGACGGTTGGTCGTTGTCGGAGATACGAGCCATCGACCATTTCGCGAAGGCCCTGCTCTCGACCGGTTGCGCCTCGAGCAGCGTGACGGCCTCGTGGCGGGGGTCGGCTGCGATCTTCTCGTACAGGCCGCGGATCGCACCCTCCTCGCCTTCCAGCGTCTGCACCACGTAGTCCTGCCATACGAGCAGGGCGCCGGTGATGTCACGGTCGACGTTCTTCACGCGAGAGGATTCGAGAATCGACTCGATCTCGACCTTGCGATCCTCCGGCGAGATGGTGAGCTGGCTGCGATAGACCAGCCGGAAAAGTGGTGCGGATTCGGTGTCGGCCATGAGTGGCCTTCCTGGTTTCGGAGGCCCGGCCACGATGGCGGCCCCCACCGATTCAAGCTACCGCCGTGTGACGCCTCCCACACTTCGATCTTCCATCAGGTGGTGGTGTGCTCCGAGCTTCTGGAGCGGCGGCTGGTCGCTCTCGGGCCGTAGGGTGCGGCCGTGGACGAGAAGGACGTGACCGCCGAGCCCGACCGCCGCGAGGTGCGCGCCTTCGCCCGGCACCTCTTCGGGGTGTACACAGGCGGCGCGCTCAGCTACATGATCGATCTCGGGCACCGCACCGGCCTGTTCGACGCCGCGGCCGCCGGGCCCGCCACCAGCCACGAGCTCGCAGACCGGGCCGGGCTACGGGAGCGCTACGTGCGCGAGTGGCTGGGTGCGGTCGTCACGGGCGGGATCATGACCTACGACGCCGCCACCGGCCGGTACACGCTGCCGCCCGTGCAGGCCGCCACGCTGACCGGCCCGACGTCGAAGAACATGGCGCCGATGGCCGCCATGGTGGCCCTGCTGGGCCGCAACCTCGACGGCATCGAGGACGCGTTCCGGCACGGCGGCGGCGTGCCCTACCCGGCGTTCGACGGGTTCACCGGAGTGATGGACCAGCTCAACCGCCGCCCGCTCGACGAGCTGCTGGTCGACGCGTGGCTGCCGCTCGTGCCGGGCCTGGTCGAGCAGCTGACGACCGGCGCCCGCGTCGCCGACGTCGGCTGCGGCAGCGGCCACGCCATGACGCTGCTCGGCGCGGCCTTCCCGCACTCGACGTTCACCGGTTACGACATCGCCGAGGACGCGCTGGCCCGTGGGCGCGCCGAGGCGGCGGGGCTCACCAACGTGACGTTCGAGGTGGCCGACGTGGCCGCGTTCCGTCCGGCCGAGCCCCTGGACGTCGTGTTCGCGATCGACGCCGTGCACGACCAGGCCGATCCCGCTGCCGTCCTGCGGGGGGTGCACGACGCGCTGGTGCCCGGCGGCACGTTCGTCATGATCGACATGGCGGCGTCGAGCGACCTCGCCGACAACGTCGACAACCCGTTCGCGCCGTGGATCTACGCGATCAGCACGCTGCACTGCATGACCGTCTCGCTGGCCCAGGAGGGCGCCGGCCTGGGCGCGGCCTGGGGTGAGCAGGTGGCCCGCACGATGCTGGCCGACGCGGGATTCGGCGAGGTCACCACGCGCCCGGCCCCGGGCCAGGCGCTGAACATGATCTACGCGACGCAGCGGACGGGCTGAGGGGGACCGAGATCCTGGAGATCGCCTGCGACGAGTCCGGGTACGAGGGTGAGTGCCTGGTCGGCGGCGTCACCGACGTGTTCGCCCACGCCGGTGTGCACCTGAGCAGCGCGGCCGCGACGGACTGCGTCGAGGAGCTACGGAGCCGGATCCGCTCCCCCGCCGTGGAGTACAAGGCCAACCACCTGCTGCGCGAGAAGAACCGGAAGGCGCTGGAGTGGTTCCTCGGGCCCGGCGGGCCCATCGACGACCACGCCCACGTCCACCTCGTCGACAAGACGCTGTTCCTGATCCGCCAGGTCGTCCAACTCGTCGGCGGCGACGTCGACGTGCCCCCGTCGGACGCCGACGGGTGGGCCGTGGTCAACGACTTCCTGCGCCCCCGCCGGGGCGATCCCGTGAACATCGGCAAAGTGCTCGCGGCGTTCCCGGCCCTGCACGGGCTGCGCGGTGCGGGACCGCTCCCGCCGAAGGGGCTCGACCCTCTCGAGCCCGCGATCCTGCGCGCCGTCGCGGTGTGGGGCGACGCCGGCCGCGTGCCGGTGGCGGTCATCCATGACCGCCAGACGTCCCTGACGGCCGACCGGGTCGCCGCGCTGATGGCCGGCCCCGGCGCTCCCGCGAGCCTGCGGTTCGTCGGCTCCCGCACGGATCCGCGCGTCCAGATCGCCGACTTCCTCGCCGGGGTGGCCACGCGGGCTGTCTCGGAGCAGCTCGCCGGCCGGGGTGACGCCGCGCTCCTGGACCTGCTGGCGCCCTATGTGGACCCGGAATCGGTGTTGGGCGCGGACGTTGCGCGCGGCGCAGTCGGCGGCGTGGGGTGAAGCGCTGCCGCCACGACCCGGCGGCGTGCCTGCGTGCGCGGCTGTCGATCCAGCCGAAGCACAGCGCCTCCTCGATGGCGTCGCGATGGCTCAGGCCGTCACCGCCCTTGTGCGTGACGTCCAGCGTGGTCACGTCGCGACCCGGGCGGCGAGGATCTCCAGGTAGTGCGGGTTGTGCATGATGCCCAGCACGTTGCCGAACGGGTCGACGACCGAGGCGGTGACGAAGCCGGAGTCACCGCGCGGGGTCAGCGGCTCGTACTCGGTGGCGCCCATGGCGAGCAGCGTCGCGAGCGTTCCGGCCACGTCGTCGACGTGCCAGTTCATGATCGCGCCGCCGGGGGTGCCCGAGGCCGGAGCGGGCGCGTACTTCCGGTCGATGAATCCCAGCTCGTCCTCGTCGTCGCCGACCCGGAACTCGATGTAGGCCGGAGCCGCGGGCGGCTCGGGGAACGCGAAGTACGGCGCGTACCCGAGCAGCTCGCTGTACCAGTCCCGGGCCGCGGCCAGGTCGTCGGCGTAGAAGGTGATGGTGGCGAATCCTCGGAAGGTCATGAGGAGATGATGCCGAGGTGAAGTGCTCACCTAGTGAGCACTTTTCGTGGGAGATTCGTCCTCATGCGCGCGGACCGGCTGGTGGCCACCCTGTTGCTCATGCAGGCCCGCGGCCGGGTGACGGCGGCGGAGCTCGCGGGCGAGCTGGAGGTGTCGGTGGCCACCGCCCGGCGCGACCTGGAGGCGCTGTCCGCGGCGGGCGTCCCGGTCTACCCGCAGGCCGGACGCGGCGGCGGCTGGTCGCTCGTGGGCGGTGCCCGCACCGACCTCAGCGGCCTCACCTCGTCCGAGGCGAGGGCGTTGTTCCTGCTGGCCGGGCCGGTGCGGTCCGCTCCACTCGCCTCCGCACTGCGCAAGCTGGTGCTCGCGCTGCCGGAGACCTTCCGCGCCGACGCGCAGGCCGCCGCCGACGCCGTGGTGGTCGACCCCGCGCGGTGGGGCGAGCGCGACCGCGCGCGCCCACCGCTGGTGGACACGCTGCAGGACGCCGTGGTCCGGCGGCGGCGGGTCGAGATCGACTACCGGGACCGCGGTCGCCGCGTCGTCGATCCGTGGGGCCTGGTCGCCAAGGACGACGTCTGGTACCTGATCGGCGGCACCGACAAGGGGCAGCGGACGTTCCGCGTCGACCGGATCGCCGGGCTCACCGTCACCGACCTCCCCGTCGAGCGCCCGGCCGACTTCGACCTGACGCGCGAGTGGGACCGGGTGGTCGGTGAGATGGAGCAACGGCGCTCGCTGCTCTCGGCCACCGTGCTGATCAGCGCGCGTCTCGCCCCGGTACTGCGCGACCGCTTCGGTCGCCACAGCGAGCAGACGGGCACCCTCGACGACGGGCGCGTCCGCGTCCGGGTGGCGGCCCCGATGGCGGTCTCGATCGCGCAGGAGCTGGCCGGCTGGGGCGCGCTGGTGGACGTGCTGGAGCCGGAGTCGGTCAGGACCGAGCTCGCCCGGCTCGGCTCCGAGCTCGTCGCCCGCTACTCGCCACCAGCACCCCGATCAGGATGAGCCCGCAGGCGGCCTGCTCGATGCGCATCCACACCGGGAGCGCGCCGGGGAGGGCGACGAACACGGCGACGGCCACGACCTGGACGGCCGCGATGATCCGCAGCCGGAGCAGGGCCCGGCCGGCGTCGTGGACCGCCCGGACGGCGACGGGCATCGTCGCCACGGAGACCACGGCCAGGATCGCCCCGCGCACCCAGACGGTGTCGGTCACCGCGGCGGTGTCGCGCAACAGGACGATCGCGCCGAGGGTGAGGACGCAGAGCGCGAGGTAGCAGCCGACGAGTGGCACTACGGCGGAAGGGTTTCTCATGCCGGAAGCGTGCGGGCGGAGGGCGCCCGCCCACATCGCCGCACGGTTGGCACTTGCGCCTGCAACCCGGGTTGCAGGCGCCGTCTCCACCCTCGGGCCGATGCCTGTCGGGGACGTTCGTCGTAGCCTCGTCCCGTGAGCGCCGACACCACCTCCGAGGCCGTGGTGCGCTGGCTGCTCCCGATCGTGCCGCTGGTGCTGGGCGTGGTCGTCTGGACGGCCTTCCACTCCGATCCGGGCCCCGACAGCGTTCCCGTCGCGATCGCGCTGGGCGGGTTCGTGCTGGTGGGCGTCGGAGTAGTGGCCACGCTGCACCGCCGCGGCCCGGTGCATCTCGCGTTCGTCGTCGCCCTGCTCGTCGCGTCCGTCGTGCTGATGTGGCTGCAGCCGGACGGGGTGGCCTTCGCCGGGATCTTCGTCGGGCTGTCGTTGCTCGCGCCGCTGACCCCCGCGCGCCAGTCGATACCCCTCACCGTCGGCACCCTGCTGCTGCTCGGCATCGCCGGCGTGGTGGGCGGGCACGGCTCGGTCGTCACGTCGATCCTCAACGCCGTCCTGCTCGCGTCCTTCTACGGGATGACGTTCCTCGCGATGCGCTACGGCGAGGCCAAGCGCCACGCCGAGCAGCTCGTCGTCGAGCTGAACGAGAGCCGCGCCGCGGAGGCCCGCGCAGCCGGGATGGCCGAGCGCCAGCGCCTCGCCCGGGAGATGCACGACGTGCTCGCCCACTCGCTGTCCGGGCTGCTGCTCCAGCTGGAGGCGGCCCGGATGCTGCTCGCCGAGGACCCCACCGACCCCCGCCTGCCCGGCGTGGTCGACCGCGCCCACCAGCTGGGCCGCACCGGTCTGGACGAGGCGCGCCGCGCCATCGGGATGCTCCGCGACGACGAGCTGCCCGGCCCCGAACGGCTGCCCGGGCTGGCCGCGCAGTTCCAGCAGGACCGCGACATCCCCACCCGGTTCACCGTCTCCGGGCAGGAACGGGAACTCGCCTCCGAGGCCCGCCTCGCGCTCTACCGCGTGGCGCAGGAGGCCCTGACCAACATCACCAGGCACGCGCGGCCCGTCCGCGTGGAGCTGCACCTGGCCTACGAGCCGTCGGCCACCCGGCTCGTGGTGGAGGACTTCGCGACGACCGACACCGCCCCGGCCCCGGCCGGCGACGGGTACGGCCTCACCGGCATGCGCGAACGCGCCGAACTGCTGGGCGGCACGCTCACGACGGACGCGACACCGCGCGGCTTCCGCGTCGAGCTGGACGTGCCGGCGTGAGGGTTCTCATCGCCGACGACCAGCGCGTCGTCCGGGAAGGGCTGTCGATGGTGCTCGGACTGCTTCCCGGCGTCGAGGTCGTCGGCTCCGCGTCGGACGGGAACGAGGCCGTGGCCCTGGCCGAGCACCTGCAGCCCGACGTCGTCCTGATGGACCTGCGAATGCCCCACTGCGACGGGGTCGAGGCCACGCGGCAGATCGGCGAGCGGGCACCGGGCGTCCGCGTAGTCGTCCTCACCACCTACTCCGATGACCGCTCCGTGCTCGACGCGCTGCGCGCCGGCGCCCGCGGCTACCTCACGAAGGACGCCGGCGGCACCGAGATCCACGCGGCGCTGCAGCAGGTGGTGGACGACAACGCCGTGATCGACCCGGCCGTCCAGCACCACCTGGTCGACGCCATCGCGGCCCACCCGGCTTCCCGCGCCACCGACGGGCTCACCCCGCGCGAGGCCGAGGTGCTGACGCTGATCGCCGGCGGCCTGTCCAACTCCGAGATCGCCGGGCGGCTCGTCATCAGCGAGGGCACGGTGAAGAGCCACATCAACCGGCTGCTCGCGAAGATCGACGCCCGCGACCGCGCCCAGGCGGTGGCCTACGCCTACCGGCACGGGCTGGTCACCGGCCCGTGATCCCGTCCAGGGCCTGACGCAGGATGAGGATCGGTCGGTCATCGCCGTTCAGCGGGCCGTTGACGGGGTCGGGTGTGGGGGACGTCCAGGTCATCTCCCCATCCTGGTGCACGGACTCAGACGGTTCGCCCGGCGCCGAAGTGGCTGGCCCGCTCGCCGTGCAGCCGCCCCGGGGGCAGCCGCCGACCGCACACGAGCAGGAGCAGGTCCTGGGCGCTGCCGTGCACCTCGGCGCCGTCGCCGAACGTCCAGTCGAGGTCGTCGGCGACCAGCCGTGTTCCCTCGAGGTCGACGCCGAAGTACGAGCGGGAGCCGTCGATGCCGTCCAGGACGGCATGCATCCGGTCCCCGGGAACCCGCCGCTCGATGCCGAGGGGCACCGTGATGTCCAGGCCGTGGATCACGTCGTGGGACAGGGCACCGGCGAACCCGCCGCCCGGCGGCTTCCAGGGGTGGTCGACGTTGTCGGCGAGCGCGGCGAGGAGTTCAGCCGATGTCAGGGACGCCGCATCGCGGCGGGCTGAACGGTCGGCCATGCGGTCGAAGCTCCCCCGGGCCCGCACCAGCCCGAGGACGACGCGCGGGATCGAGTAGCGGAACGGCATCGTCATGTGCGCGACGACCTCGCGGACGCGCCATCCTGCACAGAGCGTCGGCGCGTCCCAGTCGCGTTCGGTCAGGTCGGTCAGTACAGCGGCGAGGTCGCGGCGCTCGGCCGCGATCGCCGCCCGGATGTCGGTGTCGGTCACGTGTCCTCCTCGGTGGGTCCTGTCGTCCTCACGACGAACGGCGGATCCCCGGACGGACACCCGGTCTCCACCGACCTGCGGGCGAGGTAGCGGCGCTCGGTGTCGGTGGGCGCCAGCGCCAGCGCCTCGCGGTAGGCCGTCGCGGCCTCGCGGTCGCGGCCGAGCCGGCGCAGCAGGTCCGCCCTGGTCGCCGGGAGCAGGTAGTAGCCCGCGAGCGTGCCGGCCGCGTCCAGCGCGTCCACCAGCGCCAACCCGGCGAGCGGCCCGGCGGCCATACCCACCGCCACGGCCCGGTTGAGCTTTACCACCGCGGTGGGCACCAGTCGTACGAGACGCGCGTACAACGCGGCGATCTGCTCCCAGTCGGTGTCGGCGGCGTCGGCCGCCGACACGTGGCACGCGGAGATGGCGGCCTGGATCTGGTAGGGGCCCGGACGTCCGCGGCGCAGCGCCCCGTCCAGCAGGCCGACGCCCTCCTCGATCTGCGCGGGGTCCCAGCGCGACCGGTCCTGCTCCTCCAGGGTCACCAGCTCACCCCCCGCGTCGAGCCGGCCCGCCCGCCGGGCGTCGTGGAACAGCATCAGCGCGAGCAGGCCCACCGCCTCGGGTTCGTCCGGCATGAGCGCCACGAGCATCCGCGCGAGCCGGATCGCCTCCGCGCTCAGGTTCTGCCGCACGATGTCCGCACCCGCCGTGGCGGAGTAGCCCTCGTTGAACAGCAGATACAGCACGGCCAGTACGGCCGGCGTGCGCTCGGGCAACAGATGCGCGGGCGGCACCCGGTAGGGGATACCCGCGTTCCTGATCTTCTGCTTCACCCGCACCAGCCGCTTCGACATCGCCTGCTCACCGACCAGGAACGCCCGCGCGATCTCCGCGGTGCTCAGCCCGGCCAGCGTGCGCAGCGTGAGCGCGACCTGGGACTCGAGCGCGAGCGCCGGATGGCAGCAGGTGAACATGAGCCGCAGCCGGTCGTCGGGGACCTCGTCGGGTTCGGCCTCCGGTTCGTGGGCCAGGGCGGCCACCTCCTTCAGCTTCGCCGCACCGACCGTGTCCCGGCGCAACCGGTCGATGGCCCGGTTGCGCGCGATGGTGGTGAGCCAGGCGCCGGGCCGGTCGGGGACGCCGTCGCGCGGCCAGCGCTCCCACGCCGCCGCGAACGCCTCCTGCACGCACTCCTCCGCCAGATCCCAGTCCCCCGTGACCCGGATCAGGGTCGCGACCACCCGGCCCCACTCGAGCCGGAAGGCCTCGCCGATCGCGGCCCCGACCGCCGCGTTCACGGGGTGCGGATCGGTCTGACCTCGATCGACCCGTACGCGGCGGCCGGATGTTTCGACGCCACCTCGACCGCCTCGTCCAGATCGCCGCACTCCACGATGCAGAACCCGCCGACCTGCTCACGGGTCTCGGCGAACGGCCCGTCGGTCAGCAGCACGGCGTCGTCGCGCACGCGGACCGTCGTCGCGTCGCCGGGCGGATGGAGCCCGGCGCCACCCTGCAGGACGCCCCGGCGCACCATCTCGACGTCCCAACCCCCGCAGCCGTCATCGGCGTGGGCTGCGGCCGACTCGTCACCACAGATCAACAACATGTACTTCACCGAAGCCTCCTCGCACGCGGTCCACCCTGACGACGAACGGGAACGCCCGACGAGGACATCGGACCTCAGAAGAGCGCGAGCTGGTCGGAGACCCGGCGGGCCGGCAGCGGCGGGTGGGTGCGCCGCGACGGACGCGGCGCCCACGACGGCTCGACGCTCGGCGGTACGGGCCCGGACCCGTCACGGGCGAGCGCGCGCAGGGCCGCGGCCGTGGTCCAGTGCAGGTCCTGCCCGGTGTAGGTGGCGCGGACCGCCTCGGCCGGCAGCGGCAGCGTCCCCACCTCACCGGTGAGGTCGACGGCGACGTGCGAGTGCATCGTCATGACCTGGCAGTTCAGTTCCCACGCCGCCCGGGACGCGGGCTCCGCCAACCGCGCGGCGCGGGCCCTGCCGATCGCCTCGACCACCCGTCCGCCGTCGGCGTCGAGGTCGTCGAGAGCGGCCGGGACGGAGCCGAGTGCGGCCAGCAGCCGCGAAGCGGTGCGGGGGCCGAAGCCCTTGACGCCGGGCAGGTTGTCGGACGGGTCGCCGCGTAGCGCCGCGAAGTCGCGGTACTGGTCCGGCCGCACGCCGAGCATCAGTTCCAGCCGCTGCGGCGTCAGCATCGGGGACGCCTCGACCCCGCCGTTGATGATCCGCAGCACGCGGGTGTGCGCGTCGATGAGCCCGAACGCGTCCCGGTCCGACGTCATGACGACGGTGGTGGCGTCGCGTGTGGGGGCCTGTGCGGCCACCGAGGCCAGCACGTCGTCCGCCTCCAGCCCCGCCGGGACGACGACCTGCACGCCCAGCTCACGCAGCACGCAGGCCGCCGCGTGGAGCTGGGCGACGAGCGTGTCCAGCTTGTCGGGCCGCTGGGCCTTGTACTGCGGCCACCGCTCACGCCGGTCGCTGGCGGCAGGGTCGTCGAAGCCGACGACCACCAGGTCCGGATCGACGCGGTCCACCGCCGCCACCAGCTGGGCCAGCAGCCCGCGCACGGCCCACATCGGCTGGCCGTCGGCGTCGCGGAAACCGCTGGCGGCCTGGGAGTGGAACGCCCGGTGCACGATCGCGTTGCCGTCGACGGCGAGCACGACCCGGGGCATCCCCAGACTGTGCCCCATCGCGTGCGGATCAGCGAGCAGCGGGGCCCAGCCGCTGCACGATCAGGTCGGCCAGGCGGCCCCCGCGATCTGTCGCGTCGTCGCGTTGATGCGGTTCCACGCGTTGATCGCGGCGATGCTGATGATCAGCCCGGCGAGCTCCTTCTCGTCGA
Organism: Mycobacteriales bacterium; assembly: GCA_038231335.1. Taxonomy (GTDB): domain Bacteria; phylum Actinomycetota; class Actinomycetes; order Mycobacteriales; family Pseudonocardiaceae; genus Pseudonocardia. The sequence goes on from JBBRLM010000002.1 coordinate 45,972, forward strand.
AGTGGTCGGCGGCGTCGTCCCAGACCGCGTCCGGCACCGGGTCCGGGCGGTCGGCGAGCCGCGTCGCCGCCTCCGTGAGGGCGAGGGCGGCGCGCTCGGCGTCGGTGAAGTAGGGCGTCTCCCGCCACGCGGCGACGGCGAAGATCCGCTCGTCGGGCTCGCCGAGGTGCCGCAGCTCGCGCGCGTGCATGTCGACGCAGACGCCGCACCCGTTGATCTGGCTGGCCCGCAGGTGCACGAGCTTGTGGGTGGTGGCGGGAACGGTGCCCGTCTCTGCCGCGGTACTCAGCGCCACGAGGGCCTTGAGCGCGTCGGGCAGGACGGCGACGGGGTGGGTCATGCGTGCGTTCATCTCTGGCTCCTGTCACATCGTCCGGCGTTCGCCGGTCTTCCCTCATGACCCCGCCCGAGACGAGGATGTGACCGATGCCCGACACCGCCTGGCTCACCGAGCGCTTCGAGGAGCACCGCCCACGCCTACGCGCGGTGGCCTACCGGATGCTCGGCTCGCACGCCGAGGCCGAGGACGCCGTGCAGGAGTCCTGGCTGCGCGTGGCCCGCGCGGGTGCCGCCGGGGTGGACAACCTCGGCGGCTGGCTCACCACCGTGGTCGCGCGGCAGTGCCTGAACATGCTCCGCTCACGCTCCCGGCGCTGCGAGGAACCCCTCGATGTGCACGTCCCCGATCCCGTGGTGAGCACCGGTGACGACCCCGTCGAGCAGGCGATGCTCGCCGACGCCGTCGGCCTCGCGCTGCAGGTGGTGCTGGAGTCGCTCGACCCCGCCGAACGGCTCGCGCTCGTCCTGCACGACATGTTCGCCGTCCCGTTCGACGCGATCGCGCCCATCGTCGGACGCAGCACGGCGGCGACCCGCCAGCTCGCCAGCCGCGCGCGGCGGCGCGTCCGCGACGAGGCGCCGGCACCGGAGCGCGACCTGGCGAAGCAGCGGGAGGTGGTGGACGCCTGGCTCGCGGCGTCGGGCCGGGGCGACTTCGACGCTCTCGTCGCACTGCTCGATCCCGGCGCCGTGCTGCGTGTCGACGCCGGGGCCCCGGGTGTCTCCAAGCTCGTGCGCGGCGCGGCCCAGATCGCGGGCAACGCCCTGATGTTCCGCCGGGGAGCCCCGACCGCTCGGCCTGCGATGGTGAACGGCACGGTCGGGCTCGTGTCGGCGTCGGCGCGGGGCGTCACCTCGGTCATGTCGTTCACGATCGTCGACGGCCGCATCCACCGGCTCGACATCCTCGCCGACCCGGACCGGCTGGCCGCCCTGGACCTGCCGATCCGGTGACGCGGCTCAGCGGCGCAGGTGCCGCAACGCCGAGGCGGCGGCATGCGCACCGCACAGCTGCACGCAGTCGATCTAGGGCGCGCCGACGCGGCGGTCGGACACGGGATCCGTCGCCGGCCGGCCGCCCCCGGCGGCGGGGCCGAGCAGGGCCCGCAGGTCCGCCATGGCGGCATCGCGTCGTCCGACGTCCACCGCGACGACGGGCGCCACCTGCCGCAACGCCTCGTGCGCACCGTCGACGCCGGCGACGATGAGGTCGGGCTGCAGCGCAGCGACGTCGCCGGCGACCCCGGCGCAGCCCACCACCGGCGCACCGAGCACGCGCAGCAGCTCACCCACCTGCTCGTCCGTGGCCACCACGCGCCGGATCACGGGCGGCGGCAGCACCGGCGTGCCCGTGGCGTCCACGAAGGCGCGGCGCCCACCGCCGGGGCCGATCAGGCCGGTGAGCACGGCGCGGCTCGCCGGATTGTTGCGGGGATCCTGCGCAGCAGTCGGTGGCACCTCCGGAGCGTAGGTGACGCCGCCGCGTTGTGCCGTGGACCAAAGGGCACCCCCCAGTTCGTTCCGGAGCCCGATGGAGCTGCGGCGCCGCGCTCGTAGCGTTCCGGTGAGATCACTCACCGGGGAGGACTGCATGAGGACCTACGCTCTGGAACGGCCGGTCGACGGCCAGGACACGTGGCAGGACCACAAGCGACACCTGTGGATGCTCGGTCTGATCGTCCCGCTGCTGCCGTTCATGGCGATGGGCCTCTACTCGGCGACCGGTCTCGAGGTCACGCTCTGGCTCGGCCCGATCATCGTGCTCGTGGTCGTGCCGCTGATCGACCTGTTCGCCGGGCGTGACCACACCAACCCGCCCGACGAGGTGATGGAGGCGCTGGAGGAGGACCGCTACTACCGCTGGATCACCTACGCCTACCTGCCGCTGCAGTACACCGGACTGGTGCTGGGGATGTGGTTCATCGCCACCCAGGACGCCGGGGTGGCCGGCATGATCGGCCTGGCGCTGACGCTGGGCTCCGTCGCCGGTATCGGCATCAACACCGCGCACGAGCTCGGTCACAAGAAGGAGTCCTCCGAACGCTGGCTGGCCCGCATCGCGCTCGCGCAGTGCTTCTACGGCCACTTCTACATCGAGCACAACCGCGGCCACCACGTCCGTGTCGCCACCCCGGACGACCCCGCGTCGAGCCGCATGGGCGAGAGCTTCTACGCGTTCTGGCCGCGCACGGTCGTCGGATCGGTGCGCAGCGCGTGGCGGGTGGAGCGCAAGCGGTTCGCGCGCCGCGACCAGCACCCGTTCCGGCTGCGCAACGACGTCATCAACGCGTGGCTGATGTCGGCCGTGCTGTGGGGCGGACTGGTGGCGCTGTTCGGCATCGGGGTCCTGCCGTACCTGGTGATCCAGGCCGTCTTCGGCTTCACGCTGCTGGAGCTGGTCAACTACATGGAGCACTACGGGATGCTGCGCCAGAAGGTCGGCCCGCCCGACCGGCGTCGCTTCGAGCGGGTCACCCCCGCGCACTCGTGGAACTCCAACAACATCGCCACCAACGTGCTGCTGTACCACCTGCAGCGCCACAGCGACCACCACGCCAACCCGACCCGGCGCTTCCAGACCCTGCGCGACTTCCCCGAGAGCCCCGTCCTCCCCACCGGCTACACCGGGATGATGGCGCTCGCCGTGATCCCCCCGCTGTTCCGCGCGGCGATGGACCCGCTGGTGGTCGCGCACTACGACGGCGACCTGCGCCTGGCCAACCTCGCTCCGCGCAAGCGGGCGGAACTGCTCGCCCGTTACCCGGTGCTGGCCCCCGACGCCTCGGCCGTCGGTGCGGACACGGCGGCTGTCGTGGTGGGTGACGACGTCGCGGCCGCCCGCTGCCCCGGCTGCGGCCACACCTACGTCGTGGCCGAGGGCAACGAGCTCGAGGGCTTCGCCGCGGGCACCGCGTGGTCGGACATCCCGAACGACTGGACCTGCCCCGACTGCGGCGTGCGCGACAAGGTGGACTTCGTCCCGCTGACCCGCACGCAGGCCTGATCCGGCCGGTACATTCCGCCGCGTGCCCCCCACGGCGTCGGACACCCTCGGCCACCTCGCGGAACAGCTCCTGGCCGACACCAGCACGCTGGTCGCCGCCGTGCTCGACGAGGTCGCCGGCGCGCTCCCCGAGCTCGCAGGCGATCCCCGTCTGCGGGCGGTGCTCGCGGCCACCGTCCAGGACACGATCCGGGCGGGCCTGGCCGTCCTGGGCTCGGGCGTGCCGGCAACCGGGATCCGCGCCCCGGAGGCCGGCCTCGAGATGGCCCGCCATCTGGCGCAGCGCGGCATCGCGATCTCGGTGATGCTGCGCGCCTACCGCGTCGGCCAGGCCGCGTTCCAGCAGGAGCTGATCGACCTGATCGCGGACACGCACGCCGACGCCCGCGAGGTCGCGGCGGCGGCACGGGACCTGGCGTCGGTCACGTTCAGCGTCGTCGACGCGGTGTCCGAGGAGGTCGTGGCCGCCTACCAGACCGAACGCGACGGCTGGATCCGCCAGCGCAACACCGCCCGGCTCGCCAAGGTCACCGGTCTGCTGGCATCCCGCTCTGTCGATGCCGGCGACACCTCACTGGGCTACGACCTCTCCGCCTCCCACGTCGCGGCAGTCCTCTGGTGCGGCGCCGACGTCGACGAGGACGCCCGCCTCCCCCTGCTCGAACGCCTCGTGCCGGCGTTCACGGCGGCGCTGGGCTGCGCCCGCCCGCCGCTGGTGGTGGCGCCCGACGCGTCGACGCTGTGGGGCTGGTTCCCCACCTCGACGGGCCCGACGGACGCCGCGGTTGCCGTCCCCGGCACCTACGCCGCCCTCAGTGACCCGGCGCCTGGCCCGGCCGGCTTCCGCAGCGCCCACGTGCAGGCGCAGCAGGGCCAGCAGGTCGCCGTCGCCGCGGATCCGGCACACCGGTTGCGCGTCACCACCCCTGCCCTGCTCGGCCCCCTGGCTCTGCTCGCCGTCGGCCCGGGCTCTGCGGCGCCGTGGGTGCAGGCGGCGTTGGGCGGCCTGGCCGACGACGACGAGGCCGCGGCGCGACTGCGCGAGACCCTGTGGGTCTACCTCTCCACCGGCAGCAGCCTCGCCGCCGCGGCCGCGCAACTGCACCTGCACAAGAACACGATCCAGTACCGCATCCGCAAGGCCGAGCAGGTGCGCGGCCGGCCGCTGCAGGACGGCCGCATCGACGTCGAGGTGGCCCTGCTGGCGTGCCGCCTCCTCGGCTCCACCGTGCTCCGCGCGGTGCCGCACGGGGAGTAGCAGCAGGCTGGGGCCGGGGGTGGGGTGCGAGACGAACCTCCGTGCGCTCAGCCGTAGATGGTCGCGAGCAGGTCGCGGGCGATGGTGGTGGCGACCGGCCGCCCGTCGGGGGCGGAGTTGAGGTTCGCCCACACGACCAGCGTGATCCGCTGGTCGGGGTCCCGTCCGGCGAACGACTGGAAGCCCGGGAGCTCGCCGGTGTGGCCGTACATCGGCCCGAACCGGGCGATCGCCCAGCCGTAGCCGGCCGCGTCCGGGTTGGTGGGGTCGGTGGACTGGACGCTGGCCAGGCGCCTGCGTTGCCACTCCGGGTTCAGGAGGTGACCGTCGACGAGCGCGGTCACCCAGGTCGCCAGGTCGCCGATGGTGGAGAGCGCCGCCCCGGCCGACCATCCCCACGACGGGTTCTCGTCGGTCACGTCGTTCGGGAGCAGGGTGCCGGCCTCGGCCGCCGCCTGCTCGGCGGCGGGCAGCGCAGCGGTGGCGAGCGTGGAGACGTTGGTGCCGTACATGTAGCCGCGCGGGTGCGGGCTCGGGATGACGTTGGAGGTCGTGGCGGGGAAGACGGTCCGGCGCATGCCCAGCGGCGCGAACAGGCGCTTGCGGAACGCCTCGCCGAGCGGCCGCCGGCCGACCCGCTCGGCGATCAGGCCGAGCAGGATCGTGTTGGTGTTCGAGTAGTGGTAGCCCTTCCCGGGCGCGAAGTAGGGCGGACGGGCGAAACCCAACTTCAGCAGCTCCTCGGGCCGCCACGCCTTCGTCGGGTGCTGGTCGAGGGTGCGGTTGAGCTCGACCGTCTCGGTGTAGTTGAACAGGCCGCTTCGCATGTCCAGCAGCTGGGCGATCGTGATGGCCCGACCGTTGGGGACGCCGGGGTAGTAGCGCGACACCGGGGCGTCGACGTCGATCCGGCCCTCCTGCGCGAGTTGCAGGATGACCGTGCCGGTCATCGTTTTGGTGAGGGAGCCGATCCGCTCGTGGTCGGACAGGGTCAGCGGGTCGTGCCCGTGCAGCGAACGGGTGCCGTAGGTCGCGGTGACCCTGCCTTCCGGCGAGGCCACGAGCATCGCCGCCCCCGGGGTCAGCAGCTCCTTCGCCGCGGTCGCGAAGGCCGTCCGCAGCGCCTCGGCCTGCGGGTGGACGCCCGGTGCCGTCGCGGGCCGGGTGAACCCGGTGAGGACGGACCCGAACCCGACTGCGGCCGCACCCGTCAGAACCGCCCGCCGGGTGAGGTGACCTCGTCCGTCCCGCGATCCTCCGGAACCCGCGGGAGCAGGCATGAGCGACTCAGCCATGGGGGACCACCTCTGTCGGCACAACGCTGTGCCGGTGGACTCGCCGGGCCACTCACATCCGTTACGGCTCTGTCCATTTCGGACCAGCCCTCGCCAGCGGCGCCGCGTTTCACAGTGACTGAGGGCCCCACATCACCGGAGTGACGTAGGGCCCTGACCTGCACTTCCACTGTGCGCCCGAAGGGATTCGAACCCCCAACCTTCTGATCCGTAGTCAGATGCTCTATCCGTTGAGCTACGGGCGCCAACTCTTGAATTGTACCGGTGCAGCCTACCAAGGCCGTCCCAGCGCGGAGGCTCCGGGATTTGAACCCGGGATGGGGGGTGACCCCAAACCGCATTAGCAGTGCGGCGCCATAGACCAGACTAGGCGAAGCCTCCCGAAGCCTTGCGGCCTCCTGCGGATCCAAGGTTACACAGGGCCGTCCAGCGGGTTCACGACCCCCCGGGTGCGAGCGCGAGGAAGGGGTCGAGGGCGTCGGGGTTCTGCAGCGCGCCACGGCTGACGGCCTTGTCCGGCGCCACCCCGGCCAGGATCTTCTTCACCGGCACCTCGCACTTCTTGCCGCTCAGCGTGCGCGGGATCGCGTCGACGACGATGAACCGGTCGGGCACGTGCCGGGGCGACAGCTCGCTGCGCAACGCCTTGCGCAGCAGCGGCTCCACCTCCTCCAGCGCGGTACCGGGGGCGAGCACGAGGAAGCACAGCAGCGCGCCCTCCTCCCGGGCTCCGAGCTCGGTGGTGTCGATCACGAGCGAGTCGGCGATCTGATCGAATCCCTCGACGACGGAGTAGAAGTCGGCGGTGCCCATGCGGACGCCGCCGCGGTTGAGCGTCGAGTCGCTGCGGCCGTAGATCACGTACGAGCCCCGCGGGGTGAGGCGCACCCAGTCACCGTGCCGCCAGACGCCCGGGTAGTCCTCGAAGTAGGCCTCGCGCAGGCGGGTGCCGTCGGGGTCGTTCCAGAACATCACCGGCATCGACGGGGTGGGCTGGGTGATCACCAGCTCCCCCACCTCGTCGACGAGTTCCTTGCCGGCCTCGTCGTAGGCGACGACGTCCGCGCCCAGGGACGCGCAGGAGATCTCGCCCAACCACACCGGCACGGTGGGGGACGAGCCGACGAACGCCGCACACACGTCGGTGCCGCCGGAGACCGAGCAGATCTGGATCGACTCGCCGACGGCGTCACCGATCCAGCGGAAGCCTTCCTCCGACAGCGGCGACCCGGTGGAGCCGATGGCGCGTATCGCCGTGAGGTCGAACTGGTCGCGCGGGCGCAGGCCGGCCTTGAGCGAACTCTGGACGTAGGGCGCCGACACCCCGAAGTACGTGACGCGGTGGCGCTCGGCCAGCTTCCAGAGGGTGCCCAGGTCGGGATAACCGGGGTTGCCGTCGAACAGGACGATCGTCGATCCGACGAGAAGTCCGCCGATCAGCAGGTTCCACATCATCCAGCCGGTGGTGGTGAACCAGAAGAACCGCTCGCCGGGGCCGAGCTCCATCTGCAGCCGCAGCGACTTCATGTGCTCGAGCACGATGCCGCCGTGGCCGTGGACGATGCCCTTGGGCAGGCCCGTGGTGCCCGACGAGTAGAGCACCCACAGCGGGTGGTCGAACGGCACCGGCTCGAACTCCAGCGGCGCCTGCTCGGCCGTGAACTCGCTCCACGGCGTGGTGCCGTCGAGGATCGCGGAGTCGTCGAGATAAGGGATCAGGACAGTCTGGCGGAGCGTCGGGAGCTGCGCCTGCAACGCCGTCACGTTCGGGCGGATGTCGTAGCGCTTGCCGCCGTAGACGTATCCGTCGACGGCTACGAGCACCGTCGGCTCGATCTGGGCGAAGCGGTCGTGGACGGCGCGGATGCCGAAGTCCGGGGAGCACGACGACCAGATCGCCCCGAGGCTCGCCGCGGCCAGGAACGCCACGAGCGTCTCGGTGGAGTTGGGGGCCAGCGCGACGACGCGGTCGCCCTTCCCTACCCCGGCACGGACCAGACCGGCCCGGGCCCGTCCGGCGGCGTCACGCAGCTGCGCGTGGGTGACGGTGCGCTCCAGGCCGTCCTCGCGGGCGAACAGGACTGCCACGTCGTCGTCGGTCCGGCCGGGGCCGGGCGTCAACGCGTGCTCGGCGTAGTTCAGCGTGGAGCCGGGGAACCACTCCGCACCCGGCATCTCCCGCGACCCCAGCACCGCCGTGGGCGGCGTGCTGAACCTCACCCCGAGGAACTCGGCGGCGGCCGCCCAGAACGCGTCGAGGTCGGACACCGACCAGGCGTGCAGCGCCGCGTAGTCCGACGTGTCGACGCCGTGACGCTCGTGCGCCCACGCGGCGAACTCCGCCATCGGGCCGGCCTGATCGGCGGCGGGGACCCACAGGACGTCGGGGGTATCGGCCATGGCGCCAGCATGCAATCCCGGGCGACGCCGCGCCAGGCCTTCCCGGAGACGTCACGAACGGCGAACTCGCGAGGGTGAGGTCAGCGGAGGTGGCTGTCGAACCAGTTCAGGGTGCGCTGCCACGCGTCGGCGGCAGTCGAGGGGTCGTCGTCGAAGCGGTTCTCGCGGCGCGGGTAGACCACCACGTCCGTGGCCACCTCCGACGACGACGCGGCGACGCGCAGCCGGTCGATCTCCAGGTCGGTCTCCCCGTCGGCCGTCTCGCCGTAGATGCCCAGCCACGGGCACGTGAGGCCCTTGGCTGCGTCCACCAGCGAGGTGATCCGCGCCGTGGGGACGGTTCCGACGCGGTCGCCCGCCACCGTGACGGCGGCTCCGAGCGTGCGGTTCGCGGCCACCAGCAGGGCGACGGACCCACCCAGGTCGAACCCGATGACACCCATCCGGTCGGCGCCGATGTCGCGCTCGGCGAGCCAGCCGAACGCGGTGTCGGTGTCGGCCATGACCTGCTCGCCGTCGAGCCGGTCGACCTGCTCCTGGACCTGCCCGTCGTCGCCGGCCAGCTCGTCCGCACCGTCGCGGTGGTAGAGGTGGGGGGCCACGACGAGCCAGCCGTCGCCCGCCAGGCCGCCCACGAGGCCGCGCACGGCGTCGGTGACGCCCCGGGCCTCGTGCAGCACCACGATCCCCCCGCGGATCGAGCTGACCGGTTCCGCCACGGTGAGGCGCAGGGCGCTGCCGTCCACGAGCGGGACGGTCTCGGTGCGGATCTCGGTCATGGTCACAGCCTGGCACGACAGCTCGTGGCGGACCGGGCGGGGAGGGTGGTCGAGCACTCCCCGACCCGTTCGCGGAGTGAATACAGTGACTCCTATGACGCTCATCCGCGCCGATCTCGACAGCCTCCCCGCCTACGTGCCGGGCCGGGCGATCCCCGGGGCGATCAAGCTGGCCAGCAACGAGGTGCCGCTCCCCCCGAGCCCACCGGTGCTCGCCGCCATCGCCGAGGCCGCGGCCGCCGGCAACCGTTACCCCGACCTGGCCGCCGTCGGCCTCACCGAGCGCATCGCGCGGTCCCTGGGCGTGGACGCCGGGCGCATCGCCGTCGGCTGCGGCTCGGTGAGCATCTGCCAGCAGCTCGTGCAGATCGCGTGCTTCGAGCCGGCCGACGAGGTGATCTTCGCGTGGCGCTCGTTCGAGGCCTACCCGATCGTCACGCAGATCGGCGGCGCCACCGCCGTGACCGTGCCGCTGGACGGGGACTTCCGCCACGACCTCGACACGATGGCCGCCGCGGTCACCCCGCGCACCCGGCTGATCATGGTGTGCAGCCCCAACAACCCGACGGGCACGGTGGTGACCCGTGCCGAACTGGAGCGGTTCCTCGCCGCCGTGGGCCCGGACGTGCTCGTGGCGCTGGACGAGGCCTACCACGAGTACGTCACCGATCCCGACGCCGCGGACGGGCTGTCCGTGCTCGACGCCCACCCCAATCTGGTGGTGCTGCGGACGTTCTCCAAGGCCTACCGGCTGGCGGCGCTGCGCGTGGGCTACGCGGTGACGACGCCGGAGATCGCGACGGCGCTGCGCAAGGTCTGCGCGCCGTTCAGCGTGAGCACCCTGGCGCAGGCCGGCGCGGTCGCGGCGCTGGACGACGCCGAGAACCTGCTCGCCGCCTGCGCCGAGGTGGTCGAGGAGCGGGTCCGGGTGCGCGATGCGCTGCTGGCGGGCGGATACACGGTGCCGCCGACACAGTCGAACTTCGTCTGGCTCGCCCTGGGCGAGCGCACCGCCGAGTTCGCGGCGCACTGCCTGGACCACAAGGTGATCGTCCGCCCGTTCCATCCCGACGGCGTGCGCGTGACGGTCTCGTCCCCCGCGGAGAACGACGCGTTCCTCGAGGCAGCCGACACTTTCGGCCGATAGCGGGCGTTCGTCTCCCGAACGCCGAACGACCCGGCCCCGCGATGCGGGACCGGGTCGTCGGTGCGATCCGTGTGGAGCGTCAGCTCCGGACGCCGCGGCGGCCGTAGACGCCTGCCACGACCCCGATGCCGATGACGGCAAGGACGAGCTGGACGATGTGCTCCAGCCAGTCGATGCCACCGGTCTGCGTCGGGATGCCGACGAGCTTCGCCAGGTAGGTGCCGACGAAGGCCGCCACGATGCCGACGACGATGGTCAGCCACAGCGGAATGTTCTGCTTACCGGGCAGGATGATCCGGGCGAGCACGCCCAGGATCAGGCCGATGACGATCGCGCCGATGATGGTGCCGAGCATGAGTTGTCTCCCGACTATCGCCGGATCGTCCCCCTGACGACCCGTAGGCGCATTGAGTAGCACGCTGTGACCGCCGGTGCACGCGACATCAGCCTCTGACACCCGAAGCGTTATCCAGGTGTCGTCACCCGTTCAGCCGATGGGCTGATGGAGAGCGCTCTTCACGCCTCGAGGACATACCCCTCGCCCCGCACCGTCCGGATCCGCTCCGGGCCGATCTTGCGGCGCAGGTAGGAGATGTAGACCTGGACGAGATTGGCCGACGCCGGCTCGGACCACACCTCGCGGGCGAGCCGCTCGGGAGCCACGACGTCGCCGGGCGTGCCGAGCAGCGCCATCAGCAACGAGTACTCGGTGGGCGAGAGCGAGACGGACTGGCCGTCCACGCTGACCTCCCCGAACTCGGTGTCGACGGTCAGCTCGCCCTGCCGCAGCACGGTGTTCTCGACGGGCTGACCCAGGCGCAGCCGTAACCGGATGCGGGCGGCCAACTCGTCCACGGCGAACGGTCGGACCAGGAAGTCGTCACGGTCGCCGCGCAGCAGCCCGAGCAGGCCGGACCGGCGTTCGCGCGTGGTCACGGCGATGACCGGCACGTGCGGCGCCTCCTGCTGGACGGCGGCCAGCACCGCGGACTGGTCGGGGCCGGGCAGCTCGACGTCGAGCACCAGCATCGCCGGATCCCGCGAGCGGACGGCGTCGAGCACACCGATGCCGTCGGAGATCGGGCTGACGCTGAGGCCCTCGGAACGGAGGCTGCGCAGCACGGAAGCCGACGCGGCCGTGGGTGGCAGCGCCAGCAGGACGTGATCGTTCGGGGGTACGGACGTCCGCATCGACGGCAGCACCGACGACAGTGACGAGGACGCACCCCCCGGGGGAGCGACGGGGAGCATCGCCCGACACCTTGCCGCGTCTCGCGGGCGATAACAATCGGCTAACGGAGCGAATTCACCCGGTCGAGTGGTGCCGCTGACCGCGAGCTGAGAGGTCAACTGCGCCGAACGGAGTACGGCCTTGGTGGATACAGACCGTTCGGGTGCATTCCGGCGCGCCGGAACGACCTGTGGGCGACGACGAGCAACCTGAGCTCTCAGGTTGGGTGATCACACCCTGTGACCTTCCCTAGGGTCTGGCCCATGCGACGGAAATCCTCCGCTGCGGGTGGTCTCTCGGAATCCCCGACCGAGCTGATCGAGCGCATCTCGGTAGAGCACGACCTCTCCGGTGACGACACCGGTCGGCACCGCCGTGCCGCCGTGCCGGCCACGGGTGGTGCTCACGGGCGCGCTCCGGGCCGCGTGCTCACCCGGCGGCTGGCGCCGCTGGCCGTGGGTGCCGTCGTCATGCTGGTGGCCGCCACGATCGCCACGCTGGTCAACCCCCCGAAGGAACAGACCGTCGCCGGGCCCGAGTTGAGCTCGGCCCTCATTCCGAACAACCCGGCTCCGGTGGAGATCGCTCCCGCCGCCCCCACAGCGGGTGCCGCCCCCACCCCGACGCCCAGCGCGGCACCGACCACGTCGAAGAAGCCGGCCGCTCCCCGCAAGCCGGCGACCCCCGCCCCCGCCCCCGTCCGTGCCGCCGTGGCCTCTGCCGGCGACGGCATCCAGGCCGCACTCAAACTGGGCTGGACCAAGGTCGGCGGCGACGAGTTCAACGGCACGAGCCTCAACGGGAACTGGGGCCCCTACGACGGCGCGGGCCACGACGGCAACGGCCGCCGCACCCCGGACGCGATCAAGGTCGGCGGCGGTGTCGTCACCATCACCGGCGACGCCGGGGGCAACACCGGCGGCATGGCCTGGGGCGACAACCAGACCTACGGCAAGTGGGAGATGCGCGCCAAGTTCCCGGCGGGCGGCGGGCTCTACCACCCCGTCCTGCTGCTGTGGCCGGAGAGCGGCTGGCCGCCGGAGATCGACTTCGCCGAGACCGTGAGCGACGCCGACAACGTCACGTTCAACCTGCACTTCGGCGGCTCGTCCAACCAGCAGGAGCACGCCGCGCAGAACCTCGACATCACCCAGTGGCACAACTACGCCGTGGAGTGGACCAGCAGCGGCGTCACGGGCTACATCGACGGCGTGCAGTGGTTCCAGAACAGCAGCAGCCAGTCGGTGCCCCAGCAGCCCATGCACCCGGTGATCCAGCTCGACAACTTCGGCGGCACCTCGATGGTGCCGGCCCAGATGATGGTCGACTACATGCGGATCTACAAGTAACCCAGACCACTCCGATGGCACCACCCCGTCCCGCCCGGCGCTCCCCACCGGGCGGGACGGGGCGTTTCAGGACAGCAACGGCACCAGGCGCTCGGCGTGCTCGCGCAGCAGCGCGACGAGCTCCGCGTTCGGTTCGGCCACCCGCGCCGCCGGTCCGCACAGCGCCAGCCCTGCCACCAGCTCCCCGGTCACGGGATCGTGCACCGGCACGGCGATACATCCCCGGTCCGCCCGCACCTGCCCGCACTGCCGGGCCACCCGTTCGGCCGAGACGACGTCGAGCCGCGCGTCCAGCTCGCCCGCGTCGGTGACGGTGTGCTCGGTGAGCGGGCGCAGGTCACGGGTGAGCGCCCGCCAGTCGGGCTGGTCGGCGAGCAGGAGCATGCCCAGCGCGGACGCGTGCGGGTGGCGGGCCAGCACGACCTCGTCGCTCGGGGGATGGTCGGGATCGCGGTCGACGAGCGTGACCTGCCCGGTGCGGAACGACGCCAGGTGCACCCCCCACCGGACCTGTCCGCGCAGGTGTTCCACCACGGCGCGGGCCGCGGCCGGCGGGGTGGGGACCACGGGAAGGGCGAGCCGGGCGGCGCGGCGCCCCAGCGCGAACCCCCGCAGGTCGGGCAGCCGCACCAGGTACTCCTCGCCGACGAGCAGGTTCAGCAGCCGGTAGGTGGTGGCCTGCGGCAGCTTCAGTGCCGCCGAGATCTCCTTCGCGGTGACACCTGGCCCGGCCGCCACCACCTCCTCCAGCACCGCGAGCGCGCTGCGGACCGCTCGCGGCTGGCGGCCGGAGAGGGGGATGGGGTCGACGGGGCTCACAGCACGTCCGCCGTCACCGTCTCGTCGTAGACGCCGATCGCCGCGAGCTGCGTGGGACGGCGCCGGCGCAGCCAGACCAGCCACGCCAGCCCGGCGAGGATCAGCACGCCGATGGCGACCGGCACCACGCCGCCCCAGGCCGAGACCACGAAGGCCACCAGCACCACGAGCAGTACCGGCACGAGCACCGCGGTGACCACGACGGGCGCGGGCGTGAGCTCCCCGATCCTGCGCAGGAAGAACGGCGCGGCCAGGCAGACCAGCAGGTAGGCCACGAGGTAGCCGACGGTGGCGAGCGTGAGCAGGTCGGCCAGCACCCGCGCCGGGGGCAGGCCGGCGGCGAGCAGGGCCACGGGCACGACGACCACCACCGGCAGCACCACGGCGATCGCGACGTGCGGGATCTGCCGTTGCGGGTGGGTGGCGCCCAGCGCGGCGGGGGCGATGCCGTCGCGGGCCATCGAGAACACGACGCGGACCAGCGCGTTGAGCGTGGCCAGGGCACAGGCCGCGAACGACAGCGCGATCCCGAGGTCGAGCAGCAGAGCCAGCCACGGCTGGCCCAGCGCGATGGCGAGCGCGGGCACCGGCTCGTCGACGGTGGCGAGCCCGGTGCGCGCGAACCCGGTCATCTGGGTGAACGTCGCGAACAGGTAGAGCACCCCGGCGACGCCGGCCGTCCACTGCACGACGCGGGGAATGGTCCGGAAGGGCCGCCGCGCCTCCACCCCGAGCGCGGTGGCGGCCTCGAAGCCGATGAACGCGCTCAGGGCGGGCAGTACCCCGGCCGCGATGCCGCCCACGCCCGACCCGCCGGTGACGGCGGCGGGCACCGCGGGCGTGACGCCCAACAGCACCACGAACACGACCACCATCAGCGTGATCGACACCGCCTCGGCGAGCAGCACCACGCGCGCCGAGAGCCGCACCCGCGCGAGCACCCCGCCCGTGACGAGCGCACCGAGGACGATCGTGGCCACCACCAACGTCGTCTGCGACCCCGCGACGCCGAGGCGTCCGAGGAGAGCGTCGATGTATGTGGCGGAGCCGACGAGCGCACCCATCACCAGCACGCCGTAGCCGACGAGCAGCGCCATCCCCGACGTGAACGCCGCCGCCGGGCCCAGCCCCTTCGCCGTCAGGCTGTAGAGCGACCCGGCCACCGCCATCCGGCGGGTGAACCGGCCGATGCAGGAGCCGATGAGCAGCGAGACGACCGTCGCGATGACGAACGACCAGATGGTGCCGGAGCCCGCGGTGGTGGCGGCGATCGCCGGGGCGGCCGCCATCGCCGCGGCCGGAGCAGCGCTCGACACCGACTGCGCGAGCACTTCGAGAGGGCCGAGGTGGCGCCGGTCGAGGCCGTGCACGGGCGAGCGGTGACGCAGACCCGACAGTGCCCCGTGGCGCATCAGCGCAGGGTAGAGCGCATCCCGAATGAGAAAAAACGTCGGCCCGTTCCCGTAGGGTGAGAGGGGTCACACCGGCTTTCGCGGGGACCGGGAAGGGGTGTTGCCCGCGCGGCTGGGGCGGGTGACGGTCACCGGGCCCCATCCCCCACCGGAAGGTCCACCATGACGGACCGCACGCAGCTGAGCGGCTCGCTCGGCGTCGGATCCATCGTCTTCATGGTCGTCGCCGCGGCCGCTCCGCTCACCGTCATCGCCGGCACGGTGCCGCTGGGCATCGCGATCGGGAACGGCCCCGCCTTCCCCGCGACGTTCGCCCTGTCGGCCGCGGTGCTGCTGCTGTTCGCCGTCGGGTTCTGCGCCATGACCCCCCACGTTCCGGGGGCCGGAGCGTTCTACGCCTACGTCGAGCGAGGCCTCGGGCGCGTCACCGGGCTCGGCACGGCGTTCCTCGCGCTCGCCACCTACACCGCCGTCCAGCTCGCCGTCTACGGCTACATCGGTGCGGTCATCGACGGGCTCGTGCAGAACTACGGCGGCCCGGCGCTGCCGTGGTGGCTGTACTCCGTGCTCGTCCTGGCCGTTGTCGCGGTGCTCGGGTACCGGCGCATCGAGCTGTCGTCGCGGGTGCTGGGTGTGCTGCTGGTGGGCGAGGTCGCGATCGTCCTCGTGTTCGACGCCGTGGTCACCGGCACCGGCGGGGCCCGGGGCCCGTCCACGGCGCTGCTCGTGCCGTCGGAGATCGGGTCGGGCTCGCTCGGCGTCGCGCTGATGTTCGCCGTGGCCGGGTTCATCGGGTTCGAGGCCACCGCGGTGTTCCGCGACGAGGCGCGCGACCCGGAGCGCACGATCCCCCGCGCCACCTACCTGGCCCTGGTGCTGATCGGGACGTTCTACACGGTGTCGGGCTGGGCCGTGGTCACGGCATGGGGCGACGCCGGCTCGGTCGCCGCCGCCACCGCCGATCCCGGCGGGATGCTGATCACGACGATCACGAACTACCTCGGCACCGTCGGTGGAGACATGGCGCAGATCCTGCTGGTGACGAGCCTGTTCGCCGCGGTCCTGTCGTTCCACAACGTGCTGGCCCGCTACTTCTTCGCGCTCGGAGGCAGCGGCGCGCTGCCCGCGGCGTGGGGGCGCAGCCACCCGCGGCACGGGTCGCCGCACGTCGGGTCGCTCGTGCAGTCGGGCACCGCGCTCGCGCTCGTCGCCCTGTTCGCGATGGTCGGGCTCGACCCCGTCACCCAGGTGTTCGCCTGGATGGCCGGTACCGCCACGCTCGGGGTGCTCGCGCTGATGGCGCTCACCTGCTTCGCCGTGCTGGTCTACTTCCGCCGTACGCGGGTGGACACGCGACCGTGGCAGACGGTCGGCGCCCCCGCGCTCGGGCTCGTCGGGCTGCTGGTGTTCCTCTACCTGACCATCTCGAACTTCCCGACGCTGATCGGCGGCTCCACCGGCCTCGCCGTCGCGATCGGGGCCGTGCTCGTCGTGTTCTTCGCCGCGGGGGCCGTGTGGTCACGCGCCCGCCGCACCGTCGCCGTCCCGGCCATCGCCGTCTGAGAAGGAGAGAAATGACCCTCGCCGAGGTCCGTACGTCCCATCCGCTGGACATGACCACCACCGCCGAGGTGGAGGCCGTCCGAACCGCGCTCGCCGACGCCGGCTTGCTGTCCGAGACCGTCCGCTTCGCGTTCTTCGCGCCCGAGGAGCCGCCGAAGTCCGACGTGCTCGGCGGTGCCCCGGTCGACCGCCGGTTCCGCGCCGTGCTGCTCGATCTCGCCACCGGACGCTCGACCGACAACGTCGTGTCCACCACCAGCGGCGACGTCGTCAGCACGCGCGAGCTCGACCCCGCCACCGAGGGCCAGCCCCCGATCATCGACGCCGAGTTCGAGCTGATCGAGGAGATCCTCAACGCCGATCCGGCATGGCTGGCCGCCCTGGAGAAGCGCGGTATCGAGCCCGCGTCCGTGCGGGCCGTGCCGCTCTCGGCCGGCGTCTACGACGACCCGGGCGAGGTCGGACGGCGGATCGTCCGATCGTTCGGGTTCCAGCAGGACCACGAGCGTGACCACCCCTGGGCCCACCCGATCGACGGGTTGGTCGCCTACGTCGACCTCACCGCGCGCACCGTCGACCGCGTGATCGACGCCGGGATCACGCCGGTGCCCACGGCGTCGGGGAACTTCGACGACCCCGCCTACGTCGGGCCGAACCGCGAGACGCTCAAGCCGATCGAGATCACCCAGCCCGAGGGGCCGTCGTTCACCGTCGAGGGCAACCACCTGCAGTGGGAGAACTGGGACCTGCGCATCGGGTTCAACGAGCGCGAGGGCCTCACCCTGCACCAGATCGGCTTCGACGGCCGCCCGATCGTCTACCGGGCGTCCATCGCGGAGATGGTGGTGCCCTACGCAGACCCGTCACCGGTGCGGTTCTGGCAGAACTACTTCGACTGCGGCGAGTACATGTTCGCCCGCTACGCCAACTCGCTGAAACTGGGTTGCGACTGCCTCGGCGAGATCCACTACGCCGACGCCGTGCTCGCCGACGACCTCGGCAACCCCGTCACCATCAGCAACGCGATCTGCATGCACGAGGAGGACACCGGAGTCCTCTGGAAGCACGCCGACATGTTCGCCGGCAGCGCCGAGACCCGCCGCCAGCGGCGCATGGTGATCTCGTTCTTCACCACCATCGGCAACTACGACTACGGCTTCTACTGGTATCTCTACCTCGACGGCACCATCGAGCTCGAGGCCAAACTGACCGGTGTCGTGTTCACCGCGGCCGCGGAGTCCGAGTACGCCACGCAGGTGGCGCCGGGTGTGATGGCGCCGTATCACCAGCACCTGTTCTCGGCGCGGCTCGACATGACCGTGGACGGGGTGGGCAACGCCGTGGAGGAGGTGGAGGCCGAGCGCGTGCCGATGGGGCCGGGCAACGAGTACGGCAACGCGTTCCGGCAGAAGCGCACACGGCTGACTTCGGAGTCCGGGGCCCAGCGCAGCGCCGACGGTTCGGTGTCGCGGGCCTGGCACATCGTCAACCCGTCGGTGCAGAACTCGCTCGGCGGCACCGTCGGCTACGCCCTGCTGCCCGAGGGCCAGGCCACGCTGCTGGCCGACGAGGCCTCGTCGATCCACGACCGAGCGACGTTCGCGACGAAGCACCTCTGGGTGACGCGCTACGACCCGGCCGAGCGCTACCCGGCGGGCGACTTCGTCAACCAGAACCCCGGCGGCGCGGGCCTGCCCGCGTGGGTGGCCGCCGACCGCCCGATCGACGGGGAGGACGTGGTCGTCTGGCACACGTTCGGCACCACACACTTCCCCCGCCCCGAGGACTGGCCCGTGATGCCGGTGGAGCACACGGGCTTCCGCCTCAAGCCGGTCGGCTTCTTCGACCGCAACCCCACGCTGGACGTGCCGCCGTCACGAGGTGGGCACTGCTCCTAGAGGGTGCGGAGGAGGGCGCGGGTTCTCGCCCGCTCCTCCTCCGACGCGCCGACGGGCAGCGCCACGAACTCGTCGACGCCGGCGTCGCGCAACTCGTCGATGCGGTGGGCCACGGTCTTCTCGTCACCGATCAGGGCGGCGTCCTCGGGGCCGGGGAAGCCCTCCCGGTCGAGCATCGCGCGATACGACGGCAGCTTCCCGTAGATCGCGAACTGCTCGGCGGCCTGCGCCCGGGCGGCGTCGACGTCGTCGGTGACGGCGACCGGTAGCGACGCCACGACCCGGACGGTGCGGCCGGCTTCCTCGGCGGCGCCGCGCAGTGTCGGGCCGATGTGCTCGGCGAGGGTGCGGGGCCCGGTCATCCACGTCACCGTGCCGGCGGTGCGGCGCCCGGCCAGGCGCAGCATCTGGGGGCCGAGCGCCGCGACGTAGACGTCCGGGGCGGGCGCGCCGGGGATCTGCAGGCTCCCCCGCGTCGTGAGGATCTCGCCGGCGGCCCTGGCCTTCTCCCCGGCGAGCAGCGGGAGCAGGCCGTCGAGGAACTCGCCGAGGCGGCGGACGGGGCGGTCCCACGAGATGCCCCACATGCCCTCGGTGACCGGCCTGTGGCTCATCCCGAGGCCCAGGGTCAGTCGGCCGCCGGCGATCAGGTTGACCGTGAGCGCGCGCTGCGCCAGCGACATCGGATGCTGCACCTGGATCGGCAGCACGCCGGTGCCGACCTCGATGCCGTCCACCTCGCGGAACGCGACGGCGAGCGTGGTGAGCAGGTCGGGTTCGGTGGGCATCTGCGCGGTCCACATCCGCGTGAAACCCTCATCCCGCATCCGCGACAACGTCTCGACGTAGGCGTCGACGGGCGAGCGGCCCGCGCCGTCCCCCAGGAACCCGAAGATGCTCACCTGCATGCATCCCACCCTGCCACCTGGGCGCGTACCGTCAGAAGGGCCGGGTGACGACAGGAGTGCGTCATGATCATTGTGGACGTCGTGCTGGGGTTCGCGGCCGTGGGCGCGGTCTGGTTCGGAGCCGGCTTCCGCGTGATCCGGCAGTTCGAGCGGGGCGTGATCTTCCGCTTCGGGAAGGTCCGCGACACCGTGCGCGGGCCGGGTCTGATGCGGCTGCAGCCGGGCGTCGACAAGATCCGCAAGGTCAACATGCAGATCGTGACGATGCCCGTGCCCGCCCAGGACGGCATCACCCGCGACAACGTGACGGTGCGCGTCGACGCGGTCGTGTACTTCCGGGTGATCGACCCGGTGCGCGCCGTCGTCGACGTCGAGAACTACGTGGCGGCCATCGGCCAGGTCGCCCAGACGTCGCTGCGGTCGATCATCGGCAAGAGCGACCTCGACGACCTGCTGGCCAACCGTGAGCACCTCAACGAGGGTCTCGAGCTGCTCATCGACAGCCCCGCCCTGAGCTGGGGCGTGCACATCGACCGCGTCGAGATCAAGGACGTGGCCCTGCCGGAGTCGATGAAGCGGTCGATGTCGCGGCAGGCCGAGGCCGAGCGCGAACGCCGGGCGCGCGTGATCAGCGCCGACGGCGAGCTGCAGGCGTCGGAGAAGCTGGCCCTGGCCGCGGCGGCGATGTCGGAGCACCCTGCGGCGTTGCAGCTACGGCTGCTGGAGACCGTGGTGCAGGTGGCGTCGGAGAAGAACTCCACGCTGATCCTGCCGTTCCCGGTGGAGCTGCTGCGGTTCCTGGAGGCGGCCACCGACAAGGCCACCCGCGAGTCCGGACGCGTCGCGCCCGCTCCTGCCCCCGCTCCCGTCACCGAGAACGGGCACTCGCCGAACTGAGCTCAGCTGAGCTGGCGCTTGGTGTGGCTTCGCGGACCCTTGCCCTGGTCGGAGCGGCCGGCCTGCGGGCCCACGTGTGACGGATTCTTGCCCTTGGCCTTCGCCCGGCGGTCGGCGCGGTTCAGCGGAGCCTCGACCTCGTCGGTGGCCGCCTCGTCGAGCTCGGGCTCCCCAGCAGAGACGGAGGCGGACTCGGGCTTCGGGGACGGGGTGGCCTGGGACATGCGGTAAGCCTAGCCGGGGAGCTCAGTCCGGCGGACGCGGATAGCGGATGAGCAGGCTCGCCAGCACGTCCGCGTCCCCCACGGCGGCATAACCGTGGGGCACGTCCGCCGCCCACTCGACGTACTCCCCCGGGCCTGCGCGCCCGGCCTCTGTCTGCAGCACGCCCGCGAACACCGTCGCGTGCTCGGTGACGCCGGCGTGGTGCGGCGGCGACTGCTGCGCGGCCCCGGCCGGGATCCGCATCCGGAACAGCTCGTAGGTGACCGGCCCGTCGTCGAACACGCGTAGCAGAGCCATCTCGACGGCCACACCGTGCACCAGCCCGGTCGGTGACGTCGCGAGGATCGCCGTGAGCGGGAGCTCCAATGCGGCGGCCACCGCGTGCAGGGTGTCGAGGGTCGGGTTGCGGGTGCCGGCCTCCAGGCCCGACAGCGTCGCCTTGCCCAGCGACGCCCGGCGCGCGAGCTCCGAGAGCGACCAGCCACGAGCGGCCCGCAGCGCCGCCACACGGGGCCCGACCGTCGCCCCGGAGTCGAGCGCCGGGCGTCCCTCTTCCGGTTCGGCTGCCACCCGGGTTAGCGTTCCGTATATGGAACGGTTGGTGCAACCCCTGCTCGCCGGCGTCGTCTCCGCACTGGTCGGGTTCGCGGGCGCGTTCGCCGTGGTGCTCACCGGGCTGCGGGCGGCCGGAGCCGACGAGGCGCAGGCGGCGTCGGGTCTGCTGGCGGTCTGCCTCGGCTCCGGGCTGGTGGCGCTCGTGCTCGGCCTGCGCACGCGGATGCCGGTCGTCATCGCCTGGTCGACGCCTGGGGCCGCGCTGCTGATCTCCGCCGGCGTCCCGCAGGGCGGGTTCGGGGCGGCGGTCGGGGCGTTCCTGCTGTGCGGCGTGCTCGTCGTCGTCAGCGGGCTGGTGCCCGGGCTGGCCCGGCTGATCGCCGCGATCCCGCCGAACATCGCCGGCGCGATGCTCGCCGGAGTGCTGCTGGAGCTGTGCCTCGCCCCCGTCCGCGCGATGGCCGAGGTTCCGCTGCTGGCCGCGCCGGTGATCGTCGTGTGGGCCGTGGTCGGGCGCTTCGCGCGGGCGTGGGCGGTGCCGTCCGCGCTGGCGGTCGCCGTGGTCCTGATCGTCACGACCGGGTCCGGGCTCCATGGCGCGGACCTCGCCCCCGCCCTGGTCTGGACGCCGCCGGTGTTCACGCTCCCCGCGATGGTGGGCATCGGGGTCCCGCTGTTCCTCGTGACCATGGCCTCGCAGAACGTGCCGGGCATGGCGGTGCTCGCCCAGTACGGTTACCACCCGCCGCTGCGCCCGATCCTCGTCGCCACCGGCCTCGCCACGCTCGCCGGCGCCCCGTTCGGCGGGCACGCGGTGAACCTCGCCGCGATCAGCGCCGCGCTCGCCGCCGGCCCCGACGGAGGGCCGCCGCCCCGCCGCTGGATCGCGTCGGTCACCAACGGCGTCGTGCTCGCCGTGCTCGGGCTGGCCGCCGGAGTGGCGACCGCGGTGCTGGCCCAGTCCCCGCCCGTGCTGGTAGAAGCGGTCGCCGGGCTCGCCCTGCTCGGGGCACTGGCCGCGTCGATCGCGTCGGCGGTTGCCGAGCCGTCGGGGCGGGAAGCCGCCGCCGTCACGTTCGTGGTGACGGCCGCGGGCATCGGCTTCCTCGACCTGGGTTCGGCGTTCTGGGGCCTGCTCGCCGGTGGCGCGATGACCCTCCTGCACCGCCGCCACACCCCCGGGCACGGGCCCGTCGCCGCGGGACACCCGTCATGATCAGCGTTCATGACGGTGCCACCAGCGCGAGTCGACGAAACGAGCACGCCGTGATCGCCGATCCGACACGCGAGGTCCTCCGCGCGTTCGCCCTGTCGGGGACACCGGTGCCGGTCGTCGGTGGGCGAGGCAGGTCGGTGCGCGTGGGTGATGCCGTCCTCAAGCCGCCCGACGGGACCGCCGAGCTGGTCGACGGGCAGGCCGAGATCATGGCGGCCGTCCGCGAGGACGGGTTCCGGGTCGCCCGGCCGCTGCGGACCACCGACGGACGGTGGAGCCACCTCGGTTGGACCGCCTCGCTCCACGTCGACGGCGCCGAGCCCGACCACCGCACGGAGCCGCGGTGGATGGACATCCTCGCCGCGGGCCGCGCGTTCCACGCCGCGCTCGCCGAAGTGCGCCGGCCGTCCTTCCTCGATCGGCGCACGGACGTGTGGGCGGTCGGCGACCGGGCGGCCTGGCACGAGCTGGACGTCGAAGTCGTGCCCGAGCTCCATCCGGTCCACGAGGCACTCTCCCGCCTGGTGCCCGGCGCGACCGCCGACGGGGCGCAGCTGGTGCACGGCGATCTGACCGGCAACGTCCTGTTCGCCCCCGGCCTCCCACCAGCGGTGATCGACTTCTCACCGTACTGGCGGCCCCCGGCGTTCGCCGAGGCGATCGTCATCGGTGACGCCGTGCTCTGGCACGGCGCCGGTCGGGAGCTACTCGTCCGGGCCGGGTTGGCGACCGGCGCCGTCGCCCGAGCGCTCGTCTACCGGCTCGTCACGACGAGCGAACGGGTCCGCCGGGCTGGTCAGGCCCCGACCGACGGCGAGGTCGCGGACTACGAACGGGCCGCGGGGCTCGTCGTCGCGTGCTGAACGGGCCATCTCACCGTGTCGAGACGGTCAACTCGCGCGGGTCGGGGTGAGGCCGCGGCGGGTCAGGAGCGGGGCGATCTCCGGGTCGCGGCCGCGGAAGGCGCGGTAGGCCTCCAGCGGGTCGACAGCACCGCCGCGGCTGAGCAGCTCGCGACGGAACGTCTCGCCGTTCTCCCGCGTCAGGCCGCCGTTCTCGGTGAACCAGTCGACGGTGTCGGCGTCGAGCACCTCGCTCCAGATGTAGGAGTAGTAGCCGGCGCTGTAGCCGCCGCCGAAGATGTGGTTGAAGTAGGTGCTGCGGTAGCGGGGTGGGGCCGCGGGCACGGCGATCCCGGCCGCCGCCAGCGCGTCGGCCTCGAAGGCTTCGACGTCGTCGGGGATCGCGTCGGGTGCCAGGCGGTGCCAGGCCTGGTCCAGCAGCGTGGCCGCCAGGTACTCGGTGGTGGCGAAGCCCTCCCCGAACCGCCGCGAGGCGGCGAGCCGCTCCACCAGCTCGACGGGGATCGGCTCGCCGGTCTCGTGGTGGCGGGCGTAGTTCGTCAGGATCTCGGGCGCGTCCAGCCACATCTCGTTGACCTGCGACGGGTACTCGACGAAGTCGCGGGGCACCGAGGTGCCGGAGAACCGCGGGTACCGGACGTCGGAGAACAGGCCGTGCAGCGCGTGACCGAACTCGTGGAACAGCGTGCGCACGTTGTCCATGGAGATGAGCGTGGGCTCGCCGTCGGCGGGCTTCGCGATGTTCAGGGTGTTGAGCACCACCGGCCTCGTGCCCAGCAGGTGCGACTGCGAGAGGAACGAGTTCATCCACGCGCCGCCCCGCTTGGAGTCGCGGGCGAACAGGTCGGCGACGAACAGCCCGAGCTGCCCGTTCTCGTCGTGGACGTCGAAGATCCGGACGTCGGGGTGGTAGAGCGGCAGGTCGTGCCGCTCGGCGAAGCGCAGTCCGTAGAGCAGCCCGGCGGCGTGGAAGACGCCGTCGTGCAGCACCCGCTCCAGCTCGAGATAGGGGCGCAGCGCCGTCGCGTCGAGGTCGAAGCGCTTCCGGCGCACCTGCTCGGCGTGGAACGCGCGGTCCCAGGCCTCGATCGGGTAGCCGGCGTCGGCGGAGAGTTCGTCGGCCTCGGTGCGGGCGTTGGCGGCGGCGACGGGGGCCATCGCGTCGAGCATCGCGTCCATGGCGTCGACGGTGGCCGCGGTGCCCACCTCCACCACCCACGACGCGTGGTGCGGGTGGCCGAGCAGCTGCGCGCGCTCGGCCCGCAGCGCCGCCATGCGCAGGACGATGGCGCGGGTGTCGTGCTCGCCCTCCAACCCGCGGGTGATCGACGCCGTGTGCAGCCTCTTCCGCAGCGCCCGGTCGGTGAGCGAGGCCAGGGCGGGCTGACCGGTGAACAGCATGAGCGTGATGAGGTGGCCGTCGAGCCCGCGGTCCTGCGCCGCCCGCGCCGCCGCCGAGATCGCGTCGGTGGACAGGCCGTCGAGCTGCGCCGGATCGGTGACGTGCACGGCGCCGGCGTTCGCTCCGGCCAGCAGCTTGGAGCCGAACTCCGTGGACAGCGTCGACAGCTCGGCGTTCAGTGCACGCAGGCGCTCCTGCTCCGCGGCGCCCAGCCGGGCCCCGGCGCGCACGGCGTCGCGGTGGTAGCGCTCCAGCAGCCGCTGCGACTCGGCGTCGAGGCCGTCGGACGGGATCGCCTCGATGCGCGTGAACAGGGCAGGATCGAGCGTGATCGCGTCGGAGTGGGCGGCCAGCTGCGGTGCGACCTCCGCCTCGATCGCCCGGATCCCCTCCGTGCTCGTCGAGCTGACGAGCGTGAAGAACACCGCCGCGACCCGGTCCAGCACCGCCCCCGAGCGCTCCAGAGCGACGATCGTGTTCTCGAACGTGGGCGCCTCGGTGGATGCGGTGATCGCATCGACCTCGGCCCGCTGCTGCGCCATGCCCTCGACGAACGCGGGGAGGTAGTGCTCCTCGCAGATGGCGTCGAAGTCGGGGAACTCGTACGGGAGCGGGCTGGGTGCGAGGAACGGGTTCACCCGCGCGAGCATAGGTCGGGTGGAGCACGTGCGGGTGGGAGTTGCGGCGGTGGTGGCGGACGGCGGGCGATGGCTCATCCTGCGTCGGACGGGAGCCCATGGCGCGGGAACGTGGGGCCTGCCCGGCGGGCACCAGGAGTTCGGCGAGTCGCCCGAGGGCACGGCCGTGCGCGAGGTGGCCGAGGAGACGGGGCTGACCGTCCGCGCCACGGCCCGGCTGGGTTTCACCGACGACCCGATGCCGGAGATCGGCCGCCACTACGTGACGCTGTTCGTCGCCTGCGAGGTGGTGACCGGCGAGGCCCGGATCATGGAGCCCGACAAGGCCACGGACCTGGCCTGGATGACGCCCGACGAGCTGTGCGTCCGCGACGACCTGTTCGCCCCGCTGCACCGGTACCTGAAGGGGGTCGTGCGCGGATAACGTTGTTCCCGCAGCGATTTCCGCGCACGGGCAGCGTCAGCTGCCGCCCACCAGCTCCGCTGCTTTCTCTCCGATCGCCACGGCCGTCGCCGCCGGGCCGCGGCGGGGCACGGTCGGGAGTACCGAGGTGTCGGCCACCCGCAGCCCGTCCACCCCGATCACCCGCAGTTCGGCGTCCACGACCCGCCCGATCGCGGCACTCCCGCACAGGTGCACCGACGTCGTGAGGTTCTCGGCGATCCAGCCGTCGAGCGCACGGTCGTTGCCCAGGACGTCGCCCTCGGGTGCCGTGCGCCGGCCCAGCCCCGCCCGCAGCAGCTCCGCGGCGGTGCGGATGGCGTGCCGCAGGCGACGCCGGTCGTGCTCGGTGCGCAGGTAGTTGTACGCGATCCGGGGGCGGGCCTCGCCGGCGACGAGCTCGATGGTGCCGCGACTGTCGGGGGCCTGCAGCGCGCACATCAGGTGCAGGTCCCCCCCGGGCACGAACGGCCGGACGAACAGCAGCACCTCGGCGTCACCGGCGGGGTCGGCGCCGCAGTCGAGGTTGAGCGACACCTGGCTGCCGGGGGCCTGCGGGTGCGCGCCGGGATCGACGTCGGCGAACGGCAGGTAGACCGACGGATGGTCCGACCATCCCCGGCCCACGCCGTCGCCGATCCCGGACGCCAGCAGCACCTGCGGCGTGGCCACCGCGCCGGCACACAACACGACCTCACCCGCCTCGATGATCTCGCCGCTGCGCAGCACGACACCACAGGCCCGGCCACCGTCGAGCAGGACCCGCGTGACGGAGGCGAGCCCGCGGACGGTCAGGCCGGGCCGGTCGCCGACCAGGTAGGCCGACGCGGCGTCGACCCGCACCCCGTCCCGCGAGTTGGACGGGACGAGCCCCGCCCCGGGCGGCGCACCGGCGTTCTTGTCGGGCTCGTCGGGGAAACCGAGCGTGGACGCGGCGGCGAGGAAGCGGTCGACGGCGGGATGACGCAGCTCGCCGGCCGGGCGCGCGACAGGGACCGGGCCGCGGTCGCCGTGCCGCGGGCCGTCGAAGTCGTGGTCGTGCTCGGCGCGGACGTAGTGCGGCAGCAGGTCGGCGTAGGTCCAGCCCGGCACGCCCCAGCCGTCGGTGTCGGCGGGGGTGACGCGCGTCCAGTTGGCGCCGTTGATCGCGCCCGACCCGCCGAGTCCCTTGCCGCGCGGCACGATGTGGGAGTTGCCGGGCCGCAGTTCGGCGGCGTAGGCCCAGTTGCGCGGGTGCCGCGGAGCCGTGGCGGCGAGCGAGGTGGCGTCGCGGAGTTCCGGGAGGGAGTCGAGCGGCCCGGCCTCCAGCAGCAGCACACTGCGACCCGGCCGGTCGGTGAGCCGGCCCGCGAGCGTGCAGCCCGCGGAGCCACCGCCCACGATCAGCACGTCGACCATGTGCGAGAGGATGCACCCGATGAGTGATCTCGTGCAGGATCTCGCCGAATTCATCGTCGCCGCGCCCACGCCGTACCACGCGGTGGCCGAGGCCGTGCGCCGTCTGGAGGCGGCCGGGTTCACCGACGGCCTCGGTCCCGGGCGCCGCTACGAGGTGCGCGACGGCACGGTGCTGGCCTGGTCGGTTCGCGAAGATCAGACAGAGGCCCCGCTTCGGGTCTTCCTCGCCCACACCGACTCCCCCACGCTGAAGGTCAAGCCCCGCCCCGACGTCGGACGCGGCGGCTGGCGGCAGGTCGGCGTCGAGGTCTACGGCGGCACGCTGTGGAACACCTGGCTCGACCGCGACCTGGGCCTCGCCGGACGCCTCGCGCTCTACGACGGCTCGACGGTGCTGGTGAACGTCGACCGGCCGCTGCTGCGCGTGCCGCAGCTGGCGATCCACCTCGACCGCAGCGTCAACCAGGGCCTCAAGCTCGACGCCCAGCAGCACCTGCTGCCGATCTGGGGCCTCGGCGCGCCGTCCGAGGGCGACCTGCTGGAGTTCCTGGCCTCCGAGGTCGGTGTGAATGGCGAAGACATTGCCGCCCACGACCTCGTGGTGCACGACCTCACGCCACCGGCGCGCCTCGGCGAGGAGTCGGACCTGTTCGCGGCACCCCGACTGGACAACCTGTCGTCGGTGCATGCGGGCATCAACGCCTTGATCGCCGCTTCGGAGAGCGACGACGATGTCATTCCTGTCCTCGTCGGGTTCGACCACGAGGAGATCGGCTCCAACTCGGCCACCGGTGCGGCCGGACCGCTGCTGGAGGAGCTGCTCACGCGACTCGCCGGCGGGTTCGACGCGCGCGGGCCGGTGTTCGCGGCGTCGCGCTGCCTGTCCGTCGACGTCACGCACGCCGCCCACCCCAACTACCTCGAGCTGCACGAGCCCGACCACCGCACGCTGCCCAACCGGGGCCCGGCGCTGAAGGTCAACGCCAACCAGCGCTACGCCACCGACGCGCCCGGCGCCGCGGCGTGGCAGCGTGCCTGCCGCGACGCGGGCGTGCCGACGCAGGTCTTCGTCGGCAAGAACACGGTGCCGTGCGGGTCGACCGTCGGGCCGATCACGGCCACCCGGCTGGGCATCCGCACCGTCGACGTCGGCATCCCGGTGCTGTCGATGCACTCCGCACGGGAGCTGTGCGGGGTCGACGATCCCGGCTTCCTCGCGGCGGCGGCGGCGAGGTTCCTCAGCGACCCGCTCTGAGCAGCTCCACGAGCTGCGCCGCGAACTCGGTCGGGTGCTGGTCGTAGCCGACGTGGCCGCCGGGGAACTCGACGACCTCCCGGCCGAGGCGCTCGGCCAGCCGGACGTTGGGCCGGTACGGCATCGCGTCGGTCTCGCGGGAGGCGCGGCCCACCGCCGGCACGACGCGGTCGGCCACCGCCCCGAGGATCGCGAAGTCCGGCCGGTAGAGCGGGTAGCCGTCGAACTCGTGCTCGAACCAGAACGTCATGTTCTGCGGGACCCGGGCCATCATGGCCGTGCGCCCGGGCGACACCTCCCCGACGGGTGCGGCAGACCGGGTGAGCCCGACGGCGATCCCGAACTCGGCCAGCGCGGGCATCAGCCCCTGCGCGTCGTAGGTGGCCCGGATGGCGGCGAACCGCGCGGCCCAGGCGTCGGGGTCGTCGAGCAGCTCCAGGATCGGCGGCTCGTGCACCACGACGGTCCGGACGAGGTCGGGATGGCGCGTGACCAGGTCCAGCGCGACGATCGCCCCGGAGCTGCTGCCGAACACGACCGCCTCGCCGCCGTGGGCGCGGACCAGCGCGGCCGCGTCCTCGACATCGACGGCGAGGCGCTCGGCATCGAACTGCCGGGCGTCCACCGGCAGGGCATCGAGGGGACTGCGGACGAACCCGCGACGGACGTAGGTGAGCACCGTGAAGTGCTCGGCGAGCGGGCCCACGATCCCGTCGAAGGAGGCGCTGTCGCCGTTGCCGCCGTGGATCAGCAGGAGCAGCGGGCCGCTGCCGCGCGTCTCGGTGTGCAGGCGCGCACCGGGTACCGGGAAGTCCTCGATCACGACCGCATTGTAATCCCGGTCACCGTTTGACAGGTCCGGTTCGCGGTCGCACCCTGCGTGGCACGTCGACCGGATCGGGGTATCCCATGGCCACCACAGCACCACCACAAGCCGAGATGCGCTCGCACCGGCGACGCGCCGTGGTCGCGAGCACGGTCGGCACCACCATCGAGTGGTACGACTTCTTCCTCTACAGCACCGCGGCCGCCCTGATCTTCCCGACGCTGTTCTTCCCGGCGCAGAGCACGTCGGTGGCGGTGCTCGCGGCGTTCGGGACGCAGTTCGTCGGGTTCGCGGCCCGGCCGATCGGCGCCGCGATCTTCGGCCACTACGGCGACCGGATCGGCCGCAAGGCCACCCTCGTCACGACCCTGCTGATCATGGGGATCTGCACGGCGCTGATCGGCGTGCTGCCCACCTACGGGTCCGTCGGCTACCTCGCGCCGGTGCTGCTGACCGTGCTGCGGCTGCTGCAGGGCGTGGCCGTCGGCGGCGAATGGGGCGGGTCGGTGCTGCTGGCGATGGAGTGGGGGTCGGCGAAGCGGCGCGGGTTCATGGCGAGCTGGCCCCAGCTCGGCGTACCGCTCGGGCTGCTGCTGTCCACGGCGCTCGTGCAGATCATGTCCGCCGCCACCGGTCCCGCGTTCCTGACCTGGGGCTGGCGTGTGCCGTTCCTCGTCAGCTTCGTGCTCGTCGGTGTGGGGCTCTACGTCCGGCTCAGGGTGCTGGAGAGCCCGGAGTTCTCCGAGGTGAAGAAGACGCGGGCGGTGGTGAAGCTGCCGATCGTGGAGGCGTTCCGCACGCAGTGGCGCGAGATCCTGCTCGCCGCGTTCGTGCGGATGTCGGAGCAGGCGCCGTTCTACATCTTCATCACGTTCGTGCTGTCCTACGGCACCAAGCAGCTGAAACTGCCGCAGAACTCGCTGCTCGTCGACACGTTGATCGCCGCCGCGATCGGGCTGGTCAGCGTGCCGCTGTTCGGCCACCTCTCGGACCTCATCGGCCGGCGGACCATGTACGCCATCGGCATCGCGTGCGTCGCCGTGTTCGCCTTCCCCTACTTCGGGCTGCTCAACACGGGCGTGCCGGGGCTGGTGCTGCTCGCGATCGTGCTGTCGCTGGTGTTCCACGACATGCAGTACGGCCCGCAGGCCGCCCTGATCGCCGAGAGCTTCGGCGCCAACATCCGCTACAGCGGCGCGGGTATCGGCTACCAGCTCGCCTCCGTCATAGCGGGCGGGCCCGCGCCGCTGATCGCCGCCGCGATCCTCGTCAGCACCGGATCGAGCACGTGGATCAGCGTCTACATCATCGGCTGCTGCCTGGTCTCGCTCGTCGCGCTGGTTCTGATGCCCCGGCGCACACTGGACGTATGACCCACGATCACGGCCTGTTCGGACCCGACTCGGTGACGTGGCGGGTCCATCTCGAACCCGTCATGTGGGTCGGCGGGTTCCGGGCGCTGCTGTTGCAGTCGCTGCACCCGCGGGTCATGCGTGGCACCTACCAGAACTCGGCGCTGTTCGACCCCAAGAAGGCGTGGTCGCGGTTCCAGCGCACCGTCGAGTACGTGGGGGTGCGGACGTTCGGCGCCACCGCCGACGTCGAACGGATCGCGGGACGCGTGCGGCGGCTGCACGCGTCGCTGACCGGGTACGACCCCGACACCGGCCACACCTTCCGCCTCGACCACCCGTCGCACCTGATGTGGGTGCACGCCACGGAGATCGACTCCTACGCGCAGATCGCCCGCCGCTCCGGGCTCCTCGACGACGACGGCGTCGAGCAGTACCTGCGGGAGAGCGTGCGCGCGGCGCGGGTGATCGGGCTGGACGACGCTCCGTCGTCGCAGGCGGAGATGCGGGAGTACATCGAGAGCGTGCGGCCGGAGCTCGCGATGACCGACGAGGCCCGCCAGGCCGTCGGCAACCTGTTCGCGCCGCGGAGCGAGGCCCCGGCGCAGGTCAAGATCGCGATCCCGGCCATCGCGACCCTCTCGTTGACCACGCTCCCCCGCTGGGCCCGCCGGCTCTACGGCCTGCCGGGCGTCCCCACCACGGATCTGGGCGCCACGGCGACACTCAGGGCTCTGCGCACAACGACGCGACTGCTCCCCGACGTCCCGGCGCCGCCGAACATCCAGGAGGCCCGCCGCCTGGTTCGCGAAGCGACCATCCCCGCCCGCCGCTGGACCCCCCGCCTCCTGACCAGCTGACCCACGCCCATCCCTGCGAGTCGGGCCCTGCGTGCGCGCGAGTCGGGCCCTGCGTGCACACCCACGCCACGGCGCGTCGTACTCAGCCCGCGACACGAGCACACGGAAACCCCGACACGCGGGGGTTGGGCGTCAACCACGAAGGGTCCTCGGGAGGGCCAGGGCCGCCACCAGCCAGAGCGCGGCCACGAGGAGGCCTCCACCGGTCGCCCAGGCCCCGAGGACCGCCAGGCCGGCGAGCTCCACCCCGAGCCCCGCGACCGACGTGACGGTGGCGCGGGACGGGCCCTCGATCCGCTCCTGCAACCGCACGTCGACGACCACGAGCACCGTCCGGTAGAGCCCGTAGAACGCGGCGACCACGGCGACGGCGGCCGGACCGGGTACCACCGCGGCCGCCCCGAACAGCACCATCGCGGCACCCAGCACGAGCCCGAGCACCCGCGGACCCAGGTGGTTCGCCCGACCGCCGAGCGCGGCCCCCGCCACTCCGGCCAGCGTGATCGGCAGCATCGCGAACGGCACCGCTGCGATCGGCACCCCCGCCTTTTCGGTGAGCAGCGGGAAGTACTCCTCGACGGCATCGAGCCCGCCCACGACGGCGGCGGCGACGATCGCGATCCGCAACTGCGGCCGGGAGGCGGCCACGGCCAGGCCGTCGCGCAGGGTCGTGAGGTAGCCGTCCTCGGGCTCCCCGCGCGGCGGCTCCGGCAGCCGCGACGCCAGCAGCGCCGTCGCGAGGCACACGCCGACACTCACCCACCCGACAAGCGGGTATCCGCCGAGCGCGAACGTCACCGTGGCGACACCGGCCGCGGGCAACTGGCCCAGCAGTCCGGCTGCGACCACCCGTCCCTGCACGAGGCCGTAGTGCTCGGCCGCCCCGAGCGCGTCGAGCCCGTCGTAGAGCAGCGCCTCCTGCGCGCCGGAGACGAGCGCGCCGCCCAGTCCCCACAGCACGAACCCCGCGGCGAACCCGGGGAAGCCCGGCAGCAGCACCCACAGGGCGTACCCCGCGGCCTGCAGCAGCCCGGCGACGACGAGGCAGCCGCGGCGGGAGAAGCGGTCGGCGATCGCCCCCGACGGCACCTCGGCCAGGATCCCGACGGCCGACCAGATCGCGAGCAGCGCGGAGATCTCCGCGTCGGACATCCCCGCGTGGGCGAACAGGAGCGCATAGAGCGGGTAGAGGGGTACGACGTCGGCCAGCAGCGCCCAGCCGACGATCAGCCGGGCGAGTGGTCGGGCAGCAGGCGGTAGAGCGCGTCAACCGGGCACGGCGCGTCAGGGTAGACCCGTGTGACGGTTGGTGCAGGCGGTTTCGCCCCGACCCGTGCGAATCCCTCGAACGGCGGACGCCCGATCCGGGAGAAACGAGCCGTGGATCTTCACGCTCCGCCGTCCGGCCGCTCAGGCTGATCATCGTGATCGCAACAGCACCCACCGTGACGGCCGCCCGGCCGGGCCTCGCCGACCGTGTCGTCGTGCTCGGGCTCGGGGCGGCCGTGGCGTACGCGGCGCTGAGCCAGGGCGCGTTCTACGGGCGCCCGTCGACGACGGTCCTGCTGCTGGTCGCCGCAGCTGCGGCGGCCCGGCTCGTCACGCGCAGGCCGGTCGACCGGTCCGTGGCCGTCGCCGCGGCCTGCTGGGTGCTCTTCGCGGGATGGGCGCTGCTCAGCGGCTGGTGGCACGGCGACATGGCGGGCGCGGCGCCCACGGCCGCCCTGGCCTGCGGCCTCGCCGCCGCGGTCGTGGCGGCATCCGGCCTGCCCGCGGAGTCCCGGCGGGTGCTGGTGGGCGTGCTGCTGGCCGTCGCCACAATCGCCGCGATCTCGTGCTGGGTCGGCGTCGCGTTCCACCTCGACCCGCTGGCCCTGCCGTCGAGCGGGTTGTGGCGCGGCTCGTCGACGATCACCTACGCCAACGCGACGGCGGCGTTCCTCGTCACCGCGCTGGTCCTGGCCGTGGCGCTCGGCCCACCGGGCCCGTTCCTGGTGGCCGTGCTGCTGCTCGGCCTGGCCGCGACGATGAGCCGGGCGGGGCTGCTCGGGCTCGCCGTCGCCACGATCGTCCTACTCGTGCTGGCCCGCGACCGGCTGCGCCCTCACCTGCGGGTACTGCCCGCGGTGGCGGTCGCCTTCGTCGGGCTGCTGCCGTCGTTGCCGGTGGGCAGCGCACCGCAGCCGGTGCTCGCGCTCGCCGGCGTCGCGGGTGGGGTCGCGGTGTTGCTGGTCCGCGGGCGGCTCATCGCGCTGGTCGCCGTCGTCGCGGCCGCGTTGCTGCTCGTCCTGCCGGCCGGGCGGGGCCTCGTCGGCCACGCCGCGGACGGCATCGCCACCACGCGGCTCACCGCCGAGTCCGCCGAACGTGCCGACCTCACCCGCGTCACGGCAGCCCAGTTCCGGACCTCGCCCCTCACGGGGGTCGGGCCGGGGCAGCTGAACCTGCACTACATCGACCACACGGGAGTACCTGTCCATGCCCAGTACACCCATGACGAGTACCTGCAGGTCGCCGCCGAGTCGGGGGTGGTCGGCCTCGCGCTGGCCCTCGCCGGCGCGGTCGCGCTCGCGGCGGGTGCTGTCCGGCGGCCAAGAATGCGGCGCAGGCCGACCGAGGCCGCCGCCCTCGCGGTCGTCGCCGCTTTCGCCGTGCACAGCGCGTTCGACTTCCTCTGGCACGTCCCCGTCCTGCCGCTGCTGATGATCCTTTCCGTCACCCTTCTCACCGGGAGTACCCATGACCACCACGAAGAAGAAGTTCCTCGCTGAGGCCGCGCTGGTGCTGCTGGTCGGCACCGGCCTGGCCCTGTCCACCGGTGTCGCCGGGGCGTCCACCCCGGCCGCGGTCGGCCAGATGAGCCCGCCCGTCGGCGACGCCAGCCCGCCCGTCGGCGACGCCAGCCCGCCCGTCGGCGACGCCAGCGCCCCGGTCGGGGACGCGAGCGCGCCCGTCGGCGGCTGATCACCGCCTGGCCGGCTGCGTGCAGGCGCGGCTGGTCAGGCCGGCTGTCCGGCCTTCGTCGGGACGACGGTGCGCTCGCGGGCGCAGAACAGCATGAGCAGGGCCCCGGCCGCGGCCAGCACGCTCATGGTCACGAAGCCGCTGGTGTAGGAGCCGGTACCGGAGACGATGAACCCCATGACGCCGGGCGCGACGATCCCGGACAGGGCGAACGCGGCGTCGGCGAAGCCCGCGGCGCTGCCCGGCTGCGACGGCTCGGCGTCGATCGAGGCCACCCACCAGATGCCGCCGGTGATGAACCCGAAGCCGACGCCGCACGAGATCGAGATCAGCGCCACCGTCAGTGTCGGTTCGAGGAAGATCGGGATGAGCGAGCAGGCCGAGAGCAGCAGCGCGACGCCCATGATCGTGAACCGGCTGCGGATGCTCTGTGTGCGCGCGTAGACGCGGTCGACGACCAGACCGCCGACGACGGCGCCGACCACCCCGGCCGCCCACGGCGCGATCGAGAACGCCCCGACGGCCGTGATCGACAGGCCGTAGGTCGACAGGTACTGCGGCAGCCAGTAGAGGAAGCCCCAGAACATGAAGCCCCAGGAGAAGTAGCCGGCGGCGACGATCCACAGGTTGCGGTTGGTGAGCAGTTGCCGCCAGTTCACCGGGTTGCGGCTCGTGGCCTCCTCGGGCTCCTGGCCCGCCGCGATGTGGGCCCGCTCGGCGTCGTTGGCCCGCGGGGACTCGGCAGGGGTGTTGCGCAGCAGGCCGACCGCCGCGATCAGCCAGAGGACGCCGAGCACACCCATCGTCCAGAACGCGGAGCGCCAGCCGCCGGCGCCGATCAGCTGGGTGAGCAGCGGGCCACCGATGAGCAGGCTGCCCGACTCGGCCACACCACCGATGAGCGAGAGCGCGAACCCACGCTCCACGGGCGGCAGCCACCGGCTCACCACGCGCGTCGCGGCGGGGAAGGCGGGGGACTCGCCCGCGCCGAGGATGATCCGGATCAGCAGCAGCCCGATGAACCCGCCCGCGAACGGCGTGAGTGCCGTGGCCACGGAGAAGACCGAGATGGCCGTGAGCAGCACCCGACGCGGGCCGAAGCGGTCGACCAACGGTCCCGACAGGAACGCGAAGACCATGTAGCCGATCGAGAAGACGCTACTGATGATCCCGTACTGCGCCGTGCTGATCCCGAATTCGGCCTGCAACGGTTTCACCGCGTAGGAGACCGCGCTCCTGTCGATGTAGTTGATGACGATCAGGGCGATGACGAGTGTGATCGTCACCCACCGGAAACGGGTCTGCATCGGAGATACCTCGTCGTTCCGCTAGCAGGAACAATGCTCTGAACTTGGGTCGACTATCGCCGGTAGAATTGCCTGAGTCAATGGAATCAGCGCAGCTCGTCGCAGTTCTTTACAGTTGTTCCTCTAAGCGGAACAGATTTGTCAGGAAGCGCGGCGGAGCAGTGCGGTGACATCGCCGATTCCCCGCCCGTCACGCAGATCCCAGACCGCACCCGCCAGCTCGCGCGCCGCATCCGGGCTCACCGACCGTTCCGCGTTGCCGGTGAACTTCGCCGACAGCTCGGCCTCCGACAACGGTCGTTGCGGCCCTCCGCGGTTCGCCCGGACGCGTTCCGTGACGGTCCGCCCGTCGGCCAGCTCGGCCGTCAGGACCGCCGGGAACTGACGCGGGAAGATCGCCGTCGACTCCTCGTCGGCGACGCAGTGGACCTTCGCCGCGACGTCGAGCCGGGCCGGGTCCTTCGCGGCGGCGTCGGTGAAGTCGTCGTGGAAGACCCCGAGGCCTCCGCCGCCCAGCAGCGCCGCCGCCACGGTGTACGGGCCGCTGAACGCCGCGTGGTAGCCCGAACGTGGGTGCGACTTCTCGTCCGCGGGCTCGGCGATCGTGCGCAACACCGGCGCCGGGACGCCGAGGGTCAACCGGCGCACCTCGTCGGCCACCACACCCGACGCCCGCAGGGCCAGCGCCGCGTCGATGCCGGCGTGGGTGAAGTGGTTGCAGGGGTAGGGCTTGAAGAAGATCCCGAGCGTCTCCCACTCCTCGCCGAGGCCGTCGGTGATCCGCTCGATGTGCACCTGGTCGCCGCAGAACGCCTGCATGAACCCGAACCGGCCCTCCAGCACCGTGGGCGGACCCGTGAGGCCGTGGCGGGCGAGGCCGGCAGCGACGACGCCGGCGTGCGCGGCCCAGCCGCAGTGCACGCGCTTGATCGTGCCACCGGTGCGGTTGGCCTCGATGACGCCCGCGCCCATGCTGGCCGCGATGCCGATCACCGACGTCAGCGCGTCGGCGTCGAGCCCGCGCAGCATGCCGGCCGCGACGGCCGCACCGACCGCTCCGCAGATCGCGGTGGCGTGCTGGCCGCGCTCGAAGAACACCGAGTTGCCGAGCTCCTCGTCGTAGCCGGCCATGCCGAGCCGGCAGGTCACCTCGATCCCGACGGCGGCCGCTTCGAGCATCGCGCGGCCCGACGCGCCGACCTGCTCCGCGACGGCCAGCGCCGCGGGCAGCACGGCCGACGACGGGTGCAGCACCGACGGCAGGTGGGTGTCGTCGAAGTCCAGGCTGTGCGCCAGCGTGCCGTTGACCAGCGCGGCGGACGGGGCGGGCAGCCGCTGGGCGGAGCCCACGGCCGTCGCGGCCTCGGCGCCGCCCCACTCCCGGACGACCGCGTCGACGATGCGGGCGGGCTCCTCGCCGCGGGCGGCCAGGCAGTTGCCGAGCAGGTCGACGGTGCGGGCGGCGAGGTCGTCGCGCAGGACGTCCGGGAGTCCCTCCCGTGTGACGCGCTCGGCGAGGATCCCGATCTGCTGGGCGGGGGTGGTCACGCGCCCTCCCCACCCTCGCGACGAGCGGCACTCTCGTCGGAACCTAGGCGACGAACGTGCCGCTCGTCGGAAGGGAGCGGCGCTTCCAGCACCGCCAGGGGACGCACCGGGGAGCCGGTGCCGCCGACGATCCGCAGCGGCGCCATGACGAACAGGAACTCGGTGAGTCCCTGCGCCGCGGCCGCCTCCAGGTCGAGGTGCTCGATGATGTGGATGCCGTGCTCCACCAGCAGGATCCGGTGCACCGGCAGCACCCGGTGCCCCTCGCCGGCGGGGATCCGTTCGAACGCCGTGGTGTCGGCGCCCGCGGCCACGACGCCGCGCTCGGCCAGCCAGCGCGCTCCGTCCTCGGTGACGCCGGGGACGCCGGAGTCGTGGCCCAGGTAGGTCTCGGCGTCGGCGAAGTGCCGCGCCCAACCGGTGCGCACGAGCGCGACGTCACCGGGCCCCGGTTCGGGCCCGGCCCTCGCCAGGTCCTCGGCCGTGATGCCGTACCCGCCGGGCAGGACGCCGGAACCGGCCACGTCCAACAGCACCCCGCGGGTGATCATCGGCGGGATCTTCTCGGCGCCGTGCTCGGTGTGGACGCCGCCGCGCTGGGCCTCCTCGGCGTCGACGTCGCCGTGCAGCTTCCCGCAGTGGCTGACGTGCGCGAGCGCGTCGACGTGGGTGCCCACGTGCCCGCCGGTGATGATCAGCTCGTTGGACGCCGAGCCGCCGTCGGGCCGCACCGCGTCGCCGTGGCGGCGGATGAGCGTCATCCGGAACGTGGGGTGGTTGGGCGAGCCCGGCATGTTGGTGACCAGGGGATGTCCGAGCTCGACCGTCGTCACGCCGCGGGCGACAGAGTCAAGTAGTGCGTTGCTCATGCGTTCCTTTCCAGTTCCAGCAACCAGCGGGCCCCGGCGACGACGGCGGGGTCGACGAACCGGCCGCGCGCGTCGACCGACCCGCCGTCCACCGAGCCGAGCAGGGCGCGGGCGGCGTCGAGGTCCTCCTCGGACGGGGTGAAGGCCCGGTGCACGGGCTCGATCTGCGAGGGATGGATCACCGAGCGGCCGAAGAAGCCGGCGTCGCGGGCGGCGGCGCTGTCGGCGGCGAGACCGGTCGGGTCGGCGAGGTCGGTCCAGACGGGGGCGACGGGGCTGGGCAACCCGGCCGCCCGGTTGGCCACCACCACGCGCTGCCGCGCCCAGCCCAGCGCGGCGGGGTCGCGGACGTGCAGGTCGGCGGCCAGGTCGGCCTCGCCGAGCGATACTCCCGCCACGAGCGGGTGGCACCGGGCGAGTGCGAAGGCGTTCTCCACGCCGAGAGCCGACTCGATCAGCAGGTGCAGCGGCACATCGAGGCGCCGTGCGAGGTCGGCGACCGCGCCGGGATCGGCGGCCTTCGGGACGCGCACACCATCTGGCCGGCCCGCCGCGAGCAGTGCGATGTCGGCCTCGGAGCCAGGGTTCATCCGCACCCACAGCGGCTTGCCGCGCGCCGCGCGCAGCGCGTCGTGGGCCGCCGCGCGGGCCGCGTCCTTGGCTGCGGCGGGCACGGCGTCCTCGAGGTCGAGCACCACCGCGTCGGCGGGGCCAGCCATGGCCTTGACCAGCAACTCCGGGCGGTTGGCCGGTACGTAGAGCCAACTCCGCGCGCGCCCCAGGGCAGTCTTGCGACCCAGGCCGCTCACGGCGCACCGGCCGCGGGCGACGAGGGCTCGACCCGCCGGCGGTGACAATCGAGCCGGCCGTGGCCGCACCACTGCGAGTGGCTCGGACCCGCGGCCATGATCGCTGTTTCGGGACGGCGGACCGCGCTCCGCCCGGTTCCGCGTCCCGAAGCGATGATCATGGGCGATCGCGCGGCAGTCATACGGCACCCGCCGCACGCAGCTCCGCGAGCCGGTCCGGGGACACGCCGTACCCGGCGAGGACCTCGGCGGTGTGCCGCCCCAACGGCGCTCCCGCCGTGCGGACCTCGCCCGGTGTCTCCGACAGCCGGAACGGCACGTTCTGGAAGCGGATCGGGCCGAGTTCGTCGTCGTCGATCTCGACGATGCTGCCCAACGCCTGGAACTGGGGGTCGGTCAGCACGTCGGCCGCGGTGTAGATCGGTGCGACGGCGGCCTGCGCCTTCTCGAACGCGGCCACCACCTCGTCGCGGTCACGCTCGGCGATCCAGCCGCCGACCGCGTCGTCGAGCTCGTCGGCGTGCTGCGCGCGCTGCACCCCGGAGCCGAACCATGGCTGGTCCACGAGATCGGGGCGCCCGACCAGCACCATCACGCGTTCGGCGATGGACTGCGCGCTCGTCGAGACCGCGACCCACCGCCCGTCGGAGCAGCGGTAGGTGTTGCGGGGGGCGTTGTTGACCGAGCGGTTGCCGGTGCGCGGCTGCAGCTCGCCGAGCTGGTCGTAGGCGATGATCTGCGGTCCGAGCAGCGTCAGCAGCGGCTCGATGATGGCCATGTCGAGCACCTGTCCGCGGCCGGTGTGCTCGCGGGCCCGCAGCGCCGTCATGATCCCGAACGCGGTGGTGAGCGCGGCGACGCCGTCGGCCAGCCCGAACGGCGGCAGCGTCGGCGGCCCGTCCGGCTCGCCGGTGACGGCGGCGAACCCGCTCATGGCCTCGGCCAGCGTGCCGAACCCGGGGCGGTTGGAGTACGGCCCGAACTGCCCGAACCCGGTGACGCGGGCGAGCACCAGGCGCGGATTGATCCCGGCGAGCACGTCGGGCCCGATGCCCCAGCGCTCCAGGGTGCCCGGCCGGAAGTTCTCGACGACCACGTCGGCGTCGGCCGCGAGCGCGCGGAAGAGCTCCTGCCCCTCGGGGGTGCCGAGGTTGAGCGTGATCGCCTTCTTGTTGCGGCCCAACATCTTCCACCACAGCCCGACGCCGTCGCGCTGCGCGCCGTGGGTGCGCGACGGGTCGCCGCGCGGGTGCTCGATCTTGATCACCTCGGCGCCGTGGTCGCCCAGCAGCGTCGCGGCCAGCGGGCCGGCGAAGAGCGTGGCGACGTCGAGGACACGCAGGCCTTCCAGGGCGTCGGTCATCGGGTCCTTCCTGCCAAGGCACCAGCGGGCACCCGCCCGCCGAGCCGTCTCGTGATCTGTGCGGCCACCGCCACGACGCGGGGGGCGATCGTGGCGACGAACTCGTCGGTGACGCGGAAGCGCGGCCCGCACACGGAGATCGCGCCCACGACCTCGCCGGAGAGGCCGAAGACGGGCGCGGCGACCGACCCCGCGTCGGGCTGGCGCTCCCCCGCCGACGCGGCGAACCCGCGCTCGCGGATCACCGCCAGCTCGGCGCGCAGGGCGTCGGGCTCGACGATCGTGGCGGAGGTCAGGGACTCCAGTGGCTCCGCCAGGACCGCCGCCTCGTCGAGGTGGGCGAGCATGCACTTGCCCGACGAGCCGGCGTGCAGCGGGAACCGCCTGCCCAGCTCCACCGACATCGTGATCTCGTGGGTGCCGGTGACCTGGTCGAGGTACACGCGGCCCCCCGGCACGGGGGTGCTCAGCGTGGCGGTC
The DNA here is from genome assembly GCA_038231335.1 of Mycobacteriales bacterium. Classification (GTDB taxonomy): domain Bacteria; phylum Actinomycetota; class Actinomycetes; order Mycobacteriales; family Pseudonocardiaceae; genus Pseudonocardia. Next base: position 86,643 of record JBBRLM010000002.1, read on the forward strand.
TCGCCGATCTCGTCGCGCAGCCGGCGCAGCAGCGGTAACGCCGCGGAGCGCAGGTCGGAGTCACGCAGCGCGCGGGCGCCGAGCGCGGCGACGGCCGGGCCGAGCCGGTACTCGCGAGTGGCCGGGTCGAGCGCCACCATCTCGCGGCCGGCCAGCGAGGTGAGAATCCGGTGCACCACCGCCTTGCTCAGACCCAGCTCGCGGGCGATCCGCGTGACGCCCAGCGAGGACGGCCCCTCGGTGAACATCAGCAGGACGTCCGCGACCCGGGACGTGGCCTCGGTGCCACCACTCGGTTCCGTCATCATCGCCTCCCGTACCGCTTGACGGAACACAGCTTGCGCACTTCGCGGCGGAGGTGTCAACTGCCAGGGGAAAGCGGTTCCTGCTAGCGGAACAGGAGGCAGAACGTGGTCGACGTCGATCTCGTCGTGGCCGGCGCCGGTGGCGGGCTCGCCGGTGCCCTGCGCGCCGCCCAGCTCGGCCTGGACGTGCTCGTGGTGGAGTCCGACGCCCACTTCCTGCGCGGCAACAACACCTCGATGTCGACGGCGATGGTCCCCGGTCCCGGCTCGCGGTTCCAGCGGGAGGCCGGCATCGACGACTCCCCCGAGCGCTTCCTCGCCGACGTCCGCGCGAAGACCCACGGCGAGGCCGACGACCGGGTGGCCACCGCGCTGGCGCACGTCGGGGCGGAGCTCGTGGAGTGGCTCGCCGACCACGTCGGGATGCCCATCGAGCTACCCACCGACTTCACCTACCCCGGTCACAGCGCCCAGCGCGTGCACACGGTGCCGGGCCGGCACGGGTCCGCGCTGCTGCGGCACCTGGCCGACGCGGTCGCGGCGTCCGACCGCATCGACGTGCTGGCCCCGTGCCGGTTGGTCGACATCGGTCGTGAGCGGAAATCGCCGCCAGGGCGACTGTTCCCGCGCACGGCTGTTCTGGAGCACCCCGACGGTCGACGCGAGGAGATCAGCGCCCACGCCGTGCTGTTGGCCACCAACGGCTACGGCGCCGACCCCGACCTCGTCCGCACCCACCTCCCCGAGATCGCCGACGCCGTCTACCACGGCGGCGCACACTCCCGCGGCGACGCGTTGCGCATCGGCGAATCGCTCGGCGCGGCCACCGGCTGCCTCGACGCCTATCAGGGCCACGCCGGGCTCTCGGCTGCCGCGCAGACCCTCGTGACCTGGACGACCGTGATGCACGGCGCCGTCGTCGTCGACCGCGACGGGCACCGCTTCGGCGACGAGACGTGCGGTTACTCCGAGTACGCCGCCCTGCTCGCCGCGCGCCCGGGCGGACGGGGTTGGGTGGTGCTCGACGAGCGCATCGACGCGCTGTGCCGCCAGTTCACCGACTACGTCGACGTCGTCGAGGCCGGAGCGGTGCGCCGGGGCGCGACAGCGGCCGCACTGGCCGACCGCATCGGGGTCCCCGCCGCGGCGCTCGACGCCGAGCTCGCCGGGGTGGCGCTCGACCCGCCCTATCTCGCCATCGAGATCGTCCCCGCCCTGTTCCACACCCAGGGCGGCCTGCTCGTCGACGGCGACGCGCAGGTGCTCGACACCGCCGACACGCCACTCGGCGGGCTCTACGCCTCCGGAGGGGCCGCCGTCGGCATCTCCGGCCACGGGGCCGCCGGCTACCTCGCCGGGAACGGGCTGCTGCCCGCGCTCGGCCTCGCCTACCTCGCGGCGGGACACCTCGCCGCGCAGACCGAAGGGGTCCGATGACCGACACCATCCTCCGCGACGTCAAGCTGGTCCGTCCCGGCGTCGACGACGTCCCCACCGTCGACATCGCGATGACCGACGGCCGGGTCACCGAGGTGGGGCCGGATCTCGCCGTCGACGCCGGCGTCACCGTCCACGAGGGACGCGGCCGCCTCGCGTTCCCCGGTGTCGTGGACGCCCACCAGCACTGGGGCATCTACAACCCGCTCTCCGACGACGCCACCACCGAGAGCCGCGCGTGCGCGCAGGGCGGCGTCACGAGCTCGCTGACCTACATGCGCACCGGGCAGTACTACCTCAACCGCGGCGGCTCCTACGCCGACGTGTTCCCCGAGGTGCTGGCCGCCACCGAGGGCCGCGCACACGTCGACTACGCGTTCCACCTCGCCCCGATGCAGGCCTCGCACATCGACGAGATCCCCGCGCTGGTGGCCGAGCACGGCGTCACGTCGTTCAAGATCTTCATGTTCTACGGCAGCCACGGCCTGCACGGCCGCAGCGACGACCAGAACGACTTCCTGATGATCCCCCGCGGCGAGCGCTACGACCTCGCGCACTTCGAGTTCGTCATGCGCGGCGTGCAGGCCGCCCGCGAGGCACACCCGGAGATCGCCGACCAGATCTCGCTGTCACTGCACTGCGAGACCGCCGAGATCATGACCGCCTACACGAAGATCGTCGAGCAGCAGGGCGACCTGTCCGGGCTCGCGGCCTACAGCGCGTCACGGCCGCCGCACTCCGAGGGCCTCGCCGTCACCATCGCGTCCTACCTCGCGCACGAGACCGGCCTGCCCACGATCAACCTCCTGCACCTGAGTTCGGCCAAGGCCCTGGACGCCGCGTTGCGCATGGCGCGCGCGTTCCCGCACGTCGACTTCCGCCGCGAGGTGACGATCGGCCACCTGCTCGCCGACATCACGACCGCTCACGGCCTGGGCGGCAAGGTCAACCCGCCGCTGCGGCCGCGCGAGGACGTCGAGGCGCTGTGGGAGCACCTGCTCGCCGGCGACGTCAGCTGGGTCGTCTCCGACCACGCGTGTTGCAAGGACGAGGCCAAGTTCGGCGAGGACCGCGACGACGTGTTCGCCGCCAAGTCCGGTTTCGGCGGCACCGAGTACCTGCTGCCCGGGCTCGTCGGCGAGGGCATCAAGCGCGGTCTCGCCCTGAACCGTGTCGCGGAGCTGACGGCGTGGAACCCGGCGCAGCGCTTCGGGCTGGGCACGAAGGGTGACATCGCCCCCGGCTTCGACGCCGACATCGCGCTCGTCGACCCCGACGCGTCCTATGTGGTCGACCCGGCCGCGTCGGAGTCCACGCAGGAGTACACACCGTTCCGCGGGCTGGAGATCGGCTCGACCGTCACGCAGACGTTCCTGCGCGGGCAGCTCGTGTTCGACGACGGCGCGGTCGTCGGCGCTCCTACCGGCCGTTACCTGCGCCGCCCTACAGTGCGGGGATGAGGTTCCGCGCCACGCTCGAGCTGCACGGCAGGTCCGCCACCGGCATCGAGGTCCCCGCCGACGTCGTCACGGGGCTCGGATCGCACAAGCGGCCTGCCGTCACCGTCACGATCAACGGGTACAGCTACCCGAGCACGGTCGCGACGATGGGCGGCAGGCTCCTGATCCCGGTGAGCGCCGAGGTGCGGAAGGGTGCGGGGGTGGCGGCCGGCGACGAGCTCGACGTCGACGTCGCGCTGGACGACAAGCCCCGCACCGTCGCCGTTCCGGCCGACCTGGCCGCGGCGTTGGAGGCCGCCGATGCCCGCGCCGCGTTCGACGCGCTGACCTACAGCAACCAGCGCGCCCACGTCCTGGCCGTCGAGGGAGCGAAGGCCGCCGAGACCCGCGCGCGGCGCATCGCCAAGGTCGTCTCAGATTTCGACCACCGACAGGCCTGATATCTGGTGTGATCTGCGGATGATTCACGAGGCAGAGCTGTTCGTGAAAGCCGAGCAGATGCTCGTCGAGGTGATCGGCCGGATCCGCTCCGAGCACTGGCGCATCGTGATCCCGCCGCTGTTCGACATGCCGGGAGCCGACAAGCCCAGCCCGCTGCGGCCGCTCGTCAACCACTACGCGTACGACGACGCGTGGGTGCCGGACATGCTGGCCGGTCGCACGATGGACGAGGTGGGCCGCGACAAGTTCGACGGCGACCTCCTCGGCGACAACCCGCACGCCTCCGTCACCCGCATCTCCGACGCCGCGTGCGCCGCCGCGAGCCAGATCACCGACGGCGACGCCGTGGTCCACACCAGCTTCGGGGACTTCGCCGCCCGCGACTACTTCTGGCAGATCGCCATCGCCCGCTGCTTCCTCGCCCACGAGATCGCGATGGCGCTGGGCTCGCGCGCCTGCCCGCTGCCGGAGGACCTGGCTCGCGGGATGTACGAGGGGACGGCGCCGGTGGCCGAGCAGTGGCGCTCGATCGGGATCTTCCGCGAGCCGATGCCCTACCCGCCCGGGCACGTGTCCTGGCGCGACCAGTTCCTGCTCACCGCCGGCCGCGATCCCCATCCGTTCCTGGATCACTGAGCTCGGCGGCGGACCGATGACTTCGCGGTACGCCGCCGGTCCCCACTCCATGACCGCGCTGCAGAACCTGCTCGACACCCACGTCCGCAAGGGGAACGTTCCGGGAGCGGTGGCCCTGGTCGCCCGGGGCGACGACGTCGAGGTGACCACGGCCGGGTCGGTCGACCTCGACGGCACCGCCCCGATGGCGCGCGACTCGATCTTCCGACTCGCCTCGATCACCAAGCCCGTCACGGCCGCAGCGGTGCTGACGCTGGTGGAGGACGGCCGCATCGCCCTCGACGACCCGATCGGCGGGTGGTTGCCGGAGCTGGCCGCTCCGTCCGTCGTCCGCACGCCGTCGAGCCCCGTGGACGACGTCGTGCCCGCGAACAGGGCCATCACCGTGCACGATCTGCTGACCTCCCGCGCCGGCTGGGGCTTCCCGTCGGACTTCGGGCTCGCGCAGGTGCAGGCGCTGTTCCGCGTCCAGCCCGACGGCCGGGAGGTCCAGACCCCACCGGCCCCCGACGAGTGGCTCGCCGCACTTGCCGACGTGCCGCTGCTGCACCAGCCCGGCGAGGCCTGGCTCTACAACACCTGCTCCGACCTGCAGGGTGTGCTGATCTCCCGCGTCACGGGGCAGGCGCTGCCGGAGTTCCTGACCGAGCGGGTGTTCGGGCCGCTCGGCATGGTCGACACCGCGTTCACCGTGCCCGCCGACCGTCGCGATCGGTTCACCAGCTACTACCGCAAGGACGACGCGGGCGGCCTCGAGCTCGCCGACGCCCCCGACGGTCTGTGGAGCACGATGCCGGCGTTCCCGTCCGGCGCGGGCGGGCTCGTCGGCACCGTCGACGACTGGTGGGCCTTCGGTCGCATGCTCCTTGCCGGCGGCGGCACGCTCCTGTCGTCGGAGTCGGTGCGGTGGATGACCACCGACACCACCACCGCGCAGCAGCGCGCCGACAGCACCCTGTTCCTGGAGGGGCAGGGCTGGGGCTTCGGCGGCTCGGTGGACGTCGACCCGATCGACCCGTGGAACGTGCCCGGCCGCTACGGCTGGGTCGGCGGCACGGGCACGACCGCGCACGTCGTGCGGTCCACCGGGGTGGTCAGCGTGCTGCTCACCCAGGTGGCCGCCGAGGGGCCGAGCACGATCGACGTGATGCGCGACTTCTGGGCGTACGTCACCAACGGTCCCGCAGGATCGTCTCGCCCTTGACGTTGCGCTGCTCCCTGCGGGGGTGTCGCGATCGGCACGAGGTGGCCTCGTTCATCGGGCGATCATGGACGACGTAGATCACGCGAAGTAGTGGCCCTTGTCGAGATCCTCGACGAGCCCGGCGTGCGTCGGCTGCCACCCGAGCAACGCGCTGGTCCTCGCGCCCGAGGCCGGGCTGTCGAGGCCCAGGAACCCGGCCAGCCAGGTGAAGTGCGCACCCGCGTCCTCGGGAGCGATGGCCGCCACGGGGACGTCGAGGTGCCGCCCGATGATCTCGGCGATGGTGCGGACGGGCACACCCTCATCGGCGATCGCGTGCAGCGTCGACCCGGCGGGGGCCTTCTCCAGCGCCAGGCGGAAGAGGTGTGCGGCATCCAGCTGGTGCACCGCCGGCCAGCGGTTGGACCCGTCGCCGATGTAGCCGGAGACGCCCTTGTCGCGGGCGATGCCGACGATCCTCGCCATGAAGCCGTTGTCCCCCTCGCCGTGGACGGTCGGAGGAAGCCGCACCACCGAGGAACGGACGCCACGGTCCGCGAGGCCGGCGGTCAGCAACGCGTTGGCCAGCCGAGGTGACACGGCCCCCTCCAGCGACTGCCCGTCCTCCTCGGTGGCCAGCCGACCCACCGCGAGCCCGAGCGTCCCGGAGGCGATGAGGAATGGCCGGTCCGAGCCCGCGAGCGCGTCGCCGATGGTCTCGATCGCGAGGCGGTCGGCGTCCGTCGCGCCCTGGAAGTCGCCCGAGAAGGCGATGTCGTGCTTGAACGCGAGGTGGATGACCCCGTCCGACGCGGCGGCGGCGGCCCGCAGCCCGTCCAGATCGTCGAGGCCACCGGAGTGGACCTCGGCCCCGGCGGCGGCGATGGCGGCCGCCGAGGCGTCCGACCGTGCGAGGCCGACAACCTCGTGACCTGCGCCGATGAGCTCCGGGACGACCGCTGAGCCGATCCAGCCGGAGGCGCCGGTGACGAAAACACGCATGAGAGACCTTCCACGAACTATCGATGTCAGTGCCTGTCATCAACGTAGCACTACATGTCAGTCCCTGTCATCAACTAGGATCCGGGCATGGTCCGATGGGAGCCGAACTCGACGGGCCGCCTGCAGCAGGCGGCGATGGAGCTCTTCGTCGAACGCGGGTACGACCAGACCACGGTGGCCGAGATCGCCGGCCGCGCCGGCCTGACGGAGCGCACCTTCTTCCGGCACTTCACCGACAAGCGAGAGGTCCTGTTCCTGGGCGCCGAGTCGCTGCTGGACCTCGTCGTGAAGGCCATCACAGCCGCCCCTGGCGACGCCGCGCCGATCGACGCGATCGCGGCGGCCCTGGACGCCATCGGCACGATGTTCGACGGTCGCCGCGACGGCTCCCGCCTGCGTCAGAACGTGATCGCCGCCCACCCCGAGCTCCAGGAACGCGAACTGATCAAGATGGCGAAGCTCGCCGGCGCGATGGCCGACGCGCTGCGCGCCCGCGGCGTGCCCGACCCCTCGGCGAGCCTGGCCGCCGAGGCCGGCACGGCGGTCTTCCGCATCGCCTTCGAACGCTGGGTGCAGGCCGACTCCGATGCGGACCTCGGCGCGTTGATGCAGGCGGCGCTGGCCGATCTGAAGGCGGTGACGGCCGGATCCCCACCTCGCAGCACGTGAGGCGTCTCGCAGCGCGCCGGCGGGCTGCGAGGTGGTGCGACGGGCTGCGAGGTGGGATCGACCTGGCGGAAGCGGAGGGATTTGAACCCCCGGACCCTTGCGGGTCTCTCGCTTTCAAGGTGAACAGGATCGGCGCCGGCTGACGTTCCCGTGCAGCTCAGCCGTTCGCCGTGGTTCAAGGTCGGTCGCCCTGATCGGATCAGGTTGCCGTCGAGGTTGCCGTCACCTCGGGGCCGGGTCACTCTGCCCCCTTCCTCGTCGTCCTGGCCGCTTCATGGGCCGCGGCGGGCGTGTCAACCTTGAAACCTCGACGCCGACCCCGGCCCCCTCCGACTCGTGGCGACATCTGCTGCGGGTGCTCGGGCCGGGGTCGGTGTCGAGGCGCGTAGCGGGGTTGATGCGGTCGGTGCGGTCTATGACGCTTGGCGGGGACGAGGAAGCCCCCTCGCGTGGCGCTCCCCCTGGCTCGGGTGATCTTCGGTCGTATCGTGCTGGTCCGTGGGCTCTGCGCAGCCCGGGCGCGCCGGCCCGTGAGCGGAGCGGCAAGGGCCAGAGCGCAGGAGGGCTGCGCCCGGCCCGCCAGGGCCGGCTTGAAGACGTACAGAAAGTCCTCCCGAGCCCAGTTCGACGCTCTGGAGGCGGCGACTCGTACCCAGGTGGTCCCGCATCACCGTCGCACGGACTACGGTCCAGCGTCGATGAACACACACGTTGCCGACTTCAAGCTGTCGATCACCAAGGCATTGGCCGACCAGCTCGCTGAACGGCTGCGGCCGCTACAGCCGCACCCTCTCACTGAAGAGGCGGTCGATGACCTGGAACGCCGGAGTGGCGTCTATTTGTTGTACCACTCAGGAGATCGCGTGTATGTGGGCAAGGCTCAGCAGCCGCTTCCCACTCGCTTAAAGCAACACTGGCACAAGCTTCGTGGTCGAGAGGGCATATCAGTTAGCGATGTCAGCTTCGTCGCCCTCTACGTGGACGAAGATTTGGACGCGGTAGCGCCTGAAAAGCTCCTGATACGTCGATACAGATACGAGGGCGGACGCGATGGCGTGCCCTGGAATGTGAACGGGTTTGGCAACAAAGACCCGGGAAGGAATCGGGACAGAAGTGCTGTCGAGAGCAACCATTTCGACGCCCAGTATCCAGCCAATCTCAACTGGGAACTGGACCTGACGCCAGGAGCACACTCAGTTGGCGACCTCCTTGCGGACGCAAAACAGCAACTGCCGTACAATCTACGATTCGCTAGGATCAGAGACGTTCCCGAAGCGCGTGCGGCGTATCAAACTCTGATAGACGTAACGACAAGTCGCTTACACATGAGCGACTTCATGGCAATGATCGTCGAAGCTCTTCCCGAGTCTTGGCAAGCAACTGCTCTGCCAGGTTACGTCATCCTCTACAACCAGCTCTATGAATTCCCAAGCGCACGAATTTTATGGCAGCGACGAGAACGAGGCGTTTACGTTCTGCGGAAGGACATGGAGCTTGCGCCGCCAATGGACATCGCCGAGGAATCTGACGACGATACGTCCAGCGCAAGCTAGCAATCTCCGACTGGACATCCGAGTGATCCCGCGGTATGATCCCGCGGTATGACCGCTTCCCTCGCGAATAATTCGTGCCACGGTGTGGGCTCGAACGCATCCACGGGCACGAGTATTGAACTGTTCACGGGGGGCGGTGGTATGGCAATTGGGATGCACCAAGAGGGATTCACGCATCTACTTCTCAATGAATTCGATAAGCGAGCTTGTTCAACTTTGCTCAGCAATGTAGCCGATCGGTACGATCACGAATCAGGATCCGTGGAAGATGTACGCAACATCGTCTCCGAGGGGCGCTGGCCCTTGGTAAGCGGAGATATTCACAAGCTCAACTTCTCTGAATGGCGCGGCCAAGTGGACGTTGTGGCTGGCGGTGTTCCCTGCCAACCATGGTCGCTTGGCGGAGCACATCGAGGAGACATGGACCTGCGCAATCTATGGCCTGAGTTTGCCCGCGCCATCCATGAAACTCAACCGCGCGCATTCTTGGCCGAAAATGTTCGAGGGCTTCTTCGTTCATCGTTTAGGGAGTACTGGAGCTACACGCTAGACACGTTGCGGTTACCGTACGTCGCTAAGCGTGGCAATGAGGATTGGAGAGATCACCACAAACGCCTGATTCGAGAGCTAGCGGCAAAGCGATACGATTCCACCGCCCGTTATCACGTGCATGTTCTTCCAGTAAATGCGGCTGACTACGGGGTACCGCAAGTTCGTCACAGAGTGTTCACCGTCGGACTCCGCGAAGATCTTGGTATCGACTGGCACTGGCCGCGGCCCGAGTTCAGCGAGTCGGCTCTAACTCGCGAGCAGCGCGACGGAGATTATTGGGAGCGACACGACCTCGCGCCACGACCCGTGCCGGTTACGCGGACGCAATCGAGAACCTCCCAAGATGATGAGCTCGTGGAGATGAAGCCCTGGAGAACCATCCGGGATGCTTTAAAATGTCCAGTACCCCTTCCGCCGCCGGGAGAAGATAAGTGTGAAACAGATGGCTGGCTGCACCACGTTCGCTGGCCAGGCGCGCGGCAGTATCCGGGACACACGCCAAACCATCTGGATAGGCCCGCGAAAACTGTGAAGGCTGGTGTTCATGGTGTACCTGGCGGTGAAACGGTGCTTCGCCTCGATGATGGATCATTTCGCTACATGACCGTTCGAGAAGTTGCCCGGATCATGACTTTCCCCGACTCTTGGAGGCTGGACGGGCCCAGAGGAGAGCAAATGCGGCAGCTAGGAAATGCCGTCCCAGTCAAGCTTGGAGCAGTTATGGCGAACGCATTGGGGTCCGCAATGCGGCCGACTCTTGGCACATCCAGGTAGCCGCTCCTATGCAGCCTCATGAGGGGTTTACCCCTACGGGCAGGCAGCAACGGAGGCTCGGACCCCGACTGCCTGCCACCACAAGTCGCATGATGGCGGCCGTTCGCAACCGAAACAGCAAAGCAGAAATGGCGTTGCGGCGAGCATTACATGCCCGCGGGTTTCGCTATCGGTTGCACGCCCTCGACGTTCTAGGAAAGCCAGACATCGTAGTTCGGCGTCGTCGCCTTGCCGTATTTGTCGATGGCGACCTCTGGCACGGCAATCCAAACGAAGCGCATCGTCGCGGCCGAAGTGGCCTCGCCGATCTCTTCCCGACTCGGACCGAATGGTGGGTTGCGAAGATCGAGCGCACGATGTTGCGCGACTGCTACGTGACCGCAACCCTCATAGAGGCTGGCTGGACGGTAGTCCGAATCTGGGAGTCAGAAGTCCTGGCCGATCCAGACGCCGCAGCGGACAGGGTGCTTCGAGAGGCAGTGTGAGATGAATCCGTCAAGTCACGGACGCTGGGCTGATGAACGACTCCCAGACCGGTATTGGCGCCCCCGGGTGGGCTTGTCCCCGGCGGAGCGCGCCGAGGAACAAGATGGGGCTGCTGGCGGTCGTAGCAATCGGGTAGTTCAGAGAGCTGACGGTAGCGAGGTCCTGGGGAGCGTCTTTCTAAGAATGACCGGCGGCCGTCGATGCTATGCCTACCTTCGCTACTCAGACATATCCAAGACTCGTGAGGTATATATAGGAGAGGCAAAAGGGTCCACCAGGGCAGACAAGCTGGCTGCGGCTTGGGTTGACGTGCGACAGAGGTGCCTTCTGAATCGACGGTCCCTCTGAGGTTTCAAAGGAAGCGCAGGCCCGCGCCGTCTATTGCATGATCAAGGTCGCCAGCCCCATCGAACTCAGCTAACATGGGTGTCATGCGTGGCGGCGGCGATGACCTCAGCGTAGGCGAACGCATCGCCTTTTACCGAGCGCGCAGGGGTTACACCCAGACGCAGCTCGCCAATCTAGTTGGACGTCGGACAGATTGGCTGAGCAAGATTGAACGCGGCGAGCGCCAGCTTCGCAAAGTGGATCTGCTCACGGATGTTGCTCGTGTCCTTCGGGTAAGCCTGACAGATCTCCTCGGGCAGCCAGTTCTGATGGAAGACACGCAGGAGCGTGACGACATTCCTGCGATTCGTGACGCGCTGATGTCTCCCGGGCGCCTCTCGCGAGTTCTCTACAGCGCTCCAGTGGCCAACGAAGCGCCCGATCTGGCCAGTTCCGCACAGCTCGTCGAGTTCTTATGGTCGGACTACCAAAGCGGCCGGCTCGGTACAGTCGTCGCCAACCTGCCGAGTCTGATTCGAACGGCGCAGCAACTGGAAGATGGCGCTTCGGACCGGGCTGGCGATGGGCGCCGACAGTCGTGGGCGGTATCGGCGCGGACACACCACCTCGCTGCAACGACGCTGAGCAAAGTGGGCGAGGCGGACCTGTCCTGGATCGCGGCAGAGCGTGCGATGAAGGCAGCGGACGAAGCAGATGACCCGCTCGTGCTCGCCTCGGCTGCTCGGGCCGCGACACACGCGCTTCTTGCTGTCGGACGCTACGTCGACGCGTTGAACCTCGGGGAGACTGCAGCTCGGTGGTTGGGCCCGCGCGTGACGGCCGGCGATCCGGAGGCATTGAGCCTGTACGGGATGCTTCACCTGCGCACCGCTGTTGCTGCGGCGCGTCATCAGGACCGCGCCACCGCAACGGAGCTTCTCGCGCGCGCTGGGCGGGCGGCCGATCAGCTCGGTGAGGACGCGAACTACTGGCAGACCGGGTTCGGTCCGACGAACGTCGAGCTTCACCGCCTGTCGGCAGGCCTCGACCTCGGCGATATCGGGTTGGTCGCCGAGCTCGGCCAGGAGGTCGGCGCCGAGAATCTGCCTGTGGAGCGGCGCGTGACACACATGATCGACGTTGCGCGCGCGCTCTCCTACCTGGCTCGCGACACCGAGGCTCTCGATCTGCTGCTCAGCGCGGAGCGATCAGCTCCGGGGCTTGTTCGGCACAGCACCAGCGTCCGGGAGGCGGTCAAGACCATGCACCGACGGGCGCCCGTAACCAGCGGCGCGCGATCGTCGGAATTGCTGGCGTTCGCGCAGCGGTGCCGGGCGGTGCGGTGACCGATCCACGCGGGGTCATCGGGCTCATCGCTGGCGCTGCCGGCGGAGTCGAGACGATCCGGGCCGATTTCGTCGAGCCGGCGCACGACCGAGGGTGGCAGGTCGCAATCACCCTCACGCCCGCCGCCGGCCGTTGGCTCGCGGACAGCGGCGAGCGCGTCAAACTGGAACAGATCACCGGCCTGGTCGTGCGAGATCAGCCACGGCAGCCCGGCGAGCGGAGTCCACACCCCCCGGTGGACTGCTACGTCGTCGCGCCGGCCACGGCCAACAGCGTTGCCAAGCTCGCGCTCGGTGTCGCCGACAACCAGGCCCTCACCACCGCGAGTGAGGCAATCGGCAACCGGGCGACGCCCGTCATCGTGTTCCCTCGCATCAACGCCGCGCACGCACGGCACCCGGCGTGGGAAGGACACCTGGCGGCGCTGCGGGCCGGTGGGGTACATCTGGTGTACGGCGCTGACGTCTGGCCGCTCTACGAGCCACGCGAGGCGCCGCCCGACCGGCACCTGCCGTGGCCGGCCATCCTCGACCTGGTCGACGAGGTCACCGCGGCCCGGTAGGAACGCCGTCGAACTCCGCAAGGCCCTGTGAAACAGACCCGGACAGTTTGTCCGGGTAGTTCTGCTGTTCCGGGCTTCTCCTGGTTAGGCACCCACAGCCGGTGCCCGACTCGAACAGGGAGAGCCTCGTGGAACTGCTCATCGACATCTCGCGCAAGTCCTTCACCGTCGGCCGGCCGTTCGAGCGCAAGCTCGACGACAACGGCGTCCAGCGCCTCGACCGCAAGACCCGTGCTCCGCTGTGGGCCGCCCAGCTCGTCGTGATGGACGAGCGCGGAGCCGACACGATCGTCGTCACCATCGCCGGTGACCCGCCCTCGCTCCAGCAGGGCCAGCCCGTGACGCCGATGCAGTTGGTCGCGATCCCGTGGAATCGCAACGGCCGCGAGGGCATCGCCTACCGCGCGATCGAGGTACGCCCGGTCGCTGTTGCCAAGGCGTCGTGATGGCCCGCCGCGGCGCACTCGTGCGCAACTTCGGTGAACGGCACCAACGCAGCGAGCCGTTCGAGATTCTCACCCGCCCTCAGCGCTCACTGCCGGCCCGGCTCGTCGGGCTCGCGATCCGGCTGCGCGCCGAGCTGTTCGTCGCCCTGGTGGCGCTGCTCGCCTGGGCGTGGCTGTCCGACCAGATGCCGGCGTGGCTGATCGGGCTGCTGGCCGGCCTGGTCCTGCTCGTCGCCGGTATCTGGCCGACCTCACGCCGGTACGTCGTCCGCCGCGGCTACGCGGTGATGACGCGGCATCGGCTGCGCGCGGTGTTTGTCGAGCGCCGGATCATGAACTATTCGGGCAACGTGCCGGTCCTGCTCTGGTCGCGGCCGACCCCGGTCGGGGAACGGGTGTGGGTGCTGCTGCGAGCCGGCATCGATGCCGGCGACATCGAGCACAACCTCTCGCACGTCGCCTCGACCTGCTGGGCGTCGAATGCCCGGCTGACTGCGCACCGCAAGGTCTCCGCGCTCGTGATGCTCGACGTCGTCCGCCGCGACCCGCTCACCGGCCGACCGGTCACGTCCCCGCACGGCCAGCCCATGCCTGCCCCGGTGCGGCTGCACGCCGTGCCCGAGTTCGGGGGTGGTCGCAGTGCGTAGCCTGCCCCGCCTGCGCAAGCCTCGGCCCCGCCCGACTCGACCGTTCCCGCCGTCGATCTTCGACCCGATCTATCTCGGAATCGACGAGGACGCCGCCGCCGTGCTCATCCGGTTGATCTACAAGAACCTCCTGGCGGCCGGCGAACCCGGCTCGGGCAAGTCCGGCGCGTTGAACAACATCTGCGCTCACGCCGCCCTCGCCACTGATTGCCGACTGTGGCTGATGGACGGCAAAGAGGTCGAGCTTGGGCTCTGGCGCTCCTGCGCGAACCGGTTCATCGGCCCCGACCTCGGCGAGGCCATCGACACCCTCGGCGAGCTGCAGGCCGAGATGCAGCGCCGCTACACCGCCCTCCGTGCGGCCGACCGGCGCAAGATCGAGCGCGCCGACTGGACCGACGCGGTCATGCTCGTGATCGACGAACTCGCCTACTACTCCGCCACGGCCGGGGACAAGAAGCAGCGCGATCAGTTCTCGCTGCTGCTGCGTGACCTGCTCGCCCGCGGCCGCGCCGCCGGGGTGATCGTCGTCGCCGCGACCCAACGGCCCAGCCACGACATCATCCCGACCTCGTTGCGGGACCTGTTCGGCTACCGGCTCGCGTTCCGGTGCACCACCGAGACCAGCTCGGACATCATCCTCGGCCACGGCTGGCATGCCCGCGGCGTCGACGCCTCGACCATCGACCCGGGCGAACCCGGCGTGGGCTGGCTGCTCGCCGAGGGTGGCGTCCCGATCCGGATGCGTTGCGCCTGGCTCACCGACGACGACATCGCCGCCATCGCTCGGAGGGCCGCCGCATGAGCCGCCTCGACCTGCGCCCCCTCGACGTCGAGCCGATGAACATCCGGCCCCCGTTTGACGTGCGCCGCACGCTGATCTACGACCTGGAAGCGGCCCGGCTCGACTTCGTCGCTGCGGTCCACGAGCCGCTGACCGGGATCGCGCTCGGCGCCTACGACGAGCGAATGCTGTCGTGGTTGGCCGGCTGGGACACCCCCACCGTCGGCACCCTCGTCTCGCTGCTGCACCGTGCTCGCGCCGCGCGTCCGCTGCCTCGGGGTGATCGGTGATGGGCGGCCACCGGGGCACCGAGTACCGGCTGATCATGCTGATGATCTGCGGCGTGTGCGCACTCGGCCCGCTGGGCGCGGCGTTCCCGATCGTCGAGCACTACGCGAACATCGGATTCGGCCTCCTGCTCGCGCTCGCCGGCCTGGCCTACGTCGTCCGAGCGGTCCGCCGCGAACTGCGGATCCGCGCCAAGCTGCGCGCCCTCGACCGCCGCGACCCGGCCCGACATAACCAGACCGTGGCTACTGCTGTGCGCCCTGCGAACGGGGGCCAACGGTGAGCGCCCTGACCCGCTCGGGTGTCAAGCGGGCATTGACGGGCAACGGGATGCCGCGGGTGGTCGAGAACGATGCCTTCGCCGCGTTCGGGCGCCGGATCATCGCCGCGGCCGGCCGCCGCGTCGGCTCCGGGGACGTCGATGCGCTGCCCGACCTCGCCGCGCTTGCCGCCACGGTCGATGACGCGCTCGCCGCTGCCGTGACCGGGCTGCGCAGGGCCGGCTACAGCTGGGCCGAGATCGCCGCCCGCCTCGGCATCACCCGCCAGGCCGCGCACCAGCGGTGGGGCCACCTCGAGCCCGGAACCTCGGCATGAGCACCGCGCCGGCCCCGACACGGCCCGCCCCTGCGCGCTGGGCCGGCGCGAACGTGTCCGACCTCGTCCGCCGCGCCGGCTCCGACGACTTCCCGCGGTGGCAGGGCCACATCCGGGCCGCGGCCGGCTGCGCCCACCCGATCCGGCTACGCGGTGACCTGCACACCGTCGAACCCACCACCGGCCGCATCACCTCCACGACCGGCACGGCCGGGATGCCGGACGGGGTGCTCTACGTGCCCTGCGGCAACCGCCGCGCCGTGGTCTGCCCCTCCTGCGCCGAGACCTACCGAGCCGACACCTTCCAGCTCGTCAAGGCCGGCCTGGCCGGCGGCAAGGGCGTCCCCGAGACCGTCGCCGCGCACCCGTGCGTGTTCCTCACCGGCACGGCACCATCCTTCGGACCGGTCCACACCCAGCACCGCGACGGCCGACCCTGCCGCCCCCGCCGCGACGCCGAGACCTGCACGCACGGCGTGCTCCTGGAATGCCGCGACCGGCACACCGACACCGACCGCGCGGTGGGTCGGCCGCTGTGCCTGGAGTGCTACGACCACGACCACCAGGTCGTCTGGAACGGCTACGCCGGCGAGCTGTGGCGCCGCAGCATGAACACCGCCAACCGGCTCCTGCGCCGCCTCGCGGACCGGCACGGCGTAAAGCTGCGGCTCTCGTATGCCAAGGTCGCGGAGTTTCAACGCCGCGGCGTCGCCCACATCCACGCCATGATCCGGCTCGACGGGATCGACCTCGCCGACCCCGACGCCGTGATCGCTCCCCCGGCCTCGATCACCGCCGGACACCTCGCGGTGCTGCTGCGCGACGCGCTCACCGCCACCTCGTTCACCACCTCGGCCCATCCGCGCCGGCCCGAGGGCTGGGCGATCGGCTGGGGTAAGCAGCTGGACCCGCGACAGGTCCGGCTCACCGTCCGCGACATCGACGACCGTGGGGAGATCACCACCGGGGCAGTGGCCGGCTACCTCGCCAAGTACGCCACCAAAGCCACTGAGGTCACCGGGCACGCGTCGGCGCGCCTGACCGACGAGTCGATCGGCATCTACGCCGACCCTGCGACGCACGCGGGCCGGCTCGTCGGTGCTTGCTGGCGGCTCGGGCAACCTGCCGTGCAGGTCCTGACCGATCACCGCGAGTGGACGCGCCACCATGATCCTGACGAGGACGGCGACCCGCTCGCCGAGTGGATGGCCGGGTACGGCCGGCTCCGACGCTGGGCGCACATGCTCGGGTTCGGCGGGCACTTCTCAACCAAGTCCCGGCGCTACTCCACGACCCTCGGCGCACTTCGCCAGGCCCGGCGCGACTGGCGCCGCGAGCACCTCCACGACACCGGCCCCGAGGTCGAGCACGACCAGGCCCTCGACGACGAACCCACCGTCGTCATCGCCTCCCTCGCCTTCGCCGGCATCGGCTGGCACACCACCGCGGACGCGCTGCTCGCGAACACCGCGGCCGCCGCCGCGCGCGAGAGACGACTCACCGCCCGCGAGGAACTGACCACCGCCCACGACCCCACCTGAAAGGCACGGAGATGGAACGCCTGTTGCTCACGGCGGAGGAAGTCGCGGACTCCCTCCACATCGGACGGACGCGGGTTTATGCTCTCATCGCGTCGAAAGAGATCACCTCGGTGAAGATCGGCGGCCTCCGGCGCATCCCGGTCGACGCCGTCCGCGAGTACGCCGCTCACCTGGTCCAGCTCGAACGCGAGGCGTCCTGATGGCCGGCCGGAAACGCGCCAACGGCGAGGGAACGATCTACCGACGCTCGGACGGCCGGTACGAAGGTGCGGCAGTCGTCCCCGTGATCGGGGGTGGCCGGCGGCGCGTCCGGGTGTACGCCGCGACCCGTGGGGACGCGCGCGCCAAGCTCGACGGGCTACTCGACGACGCCCGGCAGAGCATCCCGCGGTCGACCCAGAAGCAGACCGTCGCCGAGTACCTCGTCTACTGGCTGGAACACGTGGTCAAGCCCGAGCTGCGCGCGACCACCTACAACGGCTACGAGATCATGGTCCGGCTGCACATCACCCCGGCCCTGGGACGTCGCTACCTCGCGGACCTGTCGCCGGCCGACGTCCGGCGGATGCTCGCCGAGCTCCGGGTGAAGGACACCGACGGCCGCGGCGGCGGCCCGCGCAAGCTCTCGCCGCGGATGGTGCAGTTCGCACATGCAGTACTGCGGAACGCGCTCTCCAACGCTGTCCGCGAGGAGTTGGTCAGCCGCAACGTGGCCAAGATGGTCCGGACCAGCACACCCGACTACGACATCGGGGCCGGCCTCGACCCGATCGCCGCGCGGGCGCTGCTCGACACCATCCGCGGAGACCGGCTCTACGCGCTCTACCTCTGCGCGGTCGTGCTCGGCCTCCGGCGCGGCGAGCTGCTCGGCCTCACGTGGTCGGCTGTCAACCTCGACGGCGCGGTGCTGGCGGTCCGCCAGACGCTCAACTGGGTCAACGGCCGACGCCACATCCAGCCGCCCAAGACCCGGGCGTCGAAGCGGTTGGTCCCACTCCCCGACATCGTCGTCGACGCCTTTCGTGATCATCAGAAGCGGCAGGCTGAGGAGTGCGTTGCGGCCGGCGCGCGGTGGGTCGAGAGCGGGTTCGTGTTCACCACCCAGCGCGGTGAGCCGATGTCACCGTTCACGCTCACGAAGTACTGGCATGACGTGCGAGCAGCGGCCGGCCTCGACTCGCTCCGGTTCCACGACCTTCGACATACGGCGGTGTCGCTCCTGCTCGCGCTCGGCGTCCCGCCGCACGTGGTGAAGGAGATCGCCGGCCACAGCGACATCAAGGTCACGATGACCGTCTACGCACACGGCCACATGGAGGAGAAGGCCGCGGCGCTCACCCAGCTCGGCACGGCCATGGCGGGGACGTTGCCGTCAACGGTTGCCGTCAACGGGGCCACGGAGAACGACGAAGATCGGCTCACAACCCCGTGACCTGGCGGAAGCGGAGGGATTTGAACCCCCGGACCCTTGTAGGTCTCTCGCTTTCAAGGCGAGTGCATTCGGCCGCTCTGCCACGCTTCCAGGTGGAGACAACCGTACCCGGGCCTCCATGATCGCCGCGAGACGCACGCCAGGTCCGCGCTGACGTCGTTCCCGGTCGGCGCGCGGAGATCTTGACCCGATCGCGTCCCGTGCCAGGTCGACCGGCACCCGGCGCATGTGGTGGGATCACGCGCGAACGCCAGCGGGAGGCAGCAGTTATGCGGTTCGACGAGAACGCCCAGCTCGACACCTCGAACATCAACGACATGCGCGGTGGTGGCGGGGGCGGCGGGGGTGCGCTGGGCGGCCGGGTCGCTGTCGGTGGCGGCGGCCTGGGCATCATCGGGCTGATCCTCTACTTCCTGCTGTCCCAGCTCGGGGGCGGCAGCCTCGGCGGGGGCGGCGGGCTGGCGCTCCCCAACGGGCTCTCGGCGCTGGGCAGCGGGCAGACGGCCGACACCACGGCGGTCGCGTCGAGCTGCAAGACCGGCGCTCAGGCCAACACCCAGCTCGACTGCGAGATCGTCGCCGACATCAACTCCATCGACGGCTACTGGAGCGACACGTTCGCCCGCTCCGGTCAGACCTACACGCCGCCGCGGACGAACTTCTTCAACGGAAGCGTCAACACCGGCTGTGGCGGGGCAACGTCGGACACGGGCCCGTTCTACTGCCCGGCCGACAAGCAGGTCTATATCGACCTGAGCTTCTTCCAGGAGCTGCAGACCCGCTTCGGCGCGCAGGGCGGCAACTTCTCCCGCGCCTACGTCATCGCCCACGAGTACGGCCACCACATCCAGGACCTGCTCGGCACCACGAGCCGCGTGCAGGGCGGCGACACCGGGCCGGCGTCGGGCTCGGTGCGCCTCGAGCTGCAGGCCGACTGCTACGCCGGCGTCTGGGCCAACCACGCCTCCACCGTGCCGACGGCGTCGGGAAAGCCGCTGATCCAGGACATCACCCAGGCAGACGTCAACTCGGCGCTCGACACCGCCAACCGCATCGGTGACGACTTCATCCAGACCAACCTCGGCAACGGACGCGTCGACCAGAGCCAGTTCACCCACGGCAGCTCCGCGCAGCGCAAGAAGTGGTACACGACGGGCTACTCGTCCGGTAACCCCGCGCAGTGCGACACGTTCGCACGGGGCGTCAACCTCGGCTGATCACGCCGCGCCGAGCAGCCCGAGGCACGGCCCGACCCCGTCGACGACGAGCGTCCACGGCGGGCGGACGAACGTGTCGGGGTCGAGCACCAGCCGGATGTCCTCGGTCGCGGCACCGCGGCGCACCACGGTCTCGGTGCCGTCGCGGCGGTAGCCGAGTCTCCGCGACACGCCCTGGGACGCCGCGTTGTCCGCGAACGCCGACGAACGGGCCGTCGTCGCTCCGAGGTGGTCGAACGCGAACAGCAACACGGCCGCCCGCATCTCCGTGCCGACGCCCCGGCCCTGGTGGCGCAGCCCGATCCACGAGCCGGACCCGACCTGCCGGGTGACGCCGAAGTCCCTGCCGTGCAGGCTCTGCACGCCGATCACGTGGCCGTCGAACCGCGCCAGGAAGTGCACCGACCACGTTCTTGGCGTCAACGCCGCCCGCTCGGACCAGAAGTGCTGCAGGATCCCGCGGCCCATGTAGCGCGGGTCGGCGTCGGTCCACGGCATCAGGAACGGCATCTCGTCGGGCGGGTGGACGCCGAGGTAGGCCTCCTCGACGAGCTCGTACAGCCCTTCGTCGTCGTCGGGGCGCAGTTCGAGGCGTGGGGTGCGCAGCGCGAGGTCGCGGAGCGGCCAGTGGTCCATGTCCTGAGAGCGTTCCGGATCGCGGATCACCGCACGAGAGGTTTAGCGTCCCCGGCATGCATGCCATCACGGTCAGCGAGCCCGGCGGTCCCGACGTCCTGCAGTGGACGGAGGTGCCCGATCCCGTCGCCGGTCCGGGCGAGGTCGTGCTCGACGTCGTCGCGAGTGCCGTCAACCGGGCCGACATCATGCAGCGCCAGGGCCACTACCCGCCGCCGCCCGGCGCATCGGAGATCATCGGGCTGGAGTGCTCGGGGCGGATCGCGTCGCTGGGTGAGGGCGTCACCGGCTGGAACGTCGGCGACGAGGTGTGCGCACTGCTGGCCGGCGGCGGCTACGCGGAGAAGGTGGCCGTGCCCGCGGCCCAGTTGCTGCCGATCCCCGCCGGCGTCGACATCGTCACCGCGGCCGGGCTGCCCGAGGTGGCCTGCACGGTGTGGTCCAACATCGTCGGCGCCGGCCGGTTGAGCAGCGGCGAGACGTTCCTGATCCAGGGCGGCAGCAGCGGTATCGGCACCCACGCGATCCAGGTCGCGAAGGCGCTGGGCGCCCGCGTCGCCGCCACCGCGGGTGCGCCCGACCGGCTGGAGCGCTGCCGCGAGCTGGGCGCCGACATCGTCATCGACTACCACGGCGACATCCCCGCCGAGCTCAAGAAGGCCACCGACGGCCACGGCGCCGACGTCATCCTCGACAACATGGGCGCCAAGGGCCTGGCCGCCAACCTCGACTCCCTCGCGATGGACGGCCGGCTGCTGATCATCGGGTTCCAGGGCGGGATCACGGCCGAGGTGAACCTGGGTGCGCTGATGGCCAAGCGCGGCAGCGTCACGTCGATGGGGCTGCGGGCGCGGCCGGTCGAGGGCCCGAACGGCAAGGCCGTCGTGGTGGCCGGGGTGCGGGAGCAGGTCTGGCCGATGATCGCCGACGGGCGGGTACAGCCGATCACGCACGGCTCCGTCCCGATGCGCGACGCCGGCAAGGCACACGCGCTGTTCGACGAGGGTGGCGTCATCGGCAAGGTGCTCCTGACGACGGATGCCACCCGCTGAGCGACGCACCAACGGCGCGACTCGCACGCACGGAGGCCCCGACTCGCACGCACAGAGGCCCCGACTCGCGCGCGCTGGGGCCCCGACTCGCGAAGGTGGCTACGGTGGCGGGTATGGGACCGGAACAGGGCAGCAACGGCGAGCAGCAGGTGATGGTCATCGGGCCCGACGGCCAGCCCGTCGGCATGGCATCCGTGCCGCACGACGAGGGCGACGACGGGCAGGGGATCGGCGCGATGGTGGAGCAACCCGCCAAGGTCATGCGGATCGGCACGATGATCAAGCAGCTGTTGGAGGAGGTCCGCGCGGCGCCGCTGGACGAGGCGTCCCGGGCCCGGCTGAAGGAGATCCACGAGAACTCCATCAAGGAGCTCGAGGAGGGGCTGGCGCCGGAACTGCGCGACGAGCTCAACCGGCTGAGCCTCCCCTTCACCGAGGACACCATCCCGTCCGACGCCGAGCTGCGGATCGCGCAGGCCCAGCTCGTCGGCTGGTTGGAGGGGTTGTTCCACGGCATCCAGACCGCGCTGTTCGCCCAGCAGATGGCCGCTCGCGCGCAGCTGGAGCAGATGCGCCGGGGTCTGCCCCCCGGCGCGGGCGGACCGCAGGCTCCGGAGGGTGGGCTGGGCCGGGGTACCGGCCAGTATCTCTGAGTGACACCGGCCCCGGGTGCGCCGAGCACCGTGGGTACCCTCGACCGGTGGCCCAGACGATGACGACCGGCGACGACCGGGCCGAGGACGTGGCTCCCGCCGACCCGTTCGCCGCCGACGACTCGAGTCCGCGCAGCTGGAAGCGGGCTTTCCGCGACATCGGCCAGGGCTGGCGGCAGCGCCCGCTGTGGGGCTACCTCGGCTGGCAGGACATCAAGCAGCGCTACCGCCGCTCGGTGCTCGGGCCGCTGTGGATCAGCATCAGCATGGGCGTCATCGCCACGGCGATGGGCATCCTCTACGGCACGCTGTTCCACGAGCCGGTCCCGACGTTCCTGCCCTACGTGGCCACCGGCCTGCTGATCTGGAACTTCATCAACGGCTGCATCCTCGAGGGCAGCGAGGTCTTCATCGCCAACGAGGGCCTCATCAAGTTCCTGCCGGCCCCGCTCACGTTGCACGTCTACCGGCTGATCTGGCGACAGACGCTGTTCTTCCTGCACAACCTCGTCATCTGGCTGCTGCTGGTGATCATCTTTCCGCAGCCGCTCAGCTGGACGGTACTGCTGGCGATCCCCGCGTTCGTGCTGCTCGCGATCAACGGCGCCTGGATCTCGGTCCTGTCGGGCATCCTGGCCACCCGGTTCCGCGACATCCCGCCGATCATCGCGAGCCTCACGCAGCTCATCTTCTTCATGACGCCGATCGTCTGGTCCTACGAGCGACTCAAGAGCAACCCGCTGGCCGGCTACATCGAGCTCAACCCGGCGATGCACTTCGTCGAGATCCTGCGCGAGCCGCTGCTGGGCCAGGAGATCGTCTGGCGGCACTGGATCGTCGTCGGAGCCATCACCGTCGTGGGCAGCGCGGTCGCGCTGGTCTGCCTGCGCAACTACCGTTCCCGCGTCGCGTACTGGGTCTGAGGGCACTGCAATGGTCAGCATCGATCTGGACCGCGCCGCGGTCGACTTCCCCATCTTCGACGCCAAGACGCGGTCGCTGAAGAAGGCCGTGCTCGGCCGCGCAGGCGGCCGGATCGGCACCGAGTCCAAGGTGCCGATCATCGAGGCGCTCCGCGACATCACCCTGTCGCTGCGCAAGGGCGAGCGGGTGGCGCTGGTCGGCCACAACGGCGCCGGCAAGACCACGCTGCTGCGCCTGATGTCAGGCATCTACGAGCCCACCCGCGGCCGCGCGTCCATCAAGGGCAAGGTGGCGCCGGTCTTCGACCTCGCGGTCGGCATGGACCCCGAGATCTCCGGCCTGGAGAACATCCTCATCCGCGGGCTGTTCCTGGGCATGACGCGCAAGCAGATGGAGTCGCGCGTCGACGACATCGCCGCGTTCACCGAGCTCGGCGACTATCTGCAGATGCCGCTGCGCACCTACTCCACGGGCATGCGGGTACGGCTCGCGCTGGGCGTGGTCACGAGCATCGACCCCGAGATCCTCCTGCTCGACGAGGGCATCGGCGCGGTCGACGCGGAGTTCATGGCCAAGGCCCGCAACCGGCTCAACGAGCTCGTCGCCCGCTCCGGCATCCTCGTGTTCGCCTCGCACTCCGACGAGTTCCTGGCCGACCTGTGCGACACCGCGATCTGGATGGAGCACGGCACCGTCAAGGAGCACGGGCCGCTGCGTGAGGTCCTGGCGCACTACAAGGGTCGTGACGTCCTCGCCGAGATCGAAGCCCGGTGAGTACGAAGGCCCTCCCCCCCGGCTCGGTCGTCGCGGTCGTCGTCACGAGGCACCGCACCGACCAGCTCGTCGACTCGCTCGCCGCGCTCGCCAAGCAGACGCATCCGATCGCGCATCTCATCGTCGTCGACAACGGGCCGGACCGGCCCGCCCGCGACGTCGTCGAGGCGTGCGGGCTGCCGGCCACCTGGCTGCCCTCGTGGAACAACATCGGGGGCGCCGGCGGCTTCGCCCTCGGCATGCTGCACGCGCTGGCGTTGGGCGCCGACTGGATCTGGCTCGGCGACGACGACGGCCACGCCGCCGACGAGACGGTGCTGGCCACGCTCGTCGATCTCGCGGAGCGCCGCGGGCTCGCCGCGGTGTCGCCGACGGTGGCCGACAAGGACGATCCCGACAAGCTGGCGTTCCCGGTGCGGCGCGGGCTCACGTGGCACCGCTCGCGGGCCGCTCTGGCGGCCGACACCGAGCACGGCGCCGACGACGAACTGCTGCCCGACATCGCCGCTCTGTTCAACGGCGCGCTGTTCCGGGCGTCGGCGCTCGACGTGCTCGGGGTGCCCGACCTGCGCCTGTTCGTCCGCGGCGACGAGGTCGAGATGCACCGGCGCATGGTGCGCTCGGGGCTGCCGTTCGGCACGGCCCTGCGTGCGGCGTACCTGCACCCCGCCGGCGTCGACGACGACAAGCCGATGCTCGGCGGCCGGCTGCACGCCCGCGACCCCGACGACCCGGTCAAGCGCTACTACACGTTCCGCAACCGGGGCTATCTCGTCTCGCAGCCAGGTATGCGACGTGTCGGGCTGCTGGAGGTGCCGCGGTTCGCCTGGTACTTCCTGATCACCAAGCGCAGCCCCAAGGAGTTCGCGCAGTGGCTGCGACTGGTGCGGCAGGGTCGGGCGGAGAAGTTTCACCGCGCGTGACCATCGGTCACGTGGAGTGAACACAAGGTCCAGGAATTGTGTGATCTGGAACATGTCCGTTCCCTATTCACGAAACTTAATGCACAGAAGCGCGTTCCCGCAGCATTTCGCGGTGTGCATAAAGTGTTGATCGCGAGTGCGTGACCTGCGTCGACCGAGCGGTTCGCATCCGTTCGATGAATTCGAGGTTACGCGGCAGCGCTGCAGCCGTCGCCGTTGTCCAGCCGCGCCCGGTGGCCGTCGCTGCTACCTTCACGAGGTGAGCCGCAGCGATTCGCTGTCCACCGTCAGGGGTCGAACCGTGACTCCACGTGGTGGTGTCACCGGAACGGAGTCAGGCTGTTACTCGATCGAGTGAGATGTCTATCACAACATCGAATCGTATCCTTTCCGACGTGGATCGTTATTGCGTTCACGGCCCATCGAGCTCGACCCACAGCCTTGCGACCTGCAAGTATGCCGAACTCGACCGGTCCAGGTTAAAACGTGGTGAACAGCTTGACGTACCTCCCCGTGATCAGCTGTCACGGCTCGACTGCTAATTTCCGTACTCATCTGTGGACCGGCTTTCAGGAGAGACGATGTGGGACTGGCTCCGACTGCTGGAGCACTGGCAGCTGTTCGTGCCGGTCGGGGTCATCGGTGGCATCTCCTGGTCGGTCTGGCTGATCCGCAAGATCATGTCCGCGCGCTACCGGCCGCTCGTCAACGACTTCCGCACCACGACGTCCGTGGTCGTGCCCTCGTTCCACGAGGACCCGGACATCATCGAGCGCTGCCTCGACACCTGGCTCGCCCAGAACCCCACCGAGATTGTCATCGTCCTGGACGTCGCCGACACCGAGGCACGGGACCGGCTGATGGCCCGCCGCGACCGCCGTCTGCACGTGATGATGTTCAAGCACGAGGGCAAGCGCTCCGCCCTGGGTGTCGGTATCCGGGCGGCCAAGCACGAGATCATCGTGCTGTGTGACTCCGACACACTCTGGACCGCCGGACTGCTCGACGCCGTGCAGATGCCCTTCGTCGACCCGAAGGTCGGTGGGGTCGGCACCCGGCAGAACGTCTACGAGTACCAGAGCAGCATCTGGCGCCGCGTCGCCGACTGGATCATCGACTCGCGCTACATCGACTACGTGCCCGCCACCGCCCGAGGTGGCGCCGTGGTGTGCCTGTCGGGCCGCACCGCCGCCTACCGGCGCTCCGCGGTCATGCCCGTGCTGGCCAACCTCGAGAACGAGTTCTTCCTCGGCCGCCGCTGCGTCGCGGGTGACGACGGCCGGCTGACCTGGCTCATCCTCGCCCAGGGTTACCGCACCGAGCACCAGGACTCGGCCCGGGCACTGTCGATGTTCCCGGCCACCTTCAAGGCGTTCTGCAAGCAGCGCGTGCGCTGGAGCCGCAACTCCTACCGCTGCTACCTCACGGCCATCTACAAGGGCTGGCTGTGGCGGGTGCCGCTGATCTCGCAGCTCACCGTGTTCCAGATCCTCTTCACCCCTATCACGATGTTCGCCACGGTCTACTACCTGATCGCGGCGTTCCTGGGACCGCAACGCACTCTCGCCATCGTTCTCGGCCTGGCGTGGCTGCTCGTCGGACGGGCCATCCGCAGCGTCGGACACCTGCGCCAGCGCCCGTCGGACCTGGTGATCCTTCCCGTGGTCACCGTCGTGATCATGATGGTGGCACTGCCGATCAAGACCTGGGCGCTGCTGACCATGAACAAGCAGGGCTGGCTCACCCGCAAGGCCGGGATGATCGGCGGCGAGGGCCAGGACGAGGCCAGCCTCAGCAACTCGGCGGAGGACGCCCGTGGCGCAGCCTGAGACCCGACGCGCGGACAACCGACGTTCCGGTCTCCTCGCCGTACTCGTCGGGCTGGCGCTCGTCACCAGCACCGTCGTCGCCGTCGCCGGCACCGACACGGTGGTGAACGCCGGGTCGCAGGTCGTCACCGCGTTCTCCGGTGACGACGGGCCTCCCGCGCCCGCCGCACCGCCACGCCCGGTCGCCGAGTCCGACGCCAGCGGCACGCTCACCACCAGCCCGGAGTCCGCGGAGAAGCAGGCCGCGCTCGTCGAGGCCGAGGACACCCGGGTCACCCAGCTCACCAGCGGATCCCCACCGTCCCAGGTGCCCTACGAGGTGGCGGGCGGGCCGCAGTCGCTGCCCACCACCGTGCTGACCCCCCGTTCCCGGCCCTACGACCTGGCCGCCCTGCAGCGCCTCGGCGCCGCCGAGCAGGCCGCGGACGGCGCCTGGGTGCTCACCCGCTCCATCGTCGTGGCCAAGGGCGCGGCGCTCAGCGTGCAGGCGCCCGGCAGCACTCTGCGCATGACCAGCGGCCCGTCCGGCTTCGCCTCGATCGTCGCGTTCAAGGGCGGGCTGATGCTCGCCGGCG
Organism: Mycobacteriales bacterium; assembly: GCA_038231335.1. Lineage (GTDB taxonomy): Bacteria > Actinomycetota > Actinomycetes > Mycobacteriales > Pseudonocardiaceae > Pseudonocardia. The sequence continues at coordinate 113,695 of JBBRLM010000002.1, forward strand.
ACGCCACCGCACCACTGATCATCACCAGCTGGGACCCCGCGACGCAGGCCCCCGACACCGACAGCACCGACGGCCGCGCCTACATCCGCGCCATCGGCGCGAAGATGGACGTCAGCCGGGTGGCCGTGTCCGACCTCGGTTTCTGGAGCGGCCGCACCGGCGGTCTGGCCTGGACCGGCAGCTCGAGCGCCCCCACCACCGGCTCGATGGCCGACTCCGTGGTGAGCGGCGGCCACTACGGCGTGTTCAGCAGCCGCACCACCGACCTCGTGCTCAGCGACTCGACGTTGCGGGACAACGACCTCGACGGGCTGCTCGTCCACCGCGAGACCACCCGCCTCACCGCGCGCAACGTCATCAGCAGCCACAACGGCCGTGACGGCATCGCGATCGTCCGCGGTGCCGAGGTCATCACCGTCACCGGCTGCACCACGTCACGCAACGCGGGTGACGGCATCCGCGTCGACGGTTCCCCCCTGGCCGAGACGGCCACCGCCGGCGGGGCCAGCACGGCCCGCGGCTCCGGGTACACCGTGGACAGCTCCACCTCCACCGACAACGCGGGCACCGGCATCCTCACGATGTCGGCCGACAAGGTCGCGATCACCGGTAACACCGTGGGCGGCAGCACCGACGGCATCGTCGTGCGCGGACCCGCCGCAGACGCCCGGATCTCCGGCAACACCGTCGACGCCGTCGGCTTCGCCATCGCCGTGCGCAACGGCGTCGCCGGGGCCCTGATGCGCGACAACACGGTGCGGTCGTCCGCGGTCGGCCTGCACGTCACCGACTCGGTGGCCGATCTCGGCGCCAACACCGTCACCGCGTCCCGCTACGGCGTCTCGCTGGTCGGCAACGTCAGCGGCACCTCGGTCATCGCCAACACCCTCGCCGGCCGGGGCCTCGCCGCCGTCGACCTCAACCGCATCGGTGTGGCCGCCACGGCCGACGTCGCCGGCAACAACGACAACAGCTGGGTCGTCGACCGCGACGACGTGGCGTACTGGACCAACTACGCCCACGACCACCCGTTGCTCCTGCTGTGGCTGCTGATCCTGCTCATCCCGATCGGCGCCCGGGTCTGGTTCAACCGTCGCAAGGACCGCGCCGTGGCGCACCCCGACCTGAACGTGGCCCCCGGCCCGGCCGAGTCCGAGGCGTTGGCCCGTACCCCGCTGCGGCTCGTGCACTACGACGCGCCGATGACGGCCGAGGCCACCGCAGCCATGCCAGAAGGTGCGAGCCCGGACGAGATGGGCGCCACCACACTCATGCCCGTCACCCGGGTCACCGTCGTGTCCGGCCAGGGGGCCCGCCGATGACGCGTGCCCGGCTCGGCGCCGTCGTGGTCGCCGGTCTGGTGCTCGCGGGCTGCAGCGGCGGCTCCCCGGCGCCCTCCCCCGTGCCGGCGCCCACCGTCGCCGCCCCCGTCTGCAGCGGGGCGAAGGCCGTCCCGGTACGGAACGCCGACGAGCTGACCGAGGCGCTCGCCGGGGCCGTGCCCGGAGCGGTGATCACGATGGCCGCCGGCACCTACAGCGGCCACTTCGCGGCGACGGCGTCGGGCACGAGCGACAAGCCGATCACGCTGTGCGGCGGCCGGGACGCGGTGATCGACGGCGGCGACATCGCGAGCGACTACTCCCTGCACCTCGACGGCGCCTCGTTCTGGCAGCTGTCGGGATTCACGATCCGCGGTGGCCAGAAGGGCCTCATGATCGACCGCAGCCAGGGCGACCTCGTGCAGGGATTGCTCATCGAGAACACGGGCGACGAGGCACTGCACCTGCGCCAGGCCAGCACCGACAACGTGGTGCGGGGCAACGAGATCCGCGGTACCGGCCTGAAGTCGGAGAAGTTCGGCGAGGGCATCTACGTCGGCAGCGCCGAGAGCAACTGGTGCGAGCAGTCCTCCTGCGGCCCCGACCGCAGCGACCGCAACACCATCGAGGGCAACACCATCTCGAACACCACGGCCGAGAACGTGGACATCAAGGAGGGCACCACCGGCGGTGTCCTGCGCGGCAACTCGTTCTCCGGAGCGGGCATGAAGGACGCCGACTCCTGGGTGGACGTCAAGGGCAACGGCTGGACCATCGCCGACAACACCGGCGTCGACGCCCCCGAGGACGGATTCCAGGTCCACCAGATCCTCGACGGCTGGGGGCAGGGCAATACCTTCAGCGGTAACAAGTCCACCGTCAACGGGGCCGGGTACGCCATCAACATCACCAAGCCGCGCGACGACAACCGCGTGATGTGCAGCAACACCGACTCACGCGCGGCCAAGGGCCTGAGCAACGTCGACTGCGCACCCTGACAAGAGGAGCAACACGTGTTCGCACGCCGCATCGCCGTCATCGGGACGGGCTACGTGGGCCTCACCACCGGGGCCTGTCTGGCTTCCCTCGGACACCACGTCATCTGCGCCGACATCGACGAGGCCAAGGTCGCCCGGCTCAACGGCGGCGAGATCGACATCCTCGAGCCGGGGCTGCCCGAGCTGGTGGCCGAAGGCGTGGCCGCGGGACGGCTCGAGTTCGTGCTCGGCGCCCGCAACGCCATCACCCAGCCCGACCAGGACCCCGTCGAGGTCGTGTTCCTCTGCGTGCCCACGCCGATGGGCGAGGGCGGCGCGGCCGACCTGGCGGCCGTGCAGGCCGTGGCCAACGAGGTGCGGCACCTGCTGCCGACGAACTGCGTGATCGTCAACAAGTCGACGGTGCCGGTGGGCACCGCGGAGACCACGCGCAAGATGATCGGCCGCCGCGACGTGTCCGTCGTGTCCAACCCGGAGTTCCTGCGCGAGGGCAGCGCGGTGCACGACTTCCTGCACCCCGACCGCATCGTCGTCGGCAGCGACTCGCAGGAGGCCGCCGAGCGCGTCGCCGCCCTCTACTCGCGGCTCGGCGCGCCCACGCAGCTCACCGACGCCGCCAGCGCCGAGATGGTCAAGTACGCGGCCAACTGCTTCCTCGCGATGAAGCTGTCCTACGTCAACGCGCTGTCGGACCTGTGCGAGCGCCTCGGCGCCGACGTCGTCGAGGTCACCGAGGGCATGGGCTACGACCGCCGCATCGGCGCCAACTTCCTGTCCCCCGGCCCCGGCTGGGGTGGCTCGTGCTTTCCGAAGGACACCCACGCGCTCCTGGAGATCGCCAAGGCCGCCGGGATGGACTTCGAGCTCGTGGCCGCGAGCCTGTCCACGAACGCCACCACCCGCGCGCGCGTCGTCGACAAGGTGCGCGACGCCGTCGGCGGATCGCTGTCGGGCAAGCGCATCGGCCTGCTCGGACTGACGTTCAAGGCCGGCACCGACGACCTGCGCGACTCCCCGTCGCTCGCCGTCGCGGAGCTGCTGCGCGCCGAGGGAGCCGAGCTGTACGGCTACGACCCCGCGTGTCCCGCGGACGTGCCCGCGACGGCCGGCATCACCGTCGTGGACGAGCCGCTCGACCTGGCCAAAGACTGCGCCGCGCTCGTCGTGCTCACCGAGTGGCCGCAGTTCCGCGCCCTGGACTGGACGGCGCTGGCCGGCGTCGTCGCGTCGCCGGTCGTGATCGACACCCGCAACCTGCTCGACCCCGATGTGCTGCGCCGCGCCGGCTTCGCGTGGATCGGGCTGGGCCGCAGCTGACAACCCCTCGTGCGCGGATATCGCTGCCCCGGCAGTGATATCCGCGCACGGGTCAGTTCTTGAAGACGACCGTCCGCAGCATCACGAAGTTGATGACCGTGGCGACGCCCTGCGCGATCACCCAGGCCACGCTGGTGCGCAGCGGCATCGCCGGCAGGGCGGCCAGCATCAGGGCGTTGGTGCCGACGTTCAGGGCGAACGTGGTGGCGTAGAGCGCGACGAAGCCGGCGACCCGGCTGCGTCCGCCCTGCGCCGACGCGAACGTGAACCGCCGGTTGAGCAAGTAGGCCGTGGTGGTGCCGCAGATGAAGCTGATGGCCTTCGAGCCGCTCGGGAACAGGCCCAGGGCGAGCAGGCCGTGGTAGATCCCGAAGTCGACGCCCGCCGACAGCACCCCGATCACGACGAACCTGGTCAGCTGCGCGACCAGCCCCAGCGGGACGGGCTCGGCCTGCGTTTCGGTCACGGTGGCAGGGTAGCGGGCGGCCCTGCGGTTGGAATCGCGCCGCCGGAGGGGAGACACTAAGTAGCTTAGAGCTACGCTATGCCCGTGGCCACAGCCGAGTCACCCCATGACGACATCGACCGTGTGGAGCGCGACTGGCATCGGGAGCGCCCCGACACCGACGTCAGCTCCATCGGCATCGTCAGCCGGATCTGGCGCATCGGCCGACACCTGGAGCAGCAGCGCAAGGAGCAGCTCGATGCGGTCGGTACCGACCGCGGCACCCTCGACGTGCTGGCGATGCTGCGCCGGGCGGGCCCGCCCTACCGGCGCTCGGCCGGGGAGCTCACGCGGTCGGCGCTGATCACCTCGGGCGGGGTGTCGCAGCGGCTGGACAAGCTGGAGAAGGCCGGGCTGATCACCCGCCACGTCGACACGTCGGACCGCCGGCGCGTCGACGTCGAGCTCACCCCCGACGGAGTCGAGCTCGTCGACTCCGTGCTCGCCGACCTCATGGACCACGACTCGCACGTGCTGTCCACCGCGCTCACCGGGCCGGAGCAGGACCGCTTGCGCCAGCTCCTGCGCAAGCTCCTGCTGAGCCTCGAGCCACCCGACCTGTCCGGCTGAGGAGCGTCGGCGCGAAGCGGGCGTGCAGATCCGCGTCGGCGACGAGCTGCGACGGCGACACCCCGCGCTCGGCGAACGCACGGACCTCGTCGCGGCGCCGCTGGTCGGCGGTCACCGCGTCCACGGCCGGGACGACCGCGTCGAACAGGATCCGGGCGGCCGCGGCGAGCTCCGGACGCGCCAGACCGTGCCGGGCGGCGGCGCACCACAGACCGTCCGTGGCGGGCATCCGCACCCCCAGTTCGCGGGCCGCATCCGTCGTGAGGGCGGCCATCACCACCAGCATCGCGACGTCGCGCAGCCCGGGCGGCAGCAGGTCCAGCATCCGCAGCTCGAGCCAGCCGCGCGGACGGACGGGCGGGAACAGCGTGCTCAGGTGGTACCGGAGGTCCTCTGCCGTCGGCCAGCCCATCGGGTGTCCGCCGGTCATCCAGCGCCCGAAGGCGAGCCCGGGTGGGACGGCCACCGCTCCATGGCGTGACCGGATCAGCATCACGTCCGCGTCGAGCACGTAGTCGAGCCACGGACCGCGGGGTGGGCGGGTGCGGCCGGGATCGACCGACCACCAGATCCCCTGACGCAACGACTCCCACCGCCGTCCGGCGGCGTCCAATCCGGGCGAGTTGGCGAACGCGGCGACCAGCACCGGGCCGATCCGGTGCGCAAGCGCCCAGCGGCGGTACGGGTCCAGCGGGTCGTGACCCACGTTGACCTGCAGGGATGCGGTGTTGCCCATCATCCAGCTGCCCGCGTCGCCGCCGGCCGCGAAGAAGCTCTCCATGCAGGCGTAGCGCGGGGCGTCGAGGACGCGCTGCGGCGCCCGGCACGTGTCGACCGCCCGCTCCGCCGCGTCGAACCCCGCGCCGGCCAGCCGGTGGTGGAGCACGGCGGCGTCCTCCGTCGCGGCGTCCAGCGCGGTGTCGGCCGTCGGCGCAGGCCGCGTGGAGAGCTCCACCTGGCCGCCCGGTTCGACCGTGACGCGGCTGCCGCGGGGCAGCGAGCCGGCCGCCGCGAGCAGGCACGCGGGATCCGGCCGGGCCGCGACGTCGGCACGCAGGTGCGTCGGCCACTCCAGCTCGAGCCCGCAGAGCGGCTCCGAGCAGGGATGGAAGCACTCGGCCACGACGTCGGCCGCACGCGCCGTAGTGAGCGAGCGTCGACGGGCCGGCACGGTTCTCCTCCCGTAGCAGGAAGTTATTTGGTGAGAAGTAATTGACTCCTAAGAGACTACTGCTAACGTCATGTGACGTCGAGCACATCAACCAGCGAGGTGATCCATGGGCGGTGGTCCGCTGGAGGGCATCCGGGTCCTCGACCTGTCGGCGATGCTCTCGGGGCCGTGGGCGGCCGACATCCTCGGCGACCAGGGCGCGGATGTGATCAAGGTCGAGCCGCCCGGCACCGGAGACCACGTGCGCGCGCTGCGCAACCGGGCCCACGGGCTGGCGTCGATGTTCGTCAACATCAACCGGTCCAAGCGATCGGTGACGATCGACCTCAAGCACCCCGAGGGCGTCGCGATCCTGCGCTCACTGGTCGCCTCGGCCGACGTGCTCGTGCAGAACTTCCGCCCGGGCGTGGTCGACCGGCTCGGCATCGGCTATGACGATCTCCGCAAGCTCAACCCCGGCCTGGTGTACCTGTCGATCAGCGGCTTCGGCGAGTCCGGCCCGTACGCGAAGCGCCGGGTGTACGACCCGATCGTGCAGGCGCTCTCCGGCCTGACGACGGTCCAGGCCGGCTCCGACACCGAGCGCCCGCGGCTGATCCGCACGGTGCTCCCCGACAAGCTCACCGCGATGGCGGGGTCGCAGGCCATCTGTGCGGCACTGGTGGCCCGCGGCCGCACCGGCGCAGGCCAGCACATCCGACTGTCGATGTTGGACACGATGCTGTCGTTCCTGTGGGCCACCGACATGAACGCCTACACGTTCGCCGACCAGCCGGTGGAACCCGAGCGCGCGGCGAGCTTCATCGACCTGATCTACGAGACCGCCGACGGGTACATCACGGTCTCCACGATGAAGGACACCGAGTGGAAGGCGTTCTGCGCGGCCGCCGAGCGGCCCGATCTGCTGCTCGACGACCGCTTCGACACCCCGGCCAAGCGCGACGACAACGTCGACGCGCGGCTGGCGGCGATCCAGGAGGTGCTGCTGAAGCGCCCGGCGTCGGAATGGCTGACGATCCTGCCCGAGCACGACGTGCCCTGCGCGCCCGCCCTGCGCCGCTTCGAGCTGCTCGACCACCCGCAGGTGCTGGCGTCGGAGATCATCGTCGAGTCGGAGCACCCGGTGGCCGGCCGGCTGCGCCAGGCCCGCCCGGCCCCGCGGTTCTCGGACACCCCCGTCGGCCCGGCGCGCGGCGCACCGTTGCTGGGCCAGCACAACCGCGAGGTGCTCACCGAACTCGGGATGGACGAGGCGGAGATCGACCGCCTGATCGCGGCCGGAGCGCTGGGAGTACCCGCCGAGCCCGCGCCGCCGGTCGACGTCGAGGCCGCCGCCATCGTCACCGAGGGAGCCTGAGCCATGGCCGTCACACTGATCGTCGGCGCCGACCGCGGCATCGCGCACGCGATGGCGCGCCACCAGCACTCCCGCGGCGATGACGTCGTGGCCGCCTGCTTCGGCGACGGGGCCGATCTTGCCGCGCTCGGCATCGCCGTCGAGCCGGGGGTGGACGTCACCTCCGACGAGGCGGTCGCCGGCCTGGGCAAGCGCCTCGAGCAGCGCGGCGTGCGTCTGGAACGGCTCGTGCACGTCGCCGGGATCATGCACCTCGACACGCTCGACACCGTCGACCTCGACGACGCCCGCAAGCAGTTCGAGGTGAACACCCTCGGCCCGTTGCGGGTGGTGCGTGAGCTGCACGGCCTGCTCGACCCGGGCGCGAAAGTGGGGATCCTGACCAGCCGCGTCGGCTCGCTGGGCGACAACACCAGCGGTGGCGACTACGCGTACCGCATCTCCAAGGCCGCCGCGAACATGGTGGCGCTCAACCTGCACCACGACCTGTCCCGGCACGGCGTCATGGTCCAGGCGCTGCACCCGGGCATGGTCCGCACGCACCTGCTCGACGTCATCGATCCCGGCGAGATGGAGCGGTACGCCTCCGCCTTCGCCTCCCCCGAGGACGCCGCGGCGCAGCTCGTCGCGGTGCTCGACGCCCTCACGCCGGAGGACGCCGGCAAGTTCCAGCACGCGAACGGCACTTTCCTGCCCTGGTGAACGCACAAGCCGAAGGAGTCCTGTCATGATCACCGTGTACGGCTACGTCCCCGCGTGGGGCCTGCCCGACATCAGCCCGTACGTCACCAAGACCATCAACTACCTGACGATGGCGGGCCTCGCGTTCGAGTACCAGAACCAGGACCTGGGCACCCTGGGCAGCGACTCCCCCACCGCGAAGCTGCCCTACATCATCGACGACGGCGTGCAGGTCAACGACTCGACGCGCATCATCCAGTACCTGCAGGAGAAGTACGGCGACAAGCTCGACACCCACCTGTCGGCCACCGACAAGGCGATCGGGCTGGCGTTCCAGCGCATGGTCGAGGAGTACACGTACTGGTCGGGCGTGATCGAGCCCCGCTGGCCCACGCTGGAGAAGTTCAAGATCTACGTGCCGTACATCGTCGGCGGCCCCCAGCTCGAGGAGCTGCCGCAGGAGGTGCAGGACGCGCTGCTCGCGTTCCGGGACAAGATCCACGACGAGCACCTCAAGCAGGGCATGGGCCTGCGCGAGCACGACGACGTCGTCAGGTGCCTGTCGGAGGACCTCGACGCGCTCTCGACGTTCCTCGGCGACAAGCCGTTCTTCCTGGGCGAGGAGCCGACGTCGTTCGACGCCACCATCTACTCGACGTTCCGGCACGTCGCCGACGTGCCGTGGGACTGGGCGGGCCGCGACTACGCGCGTTCCAAGACCAACCTGGTGGCCTACGCCGACCGGATGCGCGCCCGGTTCAACGTCTGAGGGCATGCCGTGATCGAGCTGTTCTACTTCGTCAGCCCCAACGGCCGGAAGATCCACATGGCGTTGGAGGAGCTCGGCCTGCCGTACGAGATCCGGTGGGTCGACATCACGCGGGGCGACCAGTTCGATCCCGGCTACCTACAGGTGAACCCGAACGGCAAGATCCCGGCGATCGTCGACCACGACGGTCCCGGGGGCCGGCCGATCGCCCTGTTCGAGTCCGGCGCGATCCTGCTCTATCTGGCGGAGAAGACCGGCCGGCTGCTGCCGACCGACCCGGCGGAACGGTGGGAGGCGACCTGCTGGGTGTTCTGGCAGGTCGCCAACCAGGGCCCGGGGCTGGGCCAGGCGTCGCACTTCGTCACGTACGCGCCGAACGCGGGCATCGAGGACTCCTACGCCCGCACCCGCTATGTGACCGAGGCGGCGCGCTGCTACCAGGTACTGGACGACCGCCTGGCCGGCCGCGAGTACATCGCCGGCGAGTTCTCCGTGGCCGACATCGCGTGCTTCCCGTGGACCCGCCTGGGCAAGGGCCACGGGATCACGCTGTCGGACTACCCGGCCGTCGCGGCGTGGTCCGGCCGCGTCGCCGCCCGGCCGTCGGCGCAGGCCAAGGTCGAGGACCGGCGCGACGAGAACGTGAAGAACTTCCAGTACACCCCGGAGCAGTGGGCCACGCTGTTCCGGGTGCCCGTCACCCCGGAACCGGAGAGATGACCATGGCGACACCCACCGCGATCCGGCCACCCGGCCTGACGATCAACGGCCGCAGCGTCGCGTCGGCGGCCACCCTGCCGGTGATCGACCCGTCCACGGGAGCGCCGTTCATCGAGGTCCCCGCGGCCACGCCCGCCCAGCTCGACGAGGCGGTCACGGCGGCGCGGGCGGCATTCCCGGCGTGGCGCGCCACCCCGCTCGCCCGCCGCCAGGAGATCGTCGCGTCGGTCTCCGACGTCGTGCGCGCGAACCTCGACGAGCTCGCCCTGATGGTCACCACCGAGCAGGGCAAGCCGATCGGGAACGCGCGCGGGGAGATCGGGGCCGCCCTGCGGCAGGTCGACTTCTTCACCGGTGTCACGCTCGATCCGGAGGTCATCCGCGACGACGAGGGCGCTTACGTCGAGGTGCGCCGCGAGCCCCTGGGCGTCGTCGGCGCCATCACGGTGTGGAACTACCCGGTGCTCGTGGCGATGTTCAAGCTGGTCCCGGCGCTGGTGGCGGGCAACGTCGTGATCGTCAAGCCGTCGCCGTTCACCCCGGTGGCCACGCTGCGGCTGGGCGAGCTGCTCCAGGACGTGTTCCCGCCCGGGGTGCTGCAGGTGCTCGCCGGCGACGACGACCTCGGCCGCGCGCTGGCCGAGCACCCGGGCGTCGACAAGATCTCCTTCACCGGCTCGGTGCCGACCGGCAAAAAGGTGATGGTGTCGGCGTCGGGCACGCTCAAGAGGGTCACCCTCGAACTGGGCGGCAACGACGCCGGCATCGTGCTCGACGACGTCGACCCCGCCGCGGTGGGCGCCGAGCTGTTCTGGGCGGGCTTCTCCAACTCCGGCCAGGTGTGCGCGGCGCTCAAGCGGCTCTACGTGCCGGAGTCGAGGTTCGACGCGATCTGCGAGGCCATCGAGGCCGAGGCCGCCACGGTCGTCGTCGGGCCCGGGCTGCAGGACGGCGTCAAGGCCGGGCCGGTGCAGAACAGGCCGCAGCTCGACCGCGTCCGGGAGCTGACCGCCGGCGCGCTCGCGGCGGGCGGCGAGGCGTTCCACAGCGGCGAGATCCCCGACGGGCCCGGGTACTGGTTCCCGACCACGCTCATCCGCGGGGTCGCCGAGGGCGTGCCGCTCGTGGACGAGGAGCCGTTCGGACCGGTCATGCCGATCCTCACCTACCGCACGGTCGACGAGGCCGTCGCGCGGGCCAACGACACCGAGTACGGCCTGGGCGCGTCCGTGTGGTCACCCGACCTCGACCGGGCCGTCGAGGTGGCCGACCGGCTCGTGGCCGGCTCGGTGTGGGTCAACCAGCACCCGGTGGTGACGGCCACGGTCCCGTTCGGCGGGGCCAAGCAGTCGGGCATCGGCGTCGAGTCCTCGCGGCACGGCCTGCTGGAGTACACGAACATCAAGGTGATCAACGTCAAGAGGTGACGGATGAGGTCAGGACGCCGCCTCCACCAGCCAGCGGAACACCGGCTGCGGGGCCTCCAGGTGCTCGGGGTGCCACTGCACCCCGAGGAGGCCCGCGCCCGGCAGCTCGATGCCCTCCACCACGCCGTCCGGGGCGCGGGCGGTGACCACCAGGTCGCGACCCAGCAGGTCGACGGACTGGTGGTGCAGGGTGTTGACCGACGCGGTGTCGCCGTAGAGCTTGTGCAGCATGGAGCCCGGCTCCATGCGCACGTCGTGCCGGGTGCCGGGCGGGTAGGCCTCGATGTGCCCGGCGAGGTGGGCGTGCAGCGTGCCACCCCGGGCGACGTTCACCAGCTGGATGCCGCGGCAGATCGCCAGCACCGGCCGGCCCCGGCGCTGCGCCGCGTCGAGCAGGGCCAGCTCCATCTCGTCGCGCCCGGGATCCAGCGGCGGAGTGGTGGAGCACGATGCGGCGCCGTACCGGGCGGGGTCCACGTCCGTGCCGCCGGTCAGCACCAGCGCGTCGAGGCGCTCCATCGCGTCGTCGGGGTCGGTGCTGCCCGGCAGGTGCACCGCGATCCCGTCGGCGGCGGCGATGTGGCGGGCGTACCCGGTGTAGTAGAGCTCCGACTCGAGCATGTCGACGGTGGGCGGATCGGTGGGCGGTCCCGGCGGGCGCCGGCGACCGGTCACGGCAATCAGGGGGCGCATTCGGTTCCTCCTTCCCGAGCGTAGGTCAACGACAGCTGCGGAGGACACCGATGTCCACTCTCGTCACGGTCTTCGTGATCGACCCGATCGCGTCGCTGAACGCCGGCCACGACACGAGCGTGGCCCTCATGGAGGCCGCGCAGGCGCGCGACCACCGCGTCCTGGTGACGACGATGCCCGAGCTCGGCGTGCGTGACGGGCGCGCCACCGCGCGATGCACCCCGGTGCGGCTGTGCCCCACCGTCCTGCACGACGGTCGCTGGCACGCACCCGAGCACTGGTTCACCGCGTCGCCGCCCGAGACCTGGGTGCTCGACGACGCCGATGCCGTCTTCGTGCGCACCGATCCGCCGGTGGACGCCGCCTACCTCCGCGCCACGTTCATCCTGGACCTCGTCGATCCGCGGGGCACCGTGATGATCAACGCGCCGGCCGGCCTGCGGAACGCGAACGAGAAGCTGTTCAGCCTGCAGTTTCCCGAGCTGTGCCCGGACACGCTGGTTAGCGCAGACATCGCGGACATCGTCGACGTGACCCGGGCGTGGGGCACGGCGGTGGTCAAGCCCACCGACGGGATGGCCGGGCGCGGGATCATGCTGCTGAGGCCCGAGGACCCCAACCTCCGCTCCATCGTGGAGGCCGCCACCACCCGCGGCCGGGACCAGGTCGTGGTGCAGCGATTCATCCCGGAGTCGGTGCGCGGCGACCGGCGGGTGATCGTCCTCGACGGCGCACCGCTCGGCGTGGTGCGCCGGGTGGCCCGGGGCGGCGAGTTCCGCTGCAACATGGCCGCCGGTGCGGGCGTCGAGGCCGACGCGGTGACGTCGCGGGACAAGGAGATCTGCGCCCGGATCGCCGATCAGCTGGCCGAGCACGGGCTGGTGTTCGTCGGCATCGACGTCATCGGCGACTACCTCACCGAGATCAACGTGACGAGCCCGACCGGCGTGCGCGAGATCGACGCGTTCGCCGGCACGCGGCTGTCCGACGATGTGATCGCCTGGGTCGAGCAGCGCCGATCTCTCAAGTAGGGCCGTCCTTTTTAGTAACGGTGGGTGCCCGATCCCGTCTCCGTCCGTGCCCTCGCCTGCGAGATCGTCCGCTACCTGGGATGGCCCGGCCAGGCCATCAGCTACAAGCTCGGCGACGGGGCAGCCTCGGCCTCGACGACCTCACTGCCGAGCTGGCTGTGCTTCAGAAGAAGTACCTGCCCATCCGGAAGCGATTCCGGACGGTCACCGAGCCCATGGTGGTGCGACCGTGCACCACGAAGTGCGGCGATCCCGGCCGGGGCCGCGACGGCACCTTGCTCTTGACCGAGCCCATCCCCGGCACGAGGTCGTCCACGTTGGCCGTCGCGTCGTCGGGCACCAGCAGCTTCGCCGAGCCGGCGCCGAGGTCGAGCTCGATCTCGACGACGGGGTGCGGGTTGTGGGCGTCGCAGAAGTCGAGCACCACCGAGCCCATCCCGCTCTGCACCCGCAGCCGGGCCGGCACGTCCCACGCACCGGTGCGCTTGATCGCCGACATCCCGGCTTTGAGCACCAACGCCGGACCCGCCGGCGTGACGGGGACGGCAGCCGCCGTGGACACGGCGGGCAGGTCCGACAGCGGGGCCACCAGATCCCGCTCGTACCGTGCGGCGTAGACGACCGTCAGCCGCTCCTCGAGCTCCGTGATCGAGATCCGCCCCTCCGCCAGTGCCTGGTTGAGACGGGTGGCCGCGCGCTCGCGGTCGGCGTCGGAGATCCGGATACCGGGCGGGTCAGGGGGCTGGACGGTCACAGGACCGAGAATAGAGGTGGCCGGCCGCCACAGCCGTCGTGGTCATCCGGCCACTACCTCAGCGGGCAGGTGGACGACCCCCGGTGGACGCGCGAGCCGGATTCCGGACCCGGGTAGCCTGGTCGGCGATGTCAAACACCAGCCTGCGGGGGTGGGGCCGCACCGCCCCCACCACGGCCCGGGTGACCACCCCCCGGACCGTCGACGAGGTGGCCGCCGCCGTCACGTCCGCCGGGCCGCGCGGCGTCATCGCGCGCGGTCTCGGCCGTTCCTACGGTGACCCGGCCCAGAACGCGGGCGGCACCGTCCTGGACATGACGGGGATGGCGGCGATCCACTCCGTCGACGCCGACTCCGGCCGCGTCGTCGTCGACGCCGGGGTCAGCCTCGACACCCTGATGCGCCGCGCCCTGCCGTTCGGGCTGTGGCTGCCGGTGCTCCCGGGCACGCGCCAGGTCACCATCGGCGGCGCGATCGGCGCCGACATCCACGGCAAGGCCCACCACGTCGTCGGCAGCTTCGGCAACCACGTGCGCGCGCTCACGCTCGTCACCGCCGACGGCACCACGCACGAGCTCACCCCGGACGGCGACGGCTCCGAGCTGTTCTGGGCCACCGTCGGCGGCATGGGGCTCACCGGCGTGGTCGTGCGCGCCGAGTTGGCGCTGCACCACGTCGAGACGGCGTACTTCACCGTCGACACCGAGCAGATCGACAACCTGGCCGATCTCATGGAGCGCCAGACCCAGGACGACGAGCTCTACGCCGAGACGGTCTCCTGGTTCGACGCCGTCACCACCGGCCCGCACTTCGGCCGCGGCATCCTCATGCGCGCCAACCACGCGACGCTCGCCGAGCTGCCGCCGAAGCTGCGCGCGAACCCGCTGAAGTTCGACGCCCCGCAGCTGCTCACGGTGCCCGACATCTTCCCGCCGGGTCTGCTCAACTCCTTCACGGCCAAGATCTTCAGCGAGGCCTGGTACCGCAAGTCGCCCACGAAGTTCGGGGCCATCCAGAACATCACGCAGTTCCTGCACCCGCTCGACGTCATCGGCGAGTGGAACCGCGGCTACGGCCCGCGCGGGTTCCTCCAGTACCAGTTCGTGGTGCCGCTGGACCGCGGCGACGTGATCCGCACCGTGCTGGAGCGGATGACCGCCGCCGGCCAGGTGTCGGCCCTCAACGTGCTCAAGCGCTTCGGCGAGGGCAACCGCGCGCCGCTGTCGTTCCCGAAGCCGGGGTGGACGCTGTGCGTCGACATCCCGGTCGGGCCGGGCCTCAACGCGTTGTGCAACGAGCTCGACGCGATCGTCCTCGACGCCGGCGGGCGCCACTACCTCGCCAAGGAGTCGCGCACCACGCCCGAGGCCATCCGGCGGGGCTACCCGCGCCTCGACGAGTGGCGCAAGGTGCGCGACGCCGCCGACCCCCAGGGCGTGTTCGCGTCCGACATGTCCCGACGCCTGGAGCTGAGCTCGTGATCTCCGGCCGCCACCATCACGACACCCGTCCGTGCCCCGGGCCGACGGTAGGAGCAACTCGTCATGATTGACGCCGTGGGAAACCCCCAGTCCGTTCTGCTCCTCGGGGGTACCTCCGAGATCGGGCTCGCCGTCGTCGAGGCCTTCGCCTCCGACCGCCCGCTGCGCGTGGTGCTTGCCGCCCGCCCCTCCTCACGACTGGACGAGGCGCAGGCCCGGCTGGAGAAGCTCGGGTGCGCCGTCGAGCAGCTCCCGTTCGACGCCCTGGCGCTCGACACCCACGCCGCGACCATCGGCAAAGCGTTCACCGGCGGCGACATCGACGTCGCGGTGGTCGCGTTCGGGCTGCTCGGCGACAACGAGCAGGCCTGGACCGACGTCGACACCGCCGTCGAGCTGGCGCAGGTCAACTACACCGCCGCGGTGTCGGTCGGCGTCGCACTGGGCGAGAAGTTGAAGGCGCAGGGCCACGGTTCGCTCGTCGCGTTCTCGTCGGTGGCCGGCGAGCGGGCGCGGCGTTCCAACTTCGTCTACGGCTCCACCAAGGCCGGCATGGACGCGTTCTACTCCGGGCTCACCGAGGCGCTGCGCCCGTCCGGCGTACACGTCACGGTGGTACGGCCCGGGTTCGTGCACACGAAGATGACCGAGGGCCTGAAGCCGGCGCCGCTGTCCACCACCCCCGACGCGGTGGCCGCGATCGTCGTCGACGCGGTGCGTTCCCGCAAGGAGCTCGTGTGGGCCCCGGCGCCGTACCGCATCGTCATGAGCGTGCTGCGCCACGTGCCCCGCGCGATCTTCCGTCGCCTGCCCATCTGAGCACTGCCACCACGCCACATGGACCCCGGCGGTCGGGGCTTCGCCCTCACGTGGTGACGAAGGCCCGGACCGCGTCCAGGAGGAGCTCGGGGGTCTCGATCTGGGGTACGTGACCGGTGCCGGGGAGGAGGTGGAACTCCGCGCCGGGAACGGCGGCGGCGAAGGCGCGGCCGTAGTCGGGGTCGACGATGCGGTCGCTCTCACCCCAGAGGACCAGCGTGGGGACGGTGACGGCCGCGAGGCGGGCGGCCAGGCCGGGATCGGTCATGGCGCCGCCGTAGACCGCGAGGGCAGCGCGGTTGCCGGCCATGGCGGCCAGCTGCGCGGGGTTCATGGTGGCCGGGTCGATCCGGAACGCGTCCGGATCGTGGTAGCTGAAGTCGGCGACCTGCGCGATGTCGAGCCCGAAGAAGTCGACGACCGGGTGGTCGGGAACCTCGATGCCGACGGCGTCCACGAGTACGACGCCGGTGATCCGCTCGGAGCCGAGCAGCGCCATCTCCGCGGCGATCCAGCCACCGATCGAGTTCCCGACGACGATGACGTCGGTGAGGCCGATCTCGTCCAGCAGCGCGACGTAGAGGGCGGCCAGCCCGCGGACGGAGCTCAGCTCTTCCGGCCTGGGGGTGCCGCCGAAACCGGGGTGGACGGGGGCCAGGACCCGCACGCCCTGCGCGGCGAGCCGCTCGGCGAAACCGGCGACCGACTGCGGTCCTGCCCCGCCGTGCAGCAGCAGAACCGGACGGCCGGCGCCGCGGTCGGTGACCTCGACCGGCACGGAGCCGACGCCCTCGACGGGCACCGAGTACGCGGTGGGGGCGTAGTCGGTGGCGGCAACCGTGGCGTAGCGGCCCATGACCTCCCCGACGGCGCCGGCGGTCATCGGCCGACCGGCCGCGACCATGTCGTGCAGGTCCCGGAAGTACTGGACGTACAGATCAGGCGTGAACGTGTTGAGCAGGACGGCGGGCTCGTCGCCGGGGTTGGCGAACGTGTGCGGGGCGCCCGGCGGGACCATCACGAGGCTGCCGGGTGGCGCGTCGTGCGAGGCATCACCGACCGTGAACCGGGCTGTGCCGGAGACGACGTAGAACCCCTCGTCGTGCCGGCCGTGCCGGTGCTGGGGCGGTCCGTCGGTGTGCGGAGCGATGGTGATCTCGCCGATGCCCAGCCGATGCCCGGTGGTGGTGCCGTCCTCCAGGATCCGCATCCGGATCGGGCCCGACAACGGGACCTCGCCCTGCGCCGGGCCGACGATCGATACCTGGTTCATGCCGAACTCCTTCGTGAGAGCAACTCTTACGACGAGAGTATGCACGCAGGAGTGCTTTGTGCAACCATGCCCTCATGACGAGAGCAACTCGCACGAGCGGCCGGACGAACCAGAAGGCGCGCACGCGAGCGGCCATCCTCAGGGCCGCACGCGAGCTCCTCGGCGGGGCGGACGAGCTGACCATGACCACGGTGGCCAGGACCGCACTGGTTTCCGAGGCCACCGCCTACCGCTACTTCCCCGATCTCGCCTCGCTCCTGCACGAGGTGTTCGACGAGGTCTGGCCCCACCCGGCCGATGCCATGGCTCCCGTCGCGGACAGCACGGATCCGGTCGTGCGGATCGGCTTCGCCACCGGCTACTTGCTGCGCGAGGTGGTCGCCCACGAGGCGGCCGTCCGCTCGATGATCGCGACGTCGATCACCAGGCGCGACGCGGCCACCGCGAGGCCCGGTCGACGCTTCGGGCTCATCGACGAGGCGCTGGCTCCGCTCGCCGGGACGTTCGCCACGACCCAGCAGGATGCCTTCGCGCAACTCGGGAGGGATCTGGCCGTCGTGATGAGCGCCGAGGCGCTGTTCACCCTCATCGACCTGTGCGGGCTCACGGCCGACGACGCGATCGCCAGCGCGACCCGGACGGCGACCACTCTCGTGCGAGCGGCGCTCGGGAAGTGTTGAACACTCCTGCCCGTTGCCCGCGACATGGCTGGTGCGCGAGCATCGGGGTCATGAGCGTCCTGCGCCACCTACCCCGCGCGATCTTCCGTCACCTGCCCGGCTGAGTCGTGGCGTTCCCTCGGCTGCGACAGACGGTGCTCGACTGCACCGATCCTCCGGCGCTGGCCGAGTTCTACCGGCAGCTGCTGGGGCTGCGGCTGCGGCCCGGCGACGGGCCCGACTGGCAGGTGCTGCAGGACACCGACGGCACGCCGCGTCTGGCGTTCCAGCAGGTGGACGAGCTGCCATCGGTCACGTGGCCGGCAGGGACGCACCCGCAGATGATGCATCTGGACCTGACGGTGCCCAGCGCCGCCGAGCTCGCCCGGCAGCACGATGTTGCCCTCGGGCTGGGGGCGCGGCTGCTGCTGGACCGCTCGGACGATCGGGAGGAGCCGCTGCGGGTCTACGCCGATCCCGCCGGACACCCGTTCTGCATCTTCGTCGGGTGAACCCCCACCGCCCGGGCTCACCAGCTGACGGGCAGGGCCGAGATCCCTCCGGTGACGTTGTCGGAGCGCACGTCCAGGTCGGCGACGTCCGCGGCTAGCGTCAGGCCGGGCAGCCGCTGGAACAACGTGGCGAACACCGTCCGCAGCTCGGTGCGCGCCAGGCTCGCCCCGATGCAGAAGTGCATGCCGTGCCCGAACGACAGGTGCGGGTTGGGTCGCCGGGTGGGATCGAACTCGTCGGCGTCGGTGAAGGCGTCGGTGTCCCGGTTCGCCGACGGCGAGGACAGGATCACGGCATCCCCGCGCGGGATGGTCACGCCGCCCATCTCGACATCCTCGTGGGCGTAGCGCACCAGGCCGAGGCCGCCGGGGGCCGACAGCCGCAGGATCTCCTCGACCGTGGTGTTGACGCGGCCGTCCGGGTCGGCGGCGAGCGCGTCGCGGTGCCCGGTGTGGGTGAGCAGCATGATGACGCCGAGGTCGATGCGGTTGACGGTGGTCTCGTGCCCGGCGAACAGCAGGCCGGTGGCGAGGGTGGCCAGGTCGACGTCGGTGAACGTGGGGTCGGCGATCTGGCCGGCGACGAGGTCGGAGATGACGTCCTCGCCCGGCTCGACGCGCTTGGCCGCGGCGAGCTCCGCCATGTACCCGGCGAACTCCACCTGGGCCACCCGCGCGTCGTCGCCGCCGGTCATGCGGCTGACCCGGTCCGAGAGCCCGCTGAAGTACTCACGGTCGCCGTAGGGCACGCCGAGCAGCTCGCAGATCACGGCGACCGGGAGCGGGAAGGACAGGTGCTCGTGCAGGTCCACGACGCCGTCGGCGGAGGCGTCGTGCGCCGCCACCATCGCGTCGATACAGCTGTCCACCAGCGACTGGACGTGGTCGCCGAGCAACCGCATGCGCTTGGCCGAGAACGACGGCACGAGGAGCTTGCGCATCCGCGTGTGGTCGGCCTCCTCGGTCTCGTAGCTGCCGCTGGGGCCACCCATGATCGCGGCGTCGGAGATCTTCGCGGCGTCCTCGGGGGCGGGATGGGAGCGGCCCAGGCGGGGGTCGCCCCAGAGGTCACGGGCCTCGTCGTAGCGGGTCACGAGCCAGGCCGGGTCCCCGGCCGGCGTGCGGACCGGCACGATCGGGCCCTCCCGACGCAGCACCTCGTAGAGCGGCGCGACCTCCAGGACGTTGGGCCGGTCGAACGGCATCCGGGGCGCGGTCTCGGTCGTGGTCATGGCGACCTCCTCGTCGATCACCCTACAACTTTCTGCAGACTCTGCAACTTTTCGAGCTCTTCAGAGGAACGGAATTGTTGAGCGCTCATGCCCGTTGCGGCAGGCATGGCTACTGCGATCGTCGCCACCGCGTTCGGTGGTCCTGAGGTTCTGACGAGCGTCGAGGTGGAGACACCCGCGCCCGGAGCACACGAGGTGACCGTCCAGGTCCGGGCGGCCGCGATCAACCCGGTCGACTACAAGATCTTCGGGGGCGCGTTCGGCCCGGCCGATCCGTCGAAGCTGCCGCTGCGCGTCGGGCTGGAGGCGGCCGGCGTCGTCACCGCCGTCGGCGCGGGGGCCACGGCCGCCGTCGGGGACGAGGTGATCGTCTACGGCGACGGCGCCGGTGGCCTCTTCGCCACCGAGGTCACCGTGCCCGACACGGCGGTGGTCCCGAAGCCCGCCGGCCTCGCCTGGGAGCCCGCCTCAGGACTCCTGCTCGCCGGCGTCACGGCCGCCCACACCGTCGACGCCGTGGGCGTGAAGGACGGCGACACGGTCCTCGTGCACGGCGCCGCCGGCTCGGTCGGGCTGCTCGCGGCCCAGCTCGCCGTCGCCCGGGGCGCCCGGGTGATCGGCACCGCCGCCCCCGCCCGCCACGACGCCCTGCGCGGCTACGGCATCGAGCCCGTGGCCTACGGCGAAGGTCTGGCCGACCGCGTCCGCAGCCTCGCCCCGGACGGCCTCAGCGCCGCCATCGACACCGTCGGCACCGACGAGGCCGTCGACGTGTCGCTGGAGCTGGTGGCCGACCGCTCCCGCATCGCGACGATCGCCGCGTTCGGCCGTGCAGGTGACGCCGGCATCAAGGCCCTCGGCGGTGGCCCCGGCGCCGACCCCGGCACCGAGCTGCGCGCGGCAGCTCGCCCGGAGCTCGCCCGCCTGGCCGGCGAGGGCAAGCTGGCCGTGGTGGTGGCCCGCACCTACCCCCTGGCCGAGGCGGCCGACGCGATGGCGTTCGTCGCCGAGGGCCACGCGGGCGGCAAGGTGGTACTGCTGCCGTAGGCCCCGAGTGCCGAATGTGTCACCAGCGTGGTGTCGACCGCGATGGTGACACGTTCACATGCCGTCGCTCCGGGTGAGTTCACCAGGTGACGGGCAGCCCGGTGACGCCGCCCGTCACCCGGTCCGAACGCACGTCCAGGTCGTCCACGTCCACCGCCAGGCGCAGCCCCGGGATGCGTTGGAACAGCGTGGTGAACACCGTGCGCAGCTCGGTGCGGGCCAGGCTCGCACCGATGCAGAAGTGCATGCCGTGCCCGAACGACAGGTGCGGGTTGGGCCGCCGCGTCGCGTCGAAGTCCGTCGGGTCGGTGTAGGCGTCGCCGTCGCGGTTCGCGGCGTCGGTGGAGAGCAGCACGGCGTCACCGCGGGCGATGGTCACCCCGCCGATCTCGACGTCGGAGTGCGCGTAGCGCAGCAGCCCCAGCCCGCCTGGCGACGAGAGGCGCAGGATCTCCTCGACCGTGGTGTTGACCTGGCCCTCCGGGTCGGCGATCAGCGCGTCGCGGAACTCGGGGCGCGTGAGCAGGAACAGCACGCCGAGGTCGATGCGGCCCACCGTGGTCTCGTGACCCGCGAACAGCAGACCGGCCCCGAGCCGCGCGAGCTTGGCGTCGGTGAACGCCGGGTCGTGGGCCTGCCAGGCCACCAGGTCGGAGATCACGTCCTCGCCGGGGGTGTGGCGCTTCGCCTCGGCGAGTCGGCCGATGTAGGCCTCGAACTCGACGCGCGCCCGCTTCGCGGCGTCGCCGGTGCCCATCCGGGCCATGCCGTCGGAGAGCTGGTGGAAGTACTCGCGGTCCTCGAACGGCACGCCGAGCAGCTCGCAGATCACCGAGACGGGCAGCGGGAACGCCAGGTGCTCGTGCAGGTCGGCCACCCCGTCGGGCGCGGCGTCGTGGGCGGCGACCAGGGCGTCGACGCAGTCGTCCACCAGCTTCTGGACGTGGTCGCCGAGCAGGCGCATCCGCTTCGCCGAGAACGACGGCACCAGCATCTTGCGCAGGCGCGTGTGGTCGGCCTCCTCGGTGTCGTAGTCGCCGGACGGCCCGTCCTGGATGGCCGCGTCGGAGATCTTCGCGGCGTCCTGCGGTGACGGGTGCGAGCGTCCCAGCCGGGTGTCGCCGAACAGCTCGCGAACCTCGTCGTAGCGCGTCACGAGCCAGGCCGGGTCCCCGGCGGGGGTGCGGACCGGCACGATCGGCCCCTCGCGACGCAGCACCTCCAGGAGGGGCGCCACCTCCAGCACGTTGGGGCGGTCGAACGGGAGCTGGGGTGCGCGCTCGGCGGTGGTCATGAGACCACGGTACGACTTTCTGCAGCCGATGCAACTTTTCGGAGCCTGCATGTAGAGTGGGTCGATGGCAGGCTTGCGGGAGCGGAAGAAGGCCACCACGTACGTGGCACTGCGCATGGCGGCGATCGAGCTGTCGCTCGAGCACGGGCCCGAAGCCGTCACCATCGAGGCGATCTGTGCCCGCGCGGAGGTCTCGCCCCGTACGTTCTTCAACTACTTCACCGGCAAGGACGAGGCGGTCGTCGGCTGGAGCGAGAACGAGAGCGTCTGGTTCGCGGACACCATCGCCGCCAGGCCACCTTCGGAGGACCCGCTCACCGCCGTCGAAGCCGGCCTGGCCGACCTCATCGGTCTGACCACCACCAGCCCCATCTGGCACGCCCAGCTGGAGCTGCTGCGCCTGCATCCACGGCTGCTGGGCCTGCTCACCAGGGCCTCCTACCGGATGGCCACCTCCGCCGCCGAGGGGGTTGCCCACCGCACCGGACTCGGCGTCAACGACCCGCAGGTGCTGGTGCTCGTGGCAGCCGCGATCGCGGCGTTCCGGGTGGCGCTGGCCCGCTGGCTGGACAGTCCCGAGGGCACCGACGGCCGGGTGCTGCTCGCCGAGGCCATCGACATGCTGCGCGGCGGCCTGCAGATCAGCTGAGCGGCCGGGCCCGCTTCTGCTCGTACATGGCCTGGTCGGCGAGCTTCCAGGCCCCGGTGAAGCCCGTGACCACCGTGTAGGGGGCGTGGCCGAACGTGCCGGCCACGCCGGCACGTTCCAGCGCCCGCTCCAGCCGGGCCAGCAGCTCGCTGGCCTGCTCGGTGCCCACGCCCTGCGCGACCACCCCGAACTCGTCGCCGCCGAGCCGGGCCACCACGTCGTCCGCGCGGACGACGCCGGCCAGCGCGGCACCGGCCTGGCGGATGTAGCGGTCGCCGGCGGCGTGACCCCCGGTGTCGTTGACGAACTTGAGCCGGTCGAGGTCGAGCACCACCACACACGCCCGGTCGCCGAAACGCCGGTAGCGCTCCTCCTCCAGCTCCAGGAACCGCTCCCACCCGCGTCGGTTCAGCAGGCCCGTCAGCACGTCCGTGTCGGCCTCGCGGCGGGCCTGCTCCAGCTCGCGGGCGGCCTCGGTGCTGGTCGAGTCGGCTTCCAGCACCGACGACAGCAGGCTCGACAGCAACGCGAGCAGCGGCTGGAGCGCCCACAGCGACTCCGGCCTCCGGACCGGGCTGTACCCGCACACCGTGCCGAAAAGCTCCCCGCCCGGCCGGACGATCGGCATGCCCACGTACGCACCGACCGGCACCGGCGCCTCGGCCGCCACGGCCGCGTACTCCGGCACCTGCGACACGTCGGGCGCGATCTGGGGAGTGGCACCGGTGACCATCGTGGAGCACATCGTGTCGGCGAAGGCGAGCTCGACGCCCGGAACGATGACGCCGGGGTCGTCCTCGTCCGCCACGGTCCTGAGGATGATCTGCCGGCCGTCGACGACCCGGGTGATGACCCAGGCTCCCATCGGGGCGTTGGCCGCGAGGTAGCCGAGGACCAGGTCACACGCCAGATCGAACGTGCGCGCCGGCCGCAGAGCGGCGGCGACGAGCTCGCCCCCCGGATCCATGCGACCCAGCCTAGGGTTCCGGCCCCAGTACCGCCTACCGGTGACGCCGTCCAGGATCTCGACGATCTCGGTCGGGTGAATCCGGAAGCCGAGGTGGCTGCTCGCCCCGGATCGCATGTCGAACGGGTTGTGTGGGGTGGTCGAGAAGAGAACAAGTCGGTCGCCCTCCCCGCACGGTGTGAGGGACACCGTGCGGGGAGGACGGGCTGCGCTCCCCAGCTCAGCCAGTTCAGGTTGCGCGAACGTGCTCTGCGCGGTCGAGGGCGGCGACGAGATCCGCCCGGTGGGCCGGCCGCCTGCGCTGCGTGTGGACCAGCGCGGCGGCAAGGGTGGGGCGCCGCTCCGACGTCGCGGCGTGGCGGGGTTCCGGGGTGACGAGTGCGGCCGACGCGTGGACGTCGCGGAAGGCGGCCACCAGCTCCGGGGCCGACGCCGGACGGGCCTGCCACGGCACCGTCGCCTGTGGGGCGTCGGGCTGCGCGGCGGAGCGCCCGGTCGGGCGGCGGCGCGGCAGGTGCATGCGACGCATCCGGCGGCGGGCCGGCTCCTCGACGAACCGGAAGGCCACCGAGGCCACCACCAGCGTCGAGAGGAGCGCCACGATCGCGGAGGCGTAGGCGAGGACCGGGTGCCGCTCGACCACGTGGAAGTGGGTCAGCAGCGTCCAGTAGATCTCGAAGATCGGGATGTGGACCAGGTAGAGGCTGTAGGAGATCCGGCCACCCTGTACCGCCCACGGCTGGGCCAGGATCCTCGCCGGGCCGCGGTCGGCCAGCGCCAGCGCCCCGACGAGCACGGGGAACAGCACGAGCACAGCGCCGCCGCGGCCGGTTCCTGCCGCCTCGCCGACGATCAGGCCGGCCGCGATGGCCAGCGGCGTGGCCGCCGCGAGCACCGAGGCCCGGCTGCGGACCGTCTCGGTGGACCGCATGCGCCGCACCACGAGGTAGGCGAGTACACCGGCGCCGAAGCCGCACAGGACCCGCACGGCCCAGCTCCACGGGTAGTACGGGCTACCGGTCGACAGGTAGGCCCAGGCGATCGGCGTCATGAGGGCGAGCGAGCCGGCGGCGAGCACCGCGACCGGCAGGTTGCGCAGTCGGAAGAACACCAGCGCGGCCACCGGGAACAGCACGTAGGCCAGCCACTCCGCGCTCAGCGACCAGGTCGGGCCGACCCACGAGGCGCCGTCGAGGTACTGGTTGTTCCACATCTGCACCATGAGCAGCTGCTGCACCCACTGGCCCGCGCTCACGACGGGCTGCACCGACTGGTAGGCGATGTTCCCACCCCCGCCGAACACGATGCGGGCCACCAGCCAGAGGCCGAAGAGGTTGAACACCAGCACGTACACCGGCCACATCCGGCTGGCCCGCGCCCACACGAACTTCGCGGTGGCCCCGGCCCGCAGGGCCGGTCCGAGCTTGTCGAGGTAGGTGTGGGCGATGACGAAGCCGCTCAGCACGAAGAACACGTCGACGCCGAGCGCGCCCTGCGTGATCAGCGGGCCGAACCAGGCCGCGATGTGCGCGATACCGGGCAGGGGCGAGAAGTGGAAGTGGAACAGCACGACCCAGACCGCCGCGACGATGCGCAGGCCCGTCAGCGCCCGGAACTCACGGGCGGGCGCGGCTTGATCGCCGGATGGAGTGGCTCGCGGGCCTGCGTTCGTCACGTTCGGGGCAACGAGAGCCGCGGAATCAACGGTGCGAGTGACCCCCGAGCAGTACCGGTATGTCGGTACCGATCACACACCGTGTGCGGCCGGCTGAGCTGATCGGGTGGACGAACGCCCGGTCCGGCCCCGCCGCGGCTGGGCCGGACACCACGCTGGGCTACCTACCAGCTGTCGACGTGCAACACGGTGTCGAGCGGCTCACGCTTGGCGGGCTTGAAGGTCTCGCCCGTGAAGTACGCGGTGGGCAGCAGCACGCCCTGGCGCACGTTCGGCGGGACGCCCAGCAGCGCCGAGATCTCCTTCTCGTACTTGAGGTGCAGCGTGGTCCAGGCGCTGCCGAGCCCGCGGGCGCGTGCCGCGATCTGGTAGCTCCACGCCGCCGGGAGCAGGGATCCCCACAGCCCGGCCTGGTTGCCCCGGGGCAGCTCCTCGCCCGCGGTGATGCAGGCGATGACGTGCACCGGCACGTCACCCATGCGCTCGGCCAGCCACTCCGCCGACGACGTGACGCGCGCCTGCACCTCCTGCCGCTCCGCGCTGCGCCCCTCGGCGTTGCCCGCGTAGGTGGGCGAGTTGCGGTAGGCGCCGAAGGCCTCGGCGTAGTAGTCGCCGATCTGCTTGCGCTTGCCGGGATCGGTGACGACCAGCCAGTGCCAGCCCTGCTGGTTGCTGCCTGTGGGGGCCTGCAGCGCCACCTCGAGGCTCTCGCGCACCAGCTCCATCGGAACCGGCTTGTCGAGGTCGAGGCGCTTGCGCACGGAACGGGTGGTGGTGAGCAGTTCGTCAGGAGAAAGGGGCAGTGTCATGGGCCCGATCATGCGCTAACGTCGACGGTGGCGAGCAGGGCGCCACCGGTCCGCGGAGAGGGCAGAGCCCACCTGAGCACCACCGATGCAGCGCACTCCACCACCCTTCTTCGCCCGGCGACGCGGACCGCTGGACCTTGCGAAGGAGGCTCCACATGCGTCGCTGGCCCCTGCCCGACAACCCGAACTTCGAGTGGCTGCGCAAGCAGGCCAAGCGGGTCCGCAACGGCGTGGCCGCGGGCGACTCCGAAGCCCGCGGGCTGCTGGCCGAGTACGACCCCCCGGTGTCCGACACCGTCTCGCTCGCCCGCGCTCAGCGGGTGCTGGCGAGGGCGTTCGGGTTCACCGACTGGGCTGCCCTGCGCGCACACCTCGCCACCATCGAACGGTTCAGCCGCAGCTTCGACGAGCCCGTGGACGCCGGGAGCGACGTCGACCGGTTCCTGCGGCTGGCCTGCCTGGACTACGCGCGGTACGACCCGACGGCGCCGGCCGCGGCCCGCGATCTCCTCTCCGCGCACCCGGAGATCGCGACGGCCGGTGTCGCGACCCTCGCCGTGTGCGGCCGGACGGCGGAGCTCGCGGCCGCGCTGGGTGCCGACCCGGCCGCCGCGAACGCCGAGAGCGGGCCGTACCGCTGGCCGCCGCTGCTCTACCTCGCCTACGCCCGCCTTCCCGATCCCGGCGACGTCCTCGGCTGCGTGAGCGTGCTGCTGCAGCACGGGGCCGACCCGGACGCCGGCTTCCTCTGGCACGGTCTGACCTCGCCCTTCACCGCACTCACCGGGGTGTTCGGCGGAGGCGAGCGCGCGGAGCCGCCGCACTCCCAGGGCCCGGCGATCGCCCGGCTGCTGTTGCAGGCCGGGGCCGACCCCAACGACAACCAGACGCTCTACAACCGGATGTTCACCCCGGAGGACGATCACCTGGACGTGCTCCTCGCGTTCGGACTCGGCACCGAACGGCCGAGCCCGTGGCGGGACCGCCTGGGCGCCGACGCGTACCCGACCCCGGCCGGGATGGTCGGCGAGCAGCTGCGCTCCGGCGCGGAACGCGGCTTCACCGATCGGGTCGCGCTGCTGCTGGCGCACGGGGTGGACCCGAACACCACCGGCTACCACCCGATCCTCGGCGACCGGAACGCCTACGAGGTGGCGGTGCGGTCGGGGCAGACCGCGGCGGCCGACCTGCTCGCCGCCGCCGGTGGCACGAGCGACCGGCTCGGACCCGTCGACCGGCTCGTGTCCGCGGCTCTGGCCGCCGACGAGCCGACCGTGCGGTCGATGCTGGCCGCCGATCCCGCACTCGCCGCCACCGCGCGCGGAGACCGTCCCGGGGCGCTCGTCGAGGCGGTCCAGCTCGGTCGTGACGACGCCGTGCCGTTGCTGCTCGACCTGGGATTCGCGGTCGACGCGGGCGACCGGTTCGGGACGACGGCGCTGCACGAGGCCGCCCATCTGGGCCGGACGGCCACCGTCGAACTCCTGCTCGCCGCGGGGGCCGACACCGGCATCCGGGAGACCCGCTTCGACTGCACCGCCGCCGACTGGGCGGCGCACGGTGGCCATCCGGAGCTGGCTGATCACCTCCGGCGGCCGGAATCGAGGCCGACCGGGTGACGCACTAGGGTCGCGGGGTGCTCTCGCCCGCACGGTCGGTGACCCCGCCGGAGCCGGACAGCTCCGAGGACCATCCGCGCCGTGGCGGTGGCGGGCCACCCCGCCCCCGGGGCCGGCTGGTGTTCTGGCTCGGCCTGGTCGCCGCGCTCGCCGCGGTCGCGTTCCCGCTCGCACCGGTGGTGCAGCCGCAGGTCGCCTACTCCTGGACGGCGTCCGACGGCGCGGCGGCGATCCCGCTCATGCCCTACCAACCGGTGCAGCTGGACGCCTCGATCGACTGCTCGGCGGCCCGCACCCCCGGTGAGCTGCTGCTCTCCACCACCCCGCCCCGGCCGGACCCTGCGGCCCCGCCCCTGTCCGGCCTGCAGATCACCTCCACCGGCGATGGGCTCCGCGTCACCAGCGCGGGCGTCGAGCTGGGCACCGTCGCGATCCCGCAGGGGCGGTGCACGGTCACCGTCGCCTCGGACTACACGCGCACCACGGTGGCCGTGGACGGCCGCCCGGTGCTCACCCGCGACGGCGACGTGCGCCCGGACGTGGCGGGCGCGTTCACGGACGTGCCCACCGGGGTGACGCTCTCCCTCACGGCCGACACCCGGTTCCAGACCACGATCTCCCCGGTCAAGGCCGCCATCGCCGCGATCTGCGTGCTCGCGCTGCTCGGAATGTTCGTGGCGCTCGCGCGGATCGAGATCCCCGCGGCCCGGCTGCTCCCCCGCCGCTGGTGGCGGCCGCGCGCCGTGGACGTCGTGGTCACCGCGCTGCTCGCCGTGTGGTGGGTGATCGGCTCCATCACCGTCGACGACGGCTACATCGCCGGGATCATCCGCAGCCGCGGGGAGAACGGGTTCGTCGGCAACGTCTACCGCTGGCTCAACGCGCCCGAGGCACCCTTCAGCTGGTTCTACGATCTGCTGTACCTCTGGTCGCAGTGGGGCGGCAGCTCCACGCTGTGGATGCGCCTGCCCTCCACGCTGCTCGGCGTCGTCTGCTGGGTGCTGCTCTCCCGGTTCGCGGTACCGCGGCTGGGCCGGTTCGCCGCCCGCCGTTCCACCCCGTGGCTGGCCGCGCTCGCGTTCGCCACCTGGTGGGTCCCCTACAACCTGGGCCTGCGTCCCGAGCCGTGGGTGGCCGTCGGCGCGCTGGGGGCGTTCCTCGCCGTCGAGCGGACCATCGCGACGCGCCGGGTGGTGCCACTGGCCGTCGGCCTCCTCGTGGCCGGCCTGACCACCGCGCTGACGCCCGGCGGGCTGATCGCGTTCATGCCGTTCCTGGCCGGGGTGTTGCCGCTGCTGCGGGTGCTGCGCGCCCGCCATGACCTGCACGTATGGCCCATTCTCGCCGTGCTGGTGGCGTCCCCGGCGGCGGCGGTGCTGCTCATGGTGTCCGACCAGAGCCTCGCAGCCGTGCTGGAGTCCACCCGCGTGCGGACGCTCATCGGCGGCGGGCAGCCGTGGTTCGAGGAGTACCAGCGCTACGCGAACCTGTTGGAACCCGGGTCGTTCCAGGCCTCCATCGGCAAGCGTGCGGCCGTGCTGCTCACCGTGCTCGCGGCGGCCGGGATGCTGTGGGCGCTGGGACTTGGACGAGAGGGGCGCCGCAGCCGCGCCGGCATCGCGACAGGGACGGCCGGGCGTCTGGTGGCCACGTTCGGGCTCGGGCTCGTCGCCATGACGTTCACCCCCACCAAGTGGACGCAGCACTTCGGCGACATGGCCGGCGTCGGCGCCGCCGTCCTGCTGCTCGGGCTGGTGGCGTTCGCCGGCTCGCCCCTCCGCGACCGGGCGCGCCCGTTCGTCACCGCGATCGCGGCCGTCACGGGTGTCGGCGCGCTCGTGCTGGCCGGCTACAACGTGTGGCCCTACGCCTCGAACTGGTTCACGCCCGCGTTCAGCACCGCTCCGCCCGCGCTGGCCGGGAAGGGCGTCTCGACGTTCGTGCTGGCGCTGGGCGGGCTGCTCGTCGCCGTCCTCGTCGGCCGCGAGGCGTGGCTGCGGGCCGGCGGCGCGACGACGGTCGGGGTACCGCGACGCGTGCCCGCGCCGGTTCCGCTGGTGGCCATCGTGCTGGTGGCGGTGCTGCTGCTGCAGGTCGGGGGGCTCGCCCGGGTCGCCGCGGCCCACCGCGACTCCTACACGCTGGCCTCCGACGCGCTGGCCACCGTGCGCGGCGAGCCCTGCGGGCTGGAGCGGCTGCTGTCGGTGGAGACCGACCCTGCCGCAGGGATGCTGCCGCCGCAGGCCGGCGCGGTCACCCGCACCGAACGCACCGTCGACTTCGGGGGCACGACCGTGCCGGCCATCGCCGTCTCGGGCGTCACCACCACCGGCTGGTTCGCCCTCGACCCCGCCCAGCGCTCCGGGCGTCTCCCCGTGGTCGTCACGACCGTCGGCACCTCGCGTCCGGGCGACACACTGCGCATGGAGTTCGGGAAGGCGGGGGCGGTGGTGGACCAACGGCGACTGTCCGCGGCCGCCGACACCCCCCGCGACGTGCGGCAGATGGCCCCGACCGGTGCCGACGCCGTCCGCCTCGCCGTGGACGCACCGACCACCGGCGACCAACCCCCCGCCCTCGTCTCGCTCCCCCGCGTGCCGAAGCTGACGCCGATGGAGACGCTGCTCCCGCCGGGCAGCTCCGCCGTTCTCGACTGGCCGGTCGCGTTCCTGTTCGGCTGCATCACACCGGCCGCCCTGCCGCTCGGCACGGCGGACCTCCCGCAGTGGGAGGTGGGCACCCCGGCGAGCGATCCGTCGGCCGGGATCACCTACGCCCCGACGTTCGGGGGCCCTTTCGCCGCACCACGGCTACTGGTCACCGAGCGGCGCATGCCCACCTATCTCGCCGGTGACCCGACCCGTGACGCCGCTCAGCTCTACCGCTGGGTCCCGCTCACCGATCTGGCCCGGCCACGGCCTGTCGTCGCAGATCAGACGGTCATGGGCTGGCACGCTGACGGGCGCACCCGGGTACCCGGGCTCGACCCCGTCGGCTGACCGGCACGTGGCCGGCCGCACAATGGCGGGCAGCCCCGCGTACCCCACGACCGGAGGACGACCGCTTCGCATGCTTCGCACAACGGACAACACGGACACGCCCCACGCCGATGTGACGGCCGCGCCCGCCGACGTACGAGCGACCGACCGGGTCCTGGCCCAGCGCGGCCTGTTCTTCGGCCCGTCGGGCCAGGCCCCGGAGGAC
Source organism: Mycobacteriales bacterium (assembly GCA_038231335.1). GTDB lineage: Bacteria > Actinomycetota > Actinomycetes > Mycobacteriales > Pseudonocardiaceae > Pseudonocardia. Next base: position 144,250 of record JBBRLM010000002.1, read on the forward strand.
CTGTACTCGGTGATCGAGCGCGGGGCGGCCCGCCGCCGCCGGCACCGCATCGACCTCGCCCCCGGCTCGAGGGTCACCACCAACACCTACTTCGGCCGGTTCCACGCCGCCTACTGGCAGCGCTGGACGCCCGTCGCCGACGTCGAGGTCGAGGCCGTCGTCTCCGGCACCGGGCGCGTGCGCCTGCTGGCGTCGGACACGAACAAGGTCTGGCGGATCCTCTCCACGGAGGACGTCGACGCCGCCACCGAGCACGTGGTGCGGTTCGTCGCCCCGATCAACCGCTTCCTCGACGGGGGCGGCATGTACCTGGAGCTCTCCACCGAGCTGGACGGGATGACGGTCTCCAACGTGCGGTGGAGCGTGGCCACCACGCGTCCGGTGCCGCGCACCGACATCGTCATCTGCTCCTACAACCGGGTCGAGGAGTGCCTCGACACGCTCCAGGCACTGATCGACGACCCGGGCGCGCTCGCGCTCATCGGCACCGTGCAGGTCGTCGACCAGGGCAGCGACCCGTTGGAGTCGCGCGAGCGCTTCCTCGAGGTCTCGGCCGCGCTCGGGGCGCAGCTGCGCTACGTCCGCCAGCCCAACCTCGGTGGCGCGGGGGGCTTCACCCGCGGCCTGTTCGACGCCACGGCCGGTGCGCCCGAGGACCAGTCCGACGTCTTCCTCATGGACGACGACGTGATGCTCGAGCCGGAGATCGTCGTGCGCCTGACGGCGTTCGCGGCGAGCACCGCGAAGCCGGCCATCGTCGGCGGGCAGATGCTCAACCTGCTCCACCCCGGCCACCTGCACGTATCGGCGGAGCGGGCCGACCCCGAGAAGCTGATCAACGGGCTGGACATCCCGGGCGCGCTCAAGGAGGCCTACCTCCTCGGCCTGGACGAGCGACAGCTGCCGATCAACCAGGAGTTGCGCGTCGACGCCGAGTACAACGGCTGGTGGTCGTGCCTCATCCCGGCCGCCATCGTGCGCGAGATCGGCTACCCGCTGCCGCTGTTCTTCCAGTGGGACGACGTGGAGTACGGCTACCGCGCCCGCGCCCACGGCTTCCCGACGGTCACACTGCCCGGCGCCGGCGTCTGGCACGCCGACTTCGGGTGGAAGGACTGGGACGAGTGGCACCGGTACTTCAACCTGCGCAACGGCCTGATCATGGCGGCGCTGCACACCGACTTCTCCACGAAGCGGATCATCACCCGCGTCGGGCACCTGCTCTCCACCTACCTGGTCGCGATGCACTACGGCCTCACCGCCACGCTGTGCCAAGCCATCGAGGACTTCCTCGACGGTCCCGGGATCATGGAGGACGGCTCGGTCGGCGCCGCCGCGGAGATCCGGCGGATCCGGGCCGCGTACCCGGAGACGATCGTGCACCCGATGTCGGAGATGCCCGACGACTTCCGTGAGCTGCAGGCCGTGCGGGCGTCCAACGAGCCGGGCAACCTGTGGCTGACGTTCGCGAAGCGGGCCGCCTACCAGGTCACGGGCCGGGCGCCGCACCGCACCGGCACGGTCGCGGCGGGCGACGCGCACTGGTGGCACGTCTCGCTGTTCGACCGCGTGGTCGTCACCGACATGGGTGAGACGGGTGTGCGCATCCGGCAGCGCGACAAGGACCGCGCCGTGACGCTGGCCAAGCGCGGCCTGGTGGCGATGAACCGGCTGCGCACCGAGGGCCCGGCCGTGGCGAAGCGCTGGCGTGACGACGTGCCGCACCTGACGAGCCGTGCGAACTGGGCGCGGCTGTACGGGATCGACGAATGACCGGAACCCTACCGCTGGTAACTTACTTGCGGTAACCTCCGCTCATGAAGGACTTCGCGGACAAGGTCGCCGTCATCACCGGAGCAGGATCGGGCATCGGGCGGGCGCTCGCGCTCGACCTGGCCGGACGGGGCGCCCGCCTCGCCCTGTCCGACGTCAACGCGGACGGGGTGGCCGCCACCGCCGCGTCCTGCCTCGCCGCCGGGGCCAAGGTCGAGCACCGGACGCTCGACGTCTCCGACCGCGCCGCGTTCGACGCCTACGCCGCGGAGGTCGCCGCCGGTCAGGGCCGGGTGGACCTGGTGGTCAACAACGCCGGCGTGAGCATGACCGGCCCGGTGCTGGCGCTCGAGATCGACGAGATCGACTGGATCATGGGCATCAACTTCTGGGGTGTCGTGCACGGCACGAAGGCGTTCCTGCCGCACCTGGTCAACGCCCGCTCGGGCCACATCGTCAACATCTCGTCGATCTTCGGGATGATCGCGGTGCCCGGGCAGGCGGCGTACAACGCGTCGAAGTTCGCGGTGCGCGGGTTCACCGAGGCGCTGCGCCAGGAGATGCTGTCCGCCCGCACAGGGGTGTCCGTCAACTGCGTGCACCCCGGCGGCATCAGGACCAACATCGCCCGAGGCGGCCGCTTCGCCTCCGGTGTCGACGCCAAGGCCACCGGCGACCTGTTCGACCGCCTCGCCCGCACCACCCCGGAGGTCGCGGCCGCGACGATCCTGCGCGGCGTCGAGAAGGACAAGGCGCGGATCTTCATCGGCCCCGACGCCTTCGCGATCGACGGCATGCAGCGCGTGCTGGGCTCGGGCTACCAGGCCATCGTGCGTCGGGTCGCCTCCCGAGGATGATCCGGGTGTGAAGGTCATCCTGCTCCGCCACGCGGAGTGCCTCGGCAACGTCGACAAGAGCGCCTACACGACCATCCCGGACCACGCGCTCCCCCTGACCGAGCACGGCGAGGACCAGGCCCGCGACGCCGGGCCGCGCATCCACGGGCTGGTCGGCGGCGGACGTCTCGGGGTGTTCGTCAGCCCCTACCGGCGCACCCTGCACACCCTGGCGCTGCTCGATCTCGACCCGGCGTGGACCGTGCAGGAGCCCCGGCTGCGCGAGCAGGACTGGGGCAACCTGCAGGACCCCGAGGAGCAGGTGCGCCAGGAGGCCGAGCGCAACGTCTACGGGCACTTCTTCTACCGGCTGAGCCACGGCGAGTCCGGCGCCGACGTCGACGACCGGCTGGCGGCGTTCCTCACGGAGCTCCCGGACCACACGTCCGATGTGGACGTGGTTCTGGTCGTCACCCACGGCCTGTCGATGCGCCTGCTCGCCCGCCGCGCCCTGGGCTGGTCGGTGGCGCTGTTCGAGGCCCTGTCCAACCCGGCCTGCTGCGAGGACCGCACCCTGGCCTCCGGGCCGCAGGGCTGGACGCTGGAGCGCCCGTTCGAGCAGTGGAAACCGGCCACGGACGGCACTGTCCAATAGATGGACATCGCATCGCCGCGAGACTGCGCTCGGGAAAGGACGGCCGCGACCGCGACCGCGACCCGCGAAGACGGTCACTGGCTGGCTGACCTCCACGATCTCGAAGGCGCACTCGTCGAGCGCGGATTCCCGGTCCACGACGTGGCGGCCATACTGGGAATCAGCCCTCAACGCGTCTCTCAGATCACCCGGGCACAGGTCGGCTGACCGGGTCAGATCCCGACCACGCGGTAGGCCAGGTCCGGGCGGTTCAGGGCCTTCAGCACCCCGTACCTGCTCTCGAACGGCACGAGCGCCACGGTGTCGGGGCCGGTGGCGAGGATCCAGCGCACCTGGTCGGCCGCGCCCGCCGTGGGGTCGGCGAAGCGGGTGCCCGCGGCCACGTAGTTGGACTCGGCCGTCCACGTGTCGGTCAGCGAGAGGTACCACTGCGCGGCGAGGATCGAGCTGATCGGACGGTCCGGGCGCGCGTCGACGTAGAACGCGTGCGCGGGCAGGCCTCCCGATGCCTCGGCGCGCATGATGCGGTCGGCGAGATCGGCCGTGCTCGGGGGCTGGCGCAGCACCCGGACCTGCTGGGCGAGGTTGGCGCTGCCGGGTGCCTCCGGGCCGAGACCGACGTCGGTCAGGTCGACCACGGTGAGGCCGAAGACCTGCGTGACGGCGAGCGCGACCAGCACGGACCCACCGAAACCGCGGACCGTCCCGAGGACGCTCCGGGTGCGGTGGGGGCGCCTGCTCAGGAGTTGTGCCACCGGGATCGCGAGCAGCACGAGCAGCACGATCTCCGCGCCCAGCATGAACTTCAGCCCGTAGTAGGTGGCCTTGCCGTTGGCGTCGATCTGCACGAGGACGAGGCCGATCGTCACGCCCACGGCGACGAGCGGGACCAGCGCCAGGGCCGTGACCCGCATCCGGACGGACCGGGCGGCGTCGGCGGCACCGCGGCGCACCATCAGGCACACCCCGGCCACACCGATCGCGGCCGCCGCGGCCAGCCCGAGGTTCACCGGGGGTACCCCGCCGGTCAGGGTGAGCGGGCTCGCCGCCTGGACGCGCGAGATCACGACGAGCGTGCGCCACAGGCAGCCCAGGACCGCGAGGACCACCACCAGCGACAGCACGATCCGGGGCCACGACGCCGACCAGCGTCGCCGCCCGAACGGTACGACGAGCGCGAGAACCGCCGGTACGGCCAGCACGAGCAGCAGGACCCAACTCGACGCGATGCCGACCACGGCGCCGCCCAGCGCCGCGAGCGTGAGCGGGGCGAACACCCGCGCCTGCGGCACCGCGATCAGCGCGGCCGCCACCACCAGGGCGCACGCCATGGTGAAGTTGCCGATCCCGCCCTGGATCGAGGTGGCGCCCGGGCCGACGTAGAAGACCGCGGCCACGAACGCCGCGACCGGAACCGCGACCGCGGGACGCCGGCGCAGCGCCGGCAGGGCGCAGAAACCGGCGACGAGCATCGTGGTCAGAGCGATCACGAGCAGGGCCACGGCCTGTGAGTAGGCGAGCAGCTCCGCTCCGAGGTCGCCCTGGGTGGGGCCCACCATCACCTCGATCAGGGTGGCGACGACGGCGTGGAAGCCCTGCGGGTAGCTGTCGAACTGCCAGGTACCTCCACCTGGGGGCGCGGCGAGCACGTCGGTGGTGACGCCGTTGCGGCGGATCATGTTGACCATGCTGAAGTGGGCCGAATTGTCCCAGCCACTCATCAGCATGCCGAGCGTCTGGCGTGCGGTCTTGACCTGCAGCCAGGTCTGCAGCTCGACGAGCCCGGCCCCGATCGTGACCGGCACCAGCAGGTCGATCGCGCGCAGCTTCGGGATCAGGCGGGCGGCGCGGCGCAGCGGACGCTCGCCCCAGCCGACCCAGGCCCCGAGCCCGCCCGCGAGGAGGGCGAGCCCGATCGTGACCCGGCCGAGCCCACCGACGGGCAGCGGCACCCACCACAGCATCGGCACCCACCCCAGCAGCAGGCAGCCACCCAGGAGGATGCGCCGGCCCAGGTCACGGGAGGTGGGCACGAGCAGCACGAGCAGCACCGCGAGGACCAGGGCCGCACCGTTCTCGAGCACGCCGGTGGACCGACCGGCCAGCACCGCGCAGGCCGCCACCACGCCGAGGACGACCGCCAGCAGGAACCGCGGCAACCGCGGCAGCGGGGGCGCCGGGGGCGCCGGCGCCCGGGGCGGCCGCCGCTGTGCGGGCAGTCTGACCTGGGCGGGGGCGGCCACGGTGCTCGCTCTCTCGGTGGCGGTGGGAACGCTGTTCCGTCGACCTCGCGATCCTACGGGCCAGGAGGCATCCGGACGGGTCCCGACATCACTCACCGCACACGTCAGCGATCGAACACGTTGCGCGCCCACGCCTCACGGCTGGTCAGCTCCGGCTGAGCGGCCCGGTAGCGGCGGCGCAGCTCGGGCCACTCCTTCGCGATCTGCCGCAGCTGGGACACCGAGGTGGCGAGCATGGCCTTGAACATCTCCGGGCTGCGCCTGCGGAACGTGACGCCGCGCCCGTCCGGGGTGGAGACGGTGGCCGAGTCCAGACGCGACAGCACGAACCACTGCGCGTACCGCGACGGCAGGTTGCGCTGGGGCACCACGTGATGTGCCGGGTCGGGCGCCCGCAGGTTGTGCACGACGCTGCGCGCGAGGCCCTTCACGATCGCGACCTTGCCTTTGGGCGGGTCGGGGAACGCCTGCGCGGCCAGGGCGTCGAGGGTGGAGAGCGGCACCTGGGTGGCCGAGTCGAGCGGGCGGCCGTCGTCGTACTCGGCGCGCTTGGCGCGGATCTTGCCGAGGATCACCGGAAGGGACGGGAAGAGGTCCTCGGGCCCGGCCAGGAAGTCGCGCAGCGCCATCTCCTGCAGCGCCACTGCCGAGTACTCCATGAGCATCAGGTGCCGCATGGTGCGCTTGACGGTGTCGAGCACCAGCGCCCGCGGGTTGTCGGGCCCGTGCAGCGCGGCCGCGACGAACCGGTTGCGATAGTGGAAGTAGGCCTGCCAGTCGCTCGTGTCGTCCTTCTCCAGGAACGACATGTGCCAGATCGCGATGCCCGGCACCGTGGCCGTGCGGTAGCCCTTCGACGCGGCGCGCAGGCCGTACTCCGCATCGTCCCACTTGATGAACAGCGGCAGCGGCATGCCGACGTCCTCGGCCACCGTGCGCGGGATGAGGCACATCCACCAGGCGTTGTAATCGACGTCCGTACGGCGGTGCAGCCACGGCGTCTGGCGCAGGGTGCGGTCGGCCAGGTCGTGGTGCGGCTCGGTGCCCGGGGCGTTGCGCCACAGGAACGCGTTGCGGTCGACGACCTCGCCCATCGTGGACAGCTGGGAGCGCGCCTGCAGCGACAGCATCTGCCCGCCGACGAGCATCGGCTCCCGCGAGTGCCGGGAGAACGCGACGGCCCGCAGGATCGAATCGGGCTCGAGCAGGATGTCGTCGTCCATGAAGAGGACCTGCTCGCACTCGGTGTGCTCGAGTGCTTCGTACATGATCCGCGCGTAACCGCCCGAGCCCCCGAGGTTGGGCTGGTCGATGATCCTCAGCCGGTCACCCAGCTGCGCGGCGGCGGCCTCGAACCCGGGCTCGTCACGCACCTTCTTCGTGCCCTGGTCGGGCACGATCACGGCGACGACGGACTCGAGCACGGCCGGGTCGGAGCCGATCGCGGTGAGCGTGGCGACGGCGTCGGCGGGGCGGTTGAACGTCGGCATCCCGATCGCGACGGCCGCGCGGCCCGGCGCCTCCCCAGCGGCGTACCAGCCGCCCGCGTGCAGCGTCAGGTCGCCGACGTCGGTGGTGAGGTCGAACCAGTACCAGCCGCCGTCCTCGAACGGGCGCAGGTCCAGCGGGATCTCGATCCAGCGCCTGGCCCCAGAACCGTTGACACTGCCGCCGATGACCTCGCCGTACTCGTAGATGTGCGAGCCGTCGTACTTGGAGCGGTAGACGTCGACGCGGCCGTTGCCCTCGACCTCCAGCCGCAGGCGCACCTCCGTCAGCGCGCTCCAGCGGCGCCAGTAGCTGGCCGCGAACGCGTTGAAGTAGGCGCCGAACGAGATCTCGCTCTGTTCCTTGACCACCGCGGACGTGCGGGAGGTGGCCGTCAGGCTGCGGGCGCCGAGCGACGAGCCCGCCAGGTTGAGGATCTTCTTGACCGGCTCGCCGGGCATCGACGGCATCGTCGTGAGCCGGATGCCGGTGCGCTCGTCCATGTAGAGCGAGCGGACGCTCATCGGGTCGCCCGCGCGCGGCAGGATCACGCGCTGCAGCAGGCTGCCCGGCTGCCCGGCCGGTGACGACACGGGCCCGGGCGAGGACGCGGCGGCGGGCGGCGTGGCGGCGGTGGTCGTCAAAGCACAGTCCTGTCGTGTCGCGGGATGTCGCTTCGAGGGTAGCGGCGTGAGCGGCGCCACCATCATGCCCGGGTGGCCCCGCGTGTCAGCTGGTCACCGCACGACGCCAGCGGGGTGGCGCGCTGGGCGGCGTCCGCGGCGAGAGCCTGCTTCGCCCAGTCCTGCAACCGGGCCATCGTCGCAGGGTCCGGCACCAGGTCGCGCCGCACCCAGTTGCCACCCTTGTTGGGCGTCGCCCCGATGAGCACGTAGTCGCGGACGAAGCGGGGGTCGGCGTCGAAGGCCATCTGCGTGCGGAACTGGCCGTGGGCCTTGAGGAACGACGGCTTGACGTCGTCGAGCACGTAGTCGCGCAGACCGGCCCAGTCCTTCGCCGCCCAGAACCTGGCGATGGTGGGCTCGGCGAGGCCGGCGCCGTCGGTGAGAAGTGACGTGCCGGTGAGCGCGTTGCCGCCGATCTCGGGCGCGAACAGCGTGGGGTTGTTCAACCCCAGGATGTCGACGTAACCGTTGAACTCGCGACCCGAGTTCACGACGATCAGGCACATCGGCGCGACCGGCTCGGCCCGGAACGACGCCGACTGGGCGATCCACTGGGCACCGGAGATCACCGCGGCCCCGGCCAGCACGACGGCCAGCACCGCCCGCCCGCGCCACCGCAGCCCGCCGACGACCTCCACCGCGGACAGGGCCACCACCAGCGCGCCCAGCGCCCAGACGGGCGTGGCGAACCGGTACTGCGTCATCCAGTCCGGCCGCAGCACGCCGAACGCGACCAGCGCGAGACCGAGCGGCACGAGCACCAGAACCACGGCGTCGCGGACCGACGAGCTGCGCGCCGCGGCCGCCCCGACCACCAGCACGCCGAGCAGCACCGCCAGCCAGCCGCCGTAGGCCACCAGGTCGCTCACCGTGGCGAACCCGGCGGCCGTGGGCAGCCCCTGCGACTTCGCGACGGCGGTGGTGGGCAGCCAGGCGTGGAAGGTGGACCAGCGCCAGGCGAGGTAGGTGCCGTAGGGCAGCAGGAACGCCCCCACGGCGACGACCACGGCCACCAGGCTCTGCACACACCGAGGCCACCGCAGCAGGATCAGGACGGCCAGCGGGTAGGCGGCGGCGTAGATCGCGCCCTCGGGGCGGGTCAGCGCGGCCAGCGCGGCGAGCAGTCCGCACGCGATCGCGGGCAGCACCGCGTCGAGGCGGCCCCGCGCGTACGCCCGCACCATGACCGTCGCGACCGCCACCACGGCCAGCGCGAACAGCGAGTTCTCCAGCCCGGACACGCACCAGATCACGAACGACGGGATCGCCGCACAGATCGCCCCGGCCACGACGGTGACGACCGCCGGACGGCGCGAGACCGCCGACGCCGCCGCGTAGAAGCAGCCGAACATGCCCATGACCAGCACGAGCGCCAACACCTTGGGGTAGGCGACATAGTCCGGCACGCCGAACCAGGTGCCGTGGTCGAACAGCCCGAGCCAACGGCCGACGACCAGCAGCGCGAGCCAGGCCGGATCGGAGAACCCCTCAACGGGCGGCAGGCCGGGCTGCAGCACGGGGCCCGCCCCGATGGCCACCGAGCGGGCGTAGGAGAACGTGATGGCCGCGTCGTCGACCTCCCACCGCCCGTACTGCGCGGCGTGCCACGCGAACAGCGCGGCCGGCGCCAGCACGGCCGGGATGGCACCCCACGGCATCCGCGCCCGGCGCACCGGTGGCCAGCCGACCAGGGGCTCAGCCGGCTTGACGAGCGTGTCGGTCATGCCGGGCAGTGTCCCAGGTGCGGCTTCCGCGGCGGGAGAGCAGTGCCACGACGGCGGCCAGGACGAGGGCCGCACCGGTGACCTCGAGCAGGTAGGCGGCGAGCCAGACGTGCTTGGCGATCTCGAAGTAGCCGTCACCGAGCACCGCGATGACCACGATCCCGACCGCCGACAGGGCGGCCAGGCCGGCGATCCGGGTGAACGCGTTGCCCCGGCGCAGGCCGGCAGCCACGCCGACCAGCGCCAGCACGGCGGGCAGCCACGGCACGGGGAGCGAGTCGAGCCAGGCCAGCAGCCGGCCCCGGTCGGCCCCCTGCTCCCCCACGGACGAGCCGAGCACCGGGGGGACGGTCGTGGCCGTCAGGGGCTGCGACGGTAGGTAGTCCAGCCGGGCACCGAGCGTCGCCTCCAACCCGGTGCCGACCGCCTGTAACGCGGCCGAGGGATGGGTCAGCAGTTCGCGGTAGGCGGCGGAGCGCACCTCGGCGGGCCGGGCGGCCACCACCTCGGACCCCGGGTAGCCGTTCGCACCCTCCGGGAAGTAGGCGCGACCGGCGAACGGCGCGGCCGCAGGCGGCAGCCCCAGAGGGCCCAGCGCGCCGTCGCCGACCTCGGGCAGCACCACCGTGAAGACGAGGTTGTGGGCGTTGACGACCGCGTAGTTGCGCTGCTGCCACCCCACCCCCGCCAGCACCGGAGCCACGGCGAGCAGGGCCACGGCCACCGCGACGACCGGCCCCGCCACCCGCTCGCGCCCGGCCGTGCGGACGGCGGTGGCCGCGCAGATCAACACCGCCGTCGCGAGCAGCGGGACGTAGGCGGTCTTGGCCGTTGCGGCGAGGAGGCCACCGCCGGCCACCAGCACCAGCCCGGCGATCCGCTCCGGGACGAGCTGCCGGTCGGTCACAGCGATCACGCCGCCCCCCAGGCACAGCACGCAGGCACCGAGCAGCCCGGCCGGCTCGCCGAACGTCGAGACGAAGAAGCGGGAGAAGGTCGGGCCGGCCAGCGGCACGAGCGCCGGGACGAGGACGAGCAGCCGCACCCCGGGGCCGACGGCCCACGCCGCCACGGCCGCCGCCACGGCGATCGCGAGGGTGTACAGGAGCCCGAGGGTGCTCAGCGACCACACGGGGCCCGCGCCGGCGGTGGCGAGCTTCAGGATCGGCAGCGCGGAGGACGCGATCGGATCGGAGCACGGGGCCGACCCGGTGGTGAAGTCGAGGACCACCCCGCCCTTCCAGTTGGACCGCCCGTCGGGCGTGGCCGGGGTGAGCCCCGCGCCGCAGTACAGCCGGTAGCCGTCGCCGTTGTCCCCGGCGCCGGCCGAGGCGGAGGGCAGCCCGAGCGAGACGACCACCACGAGGCCGGCGACGAGCCCCGCCGCCATCGCGGCCACCGGCCGCCGCCACCCCATCCCGCCATTAGACCCTGCCCACCGGCCGCAGTTGTCATCACCGTCAGGGTCCCGCGCGCCACTTCATCAACCGGGTGTCTATCTGCTGCGGGTCACCCCTGCTCGACTGACCCGGCACAGAACCGTCGATGGTCAGGAGATCTCCGTGGGGCGACGTACCTGGATGTCGACGTTGGTGACCGACGCGCCGCCGGTCGACTGCTTCTACGCCTACCCGACGGTCGACGTGGTCGCGAACCCCGTGCTCCAGATCGGATCGACGCCGCCCGACCCGAGGCCCGAGGACGTCGCCGTGACGCTCTCGCAGGTCGGCCGGTTCGCGCCGCAGTGCCGGCTGTTCGTGCCGCTCTACCGCCAGATCGCGTACACCTCGATCCTCACCACGCCGCTCACCGGCCTGAAGACCGGCGTGATGGACGTCGAGCAGGCGTGGGACAGCTACTGGGAGCACGACAACATCGACCCCGCCACGCGACGCAGGCGGGGGGTCGTGGTGCTCGGGCACTCCCAGGGCACGATCGTGGCCGACCAGCTCATCCAGGACCGGTTCGACGGCAACCCCGAGACCACAGCGCAGCTCGTGTCGGCCGTGCTGCTGGGCGGGAACGTGCAGGTGCCCATCGGCGCACCGAGCGGCGGCGGGAACGACCCGGCGTCGACATTCCAGCACGTCCCGGCCTGCGAACGCGCCTCTACAACTGCGCCGGTACCCACCGGCTGCGTGGTCGCCTATTCGAGCTTCAACGAGGCCGAGGGCCAGGCCCCGGGTCCGACGATCTTCGGTCGGAACGACGCGCCCGGCCACAAGATCCTGTGCTCGAACCCGGCCGCTCTGCTCGACGGCGTGCCGGCGACGGAGGCGAAACCGGTGGACGCCTACTTCCCGAACGCCGGCCTGCTGCACGGCGACTCCCGCAACCCGACGGGGTCGCTGGGCCTGGTCCTGCTGGGATTCACCCCGGAGACCGGGCCGACCGGCTTCACCCACTACCAGGGCCCGGGCACGATCCGGTGCGCGTCCTCCGGGAACGCGCAGTTCACCATCTCGTGGCTGCAGGTCTCCGGAGCCGACTCCTACGTCACCTCCCCCCGGTACTCACCGTTCGGCACCCACGTCGCGGACTTCAGCATCACCGCGGGCGACCTCGCCCGGCTGATCACCGCACAGACGCGGCGGTGGCAGTCCGCCCGGTGATCAGTCCGGCCAGGCCGGGGCGGCGGCCGCCGGGCGCGCCCGCTCGTACCAGGCGGCGGCCCGCAGCACGCCTGCGTCATCGTGGCGGCGGCCGGTGACCTGCAGCCCGACGGGCCGGCCGTCGGCGGTGAAGCCGCAGTTGACGGTGGCCGAGGGTTGCTCGGAGAAGTTGTACGGGGCGGTGTAGGCGATGTGGTGCAGCGCGGTGGCGGAATCGTTCGACGGCATCGGCCACTCCGCCGGGAACGCCGCGACGGGCGCCACCGGCGAGAGCACCACGTCGAACGGACCGGTCAGCGCCACCGTGCGCCGCCGCAGCTCCTGCACCGACTCGTAGCAGCGCAGGATCTCCTCGCCGGACGCGCCGGCCGCCCCGCCCGCCCAGTCGAGGATGAACGGCAGCACCCGCTCCCGGCGCTCGGCGGGCAGCGCCTGCACGTCCACCCAGGAGCGCATCCGCAGGAAGCGGTCGAGGTCGTCGAGGAGCTCGGGCGTCATGGGGGCGTCGACCGGGCTCACGTCGGCCCCGCCCGCCGCGAAGATCTCGACGGCCTGAGCCACGAGACCGGCGACCTCGGGGTCGGTGGGCAGACCCGCCCCGCCGTCGAGGTGGAATCCGATCCGCAGCCCGCGAACGTCGCCGTCCGCGAAGGACCAGTCGGTGTCGGTCGGGGGCAGGCTCATGAAGTCGCGGTCGTCGGGCCGGGCCAGCACCGACAGCAGCAGCGCGGCGTCGGCGACGGTGCGGGCGATCGGGCCCGCGACGCGGCCCAGGTACGGCGGGTCGACGGGCACCCGGCCGAAGCTCGGCTTGAGTCCCGCCAGGCCGAGCCAGCCGGCCGGCAGCCGGATCGACCCGCCGATGTCGGAGCCCACGTGCAGTGGCCCGATCCGCGCGGCGGCGGCCGCCGCGGCCCCGCCGCTGGATCCGCCGACCGTCCACGCCGGGTTCCACGGGCTGCGGGTGATGCCGTGCAGGCTCGACACACCCGACGAGAGCATCCCGTAGTCGGGCATCACGGTGATTCCGAACAGCACACCGCCGGACTCGCGGATCCGGGCCGTCGCGGGCCCGTCGCGCTCCTCGGGCGGGGCGTCGGCCTTTGCCGCCGTGCCCGACGGCCGCCCGACGCCTGCGACCGCGATGTTCTCCTTCACCGTTACGGGCACGCCGTCGATCGGGCCCGCGGGTTCGCCTGCGGCCCAGCGGCGTTCGGAGGAACGCGCGGCCTCGACGGCGCCGGCGCGGTCGAGGCGGTAGAAGCAGTTGAGCTCCGGCTGCCGCTTCTCGGCGCGGTCCAGCACCGCCGCGGTGACCTCGACGGGCGAGAGCTCCCGGGCGCGGTAGGCCGCGACGAGCTCGGTGGCCGTGAGCGATTCCGTCATACCGCCACCGCCTCCTGGACGGCCATGCGTTCCGGGACGGCCGTCCCGGGCCGCCACAGCGACACCCCCGCGACGACGGCGAGGTTGGCCACCAGGCCGATCGCGCCGGCGTTGATCCCGTTCCACGGGTCGTTGCCCGTGACCATCAGCCCGACGACGATCGCGACCCCCACGCCCAGGCCCGCCACGCCGCCGGCCAGCGACATCCGCCGCCACACCAGCGCGATCACCACCAGCGGCAGCAGCTGCGCGAGCCCCTCGTAGGAGATCACCGACAGGCGCACGAGCGCGTTCGGGAACACGTAGGTCATGCCCAGCGCGAGCCCGCCCGCGATCAGCGTGACGAGCTGCGCGAGCCTGCGCTGCCGGCCCGGCGCTTGGCGGCCCACAACCGATCGGCTCAGCACGGAACGGCTCCACATCGTGCCGATGGCGAGCATGAACACGGCCATCGGCACGATCGCCGACAGCGCACCGGCCGCCCCGACCAGGCCGAACAGCCACGGCGGCATGCTCGTGCGCAGCATCTCGAACAGGGCGAGGTCGGAGTTCTCGAGGCCCGGCACCACGAACGTCGCGGCCATCCCCAGCACGACCGGCAGGAACAGCAGCAGCTGGTAGAAGGGCAGGATCATCGCGTTGCGGCGCAGGGTCTGGGCCGAGCGTGCGCCGAGGAAGCCCGCCACCGTGGTCGGCAGGACGCTGTACACGGCGCCGTTGAGCAGGGCCGTCGAGACGAACCAGGCCGTGCCGTAGGTGGAGGTGCCGGGCCCGGGCATGGTGAACCACTGCGCCCGCTCGGCCGTCAGCCGCGCGAACATCCCGCCGTAGCCGCCGAAGAAGTGCAGCGGCACGTAGACGAACACCACGGCCAGCGTGGCGATCACCGTCACGTCCTTGACGATCGACACCCAGGCGCTGCCACGCAGCCCACTGGACAGCACGAAGACCTCCGACACCACGAACGCGAGGAGGTAGGCCACCCCCAGCCCGATCGCGCCGTAGCTGACGCTGGCGACCACCGTGCCCATACCGGTGATCTGGAGCTGGATGTAGGGCAGCAGGAACACCGTGGCGGCCACGGCGAGCAGGGCGCCCAGCCACGGCGCCGCGAAGCGGTGCGCGGCGATGTCGCTGATGTTGTGCAGCCCGTGGCGGTGCGCGTAGTTCCACAGCAGGGGCCCGACGACGTAGCTCGCCGCCATCCCGATGCCGAGGTAGGCCACCACGTAGAGCGCCGAGAGCCCGTGCGAGTACGACCAGCCGGCGGCGCCCAGGTAGCTGAAGGTCGTGTACGTCTCCCCCGCCATCAGCACCAGCGTCATGACCAGGCCCAGGCTGCGCCCGCCGACCGACCACTCGGCGAGGTCGACCTGGTCCCGCCCGCGGCCGGCGCGTACCCCGAGCACGCAGACGGCCACCAGGAACAGGGCCAGTATCCCCACCGCCACCGCGGCGCTCACCGGTCACGCTCCCCGGCCCGCCACACGGGGTCACCCTTGGCCGCGAGCCACACGAACACCGGCGACAGCAGCGTGGCCACGATCAGCCAGAACATCAGGAACGGCATGCCCAGCACGACCGGGTCCACCCGGTTCGTGAGCGGCAGCAGGCCGCAGTAGAGGACGGGCGGCCCCAGCAGCCACCACAGGGACCTGCGGGACGCGGTGCTCGACATACGGAACCCCCGGAGATCGGACGGGCGGCGCACCGGCCGCCGTCCTGGGGGCCGCTCAGGCCGGGAGATTAGCCCGTGCGCCGCCCGTCTGCAGGCTCAGTCGTCGGAGGACTCGGTGCCCGAGAGCGGCTTTCCCTCTGTGAAGTACGGGGTGATGCGGTTGTCGAACATCGTCAGCGCCGAGCCGATGGCCATGTGCATGTCGAGGTACTTGTAGGTGCCCAGGCGGCCGCCGAACAGCACGTTGGCGTTGGCGGTCTCCTTGCGGGCGAGCTCGCGGTAGCGGGTGAGCTTCGTGCGGTCCTCGGGGGTGCCCACCGGGTAGTACGGCTCGTCGCCGGGCTCCGCGAAGCGGGAGAACTCCCGGACGATCACCGTCTTGTCCGTCGGGTAGTCACGCTCGGGGTGGAAGTGGCGGAACTCGTGGATACGCGTGAAGGGGACGTCCTGGTCGTTGTAGTTCATGACCGGGGTGCCCTGGTAGTCACCGGTGTCGGTGAGCACCTCCTGCTCGAAGTCCAGCGTGCGCCACGACAGCTTGCCCTCGACGTCGTCGAAGTAGCGGTCGAGCGGGCCCGTGTAGACCGTCGGGGTGCCCGCGGGGATCTCGCCGCGGACGTCGAAGTAGTCGACATCCGTGCGGATCTCGATGTTCGGGTGGTCGGCCATGCGCTCGAGCCACGCGGTGTAGCCCTCGCGCGGCAGGCCCTCGAACTTGTCGTTGAAGTACCTGTTGTCGAACGTGTAGCGCACGGGCAGCCGCGTGATGATCGACGCATCGAGCTCGCGCGGATCGGTCTGCCACTGCTTGGCGTTGTAGCCCCTGATGAACGCCTCGTAGAGCGGGCGTCCGATCAGCGAGACCGCCTTCTCCTCGAGGTTCCTGGCGTCCTTGGTCTCGATCTCGCCGGACTGCTCGGCGATGAGCGCGCGGGCCTCGGCCGGGGTGTGCGACTTCCCGAAGAACTGGTTGATCAGCGCCAGGTTCATCGGGAACGCGTAGACCTGCTCGCCGACGCGCGCGAACACGCGGTGCTGGTAGCCGGTGAACTCCGTGAAGCGGTTGCAGTACTCCCACACCCGCTCGTTGGAGGTGTGGAACAGGTGCGCGCCGTAGCGGTGGACCTCGATGCCGGTCTCCGGCTCGATCTCCGAGTACGCGTTGCCACCGATGTGCGAGCGGCGCTCGAGCACCAGCACGCGCTTGTCCAGCTCGGAGGCGGCCCGTTCGGCGATGGTCAGCCCGAAGAAGCCCGATCCGACGACGATGAGGTCGTATCCCGTGTATCCCACGGCTCCCGAGAGTAGCGGCGGCGCGGTCACGCGCCGTGTCGGCCCACCGGTGGCCTCCCGGTAGCGTGGCCGCCGTGGCCGGGGTCACCCGCCGCGACAGGGCTGGAGGTCGGTTGGTGCAGGAGCAGAGCACGGCGTTCGAGACGCCGGGCGTGGTGATCGGCAACCACACCGCCAAGTACACCGCGAAGAACCCGGCGATCCGGTGGCTCACCGAGCGTTGGGTGGCCAACCTGACCGACCAGCTCGACCGGGTGCGGGCCGACCCGTCACTGACGTCCGACCGCGCGCTGGAGGTCGGGTGCGGCGAGGGCGTGATCGCCGACAAGCTCGCGCAGCGCTGGGGCACCGTGGTCGGCCTGGACCTGCCCGACTCCGGGCTGCGGCGCGACTGGAAGGCCTACCCCGACCCGCACTTCCTGCACGCGAACGCCGAACAGCTGCCCTTCCGCGACAGCTCCTTCGAGGTCGTCGTGTCGGTGGAGGTGCTGGAGCACCTGCGCGACCCCGAGGCCGGCCTGCGCGAGATCGCCCGCGTGGGCAGCAGGCACCTCGTGCTGTCGGTGCCGCGGGAGCCGATCTTCCGAGGCTGCAACCTCGTGGCGGGCCGCTACGTGAAGGACCTCGGCAACACCCCGGGGCACCTCAACCACTGGTCCACGCGGAGCTTCGTCAGGTTCGTCTCCACCGTCGCCGACGTGCAGCGGGTGACGACCCCGTTCCCGTGGACGACGGTGTGGGCGACGCTGCGCTGAGGCCGCCCGCACGGATGCTGCGTCGCCGCGCCACCAGCGCCGGCACGCACCACACGACGTCGCCGACGGTGAACATCAGCCGAGACAGCACGGCGATGACGGTGGCCTGCGGGGCCGAGAGCACGCCGGCGAGCAACAGGATCAGCGCAGCGTCGCGCACGCCGGCGCCGGCGGGCGCGATCACCACGAGGAACCCGATGACCCACGCGGCGGTGAACGCCCCCGTGGTCACCAGCAGCAGCGACACCGTCGGCTCGGCCCCGAGCTGTAGCGCCAGCACCCAGACGTGCACGCCGTAGGCCGCCCAGGACAGCAGCGCCCAGCCGGCCGCGCGGGCGATCCCGCCCAGCGTCAGCGGCTGGGGCAGGGCGGGCCTGCGGGCCAGCCGCAGGGCCGTGCCGATGAGGCGGTTGAGCACCGGTGGCGCGGCCACCACGACCGCGACCGGCAGGGCGACGAGCGTCCACCAGTAGGTGGCCACAGCGCCGTCGGCGAGCAGGGGCAGCGACGGCACCGCGATGACCAGCCCCGTGCCGACGATCACGATGAGGAAGACCGCGGCCGCCGCGCCGGACGCCCGCGGCGGCACCTTGTAGTCGCGGCCGAGCTCCATCTGCGCCAGCACCGGCCACAGCGACCCGGGGAGGTACTTCCCGAGCTGGCCGACGAAGAACACGCGCATCGCGCCGGGCACCGGCAGCGGGGAGCCGAGGTCGGCGAGCAGCGCCCGCCAGCAGAGGAACGTGCCGAAGATGCCCGCGAGCACGGCGACGAGCGCCCCCAGCACGGACACGACGGAGAGCCGGCCCAGCAGCGGGGCCACCTCCTGCCACCGGCTCGCCAGTACCCACACGACGGCCCCGGCGAACACGGCCACGACCACTACGCGGACGGGCGTCCGCCAGCGACCCACGATCAGGTGTCCCCGCGCGACCGCACGATAAGGTCCGCGAGCAGGCCCACCGCGGCGATGATCAGACCCGTCACGAACAGCAGCGTGGCGTTGGTGGTGATCCGCAGGTCGTACCGGACCAGGTCGGTGGCACCCTTCACCAACCCGATCGCCAGCAGCGTGAGCGCGAGGGGCATCAGCACCTTGAGCGGATTGAAGTACATGACCATCCGCAGCACCTGCAGGATGTAGCGGTAGGCATCGCGCACGAAGTGGAACTTCGACGTGCCGGCCCGCTGCGCGTAGTCGATCGGCAGGTAGTCCACCGTGTGCTGGTTGGACAGGAACGACAGCGTGATGGTCGTGACGCAGGAGAACCCCGGGGGCAGCAGCCGCATGTAGGGCAGCGCCACCTCACGGTGGAAGGCCCGCAGACCGGAGTTGAGGTCCGGGATCCGCGTGCCCGACAGGAACTCCGCGAACCGGCGGATCACCCACTTCGCGGGCACCCGCAGGAGCTTGTGCGTGCCCTGCTCCGAGGTACGCGCCCCCACCACCTGGTCGACGTCAGGGTGGTCCTGCAGGTAGCGCACGAACTCGGGGATCCGCTCGTTCGGGTAGGTCATGTCCGCGTCGGTCCAGACGACGATGCGGCCCGCCGCCTCGGTCGTGCCGATCCGGCGGGCGGTGCCCGAGCCGCCGTTGCGCCGGAAGGGCATCACCCGCATGTGCGGGAACCGCGGCAGGGACTCCTGCAGTGCGGCGAGGGTGCCGTCGGTGGACTTGTCGTCGATCGCGAGCAGCTCGTAGGACAACGAGCTGTTGTCCAGCGCCTTGGTGATGCGCTCGACCTCGTCCAGGACGTGGTCCTGCTCGTTGTAGCAGGGCAGCACGACGGTGACGTCCACCTCGCCGCGGTCGCCGCGGAAGGACACCGGCCGCCCGGAGCTGTCGGCCACCAGGGAGGGGTGTCGGGTCACGTCGCGTGCGGGTGTGAAGTCGGGAGTGGTCATGGCCTCGTCGAGTCCGTTCGCGAGCGCCGAGGCCGACGGACTCCTGACCGACCTCGCCGGGCGTGCCGAGCGTAGCGAGGGTCGTCGTGGTCGCGGTCACGGCGTCGCCACCACAGCGTCGTGGCCACCACCGCGAGCAGCCCCAGCGCGGCGACGGCGGTGACCCACACACCGGCCGTGGCCGTGGCCGACCCGTACGCCCAGCGCACGGTGTGCCGCCCCGGGGGGACCGCGACCGCGACCGTGCCGTGGTCGGCGTCGAGCAGCCGGGCGGGGCTCCCGTCCACCTCCACGGTCCAGCCGACCTGCAGGGCATCGGCCACGACCAGGTAGCCGCTCGCCGCAGCGTCCACGGTGACGTCGATGTCGTCGAGCCCGTCGTCGGTGACGTCGAGGGTCGCCGGGCCGGGCGCGGCGACGGGCCCCGGCGCGCCCAGCACGACCTGGTCGGGGCGCAGAGTGCCGCCTGCCACGAGCTGTACCTGGCGCCGCGGGTCCGGCTCCACCACGGTGGCCGAGGCCCACCGGATGCGCGGCAGCGCCGTGAGCCGCTCGTAGATCACCGAGCTGCCGGCGTGGGCGATCTTCAACCCGTCGCCCTGGGTGCGGACCGTCGACACCGCGGGTGCGCCCGCGGTGGTCCGCACCGTGATCGGCTGCGGGCCGTGCACGGTGATGTCCGCGGTGACCGGCGTTCCGGATGCCTCGGTGAGCGGGACCGCGAACATCTGCCCCGCCACCATGCCGGTGTCGATGCGGTTGTTGCGGGCCACCACCGAGCCGTCCGCGGCCCGAAGCACGACCTCGATCCGTGTGGATCCCGGGACGTCGGGCACGGACTCGGGGATCACCGCGAGCCCGCGCAGAGCGGCACCCGGCGGGATCGGGACCGACACCGTCCGCTCCGGCACCAGAGCGGTGGTGGCACCGTCACCGACATCGGGGTCGAGGTCGCCGAAGAGCGGCTGGACCGGGGACGTGACGAAGTAGCGGACGCCGAGCCGGTCGAGAACCGGGCTCGTCGCCACCCCGGGCCCGGCGGAGAGCACGGGCAGCGTCGGAGGGTCCTGGAACTGGTCGCCGGGTAGCGCCTCGATGAGGTCGGACATGGTGCCGTTGACGAAGATGTGGCCGTTGAGCGCGCGCAGGCCCAGCGGGATGTCGGCGCCCGTGCCCATCCCGTCGAGGGCGAAGGCGTAGCGCTCGTGGCCCAGGTTCTGCTGGAGGAACTGCTGGGCGTCGGTGACCGGGTAGAAGGTGTCCCGGTCACTGCGCGGCCAGTAGTCCCGCACGAGGCCCAGCGCCTGCACGGCGATGAGCACCGGCAGCAGCACCGCCACGCCGACGCGCAGGCCACGCAGTACCCGGCCGCCGTCCACCCAGCGCAGCACCGCGGTGCCGACGACGGCCACCGCCACGAGCCCGAGCGCGGCGAGGACCTGCTGGTCGAGCAGGTAGAGCCGGGCGACGTCGTCGGCGGCGGCGGTGTCGGCGGCCCGGGCCACGTCGCGGGCCTGCCACCACACCCACGCGGTGGCCGCCGCGGCGGCCACCCACACCACGGCGCCGTAGAGCGGGACGGGCCACCGGGAGCGGTCGCCCCGCCCTCTCAGCACCACCTCGAACCCCGTGGCGGCGAGCACCGCGACCAGGAACCCGAGGACGCTGCGCACGCGCCCCACGTAGTTCTCCGAGAACAGCACCGGCAGCTTCTGCGCCGCGGCGAGCAGCGGGCCGCCGCCGTAGGTCATGGCGACGGTCAGCCCGATCGCGGCGAGCAGGAACAGCCACACCCCCCGCGGCAGCAGTCCGCGTGCCCGCACGGGGGAGGCCACGGCCACCACCAGCAGCACGATCGCGACCGCCCCCACGTAGGACAGGGACTCGACGAAGTTCGTCCCGAGCAGGAACAGCGGTTTCCGGTCGGGGTTGACGGTTCCCAGCGCCTCCGGGGCCAGCGCGGTGATCAGCGCCTCCACCGGGAGGTGGTCCTGCGGGGTCTGCGCGCGGCCGCCCACCAGTGCGGCCGACATGAACTCCGCGAACGGCAGCAGCTGGACGGCCGCGAGCGCGACGCCCCCCACCAGCCCCGCGACCGCTCCGGCAAGCACGCGGACATCCACCCCCCAGCGCCCGGACCGGTGCTCCGCCAGCACCCGGACGACGAGGTAGATCGCAGCGAAGAACAGTGCGTAGCCGGTGACCGCGGGAAACCCGCCGAAGAGCATCGCGGCGACCGCCACGGCCAGGAGTGCGGCGTCGAGTGCGCGGCCACGCTGCACCAGCCGTTCGACGGCCCAGAACACGAATCCGATCACCGCGGCCGTGCGTGTCTGCGGCCAGCCCGTCCACGCGATCAGGAAGGCGCTGGTGGCGAACACCAGCCCGCCGACCAGCGCCGCCGGGCGCCCCAGCCCCACCCGCCGACCGAAGAGGAAGCAACCACCGACGGTGACGGCGATCTCGAGCAGCTTGGCCCACGCCGGGGCGAGCCAGCCGGGGAGCAGGTAGTAGGGGAGGTCGAGGGGCGAGGCGACCGCGAAGTTCGTCGTGCCGCCCAGCGGGACCCCGCCCAGGATGTAGGGGTTCCACGCCGCGACGTGGCCGGCCTTCAGGGCCTGGGCGAACAGGAGCGTGTTCGGGAGGAACGTGTCGTAGGTGTCGTTCAGGAAGGCGCTCTGGACCGTGCCGGCCAGGCCCGCGTCGCGGTAGGGGCTGGACTGCACCAGCGCATCCGTGGCGGCGAACACGCCGTGGCCGATCAGCGGACCACCGATCCCGATCAGGGCGAAGACGGCCACCGCGACGGCGACCACGGCGGTCACCAGCCCCGCACGGTCCCCCGCCGGGCCTGTGTCGTCCCTGGTCCGCACGCACCACTCCAGCCCGGCGCCCGCGTGCCGGTACGCCTCACGTCCGCCATTAGACCCTGTGGCGCCGACCGGCGACGGGCGGGCCCGGCCGCGCCCGGATCCGCCCCCCCACCTGTTGCGGCGACACGGTCCGTAACCTGATCAGCGGCTACCATTTCGTGCGGACATCGGCGACCGAGTTATCGAAGGAGGCGTCATGTCGATCCCCGACGTGACGCCCGCGGACGCCGGCGTGATCGCCACCTACGTCGTGGCCCTGCTGCTCCCGGGCGGCCTGCTCGGCGTCCTGAGCGGGCTGCGCGGCTGGACGCTCGTCGCCACCGCGCCGCTGTTCACCTACGCGATCGCCGGTCTGGCCGGGCCGTTCTCCAGCCATCTGGGTGTCAAGTGGTCACCGCTGACGTTCGCGCTGGCCACGGTGGTGCTGTGCGCGGTGGTCGGCGGCGTGCGGTTCCTGCTGCGCCGACGCCGGGGCGAGCCCGCCGATCCCACCGTCCCGGTTTGGGCGCGCACCGCGCAGGTCGGCGTCGCCGTGAGCGTCGTCGTGGCCTTCGGCGTCGGCATCGCCGCGGTGCTGGGCGGCATCAAGCAGCTCGGCGCGATCCCGCAGGACTGGGACGCCGCGTTCCACGCCAACGGCATCAGGCTGATCGCCGACACCGGCGACGGCGGCCTGTACGCGATGGGCACCACAAACTGGTACGAGAACGACGTCACCGTCTTCTACCCCAACGCCTACCACCTGGTGGCCGCGGCGGTGTACCAGCTCACCGGCGCGAACATCCCGACCGTGCTCAACGCCCACACGGTGCTGATCCCGGGCCTGCTCTCGCTGTCGCTCGCGGCGATGGTGCGCCGTTTCGGCGGCCGGCCGCTGCTGGCCGCGGCCACGGCGCTGGCCGCGGTCTCGATCACCTCGATCTACGACAACCTCTGGCGCGGGCCGCTGCTGCCGTTCGCCACCGGCGTGGCGCTCACGCCGCTGCTGCTCGTGCTCGTCCTCGACGTCCTCGACGCGCGGGACCTGCGCTCCACGGTGCGCCCGGCGCTGCTGTTCGCCGCCGGGCTGGCGGCACTGCTGTGCCTGCACCCGGCGATCCTCATCGGCGCGGTGCTGTTCAGCATCCCCGCGCTGGTGCAGCGCTGGTGGACGCGCCCGTCGGCGATCCCCCGCGAGGTCGCGGTGCTGGTGGTGCCGGGGATCCTCGCGGCGGCCGTCTGCTTCCTGCAGCTCGCGGGCACGCTGAGCAGTGGCGCCAGCATCACCACCGTCACCTGGCCCGCCGACCTCACGATGCCCGAGGCGCTCGGGCAGGTCCTGACGTTCAGCCACAACGCCCCCACCGCCCAGATCCGGCTGTCACTGGTGCTGGTCATCGGGCTGATCGGCTACCGGCGGCTGGGCCGGCTGCGCTGGGTGGCCGCCACGGCGGCGATCTTCGGCGTGCTGTTCGTGCTCGCGGCGTCCGACGACGCCCAGTGGGTGAAGACGATCACGAGCCTGTGGTGGAACGACCGGTACCGCCTCATCGCGCTCACGGCCGTGCCGCTCTGCGTGATCATCGGGCACGGGGTGGCGGAGGCCCAGCGGTGGCTGGCCGCCGTGCTGGCCCGGGTCACCGCACGGCGCCTGGCCTTCGCGACGGCGCTGGTCACCTCCCTCGCGGCGATCGTCGCCTTCGGCTACGTCACCCGCGGGCTCTACCTCGGCCGGGACCAGCTGCAGATGACGAACAACTCCGGTGACGGCCCGGCCGTGTCGCCGCTGGAGATCGAGGGCATGCAGGCCATCGCGAAGATCGTGCCGCCGGGCGAGCGGGTGCTCAACGACCGCGGCGACGGCTCCGTGTGGATGTACGCCCTGACCGGGGTGAAGCCGGTCGCCGCGCACTACGACGCCACGCGCACCGGGCCCGACGCCACCCTGCTGGCCGACCGCTTCAACCAGTACCCGTTCGACCCCGCGGTGCAGGCGGCGGTGGCCCAGCTCGACATCCGCTACGTCCAGCTCGACGCGGGATTCCTGCGCAGCTACGCCTCCCGCGAGCCCGGGCTGGTCAGCCTGGCCGGCGAGCCGTGGCTGACGAAGGTCTACAGCAACCCCGACGTGGTGCTCTACGAGATCAACAACGCGCCCGCGCCCGCCGGCCCCGGGCGGCCCGCGCTGGCCGAGGGCAACCGGTGACACGGGCCGCGGCCGTGCTCCGGCAGGGCGGGTCGGCGGCGCAGGTCGCCGGCAGCCAGCTCGGGCTCGCCCTGTCCAACTACGCGGTGCTGGCGGTGGCCGCCCGGCACCTCGATCCGGCCGGTTTCGTCGCGATCAGCTCCTACTACCTGCTGGTGAACACGGTCGGCCGCGGCCTGTTCGCGGCGGTCGAGCTGGAGGCCACCCGTGCGGTCGCCGAGGCCGGGGCGGCCGGGCTCGACGACGGCCCGGCCCGGCGCGCGGCCCTGCGCCACACCGGGTTGCTACTGGTCGGGGCGTTCGTGCTGCTCGGGGTCAGCAGCCCGCTCATCAGCGGGATCATGGGCTCGGGCTTCTCGGCGATCGCGCTGCTCGCCCTGGGCGCGGCCGGGATGGCGGCCTCGTACCTGCTGCGCGGGCCGCTGGCCGGGCAGCGCCGCTACGGCCTCTACGCCGCCACGTTCTGGATCGAGGCCGGCGTCGGGATCGTCGGAGCCCTGGTGCTCGTGTTCCTCGGCGACAGCACCGCCACGATGTGGATCGCCGTGGTGGCCCTGGCCCCGCTGGTCGCCGCGGCCGTCGTGGCGCGGCCGGCCCTGCGCGGCGGCCCGGCCGGCGCACCGGCACCGGCCGTCAGGTCCACCACCCGGGCCGTCGTCTGGTCGGCGGCGCTGCTGCTGGCCGGCCAGGGCCTGTGGAACCTGGCGCCGGTCGCCGTCACCTCGCGGCTCACCGACGCCCCCGCGGTGGCCGCCGGTTTCTTCGCCGCCGCCGTGATCATCCGGGCGCCCGTGCTGTTCTTCCCGTCCGTGCAGGCCCTGCTGCTGCCGATGTTCACGGCGATGGCCACCACCGGCGACGACACGGGTGTCCGCCGCACCACCCGCCTGCTCAGCGCGTTCATGCTGGTCGCGGGCGCGGTGTGGGTCGTGGCCGCGGTGTTCGTCGTGCCGCTGGTGGGCGAGCTGGTGTTCAAGGCCACCACGCCGCCGCCCACATGGGTACTCGTCCTGCTGGCCGTCTCCACCGTGCTCGGGGCGGCCGCGCAGATCGGCCAGACCCACCTCATCGCCCTGCGCCGCCCCGCCGCCGCCGCGCTGGCGTGGATCGCAGGCCTGGCCGTGCTGCTGGCCGTCGCGCTGCTGGCCGCGCCGCCGCTTACCGCGGCGGCGGTGGGGCAGCTGATCGGCGCGGCGGTGGTGCTGGTAGTCCTGACGCTCGTGCGCCGCCGACACCGAGCCCAGACGTGACCGCCCCGACCGTCGGGGTGGTGGTGCTGGCCTGGCAGGAGCAGCCCTACCTCGCCGACTGCATCGCCTCGATCCTCGCCTCCGCCGGCGTCGACGTCCGGATCGCGCTGGTCGACAACGGCTGCGCCCCCGACGACCTCGCCGCCGTAGCTGACGACGAGCGGATCCAGCGGGTGGCCCCGGGCCGCAACACCGGGTTCGCGGGCGGCTGCAACCTCGGCGTCGAGACGCTCGGCACCGAGTTCGTCGCGCTGGTGAACTCCGACTGCATCCTCCGCCCCGACACCCTCGCGCTGCTCGTCGCCGAGGCGTCCCGACCCGGGGTGGGCCCGGTGATGGCCGGCATCCGGCTGGCCGAGCCGCCGCACCTGATCAACAGCGCGGGCAACCCCGTGCACCTCATCGGCCTGTCGTGGGCCGGCGACATGGACCGTCCGGAGACGCGTACCGAGCCCTACGACGTCACCGGCGCCAGCGGCGCGTGCGTGCTGATGCTCGGCTCGGTGTGGAAGACTCTCGGCGGGTTCGACGAGGAGTACTTCGCCTACCTCGAGGACACGGAGATGAGCCTGCGCGCCTGGCGCCTCGGGTTCACCGTCCGCTGCGTGCCCGCGGCGATCGCGCTGCACCACTACGAGTTCTCGCGCAACGCGTTCAAGATGTACCTGCTCGAACGCAACCGCCTGATGCTGATCTCCACGCTGTGGAGCAGACGCGCACTGATCGCGCTCGCCCCGGTGCTGGTGATCTCCGAGGTGATGCTGGCCGCCTACGCCGTCGCCTCCGGCTGGGGCGGCGGCAAGGTCCGCGGCTGGGTGTGGATGTGGCGCCACCGCAGCCACATCGCGGAGCGCCGGAGGCTGGTGCAGGCGGAGCAGCGCGTCGCCGACGCGGAGTGGATGCAGCGCCTGACGCCCGAATTCGACCCGTCCGCGATCGGCCCCGCGCCGGTGACGCGAGTGGCGAACACAGTGATCCGCACATATTGGCGGGCGGCGAAGCACGCCCTCCGCTGAGCCCGGCTGACGAACGGCACTCTCGTCGCACAGGTTCCGACGAGAGTGCCGTTCGTCGGGAGGGGGCTACTCCGCTACGTCGGGGACCGTCACCGGTGGCTGCGCCGCCTTCTCCCGCTCCAGCGCGTCCATGCGCAGCTTCAGGCCGCCGACCTCCTCGGCCAGGCGCCGGGACTGCTCCTCCAGCAGCCCCACCTCACGGGAGAGCTGCAGCGACACCGCGAACAGGATGATCAGCGAGGCGAAGAACAGCAGGTTGCTGGGGGTCTGGATGCCCACGAGGCCGGCGACCCATCCCAGCATCGGCGGGAACAGGGCGACGACCAGCGTGCCGATCGAGATGACCACCCAGATCACCGCGTACTTCTCGCGCAGCCTGCGCCGGCGCAGCAGCTCGAACACGAGCACCAGCGCGGCGAGGGCCACGATCACCGAGACGATCGTGAGGCGGGGGCCGGCCATCAGAAGTCCCTGCCGTCCTTGGGGGCGCGGCGGATCAGGGCCAGCCCCACCGCCACCACCACCCGCATCAGGTAGACGCCCGAACGGAACGGGTTGGTGCTGGCCGTGCCGGTCTCGCGGGCCCGCATCACCACCGGGACCTGCGTGATCCGCAGGCCCGCACGGTGGGCGATGACGAGCGCCTCGACGGTGTCGCCGAGGTACTCCTCGGGGTAGTGCTCGGCGAACAGTGCGATCGCGCGCCGGTTCACCAGCCGGAATCCCGACGTCGGGTCCTTCACGCTGGTGCCGCAGATGCTGCTCAGCGCGGCCGAGAGCAGCCGCATGGCCCAGCGACGGGGGCCGCGGACCGCGTAGTCGCCGCGCCCGGCGAACCGGGAGCCGATCACCACGTCGGCGTCGGTGTCGATCACGTTCAGCAGGTTCGCGATCTCGGACGCGTCGTGCTGGCCGTCCGCGTCCACCTGCACGACGAACGAGAAGCCGTTCTCACGGGCGTAGCGGTAGGCCGCGCGCATCGCGCCGCCGACGCCGAGGTTGAACGGCAGCCGCATGACGAGCGCCCCGGCGCGGGAGGCGCGGGAGGCGGTGGCGTCGGTGGAGCCGTCGTCGACGACGAGGACGGTGGCCCGCGGCTGTGCGGCCCGCACCTCGGCGACGACGCGGGCGACGCTGTCCTGCTCGTTGAGGGCCGGCAACACCACGAGGAGCTCGCCCGTGGTGGCGGCGGGGGGTGTCGTCATCGGCGCCCGGACGTCCTCCGCTGTCACGACTGCGCCTCCGCGGAGAAGAGTGCGTCGGCGCTCATCGCGCAGCGACCGTGACGAACTCGTTGTAGGTGAACACCTTGCCCGTGAAGCGCGGCAGCGGGAACGAGTACTGCTTCTCGACGCGCAGACCCAGATCACGGGCGATGCCACCGAGGCGGTTCTGGTCGGTGAACACGGTGTGGGTGGGGTCGGAGGCGAAGCCGCGCTCCTGCGGGCAGATCAGCACGATCTTCGCGTCGGGCGCGAGGTAGGGCAGGTAGGGCTCCAGCACGCCCTTGGCGCCGTCGGCAGGCAGGTGCTCGATGACGTGGGCCGCGAGAAGGCCACCGAAGCCGCCGTGCCCGGTCGGGTCCTGCGCGAGGAACTCCTCCGACGTCATCGCGGAGAGCCCCGCCTCGCGGCACTGCTGCACCGAGGTGGCGTTGTGGTCCACGCCCAGGCTCCCGGCCGGGAGGTTGTACAGGTTGCGCCCGATGCCGCACCCGACGTCGAGGGTGCGTCGCTCGCCGAGAATGCGCCGCAGGTTCCACCGGTACGGCGCCTGCACGTCCAGGACCTGCTTCCAGCGGGCCCCGGAACGCCGCGTGAGCCGCTCGGTGTACGCCGCGGACGCCGTGTCTCCATCTTGTCCCGCCACGCAGGGCACCCTACCGGCACAGCCCCGTCAC
The DNA here is from genome assembly GCA_038231335.1 of Mycobacteriales bacterium. Taxonomy (GTDB): domain Bacteria; phylum Actinomycetota; class Actinomycetes; order Mycobacteriales; family Pseudonocardiaceae; genus Pseudonocardia. Next base: position 172,508 of record JBBRLM010000002.1, read on the forward strand.
GGCCCGTCACCCCGGGTGGGCGGGTCACTCACAGTCGCACCACGGCTGCGAGACTCCCGGCCGTGGCCGAATCGCTCCAGGTGGCACGAACCACCATCCCCGGACTGCTCCGGATCGACCTCGCCCTGCACGAGGACGGGCGTGGCTGGTTCAAGGAGGGCTTCCAGCGCGCGAAGCTGGAGGCGCAGGGCTTCCCGCCGTTCGAGATCGTGCAGAACAACGTCTCGTTCAACGCCGAGGTCGGCGTCACGCGCGGCATCCACGCCGAGCCGTGGGACAAGTACATCTCGCTGGCCAACGGGCGCGCTTTCGCCGCGATCGTCGACCTGCGCGACGGCGAGAGCCGCGGGCGCGTCGAGACGTTCGAACTGCACCCGGGCAACGCCCTCTACGTGCCCCGGGGTTGCGGCAACAGCTACCAGACCCTGACGCCGGACGTCGCGTACACGTACCTCGTCAACGAGCACTGGTCGCCGGACGCGGAGTACACGCTGATCCAGGCGTTCGACCCGGCCCTGGGCATCGACTGGCCCATCGCCGAGACCGACGCGATCCGGTCCGGCAAGGACCGCGGGCATCCGACGCTCGCGGAGCTGTCGTGCGCGCGCTGATCCTCGGTGCCGGCGGACAGGTGGGCCGCGCGCTGGCCGCCGCGCTGCCGGACGCCACGGCGCTGGGCCGGGCCGCGTTCGACATCGCGGCGCCGGCCGACCTGGACTGGCCGTCCTTCGACGTCGTCGTCAATGCGGGGGCCTTCACCGACGTCGACGGCGCCGAGACCGCCGACGGACGCGTCGCCGCGTGGCGGGCCAACGCGACCGGGCCCGCGGCGCTGGCCGCGATCGCCCGGCGCCACAGGTGCACATTGGTACACCTCTCCAGCGAGTACGTCTTCGACGGCACGGCCGACCGGCCGTACGTCGAGGACGACCCGGTGGCGCCGCTGTCGGCCTACGGCGCGTCCAAGGCGGCCGGTGACCTGGCCGTGCGCGGCGTCGAGAAGCACTACCTGCTGCGTCCGACGTGGGTGGTGGGCGAGGGCCGCAACTTCGTGCGCACGATGCTGACGCTGGCCGGGCGCGGCATCTCCCCGACGGTGGTGGACGACCAGATCGGCCGCCCGACGTTCGCCCCCGACCTCGCCGCGGCGATCGTGCACCTCGTCACCACGCAGGCCCCGTTCGGCACCTACCACGTGACGGGCGGCGGCGAGCCGGCGTCGTGGGCCGAGGTGGCGCGCGAGACCTACGCGCTGGCCGGCCACGCCGGCCTGACGGTCACCGGCACCACGACGGAGGCCTACTTCGCCGACAAGCCCGCCGCGGCGAGGCGTCCCCTGAACAGCACGCTGGAAACGTCCAAGGCGGAGAAGGCCGGCGTCGACCTCCCGGACTGGCGGGCCCGCCTGGCGACCTACGTCTCCTCGCAGACCGCGTGAGCTCCTCGCCGGGTCCGTAGGCCCTGCGAGGACGACAGCGGGTCTGCGAGGACGCGGTGTCACCCGTGCTTGAGGGGTTCCCACCACGTGCGGTGGTCGCGGTACCAGGCCACCGTCGCGGCCAGGCCCTCGTCGAAGCCCACGTGGGGCTGGTAGCCGAGCTCGCCCGCGATCTTGCTCCAGTCGACGCTGTAGCGGCGGTCGTGGCCCTTGCGGTCGGCCACCGGCTCGATCATCTCCTCGCCCGCGCCCACCGCGTCGAGCAGGCGGTAGGTCAGGTCGCGGTTGGTGAGCTCGGTGCCGCCGCCGATGTTGTAGACCTCGCCGTCGCGGCCCTTCTCGGCCACGAGCTGGATGCCGCGGCAGTGGTCGTCGACGTGCAGCCAGTCGCGCACGTTCTGGCCGTCGCCGTAGAGCGGCACCTTCTTCCCGTCGAGCAGGTTGGAGACGAACAGCGGGATGACCTTCTCCGGGAACTGGTGCGGCCCGTAGTTGTTGGAGCAGCGCGTGATGCACACCGGCAGGCCGTGGGTGCGGTGGTAGGAGCGTGCGAGCAGGTCCGAGCTCGCCTTCGACGCCGAGTACGGCGAGTTGGGCTCCAGCGGGAACGTCTCGGGCCAGGAGCCCTCGTCGATCGAGCCGTAGACCTCGTCGGTGGAGACGTGCACGAACCGGTCGACGCCCTCCTCCAGCGCCGCCTGCAGCAGCACCTGGGTGCCCAGGACGTTGGTGGAGACGAAGTCGGCCGCGCCGGTGATGGAACGGTCGACGTGCGACTCGGCCGCGAAGTGCACCACCACGTCGGTGCCCGCCATGACCTGCGCGACGGCGGCGGGATCGCGGATGTCGCCGTGCACGAACCGCGGGCTGAACCCGGAGAGGTTGGACAGGGTGCCGGCGTAGGTCAGCAGGTCGAGCACCACGACCTCGGCGCCGGCGAACGCGGGGTAGTCACCCCGCAGCAACGACCGGACGTAGTTCGACCCGATGAATCCGGCACCGCCGGTGACGAGAACCTGCACGACTCACTCCTCGCGGAACGCGGATGCGACGTCCATGACGTACTCGCCGTAGCCCGATTTGGCCTGGGTCTCCCCCAGGGCGTACGCGGCATCGGCGTCGATGAAGCCCTTGCGCATCGCGATCTCCTCGATGCAGGCGATGCGGATGTCCTGGCGCGTCTCGAGCACGCGGACGTACTCACCCGCCTCCAGCAGCGACTCGTGGGTGCCGGTGTCGAGCCACGCGAAACCGCGGCCGAGGTCGCGCAGCATGGCCGTGCCGCGTTCCATGTAGGCCCGGTTGACGTCGGTGATCTCCAGCTCGCCGCGCGGCGACGGCGACAGCCCGGCGGCGATCTCCAGCACGTCGTTGTCGTAGAAGTACAGCCCGGTGACCGCACGGTTGGACCGCGGCTTCTCCGGCTTCTCCTCGATCGACAGCAGCCGTCCGTCGGCGTCGGCCTCGGCCACGCCGTAACGTTGGGGGTCGCGCACCGGGTAGCCGAACAGCACGCAGCCGGCCCGCTTCGCCTCGATGTCGGCGATGGCGCCCTGCAGCATCCCGGAGAAGCCGGGGCCGTGGAAGATGTTGTCGCCCAGCACGAGCGCGGCAGCGTCGTCGCCCACGTGGTCGGCCCCGATGACGAACGCCTCGGCGAGCCCGTTGGGAGCGGCCTGCTCGGCGTAGTCGATGGTCAGGCCCAGCTCTGCGCCGTCGCCCAGCAGGCGGCGGAACTGCGGCAGGTCGTGCGGGGTGGAGATCACCAGGATCTCCCGGACGCCGGCCAGCATCAGCACCGAGAGCGGGTAGTAGATCATCGGCTTGTCGTAGACGGGCAGCAGCTGCTTCGACACCGCACGGGTGATCGGGTGCAGCCGGGTACCCGAGCCGCCCGCCAGGATGATGCCTTTCACGTCAGAGATAGACCGCGAGGGTCAGCGTGGCGACCCACACCAGCGCGAGCACCTGCAGGGCCCGGTCGGCCAGGGCGATCTCGTCAGGGGCGCCGCCGTTGCCGGAGTCGACGTCGACGGAGTAGCGCAGCACCGCCACCACGAACGGGACGATGGAGATCACCGACCACACCGAGTTGTGGTGCGCCTCGCGGATCTCGAACGCCCACAGGCAGTAGGTGACCGTCAGCACCGTGGCCGACAGCGCCCACACGAACCGCAGGTAGGACGCCGAGTAGGCCTCCAGCGACTTGCGGATCTTCGCCCCGGTGCGCTCGGCCAGCATCATCTCGGCGTAGCGCTTGCCCGACACCATGAACAGCGAGCCGAACCCGGCCGTGAGCAGGAACCACTGCGAGAGCGGGATGCCGGTGGCCGCGCCACCCGCGATGGCGCGCAGCAGGAACCCCGACGCGACGATGCAGATGTCGAGGACCGGCTGGTGCTTGAGCCAGAAGCAGTACGCGAGCTGCACCGCGACGTACACGGCCAGCACGATCAGCAGCTGGGTGCTGGCCAGCCAGGCCAGCGCGAGCGACCCCAGCAGCAGCACCACCGCGACGCCGAGCGCGAGCCCGGGCGGCACGATCCCCGCCGCGATGGGGCGGTTGCGCTTGGTGGGGTGCGCGCGGTCGGCCTCGATGTCGTTGGCGTCGTTCACCAGGTACACGCCCGATGCAGCCAGCGAGAACGCCACGAACGCGATGACGAGGTGCAGCGCGATGCCGGTGGTGAACAGGGTGCCGGCCACGAAGGGTGCGGCCAGCACGAGGACGTTCTTCACCCACTGCTTGGGGCGCATCGTCCGCACGACCCCGCGGGCGACGCCCACGGGGGTGCGCGGCGGCAGCGGCGCCTCGGTGACGGGTACGTCGGTGCTGGTCATCTGGTCCCCCTCCGGGCCCAACGTCGCGTGGCGACCGCGACCGCGGCCCCCAGCACGGAACCCGCGACGACGTCGCTGGGGTAGTGCACGCCCAGCACGAGCCGCGAGAGCGCCATGGGCGGCACCAGCAGCGGCACGAGCGGCTTGTGGATCAGTGCGCCGAACAGGACGGCGGCGGCGGTGGTGGACGTGGCGTGCGCCGACGGGAAGCTCAGCCTGCTCGGCGTACCCACCAGCACCTGGACCCGCGGGTCGTGCGGGCGCGGCCTGCGCACCACGCGCTTGACCCCGATGGACGCGCCGTGCGCGAACGCGACGCCCGCGGTGGCGGCGACCCACTCCCGGCGGCGCGGTGCGTCGGCCAGGGCCCCGATGACCCCGATCGCCAGCCAGCCGGCGGCGTGCTCGCCGAACAGCGACATCCCCCGCGCGGCCTTCACGACGGCCGTGCCCCCGGCCGCGCTCTGCACGGCCTGGAGTACCTGGACCTCGGCCCCGGCGGGGTCGGCGGCACGCTGTGGGGCGTCGTCGAGGAGCTGGGCCACGGTGCGGGGGCCTCCATCACAGGCGTCGAAAAAGGGTACGCGAACGGTGGCCGATGCTACGCGTGGTCACCGAACCCCCGCCCCATCGCCTCCACCGGCCGATCTCCCGACCCTGCGAGTTCGCGAAACTGCCACGGCGAGTTCGCCGTCCCGCCCGGTGAGTTCGCCGGATCGACGGCTTCAGAACCAGCGTTCGAGCACCAGGGCCAGACCGTCGTCGGCGTTGCTCGCGGTGACCTCGTCGGCGACGGCGAGCAGGTCGGGGTGGGCGTTGCCCATCGCGACGCCGTGCCCGGCCCAGCGCAGCATCTCCAGGTCGTTGGGCATGTCCCCGAACGCGACGACGTCGGCCGCAGCCACCCCGAGCCGGTCGCAGACCTCCGCCAGCCCGGTGGCCTTGGTGACCCCGGCCGGCGAGATCTCGACGAGCCCGCGGGGGTGCGAGAACGTGAGGTCCGCGGCGTCACCGATGACGGGGCCGAGCGCCGCCACCATCGCGTCGCTGCGCATCTCCGCGTCGCGGACCAGCATCTTCACCGCGGGACGGGCGAGCAGGTCGGGGCGCGGGACGGTGTGGTTGTCGCTGTCGGCCCAGGCGTGGACGTAGTCGGGCTCGGCGACGAAGTGGTCCCCCGCCGCCACCTCGCCGACGCCCTCCACGGCCAGCCGGCACCCGGGGAGCGTGGCCGTGATGACCGCGGCCAGCTCGGCCAGCGTGGCGGGATCGATGGTGCGGGACCACAGCACGCGGTCCTCGACGGCGTCGTAGAGCACCCCTCCGTTGGCGCACACGGCCAGACGCGCCTGCGGCACCTGCGCCACGACGGGCGGGATCCAGCGCGGCGGGCGGCCCGTGACCAGCACGAACGTGCCGCCCGCTGCCACGAGCCGGTCGATCACGGCGGCGGTCCGGGGCGTCACCTGGTCGAGGGGATTCAGCAGGGTGCCGTCGACGTCGGTGGCGACCAACCGGGGGGCTTGCACGTGGCCCACCCTACGGCCGCACCCACGCCGATCACGGGCACATGGTCGTCCGGGAAGATCGACAGGCGACCATCCGCCCGTGATCATCGGGGTTCTCCTACAGGCGCACCGGCATCAGCAGCGACGTGGAGCGCTCCGAGCGCAGGACCAACGGCGCGACCGGGCCGTCGAGGGACAGCAGCAACTGCCCACCCCCACCGGCGTCGACGGCCTCCAGCAGGAACTCCCGGTTCACGCCGACCCCGCCCGGCGCCACCGTGACCGCCCCGCCGGGCCCGACCGCCAGCTCGGTGACCGGGTACTCCACGCCGTCCTGCTCCCGTACGGACGTCCGCTCCGGCGCGCCGGCCACCGCCGACCGCAGCGCCGCCGCGTCGACCGTCGCCGTGCCGCTGGGCGTCCAGCGGTCCCACGGCATGCGGCGGTAGTCGGGGTAGGCGTCGTCGCGCAGCGTGCCGGTGACCTCGGCCCCCTCTGCCCGGACCGTGATGACCGCGTCCTGGACGATGATCGTCACGGGGTCCGCGCCGAGCACGGAAGCGATCTCGTCGGCCACCTCGACGGGCACGACCGCGGCGAACCCGGAGCCCCCCGGCGCGGGGAGCGTGGCCATGGCCAGCCGGTAGCGGTCGGTCGCGACGAGGGTGAGGACGCCGTCGTCGAGGTCGAACAGGACGCTCGCCAGCACGGGCAGGTCGGGATCGGAGCCCGCCGCGAAACGGACGGCGCGCAGGGCGGCGGCGAGATCGGCGGCAGGCACGGTGACGGACACGGGGTTCTCCAGGGGCTCGAGCAGCAACCGCACCGTGGAGAGCACGTGACGGGCGTCGGCCAGCCCGGCTTCGAGCGCGCGGACGTGGCCGGCCAGCAGCGCGTCGACCCGTGCGGGATCGCCGCGGTGCTCCAGCACCTCCCGGATTCCGGCGAGCGGCATCCCGACCCGCCGCAACACGGCGACCAGCCGTGCCACCGCGACCTGCTCGGACGCGTAGAAGCGGTAGCCGGTGTGCGGGTCCACGTGCGCCGGGCACAGCAGCCCGACGCCGTCGTAGAACCGCAGGGCGCTGACCGTCAGCCCCGACTCCCGGGAGATCCGGCCGATCCCGCGCATGCTCTCCACACCGATCACCCTCGCGCCTCGACCTGGTCGAGGGTCAACTCCTCAGACCCGGATGATCTCGAGGCCGCCGATGCCGACGACGGCGTCGAAGTCGTCATCCTGCGTGACTACCGGAAGGCCCCGGGACGCCGCGCTGGCGGCGATCCACAGGTCGTTCACGTTCACGCGCCTCCCGCCCCGGCCAAGGTGCACCCGCATCCTCGCCCACATATGTGCCGCGGCGTCGTCGATACCGACCAGCTCGAGATCGGCCACGGAGTCGAGGGTGCTCAACCGGCGGGCACGGGCGTCCAGGTCGGCCGCGACGAGTACACCGGCGTGCAGTTCGGCCAGAGTGACGACCGAGATGGCGACCTCGTCGGGGATCCTCTGCTCGTCGAGCGGGCGACCGCTCTCCGCGGCGATGAACACGCTGGTGTCGAGAAGGCCCCGGGCGAGGCGCGTCATCGGATCGGCGGAAGATCGTCGGTGGTGTCCCCGGCGATCCACGCCAGATCCTCGCGCAGGCCTGGATCGGCCTGCGCCCGCCGCAGCCGCGCAACGATGACGTCCCGACTGATCCAACCCCGTCGGGACCTCTGGGCGGGCACGAGATCGGCCACGTGGTGTCCGTTGACCGTCACCGCGAGCCGCTCCCCGGCCTGGACGCGTCGGAGCACGCCCGCCGTGTCGTTCCGCAGCTCGCGCGACGCGATCTCGTCAGTCATGCTACGAGTGTAGGCCATCGACCTACGGGATGGCGTCAGATGATCGCGACCGCCACCACCAGGCCCAGGGCGATGTGCACCGCCGCCACGAGGTAGGCCTGCGGCATGGTCGTCTCGCCCGCGAGCACAGCGCGCATGTCGATGCCCGTGATCCACTCCAGCAGCCGCGCCCCGAGCACCTGCGCGACGACGCCGATCACGCCGAAGATCAGGGTGGTGAGCAGGCCGTCGAGCAGCGCGCCGGACGAGCTGTAGATCGACACCACCACGATGAAAGCGATGCCGACCATGCCCGCGGCCGTGATGATCACCGCGTTCGGCCTGCCCTCCCGGACCTGCTTGTTCAGCGGGCCGGGCGTGGTGAGGTCCACGGCGTAGAAGCCGAGAAGCATCAGCAGCACGCCGAGCACCGCGTACAGCAGGATCGCGCCGATGCCGGTACCGATCACGGCGCCGTCCAGTGCGAGGGTCACGTCAACCTCCAGGGAGCGTTCAGTTGTCAGGAATGCGGTGGGGGACGAACGCCGCACCGTCGTCGGTCACGAGGCCGACCGTCTCGCGGATGCCCAGCCCGGCCGAGGTGTCGCCGACCACCCACGCGCCCAGCGCGGGGCGGAAACCGTCGAACTCGGGCAGCGGCGCGAAGAGCTGGTAGACGTAGCCCTCCTCGCCGTACACGCCGGACGTCTCGGTCTCCGAGCCGGGCGAGACGATCGAGATGTTGGCGCCCTCACGGCCCAGCCGGGGCTTGCGCACGTACTCGGTGAGCATCCCGGGCTGGTCGAGGTAGGCGGGCAGCAGGTTGGGATGGCCGGGGTACATCTCCCACATGACGGCCAGCAGCGCCTTGTTGGACAGGATCGACTTCCACAGCGGCTCGATCCACAGCGTCTCGGGGAGGCTGCGCAGCACGTGCTTGCCGAAGTCGTCGGTGAGCACCCACTCCCACGGGTAGAGCTTGAACACCGCGGCCATCGGCGACTCGGTGAGATCGACGAACCGGTCCAGCGAGGCGTCCCAGCCGATGTCCTCGATGGCGAGCCCGACGGTGTTGAGCCCCGCCTCGGCCGCGGTCTCCTGCAGGTACCCGACGGTGACGTGGTCCTCGCCGCTGGTGTCGCCGCCCGACCACGTGAAGTACACGTCGTCGCCGGGCAGCGTGGCCTTGATCTGCCCCCAGCGCTCCACGAGCTTCTCGTGGATGGAGTTCCACTGGTCGTCGGACTCGTGGGTGTCCTTGAGCCAGTTCCATTGCAGGATGGACGCCTCGAGCAGCGTGGTGGGGGTGTCGGCGTTGTACTCCAGCAGCTTGGCCGGGCCGTCGTTGCCGTAGCGCAGGTCGAAGCGGCCGTAAACGTGCGGGTCGCTGCGCTTCCAGGAGGCGGCCACGCCCTCCCAGGCGTACTCGGGGATGGCGAAGTCGCGGAAACGCTCGGTGGTGACGACGTGGTCGACCGCCTCCAGGCACATCGAGTGCACCACCTCGACGTCGGCCTCCAGGGAGAGGACCTCGTCCATCGAGAACGTGTAGTGCACCGACTCGTCCCAGTAGGGCCGGTCGACGCCGCCCTGGCCGCGGCCGGGTGCGCCGTAGACCATCCCCTGGTCCTGGACGGTCTTCTCCCAGCCCGGACGGGGTGTGCCGGTGTGGCGTTCCATCTACGAACCGCTGCTCGAGCTGCCGCTCGACGACCCGAGGCCGCCGCGCGTCACCGAGCTGCTGCTGCCGTCGGAGACCGAGCTGCCACTGCTCTTGCCGCTCGAGAGGGTCTTGCCCGAGGACGTCGTGACCCGGGTGTTGCCGGGAGGGGCGGAGGTGGTGCCGCCGGTGACGGGCTGGCCGATGCCCCCGCTGCCGCCGTAGTTGTAGTAGTACTGCCGGCCGCCACCCCCGATGAAGATCGGGTAGAAGCCGCCGCCGCTGTGGTAGGTGGTGTTCGACGCGGGCGTCACGCAGTTGGAGTCGTCGACCACGACGCCGTCCTCGCCGACGCACTTGGCCTGCACCTGGTCGTTGCCGCCCTGCGTCACGGCGTACCCGATGGCGATCACGGCGGCCACCCCCACGGTGGCGCCACCGCCGATGAGGATGCGCTTGCGCTTCACCCGCGACTTCTCGGCGTCCTCCGCCTCCTGGGCCGCTGCCGCCTGACGACGGCGCTCGGCCTGCTCACGGGCCTTCTGCTCGGCCAGCGTGGGCGGACGGGGCGTGGTGGAGGAGGGGTCCTGATAGGACATCGACCCGGGCGCCGGACGGGGGACCCCGCCGGGATCGGTCGGGTCCTCGCCGTTCGTACCGTTCGCCACTCGAGCCCCCTCGGCTGCACCGTTGCGCCGTTCACAGTTGATCCCCGCGCGGGCGAACCGTACCGGTAGTGCGCAATCGGTCCAACCGTGACGCTCGCAGCACGCCGGCGACCGATGACCGAGCCACGCCGACCCACCCCCGAACGGGCGACGAGGTCACGGCATGATGACGGTCGACATGAGCCGTTCACTCCTGAACGCGGCCAGGCCCTCCTCCCCGGGGTCCCCGCGCAGCGATGCCGACACTCCCCCGGCACGCCCCGACGACCTGCAGAGCCGCACCGTGCGCCGCGTGGTCGCGGCGGTCGTGGTCGGGGCGCTGACGATGTTCGGCGTCGCCACACTGGACACGTTCGCCGGCGCCACGGTGCCCGTCCTCGGCACGTTCGCCTCGTTGCCCGCTCCGGACAAGGTGCCGGAGACCATCGAGGTCCCGGCACCGCCGTCACAGCCGGGCACGTGCCTGAACTGGACCCGCGCCGACGCCGCCGACGCGCTGGTCGTCGACTGCGCGAAGCCGCACCTGTTCGAGCAGGCCGGCTCGGTCACCCTCGCCGACCAGCCGACGCTGCCCAACGACCAGCAGTGGCGCGATCTCGTCAAGACCCGATGCACACCCCTGGTGCTGAAGTACCTGAACAACACGTTCGACCCGAACGGTCGCTACCGGGTGGGCGCGCTCAAGCCGTCCGCCGCGAAATGGGCCCAGGGCGACCGTGAGCTGCGCTGCGGCCTGCAGAGCTCCTCGCAGTCCGGCGCGCTGTACCCGATCGCGGGCAAGGTGGCCGGCGGCGACCAGTCCGACGTCCAGCAGCCCGGCACCTGCCTCGCCATCGACGGCAAGCAGATCGGTGACCCCATCGACTGCGCCAAGCCGCACGCCGTGGAGACCGCCGGCATCGTCGACGTGTCGAAGCAGTTCACCGGCGGGTTCCCCGCCGTGGCCGACCAGGACGCGTTCCTGCAGCCCGCGTGCGACAAGGTGGCCGACGCCTACGCGGGCAACCCCGACGTGATCGCCCAGAAGAAGCTCACCGTCTACTGGGACAACATCACCCAGGCCTCGTGGACGGCCGGCACCCGCAAGGTCAACTGCAACCTGGGTGCCCTGCTTCCCGACCGCAGCGGTTTCGCCCCCGTCACGGGCTCGGTCAAGGGGTCCGTCGCCGTCGGCAGCACGCCGGCCCCGCCCGCGTCGGACTCGCCGGACCCGGGTGCCCCCGCGCCGCCCACCACCGACCCGGCGACACCGGGCGGCCCGTCGGCCACGACCGCCCCGGCGGCCACACCCGACCCGTCCGCCGCCCCGCCCGCACCCGCGAACCCGGTCATCCCCCTGCCTGCCGCAGGGGGATGAACCGCGCGGAGTTCGAGTCGCTCGTCGGCGACGCGCTCGACACGATCCCGGCCGAGTTGCTTGCGGCCATGGACAACGTCGTGGTGCTCGTCGACGGACGGCACCCCGACGAGCCCGACCTGCTCGGCCTCTACGAAGGCATCGCCCTGACCGAGCGCACCAGCGACTACGGCGGCGTCCTGCCCGACCGGATCACGATCTTCCAGGACGCGATCCTGGACTTCTGCGCCGACGACCGCGACGAGGTGGTGCGCGAGGTGGCGATCACGGTGGTGCACGAGGTGGCCCACCACTTCGGCATCGACGAGGAGACCCTCCACGACCTGGGCTGGGGATAGCGCCTGCGGCGCCCGTGCGTGGACAACGTCGTTCCCGCGACGATATCCACGCACGAGCCTCAGGCCGGGCTGCCGCCTGCCGTCACGTCACCGAGGACGGGTGGGGCCTCGTCCCAGTGCTCCAGGGTCCAGCCCGTCGTCGTGCGCTGGAGGATCACCAGGCCCGTGTTCGGCACGTACTGGGTCTCGGCCGTGTCGCCCAGCAGGGCCGCCGCGGCCAGGCGGATCGCAGCGCCGTGACTGACGAGCACCACCGTGTCAGGAGTGCCGGCGGTGATCGTCTCCACCACCGGCACGTAGCGCGCCCGCAAGTCCAGAGCCGACTCCCCGCCGGGCAGGTGCGCGGCGAGATCGCCGTTCCACCAGGCGTGGTAGGTGCGGTCGAACTGCGCGCGGGCCTCCTCGTCGGAGCGGCCTTCGAGGTCGCCGCAGAACACCTCCTCCACACCCTCGACGATTTGCACGTCGAGATCGTGGGCCGCGGCGACCGGGGCCGCGGTCTGCTGCGCGCGCGTGGCCGTCGACGCGTGGACGGCCGACACCCGCTCTCCCGCGAGCCGCTCGCCCAGCGCTGCGGCCTGACTCAGGCCCAGCGCGTTCAGCGGGGCCCCGGGCGGGCGCGAGTCGAGCGCCTTGGTGACGTTCGAGTCGGTCTGACCGTGCCGGGCCAGGATCAGCCGACTCACGACGCCTCGCCCGACCGCAGGGCCGCGAGCCACTTCTCGGCCGCGGCGAATCCGTCCGTCCCACCGAGGGGTCCCACGGGGCCGGCCGGGCGGGGTGCGGCGCCGTTGCCGGCCCGGGGGTAGGAGCCGAGGAACCGGACGCGGTCGCAACGGCGGTGCAGCGCGGCCAGTGCCTCCCCCATGGCGGGTTCGGCGACGTGGCCGAGGCAGTCGAGGTGGAACCAGTACTCGGCGTGCCGGTCCTTGATCGGGCGCGACTCGATGCGCGTCAGATCGATGCCCCGCACCGCGAGCTCGGTGAGCAGCCCCAGCAGAGTGCCCGGCTGGTTCTCGGTGGTGGCGGCGATGCTGGTGCGGTCGTTGCCGGTGGGGGCGGGCGGCGGGCCCGGCCGCGCCACCAGCGCGAACCGGGTGACGGCGCCCGCGTTGTCGGCGACGTCGGTGGCCAGTGCCTCCAGGCCGTTCAGCTCGGCGGCCAGCGGCGACGCCACGGCGGCGTCGAGCTCGCCGCGGGCCACCTGCGCCGCCGCCTCCGACGTGGACGTCGTGAGCAGCACCTCGGCGTGGGGGAAGTGCTCGCTGATCCAGCCGCGGGTCTGGGCGATGCCGTGGGTGTGGGACGCGACGGTGCGGACGTCCTCGCGGCGGGTGCCCGGCCGCACCATGAGGTCGAAGCTCACAGCCACCATCGCCTCGCGGACGATCACCAGCGGCGGGTCGGTGACCAGCCCGTCGAGCACGGCGGGCACCGCACCCTCGACGGAGTTCTCGATCGGCACGCAGCCGGCGTCGGCCGCCCCGGCGCGGACGGCGGCGAGCACCGCGAGGCTGCCGCCGCAGGGCACGAGCTCGGCGGCGTCGGACTCGGGGAGGGAGCGCAGCGCCTGCTCGGTGAAGGTGCCGCGGGGGCCCAGGAACGCGATACGGGTCATCAGGCCAGCAGGCCCAGGCCCGCGAGCTGGGCGGCCGGCACCGGCTCGAGATCGACCCCGCAGTGCGACAGGATACCCCGCACGCCCCTGACGGCCTCCTCGGAGAGCCCTTCGATCTCGGCGGCGAGAGACGTGCCGTCGGTGCTCTCCAGCGCCTCGGCCACGTTCTCACCGCTCAGCGCGTGGGCCACGGCCACGAGGACGTTGAGCACGCCGTGCCTCGGCGGCCCGCCGGCCGGGCGGACGACGTCGCGCAGCCCGAGGACCGTGAACGACCGGCCCGTGCCGGCGACGACCTCGATGAACCGTTCGATGTCGCTGGTGGCGGGCACGTCCGCCGCGCGGGGGCCGCCGCAGCGCAGCTTGGGGGCGCACCCGTGCTCGGCGACGCGACGCACGGCCTCGAGCCAGGCCGTGGTGCCGGGGACGTCGCCGGCCTGCGGGCGGCGCGGCTCGACGACGGCCACGACGTCCTCGGGCACGAACTCCGAGACACGCTCCAGCCAGACGGCGTCGACGTCCGGCGGGGCGGACGTCTCGACGGTGCGCGGGGTGAGCAGGCTCGACCGCGAGAACACCGTGGACAGCGCCTTGGGCACGGCGCCGAGGCCCGTGTCCACCACGAGCGCGACGTCGACGGGCCGGGTGGGCACGGAGCGCGCGAGCTCGGTGACCACGGCGGAAAGGCGCGACACGGGGCATACCAGCTGCCCGACGAGCCCGCCGTAGCGGCCGTCCCGGGAGCTGAGATATCGCGCGACCACGGCGTCGACGCCGGGTGCGGTGGCCCGTGGCTGGAGCAGGCTGGTGTCGTCGACGAGCCGCGCGAACAGCGGAGGGATGGCCCAGGAGTCGGTACCGGCCGCCTTCGTCACGATCCCAGACGCTAACGAACGAGATCTCTGGACTCCGCGCCCCCCTCGATATAGCTTAGGCTTACCTAATCAGGAGGTGCTTCGTTGGGAACCACCCAGGTTCGTCGTCCGCCCGCCCCGTCCGACGCCGAGCGGGCGCGCAGCGTCGTCACGCGGACCAACGTCACAGCACCTTCTCGTGCCCGCGACACCGGTCCCGGAGCACTCGCCGGCAACGCTGCCCGTGGGGGCACCGCCTCCCTCGTCGGGACCGGATGCCCACCGAGCACCCCCGTCACGCACCACGTCTGGGCCGACGGTTCGGCCGCGGTACTCCTCTCCGACGACGACCCGCTGCTCAAGTGGGCGGCGTCCGGCGCCCCGGTGATGCTGGAGCTGAGCGACCGCGCTCCGGTGGACCTCCGGGAGCCCGTCCGGGCAGTCCTGTGGATCACCGGGCTGCTCACCGTGCCCGAGCCGGACGCCGGCCGCCGGATCGCCGCGACCATCGCCGACGTCCGCCCGGACCCCGCCCTGCTCGACCTCGGCCACGGCACCACGCTGGTGCGGCTGACGCCCGGGTCGGTGGTGCTGTCGGACGCCGAGGGCACCGCTGCGCTGACTCCCGTGACGCTCGCGGCGGCCCGACCCGACCCGTTCTGCCGCTACGAGGAGAAGTGGCTGGCGCACCTGGAGAAGGTGCACCCGGAGGTGTTCCCGGCGTTGGGCCGGCACCTCCCGCACGCCCTGCGCAGCGCGGCCATCCGCCCGCTCGGCGTGGACCGCTGCGGGCTGAGGCTGCGGATCGAGACCGGGCACCGCGACCACGACGTACGGCTGTGCTGGGAGCACGACATCACGACGGTGGACGAGCTGCGCGCCCAGCTGCAACTCCTCGTCGGCTGCCCGTACCGGGCAGGCTGATCACGCGGAGGCGAGCGGCGAGCGGCGCTCGCGGACGCGTGAGGTGACCCGGCGCTCGGCGAAGAACGACGCGAACGGGATGGTGCCGGCGATCAGGATGACCAACGCGTCCACCGGCTTCCAGCGGCAGCGCTCGGCGAGCAGCAGCGTGCACACGATGTAGATCATGTACAGGAAGCCGTGGGTGACACCCACGATGGACACCAGCGTGGGCTGGCCGAAGAAGTACTTCAGCGGCATCGCGATCAACACCAGGACGAGCAACCCGATGCCGGTGATCCACGCGATGACGCGGTAGTTCCGCAGGGCGGTTTCGATCGACACGGGGATCCTTAGTCGTTGTCGCGGGCGGCCAGCTCGGCCAGCATGCGGTTGTAGGCCACCATCTCCGGGTCGTCCTCGGCCCGGACGGGGCGGGCCCGCACCGGACGCGGCCCGAAGGGCGAGGACCCGGCTGGCACCGCGGCCACGGGGGCGGCGGCCACGACGGGCTCGGGCTCGGGCGCCGGCTCCGTGTCCCACGGGTGCTCGGGCAGCTCACCCCGGATGCGGCGCACCTCCATGGTCAGCATCCGCCACCACATGTAGCCGAAGAAGAGGGCGAACACGGGCCACTGCAACCCGTAGCCGACGTTGAGCGCACTGCCCATCGCGGATCCGGCCTGGCGCCACTGCCATGCCGCCAGCAGGGCACACGTGACCATCGCGCCGATCGTGAGCAGGTGCCACATGATCCAGCGCGGGGAGAGGACGAGCTGTCGCACCCCGTCAGAGTACGCCGACCGGTAGCGTCCGATCGTGTCCCGGCCCCTCGTCACACCTCTCCGCGCCTGGTTGTCCCCCGCATCGTCGGACGAGCGCGTGATCACCGATCCGGGCGTTCGACGCCTCGTCGTCACCGAGATCCTGGTCGTCCTCACCGTCACGCTCGGGCTCTCCGCCCTGCGCAGCGCCCTGAGCCTGCTCGACGCCCTGCTGCAGCCCGTCCCGCTCAGCCAGCAACAGGTGGCGCTCAACGCACCCGCCGCGAACGCCGACCTCGTCGACCTCGCGCTGCAGCTGGTGCGGGTGCTGCAGCTCATCGGCTGGGGCGCGCTCGGGGCCTACCTGCTGATCCGGGCCGGCTTCGCGCTGCGGCACGTCGGCCTCGATGCCCGCCGCCCCGGCCGGGACGCGCTCGGGGCCGCCGGCCTGGCCGCCCTGATCGGCATCCCGGGGCTGGGCCTCTACCTGGTGGCGCGCGCGCTCGGCGTCAGCCTGGACATCGCCCCCACGACGTTGGGCGACACGTGGTGGCGCGTGCCGGTGCTGATCGCCTCGGCGGCGGCGAACGCGTGGGCCGAGGAGCTGGTGATGATCGGCTACCTGCTGACGCGGCTGCGCCAGCTGGGGTGGTCGGAGAACCGGTCGGTGCTCGCGTCGGCCGTGCTGCGCGGCAGCTACCACCTCTACCAGGGCCTCGGCGGCTTCGTCGGCAACCTGGTGATGGGGTGCGTGTTCGGGCGGGTGTGGCAGCGCACGAACAGGCTGTGGGCGCTGATCGGCGCCCACACCCTGATCGACGTGGTGGCCTTCCTCGGCTACGCGGTGCTGGCCGGGAAGGTGGGCTGGCTCTGAAATGACAGGAAAGCCACTTTGCTGTCGTCAGATGACAGCACAGTGGCTTTCCTGAACCTCCGCTAGTGCTCGGCAAGGATCTGGTAGCGCATCTTCGCCATCATGTTCTCCGCGCCGGCCGGGATGCCCGACGCCGTGAACAGCTCGTCGATGCGGCCGGGGATGTCCTCCGGGTCCCACTTCTTCCCGCCGTTGGTCACCTCGGCCACCGAGGTGAACGGCTGGAAGATCTCGATGCTGTCGCCCTGGACGCCGAACACCTTGCCGCTGATGTGCGCCGAGGCGTCCGAGCACAGGAACGCGACGAGCGGCGCGATGTTCTCGGGGGCGAAGAAGTCGAACTCGCCCGCCGCGACCGAGGCGTCGTGCTTGTCCCGGAACTCCTGCGGCATGAGGTCCAGCGTCATGCGCGTCAGGGCGGTGGGGGCGATCGCGTTGCTGGTGATGCCGCCGCGCGCACCCTCCATGGCGAGGATCGTGGAGAACGCGGCGATGCCGGCCTTGGCCGCGCCGTAGTTGGTCTGGCCGAAGTTGCCCAGCAGCCCCGACGTGGACGCGGTGCTCACCACGTGACCGGGACGCTTGGCCTCCTTCCAGTACTGGACGGCCGCGCGGGTCGGGAGGAAGTGGCCGCGCAGGTGCACGCGGACGACCGCGTCCCAGTCGTCGTCGCTGAGCTTGGCGATGGTGCGGTCGCGCAGGATGCCCGCGTTGTTGACCAGCGCGTCGAGCTGGCCGAACTCGCCCACGGCCGTGCTGACGAGCTGGTTGGCCACCTCGGCGTCGGCCACGTCACCGCTGGCGGCGACGGCCCGCCCGCCGGCGGCGGTGATTTCCTTCACCACCGCCTCGCCCGCGTCGGCGTCGAACTCGGCGACGACGATGGCCGCCCCCTGCGCCGCGCACTCCAGCGCCTCACCCCGACCGATACCCCGCCCGGCGCCCGTGACGATGACGACCTTGCCATCCAGAAGTCCCATGACAGGGACTATATGACTGACGAGTAACCCCGCGATGTCGCGCCCACCACACCGACGAACGGCACGTTCGTCGTCTGGGTTCCGACGACAGTGCCGTTCGTCTGAAGGGCCTGTCTAGCGCAGGGTGATCTGCTTGCCGGCCAGAGCGTCCTTCGCCCGGCGTTGCGCATCCGTCAGCGGGGTCGTCTCGGCCAGGGCCGCGTCCAGCTTCTTCGCGAACGCCCCTACCGGCTCGACCCACTCCTTGGCGTGCAGGTCGCGGTCGAGGTCCCAGACCGGGACGAGCAGGCCGTGGGCGCGGAAGGCCCCGGCGTAACGGGTGTTCTCGCCCAGGCCGAGTTCGCCGGCGGCCTGCAGCCGGGCCAGGGCCGCGAGCAGCGCGTCCTCCGGCTCCGGGCGGACCCAGCGCAGGTGGGCCTTGGTGCCGGTGTCCACCCAGTACGCGGCGCGGACGCCGGGCGCGAGCACGGGCTCGGTCGGCATGATCACGGCGTTGGCGCGCTCGAGGGTGGCCGTGACCTCGGCGGTGGGCTCGGAGCCGTCCTCGTTGGGGGGCACCCACCAGGCGAAGTCGGAGAACAGCGTGACGTCGAGGGCGGCATCGGCCACGAGCAGGTCCTGCAGGCGCTCGCCGCCCTCGGCGCTCGGCGGGACGACCGGCAGCGACGTGCCCGGCTCGGCGGCGTAGGCCCAGGTCAGGGCGCGCGCGAGGTCGGCGGAGAGGTCGCCGGAGCGGGTCTGCACCTGCATCCCGATGAGTATTTCGCCGTCCGGGCGCACCAGCGCCGCGGAGGCCCCCGGCAGCACCGACGCCAGCGTGACGACGCGGTCGTGGGCGTTCTTCAACGGCAGGGGGGCCTTCGCGGACGGCAGGAACTCGCGCAGGGCCACGAGGTCGCACTCGGCCGCGAGACCCTCGAACGGGCGGATGACGATGACGTCGTCACCCGCGCCGTGGCAGGCCTTGTAGCGCTTGCCGGAGCCGCACGGGCAGGGACGACGGGGGTTCTCGCCCGCGGGGACGGCCTCGCGGACACGTGTCTTCTTCGCCATGGTTCCGTCGACGCTAGCGGGTGCTACGCGGTGGCCCCCACCCGCACCACCACTTCGCGGCGGGTACGGCGGGCCGGGCCCAGGAGCGCCGTGAGACGGACGACCAGCACGGCCGTCACCGCGGCGGTGGCGGCGGCCAGCAGATCCAGCACGGCGTGCAGCACCACGCCGTCCGCGAGGGCCTGCACCCCCGTGCGCAACGACCAGAGCAGCACCACCACGCCCAACACGACGCCGGCTCCCCACAGCAGCCACCAGACCAGCAGCAGCCGCGACGGGCGGGGCCGGACGCCGGCCGGGCGACCCCACGCGGTGTGCTCGATCTCGGCGAGCAGGGACCCGGGCACGGCGAGGTTGAGCCCCGGCACCACCCAGCCGACGACGACCGCGCGGGCGGAGCGGGACGGTCGCACCCCGGCGTCCCCGGCCGCGGCCGCTCCGGCGCGCAGGCTCCACGACACCATCGCGAGACCGGCCAGCAGCGCGAGCACCGGCGCGATCGTGCCCGCGGCCGTCACCAGCGCGTCCGACGTGGCCACCGCGGCGGCGGACAGCGCCTGGTCCCGGCTCGCGAGCAGCAGGACGTAGCGCCAGATCTCGGCCCCCGCCGCCACGACGGACACGACGGCGGTGGCCCACAACAGCGGGACGAGGGTGTTCAGGAGCGTGCGCGCAGCGCGCAGCGGGTCGGGCGGGGGCGGAGCCGGCTCCGGATCGACCCAGGCCTGCGCCGGGAACCCCCATCGCGGCCGGAACCCGTAGCGCGGCGGCCCCGAGTAGGCCGCGCGTGGCAGCGGCGGCGGGGCCGGCATCGCGGATGCCGGGGGCTCCGCCGTCCACTGCAGGGGCGCGACGTAGCGGCCGCAGTACTGGCAGAACGGGCCGCCCACGGGCACCGAACGCTGACCGCAGCGCGGGCAGGTGACCGGCGACGCCGGTGTGGCCATCCCGCGCGACCTAGATGACGTCCGGCGTGGCGCCGTCGCGCTCGCTGACCATGGGACGACCCTGGGCCGCCCACGACTGCATCCCGCCCCCGACGTTGACCGCGGCGCGGCCCTGCTGGTTGAGGAAACCCACCACCCGCGCGGACCGGCTGCCGGCCCGGCAGATCACGTAGACCGGATCGCCCTCGGGAACCTCGGCGATGCGGGCCGGAACCTCGTTCATGGGCAGGTGCGTGGCGTCGGGGGCGTGGCCGGCGGCCCACTCGTCGTCCTCGCGGACGTCGAGCAGGACGGCGTCCGCGGGCAGCTCGGTCACGCCGATCTCGGGAACCGCGTTCATGGGGGCATCATGGCACGAAGGCCGGTGACGCCCGGGTGAACGCGGCGACCCCGAGTTGCAGCAAAGCCACGTTGCCGCAACGAGACTGCGTGCACGTGGCTTCGCTGCAAGTGGGCCGGGGACCGCTCAGTGCGCGACCGTGGCCTTCTCCGAGCCCGCGCCGGTGAGGGAGCGGACCTCCATCTCGGCGTACTTGGCCGTGTCGACCGCCTTGCGGCCGCCGACGTAGGTGCCGAGGACACCCAGCAGGAACGAGACCGGGATCGAGACGATGCCCGGGTTCTCCAGCGGGAAGAAGTCCCACCCGCCGCCCGGGAAGATGACGCTCTTCGGGCCGGAGACGACCGGCGAGAAGATGATCAGCAGCACGCAGACGCCGAGCCCGCCGTAGATGCTCCACAGCGCGCCGGTGGTGTTGAACCGCTTCCAGAACAGCGAGTAGAGGATCGTCGGCAGGTTCGCCGAGGCCGCCACCGCGAACGCCAGCGCCACCAGGAACGCGATGTTGATGCCGTTGACGAGGATGCCGCCGAGGATCGCGAAGGCGCCCACCGCCAGCGCGGTGCGCCGGGCGACCCGCACCTCCTCGTCCGGGGTGGCCTGGCCCTTCTTGATCACGTTGGCGTACACGTCGTGGGCGAACGACGCCGACGCCGTGATCGTCAGGCCGGCGACCACGGCGAGGATCGTGGCGAACGCGACCGCGGAGATCAGGCCGAGCAGGATCTCGCCGCCGAGCTGGTACGCCAGCAGCGGAGCCGCCGAGTTGGCGCCACCGGGTGCGGCCTTGATGGCGTCCGGGCCGACCAGGTAGGCCGCACCGAAGCCGAGCACCAGCGTGAACAGGTAGAAGATGCCGATCAGCCAGATCGCCCAGACCACCGAGCTGCGGGCCGCCTTGGCCGTGGGCACGGTGTAGAAGCGCATCAGGATGTGCGGCAGGCCCGCGGTGCCGAGCACGAGCGCCAGACCCAGTGAGATGAAGTCGATCTTCGCGGTGGGCGTGGTGCCGTACTGCAGGCCCGGACCCAGCAGTTTCTCCCCCACCTTCGGGCTGTTGGCGACGGCGTCACCCAGCAGGGCCGAGAAGTTGAACCCGACGATGCCGAGCACCCAGACCGTCATGACCGCGGCGCCGATGATCAGCAGCACGGCCTTGATGATCTGCACGTAGGTGGTGCCCTTCATGCCGCCGACGAGCACGTAGACGATCATGATGACGCCGACCACCGCGATGACGACGCCCTGCAGCGTGCGGTTGCTGTTCGGGATCTGCAGCAGCAGCGCGATCAGGCCGCCCGCTCCCGCCATCTGCGCGAGCAGGTAGAAGAACGAGACCACCAGCGTGGACGTGGCCGCCGCGGCCCGCACGGGGCGCTGCCGCATGCGGAACGCGAGCACATCGCCCATCGTGAACTTGCCGGTGTTGCGCAGCAGTTCCGCCACCAGCAGCAACGCGACGAGCCACGCCACCAGGAAGCCGATGGAGTAGAGGAACCCGTCGTAGCCGCTCGTGGCGATGGCCCCGGCGATGCCGAGGAACGACGCCGCCGACAGGTAGTCGCCTGCGATCGCGACGCCGTTCTGCTGGCCGGTGAACGAGCGGCCGGCGGCGTAGTAGTCCGAGGCGGTCTTGTTCGTACGGCTGGCCCGGTAGACGAACACCAGCGTGATCGCGATGAACACGACGAAGATGCCGATGTTCAGGGCCGGGTTGCCCACGGCGGTGACCGCGGGCGCCTGTGCGAGGAAGGTCATGCCCCACCCTCGATGCGGTCGCGCAGCCGCTCGGCCGCCGGGTCGATGTTCCTGTTCGCGTACCGCACGTAGACCGTGGTGATCACGAACGTGCTGACGAACTGCAGCAGGCCGAAGATCAGGCCGATGTTGATGTTGCCCGCCACCTTGGTGGACATGAACGCCGGCGCGTACGACGCCAGCAGCACGTAGAGCAGGTACCAGGCCAGGAACGCCGCGCTCATCGGGAAGACGAAGCGGCGCAGTCGCGACCTGAGGTCGGCGAACTCCGGACTGGCCTGGACCTGCTCGTAGATGGTGCCTGTGGACCGTTCGCCGGTCGTGCTCACGGCTTCCTCCCCGTTTTCCTGTTTCCAGGTGCAACTGTCGTGGCCACCGCTTGGTTACTCCTCGGGCGGCGAACACTGCGTGATCATCTAACCCCGGAGGGCGACTGCGCAGCGAACGATAGTGCGGTGCACGACTCAGCCGCCGGGCCGGCCCCGTTCGGCCAGCCGGTCGCGGCTGAGCCCGAGCCGTTCCGGGGCGTGCAGGCGCAGCAGCACCTGGTCGGCGTCGGCCGGCACGCGCTTCGCGGTCAGCTTGCTCACGACGATCATGACCAGGAACGCCGCCGGCACGCTGACCAGCGCAGGACGGTAGAGCAGCACGCCCACCCAGCCCGAGTCGGCGATGCCGGCCAGGCTGACCCCCACCGCACCGGCCGACAGCACACCGCCGACGAGCACCCCGGCGATGGCGCCGGTGTCGGTGAGCCCGCGCCACCAGATCCCGAGCAGCAGCATCGGGCAGAACGTCGATGCGGCCACCGCGAACACCAGGGCTACGGCCTCGGAGAAGTCCAGCCGCGTGACGAACAGCGACAGCGCGAGCGGCACGGCACCGGCGAGCACCGCGGACAGCCGGAAGTCCCGGACCCGGCCGGTGCCGAGCAGGTCGGTGGACACCACGCCGGCGATGCTCACCACCAGCCCCGAGGACGTGGAGAGGAACGCCGCCCACGCGCCGGCCGCCACCACCGCACCCAGGATCGCCCCGGCGAGCGAGCTGCCCAGGATCGCCGACGGCAGCAGCAGCACCGCCGCGTCGGTGTCGCCGCTGACCAGCAGTTGCGGCGTGTAGAGCCGCGACAACGCCCCGACCAGCGTCGCCACCATGTAGAAGGCCCCGATCAGGGCCAGGACGATGACCGCGGTGCGACGCGCCGCCCGGCCGTCCGGGTTGGTGTAGAAGCGCACGAGGACGTGGGGCAGCCCCATCGTGCCGAGGAACGTCGCGAGGATCAGCGAGTAGGTGGCCAGGAGCCCGTACGGGCGACCCTCCGGGAACGGCGTGAGCCAGTTCGCGTCCTCGACGGGGGCGCCCGCCACGATCGGCACCGCGGAGCCCGCGCCGAACTCCAGCGTGGCGCCGGGCTTCACGGTGTGCGTGCCGGGCTCCCACCGCAGCGCCGCGCCGGCCCGCTGCACGCCGTCGACGGTTCCGGTGGCGGTGAGGTCGACCGGCGTGCGGACCTGCAGCTGCACAGCGGTGTCGATGGAGACCGTGGTGCGGTCGGTGAACACCGGCGGCGCGGGACGGTCGAACGTGCGGTCGCCGCCGACGAAGTACACGACGGCGATGGCGGCAGGCAGGGCCAGCGCCGCGAACTTGAACCAGTACTGGAACGCCTGCACGAAGGTGATCGACCGCATGCCGCCCAGCACCACCGTGGCGACGACGACCACGGCGGCCGCGACCTCGCCCGTCCACGGCGGGAGCGAGGTGACGATCGCGATCGTCAGCCCCGCGCCCTGCAGCTGCGGCAGCAGGTAGAGCCAGCCGATGATGATCACGAAGATGGTGCAGACCATGCGCAGCGCCGGCGAGCGGAGCCGGGCCTCGGCGAAGTCCGGCACCGTGTACGCACCGGAGCGGCGCAGCGGCGCGGCCACGAACAGCACCAGGGCGAGGTAGCCGGCGGCGTAGCCGACCGGGTACCAGAGGGCGTCCACGCCGTCGCGCAGGATCAGGCCGGCGATACCGAGGAACGACGCCGCCGACAGGTACTCCCCCGAGATCGCGCTCGCGTTGGCCGTGGGGCCGACCGTGCGGGAGGCGACCAGGAAGTCCGACGTGCTGCGCGCCACCCGGACGCCGATGGAACCGATCACCGCCGAGGCCACGGCGACGAGGCCCATGGCCACGATCGCGAGGATGGCGGTGGTCGTCACGACGCAATCATGTCAACTCTGGTCGCTGCGGGTCACTACCCGCGGGACGACCGGCACGATCGGGGTTGAGCCCGAGGCGCTCCGGTGCGTGCAGCCGCAGCATGACCCGATCGGTGTCGACCGGGATCTCGGCCCGCGTCAGGCGGCTGACGACGATCATCGTGAGGAACGCCGCCGGGACCGTGACGGCGGCCGGGCGGTAGAGCAGCACGCCGAACCAGTTGTCCGGCAGAGAGATGAACATGCTCAGCCCGGTGGCGATCCCGGAGAGCACGCCGCCCACGAGGACCCCCGCGATCGCTCCCCGCGCCGTCAGCCCCCGCCACCAGATGCCCAGCACCAGCAGCGGGCAGAACGTGGACGCGGCCACGGCGAACACCAGCGGCACGGTCAGCGAGAAGTCCAGCCTGGTGACGGTGAGTGCCAGCGCCAGCGGGATCACGCTGGACACCACCGCGGCCAGCCGGAAGTCCTGCAGCCTGCCGCGCAGCACGTCGGTGAACAGCACACCCGCGAGGCTCACCACGAGCCCCGACGACGTGGACAGGAACGCCGCCGCGGCCCCGGCGGCCACCAGCCCGCCCAGGAGCCAGCCGAACCAGCCCTGGCCGAGCGCGGCGGTGGGCACGAGCAGGATCGCCGCGTCGGTCTGGCCGCTGACCAGCAGCTGCGGCGTGTAGAAGCGCGAGAGCGCCCCCAGCAGCGTCACCAGGATGTAGAACCCCCCGATCATCGCGAGCACCGCGACGGTGGTGCGGCGGGCCGCCCGGCCGTCGGCGTTGGTGTAGAAGCGCACCAGCACGTGCGGCAGGCCCATCGTGCCCAGGAATCCCGCGATGAGGATCGAGTAGATCTCCAGCAGCTGGTCACCCCGGTCCCCCGACATCGGCACCAACCAGCTGCGGTCGGTGGTGGGCGCACCCACGGGGGTGGGCACCGAGGAACCGGCCTCGAACGTCAGCCGGGAGCCGGCGGCCACGTCGTGGCGCCCCGGCGCCCACTGCACCGGCCCGTCCACCTTCCGGCCGTCGACGGTGCCCGTGGCCGTGAAGTCGATGGGGCCGACCGTCTGCAGCAGCACCGGGGTGCGCACCTGCACGACGGTGCGGTCGACGAACTGCGGCGGCGCGGGCCGGTCGAAGGTGCGGGCGTCGGACAGGAACAGCCCGACGATGATGATGGCCGGGACGGCCAGCGCCGTGAGCTTGAGCCAGTACTGGAACGCCTGCACGAACGTGATGGACCGCATCCCGCCGCCGACCACCGTCAGCAGCACGACCACCCCGGCCGCAGCGATGCCGCTCCACGCCGGGAGCGAGGTCAGCGTGGTCAGGGCGAGGCCGGCGCCCTGCAGCTGCGGCAGCAGGTAGAGCCAGCCGATGATCAGCACGAACAGGGTGCACAGCCGGCGCAGCGTGGGTGAGGACAGCCGGGCCTCGGCGAAGTCGGGCACCGTGTACGCCCCGGACCGGCGCAGCGGCGCGGCCACGAACAGCAGCAGGGCCAGGTAGCCGGCCACGAACGCGACCGGGTACCAGAGGGCGTCGGCCCCCTCGCGGAGGATGAGCCCGGCGATGCCCAGGAACGACGCCGCCGACAGGTACTCGCCCGAGATCGCGCTCGCGTTGGCGATCGGGCTGACGGTGCGGGACGCGACCAGGAAGTCCGAGGTGCTGCGCGCCACCCGGACGCCGAAGGACCCGATGCCCGCGGACACGATGCCGACGAGGGCGATGGCGACGAGCGCCACCACCGCGGGGGTGGTCACGCCCTACTCCTGCACGTGGTCGGCGAAGTTCTGCTCCACGCGCTCGGCGGTGCGGGTGTGCCACCACCCCAGTCCGAGCAGGAACGGGTAGACCAGCACACCGAGCAGCAGCCACGGCAGCCGCAGACCCAGCACGCCGAACTCGCCGATGGCCGGGAACAGCGCGAACAGCAGTGGCAGGATCCCCAGCGTCAGGCCCGCGCCCGCCGCGAACCGGAGCGCCACCGTGAGCTGCGAGCCGATGAGGTTGCTGCGCAGCAGTGCGCCGACCGCCGTGGCCTCCTGGATGTCCACCACCGTGCGCACCGGCCGGGCCACGCCCTTGCGCTCGGCGAGCACCACCCGCACCCGCTTGGGCGACTCGGCGTCCGCATCGTCGAGGCGCGGGAACCGGGCCCCGCGCGGACCCTCGGCGGCCCTCTGCTCGGGCACGGCGATCGCATCGGGGGGCGTGGTGTCGACGGGGGGCATGTCGTCCACCGACCAGAGGATCTCGTCGTGGGTGCCGGAGCCGTCGTCCAGCACGAAGTCGTCCTCGTCGTCCAGCGGCTCGTCGACGACCGGGCCGTCGAGGACGGGCGCCGTCAGGGGGCCGGGATCGAGGCCGCGCGGCGGCGGACCCCCGGGAGCGGGCGTGCCGCCGGGCGGGGTGAGCGGACGGGCCGGGGCGACCGGCCACGCCCCCGTGGGCGCAGCCGCGTGCGGAGGTGGTGCGGACCGGCCCGGCTGGGTGACGTGCAGTGGGGCCGGCGGTGATGCGGGCGGGGACGCCTGCGGGACCGGTGCCGACAACAGGCGGGCCGCGGCCGCACCGGACGGCCGCGGGGGCGCACCGGCGCGCCCGGAGGCGGGAGGCTGGACCGGGAGGCCGGCCGGCAACGACGGGCCACCGAGCACCGGACGGTCACGTGCGGAACGATCGGGGCCCGTCCAGGCCTCGGTGTCGCCGTTGGCCCCGGCGGGCCCGCGGCGCGGAAGCTTCCGCGGCGGCGGCGGACCGACGGGTGCCGGGGGCGCGGCGGCGGGACCCGGCGTGGCGGTGGAGTGCCGCGGGACGTAGCCCGCGGCGGCGCTGGGGTCGGGGTTGTCCCGGCGCGCGTGGCGGCCGCCGGTGCCCGCGTTCTTCTTCGCCGCGATCCGGCGGGCGATCTCGTCCTGCAGCCACAAGGAGCCCGAGTCGGTCTTCTTGTCGCAGTGATCGGGGTCGTCCGCGGGATCGGGCGCGACGGACGGCGGCGCAGCGCTGTTCTGCGCCTCCGCGGGACGACGAACGTCGGCGCCATCCACGAACGTGCTCACCGCCGTCCGCCTCTCAACGCCCTATGCCTCTCAACGCCGCGCCTCTCAACTCCGGGGCTCGCGGGTCATCGCTGGCTCCACGCCTGCTTGGTGGCGCGCACCAGCCGGTCCTTCAGCTCGCGGGTGTGGCGACGGCTGACGGGCAGCTCGGCGCAGTCCGGCCCGTTGCCGACGCGGACCACGTAGCCCGACCCCGACAGCCGCAGCTCCGTGACGAGCGGCAACGAGACCAGGAACGAACGGTGGATGCGCACGAAGCCGGCGTCGCGCCAGCGGTCCTCCAGCACCGACAGCGGGATGCGCACCAGGTGGCTGCCCTCGTGCGTGTGCAGCCGGGCGTAGTCGCCCTGGGCCTCGACGTAGCGCACGGCCGAGCGGGGTACGAGCTTCGTGGTGCCGGCGAGCTCGACGGGGATGACCTCGTCCTCACCGTTCTCCTCGCGGACCGGCTCGGCCACGCCGCTCGTGCGGCGCACGAGGATGCGGTCGATCGCGGCGGAGAGCCGCTCGGCACGCAGGGGCTTGAGGAGGTAGTCCTCGGCCCCGACCTCGTAGGCGTCGACGGCACGGTCGTCGTGCGCGGTCACGAAGACCACGGCAGGCGGCACCGCCATCGAGGAGAACACGCGAGCGAGCTCCAGGCCGTCGAGGCCGGGCATCCGGATGTCGAGGAACACGACCTCGACGTCGGTGCGCTCGGCCACCCGCAGCCCGGTCATGGGGTTGGCCATGCCGCGCCCGACCGACTGACCCGCGGGCTGGGCCTCACGCACGCCCTGGCGGCTGTTGAGTACCCGCAGCGCGTCCGTGGCGTTGGACGCCTTGAGGACCACGCCGACGCGCGGCTCCTCGTTCAGGAGATAGGCGAGTTCTTCGAGGGCCGGCTCCTCGTCGTCCACCGCGAGGACGACCAGGCCGCCGGAGCTGTCGTTGCTGTCCACGATCTCCTCATCCTGCGTGTCCGGTGCGGACCGGCCCCTCCGGCGATCAGCCCCGGGGTCGGTCGTCGACCATGGTGACGGTGAATCCGTGTGAGTGCCAGGGTTCAGCACCAATCGGGTTCATTCGATCACACCCTGCTACAAACCGTACCGCGCCCAGGTGGCCCGGATCCGTGCAGCCTCCGCGACACCCAGCAGGAGATCGGTGCCGGCCGTACCTGCGGCGGGCGCGCCGGCGAGCCCCAGCCGGGCCAGCAGCGGCCTGCGGCCCTCCACCGGGACGAGCTCGGCGTCGGGGAACCGTTCGGTGAGTACCCCGCGCGCCGTGCCCAGGCCGTCGATCAGGCCGAGCTCCAGCGCACGGGCCCCGGTCCACACCTCGCCGGTGAACAGGTCGCCCTGCAGCTTGTCGCCCCGCCTGGAGACGACCCAGTCGCGGAACATCTCGTGCAGCTGGTCCTGCAGGCCGCGCAGCCACTCGACGTCCTCGGCCTTCTCCGGCAGGAACGGGTCGAGCCGCGACTTCGACTCCCCCGCCGTGTAGAGCCGCCGCTCGATCCCGAAACGCTCGATGAGCCCGTCGAGGCCGAAGCTCTGGGTGATGACACCGATGGAGCCCACCAGCGACGTCGGGTGCGCGTAGATCTCGTCGGCGGCACAGGCCAGCCAGTAGCCGCCGGAGGCCGCCACGTCCTCGCAGAAGGCCAGCACGGGAACCTCGTGCTCGGCGGCGAGACCCCGGATGCGGTCCGCCACCAGCGCCGACTGGGTGGGCGAACCCCCGGGCGAGTTCACCAGCAGCGCGACCGCCGCGAGCCCGTCGGGGGCGAAGGCCCGCTCGAGCGTCTTCTCCATCGTGTTGGCGTTGATCACCGCGCGGGGCACCGGCCCCGAGGACGACGAGATCACCCCCTGCAGGCGGACCATCGAGACGACGGATCTGCCGCCCCGCTCCCCCAGGCGTCCCGGGAGGTGGGAGGCGAGCCGGTCGGGGATGCGCAACGCGTCCATGCCCAGCACGCTACGCGGAGACACCCCCACCACCGGCCCATCCGCGGGGCGCATCTCAGCCGAGGCGCCGGCCGACCACGATCGGCGCTCGTCGCACCACAGCGCCCGGCCCGGGGCTCTGACGTGCGACCGACAGCGATCATTGGCCGGTCCGGCGTTCATGATCGACAGATCGGGACCACTGATCAGACGCGGATGCCCGCCCGGAACTTCGGGACGCGCAGGGTGATCTTCATCCCGGCGCCGAGGGCCGTGTCGACCACCAGGCCGAAGTCGTCGCCGAAGGTGGAGCGCATCCGGTCGTCGACGTTGCCCAGGCCGACGTGGGCGCCGGAGAGGTGGGCGTCGTCGAGGTCCTCCGTGAGCCGGGAGGGGTCCATGCCGATGCCGTCGTCCTCGACGATGATCACGCACTCGGCGCCGGCGTTCTCCGCGGTGATGGTGATCGTGCCGCCGTTGGGCTTGCTCGCCAGCCCGTGCCGCACGGCGTTCTCCACCAGCGGCTGCAGGGCCAGGAAGGGCAGCACCACCGACAGCACCTCGGGCGCGATCTGCAGCTTGATGTTGAGCCGGGCACCGAAGCGGGCCTTCTCCAGCCGGACGTAGCGCTCGATGTTGTTCAGCTCGTCCTGGAGGGTGGTGAACTCGCCCGCCGTCCGGAAGGAGTAGCGCGTGAAGTCGGCGAACTCGATGAGCAGCTCGCGGGCCCGCACCGGGTCGGTGCGGATGAACGACGCGATCGTGGTGAGCGCGTTGTACACGAAGTGGGGGCTGATCTGGGCGCGCAGGGCACGGACCTCGGCGCGGCCGAGCCGAGCGCGGGACTCGTCGAGCTCGGCGAGCTCCAGCTGGCTGGAGACGTAGCGCGCGACCTCCGCGGTGGCCCGCAGCAGCACCGGGCCCGCGGTGGCGGTGGTGAGCGCGGCGAGGGTGCCGACGATGGCGCCGTCGGTCTCCAGCGGGACGACGACGATGCCGCGCACCACGCAGTCGGTGCGCTCGCACGTGATGGCCGAGTGCGACATCACCTGCTGGCGCCCGGTGGAGATCACCTGGTCGGCAAGGCCGCGGACGTCGGGTTCGTGCTGGTCGGCGTCACCGTCCCAGCCGAGGGTGTTGCCGCGGTTGTCGGTCATCGAGAGCGCGCAGGTGTCCAGCAGCTGGCGCAGGTAGGGCAGCGCGAACGACGCCGAGTTCGGCGAGAGGCCCTCGCGCAGGGCGGGCGCGGCGAGCGCCACGGTGTGCAGCGTGGCGAAGGTGGCGCGCTCCAGCGGCGTGGCGAAGGTGTTGCGCCTGTTGCGCACGAAGTAGAAGATCGCGACGGCGATGCTGACCACCGCGAGGACGATCAGGCCGACCAGGACGGTGGGCGAGGCGAGCAGGGATCCCATCTCAGCTGCCCCCTCTCACGTGCCTATCTCACCAGCCGGGACAACCGGCGGTCGGCGAGCGGTTTGCCACCGGTCTGGCAGCGGGGACAGTACTGGAACGACTTCGTGGCGAAGGAGACCTCCCGCACGGTGTCACCGCAGACGGGGCACGGCATGCCGGTGCGGGCGTGCACGCGCAGTCCGGAGCGCTTCTCACCCTTCAACGACGCGGCCTGCTGCCCCACCGACCGGTCGACGGCGTCGGTGAGCACCGAGCGCAGCGCGGCGTACAGGGCGTCGACCTGGTCGGGTCTGAGCCGCCCGGACGCCGCGTACGGCGACACCTGCGCGGTGTGCAGGATCTCGTCGCTGTAGGCGTTGCCGATGCCCGCGAGCACGGTCTGCTCGACGAGCAGCGTCTTGATCCGCTCGGTGTGGCCCGTGAGGAGCTCTGCGAACTCCTCGGCCGAGAGCGCGAGCGCGTCGGGACCCAGCCGCGCGATGCCGGGGACGTCCTGGGGGTCGTGCACCAGGTAGACGGCGAGCCGCTTCTGAGTGCCGGCCTCGGTGAGGTCGAACCCGGGCCCGCCGACGTGGTCGAGGTGCACCCGCAGCTCCAGCGGGCCGCGGCCGGGCTTGGGCGGGGTGGCGCCGGCGGTGTCGTGCCAGCGCATCCAGCCCGCGCGCGACAGGTGGGTGATGAGGTGCAGCTGGTCGTCCGGCCGGTCGGCGAACTCGACGGCCAGGAACTTGCCGTACCGCGCCGCGCCCGTGACGACGCGCCCGGCGAGCGACTGCACCGTCGGATCGAAGGTCTTGACCGCGCTCATCGACGCGACGTCGACGCGGGCGACGGGCCGGTAGATCGCGTGCTCGCGCAGGTGGTGGGCCAGGGCCTCGATCTCGGGGAGCTCAGGCACGCGGCGTCCTCAGTTCACCGGCTGCAGCGGGCTGTCGGCGTGGCCGGGGGTGCCCTGCGACCGGAGCCTGCGGGTGACGATCCGGATCTCCTCACGGGCCTTCGCGCTACCGCGGACGTGCCCCGTCCAGCGCTCGGCCGGGTGGTCCTTGTTGAGCGAGCCCGCCGTCTCCGCCACCACCGTCCACGGCCTGCGCAGCCACCAGCGGAACGGGAAGAACAGCACGATGACGATGGCGACGGCCCACATGTACCAGGGGATGTGCACCATCCGCGGAGACCACACGACGAGGATGACCCAGAAGACGAACAGGGCCGACAGCACGAGCACCGCGGCGCCGCGGCCACCGTCGACATCGTGTTCGAAGTCGTCACCGGTGGCGGGCAGCGACCACTCGATGTTGCGGCGCACGGACCAGCTGCGTCCGTCCACGCCCAGCACTGTCTTGGTTCCCACGTGTCCACTTTCCCACATCGCGGGCACGGCGTACGGGTGCGATGAGGTGGATGCGGTGGGCGGGATCACGGTCCCGATCGGGCAATCGAGTTGCCGATCTTCTCGCGCGGGTTCATGCTTGGGCCACGCAAGTCGTTGGTTGCTACAAGCAAAGCAAAGGTAAAGGCGGTGATGACATGAGCGTGGACGTCAACGGGACGGACACCGACGAGATGATCGACGCGGATCGTATCGGCCAGCAGCTCATGCGCCTGCTCCGCGTGGTCGCGAAGATGCGCCACCAGGGGGGCGACGCCGCCGTCGGGCACGTCCTGGCGGAGCTGCTCGAGCGAGGCCCGCAGCGGGTCGGTGAGATCGCCCAGGCCCTGGGCACCGATCCGTCCACCGTCAGCCGCCAGGTCACCGCACTCGTCGAGGCGGGCCTGGTCGAGCGCCGGGCACACCCGGGCGACGGTCGGGCCCACCTGCTGGCCGCCACCGAGTCCGGGACGCACCGCTGCGTCGACGGCCGCCGCCGCCGCATCGAGGTCGTCGGGGCCGTGCTGGCCGACTGGTCCCCGGAGGACCGACTGCGCCTCGCCGACCTGCTCGGCCGCTTCGCCGACGACCTGCACGCGAACCACATGCCTGCTCGTGACATTGCCGTGGGGGACGCGCGGATCACCCGCCGTCCAGAAGGAGAGAACTGATGTCCACCGAAGTCGCCGTCGAGGCCAAGGCCGAACGCTCGGCAGGTGAGCTGAGCCATCGCCAGATCCTGACGATTCTGGGCGGCCTCCTGCTGGGCATGTTCCTGGCCGCGCTCGACCAGACCGTCGTGTCCACCGCCATCCGCACCATCGCCGACGACCTCGGCGGGCTGAGCGAGCAGGCGTGGGCCACCACCGCGTTCCTCATCACGAGCACGATCGTCACGCCGCTGTACGGCAAGCTGAGCGACATCTACGGCCGCAAGCCGTTCTTCCTGCTCGCGATCATCCTCTTCCTGATCGGCTCGATCACCTGCACGTTCGCCACGTCGATGTACGAGCTGGCGGCGTTCCGGGCCCTGCAGGGCCTCGGCGCGGGCGGCCTGTTCTCGCTGGCCCTGACCATCCTGGGCGACATCGTCCCGCCGCGGGAGCGGGCCCGCTACCAGGGCCTGTTCCTCGCGGTCTTCGGCACCTCGAGCGTGCTGGGGCCGGTCATCGGCGGCCTGCTCTCGGGCCAGAAGACCATCTGGGGCCTCGACGGCTGGCGCTGGATCTTCCTCGTCAACGTGCCGATCGGCCTCGTCGCGCTGGCGGTCGTCGCCAAGGTGCTCAACATCCCGCACGTCAAGCGGGCCAACCACCGCATCGACTGGCCGGGCGCGATCATGCTGGCCGTCGGCCTGGTGCCGCTGCTCATCATCGCCGAGCAGGGGCGCGAGTGGGGCTGGAACTCCGGCCGGGCCTGGCTCTGCTACGGCATCGGCGCGGTCGGCCTGATCGTCTTCGTGCTGCTGGAGCGGTACTACAAGGACGACGCCCTGCTGCCGCTGCGGCTGTTCAGGAGCAGCGTCTTCTCGCTGGTCACGATCGTCGGCGTCATCGTCGGTATGGGCATGTTCGGCGGCATCGCCCTGCTGCCGCAGTTCCTGCAGATCGTGCACGGGGCCACCCCGATCGAGTCGGGGTACCTGATGCTGCCGCTCGTCGGCGGCATCATGATCGCGTCGATCTCGTCGGGTCAGATCACCTCCCGCACCGGCAAGTACAAGATCTTCCCGGTCATCGGGATCACCCTCATGGTCGCCGCAATGGTGATCATGTACTTCCGGGTGAACGTCGACATCCCGCTGTGGGAGCTCGACCTCTACATGTTCATGTTCGGTCTGGGTCTCGGTGGCTGCATGCAGACACTCGTGCTCGCGGTGCAGAACGCCTCGCCCGCCCGGGACATGGGCGTGGTCACCGCCTCGTCCACGTTCTTCCGCCAGCTCGGCGGCACCCTGGGCACCGCCATCTTCCTGTCGATCGTGTTCTCCACGGTCGGCGGCAAGATCACCGACGCGTTCAACGCCGCCAAGACCGACCCGAACTTCCTGGCCGCGGTCAGCGACCCCGCGGTGCGGGCCAACCCGGTCAACGCGCCGTTCTTCGCCGCGCAGGCCGGCGGAGCCAACGCATCCGGCGTGCTGAACGACTCGGCGTTCCTGCAGACGATCGACCCCCGGCTGGCCCGCCCGTTCCTGCAGGGCTTCTCCGACTCGATCGTCCTGACGTTCATCATCGTGGCGGCCATCCTCGCGGTGGCGTTGATCCTCGTGCTGTTCGTCAAGGAGCTGCCGCTGCGCACCATGTCGGGTGCGCAGGCCGCGGCCCAGGAGGCGGCGGACGCCGCAGCCGGTCCGGCGGGCGTCTCGATGTCCAAGGAGGCGGCCACGGCCGAGCTCGCCGCGGTCGGGGCACCCATGACGGTGGCGGCAGCGGCCGCCGAGGCCGAGCGCCGGGCCGGACGGCACGCGATGTCGGCCTACGAGCCGGCGTCGTCCAACGGCCACAACGGCAACGGCAACGGCAACGGACACCACGACGTGAGCAACGGGCCGACGGCCTTCATCGTCAGCAACGGCGAGCCCACCCCCGCATACGGCACGCCTGCCGTCGCGGGTCTCGCCGCCCAGCCCGGTGACGGGCCCGAGGTGTACGGCGTGGTCAACCGCGGGGACGGGCTGGGCCTGGCCCAGGTCGTCGTCACCGTGGCCGACCCCACCGGCCGCCAGGAGGCACGCACCGCCACCGACGCCACGGGCGCCTACCGCGTCCCGCTGCAGCACGGCGGCACCTACCTGGTGGTCGCCGCCGCCGGCACCTACCAGCCGCACGCCGCGCTGGTGGCGGTGTCCGACCGGCCGGTGCGCCACGACGTGGCCCTCACCGGCACGAGCGCGGTGCTCGGCACGGTCGGCGCGCCCGACCAGACGGGCGGGAACCGCCCGGTTCCCGGCGTCACGGTCACGCTGATCGACGTCCGCGGTGACGTCTCGGCCGCCGGGGTCACCGACCAGAACGGCCGCTACCACCTCACCGGCATGCCGGACGGCAACTACACGCTCACGGCCGCCGGCCCGGGCCACCAGCCCGTCGCCGTCAGCCTCCGGCTCGACGTGGGCGCCACGCTCGAGCGCGATCTCGAGCTGCCCCGTCGCTCGCGGCTGCTCGGCACCGTCACGGCGGCGAGCAACGGTCGCGGCGTCCCCGAGGCCATCGCCACCCTGGTGGACTCGGGCGGCACGGTCGTCGGGTCCACGGTGACCGGCCCCGACGGGTCGTTCGTGTTCGAGGACCTCTCCGAGGGCACCTACACGCTCACCGCGAGCGGGTACGCCCCCGTCGCGCAGGTCGTGCAGGTGACCGCGGGCGCGCAGAGCACGGCGGCGGTGGAGCTGGGCTCGCCCGGCACCTCGCCCCTGGCGCCCGAGTCCATTAACGGGACCGGGAACGGGAACGGCCACCAGGTCTCCCTCCCGCACCACGTGGATGCGGGTGGCGTGCGGTGAGCCGCGCCGACGCATTCCCTCCCGCGGAGGCGCCCAACAGCACTGTCACCGGTCTGCTGACCACCCCTGACGGCTGGCCCATCACCGGAGGCACGCTCACCGCGGTGGACGCCACCGGGGTGCAGCGGGCCCGGGTGGCCAGCGGGTCCGACGGCCGTTTCGTCCTCGACGGACTGCCGACCGGGCCCTACACGGTGATCGTCGCGGCGCCCGGCCACGAGCCCGTGGCCCGCAGCGTCGCGATCACCGGGGCCACCACGGCCCTGGGTGTCCTGGAGCTGGCCCGGGCGGGCGGCGGCGTGCTGCCCGCCCCGGGCACCTGGACGATCGACCCGATCCACTCCAGCATCCGGGCCACGGCGCTGCACCTCGGGATGGGCCGCATCCACGGCCGCCTCCGCACCTTCAGCGGCCAGGTGCAGGTGGCCGATCCGCTGGAGAACAGCTCGGTCGAGGTCGTCATCGATCCCGACGCCGTCCAGACCGACGACGACACGCGCGACGGCCACCTCCGCAGCCCGGACTTCCTGGACATCGGGGCGTATCCCGAGATCCGCTACAAGTCCGACGGCCTGCGCAAGCTCGACGCCACCCACTGGGTGGTGGACGGGGTGCTCACGCTCAAGGGCGTGAGCGCCGCAGTGCCGTTGCAGGTGGAGTACCTGGGCACGGGACCCGACCTGTGGGGTGGGGTCCGCTGCGCGTTCACCGCCACCGCGGACGTCACGCGCGACGCGTTCGAGATGAGCTGGAACCAGTCGGTGCTGGCCGGCCTGCTCGCCATCGGGCGCACCCTGCGGATCGAGATCGACATCGAGGCCGTGCAGTCCTGACGGTCAGTCGAACAGCGACGGGGTGAGCACGCCTTCGCACGCGAGCAGCCACTCCTTGGTGAGGCGGCCGCCGCCGAAGCCACCCAGGCCGTCGGCGGCCATCACCCGGTGGCACGGCACCACCACGGGGACGGGGTTCGATCCCATGATCGACCCCACCCCGCGGGCGGCGGTGTGGGCGTGGCCCAGGCCGCTCCGCGCCGCCAGCTCCCCGTAGGTGACCGTGGCGCCGTAGGGCACCGTGTCGAACAACGACTCCAGCACGCGGCGCTGCGAGCCTGCGGTGAGCCGCCAGTCCAGCGGCATGTCGAACACCCGCCGCTCCCCGGCCAGGTACTCCCGCAACTGCTTCTCGGCCAAGGAGCCCCCGGCGGACACCAGCGGCTCGCCCAACCGTTCGGCGGCGCGCTCGGCCACCGCGGGATCCTCACCGAACACGACGAGCGCGAGCCCGAGATCGGTGACGCCGATCGTGAGCGCGCCGATGGGGGCCGGAGCCGGCAGAACCGTCCATCGCAACGCCATCCCGCCAGTCTGCACCGGTCCGGAACCGGGGTGCACCCCGATTCGTGATCGCCGTCGGCCGCACCGGGGCGCGGGCCCGCGGCTCCACGGTGCGGCGCGCACCGATCATGGTCGACCGGGCGCCCCGCATGATCGCGGCGGTCCGCACGTCACCGTCCTCGTCAGGGCCGTCAGGTTCGGCCGGTCGCGATCATGACGATGCGCCGGGGAACAGGTCGGCCACGAGGTGCCGGGAAGCCCACTCCGACCAGTCGGGCGTGGTCCACCCCTGCTCGACGACGAGCAGCGCGTAGGTGGCCGGTGACAACAGGGCCGCCAGCACGTCCGTGGCCCGCTGCAGCGAGAGCTCCTCGGTGAAACCGGGCTTCTCCGCCATGTCGTCCACCGCGCGGGCGTGCGCCGCCAGCGCCTCCTGCCGGGCGGCCGCGAGTAGCGCCGCGGGCTCGGGATCGGCGGCGGCGGCGCGCAGCACCGCATCCAGCGGAGCCCGGCGCTCGACCGCGGCGACCGTGACGGCGACGTGCCGCGCCAGCACGGCCGGGCCGCTGCGCGTCGCCGGCGTGGGTGACACGGACGGATGGTCCTGCGCCGCCGCGTCGAGCGCGGCCTCCAGTACGGCGGCCTTGCTGCCGAAGGAGAGGTAGAGCGTCTGCACGGCCACGCCCGCGGCGCGGGCCAGATCGGCCATGGTGGTCTCGAGATACCCACGTTCCACGAACAGCGGCGACGCCGCCTGCACGACGCGGGCCCGGGTGGCGAGCGCACGCTCGGTACGGCCGGCCCTGGTGCGTGCGGTCGTCGGCATGGAGCTCCTCGGTGTAAGGCCATGATGGAACGTAATTCCACAATGCTAGTCCATCATGAGACTCCAGGTACGACCGATGGCGGCATCGGCGCGACCGGACGAGAGTGGACACATGCGACGCGCACGTTCCGACCACGGCGGCCCGACGGCCTGGGCCGATGCCCGTCGCCGGGCCCACGCTGCGGCGCAGCCCCTGCCCGCCGAGCCGGTCGCCCTCGCCGACGCCCTCGACCGCGTGCTCGCCGCCCCGCTCACGGCGCTGGTGGCCGTCCCGTCCGCCGACTGCTCCGCGATGGACGGGTACGCCGTGTGCGGACCGGCCCCCTGGACCGTCGTCGCCCACGTCCGGGCCGGTGAGCCGCCGCCTGCGGCGCTGCGACCGGGCACCGCGTGCGAGATCGCCACCGGTGCCCCCGTGCCCGACGGCGCGGCGGGGGTCGTCCCCTACGAGCGGAGCGAGCGCAGTGGATCGCTGGTGCGGGGCCCAGTCGATCCGGACCTGCACATCCGCCGCACCGGCGAGGAGACCGAGGCGGGCACGGACGTGCTGACGGCCGGCCACGTGCTGGGGCCGGCCGCGCTCGGGCTGGCCGCGGGCGTCGGCTACGAGAAGCTGAACGTGCGCCGGGCGCCCCGGGTCTCCGCCCTCGTCACCGGGGACGAGGTGCTCGACGCCGGCATCCCGGGCGTCGGCCGGGTCCGCGACGCGATCGGGCCGATGCTGCCGGGGCTGGTGGGCTGGGCGGGGAGCGGGCTGACCAGCGTCACGCGGCTCACCGACTCCCGCGACACGCTCACCGCCGCACTCTCGTCCGCGTCCACCGACCTGGTGGTGGTGTCCGGCTCGTCGTCCCGCGGGCCCGCCGACCACCTGCGGCCCGTGCTCGCCGAGCTCGGCGCCGAGATGCTGATCGACGGGGTGGCGTGCCGGCCGGGGCATCCGCAGACCCTGGCCCGGCTGGGCACCACGTTCGTCGTCGGGTTGCCGGGAAACCCGCTCGCCGCGTTCGTGGCGTTCCTGACCCTGGCCCTGCCGGTGCTTACCGGCCTGCGCGGAGCGCCGCTGGCCACGCTGCCATCCGGCCCGCCGCTGCCCTCCCACCCGCACGACACCCGGCTCGTCCCGGTGCAGGTGCGGGACGGGATGGTCACGGAGGTGGCGCACGCCGGCAGCGCGATGCTCCGCGGGCTGGCGGTGGCCGACGCGCTGGCGGTGGTGGACCCGTCCGGCACGACGCTGCTGCATCCGCTCCCGTGACCACCACGGGACAGGTCACGTCCCGGGACGGCACCCGCATCGGCTACCTCCGCGACGGCAGCGGTCCCGGGATCGTGCTGGTGCAGGGCGCCATGGGCGACGCGTACAACTACCGCGAGCTGGCGGAGGCGCTGTCCCCGGCGTTCACCGTCTACCGCGTCGACCGCCGGGGGCGGGGCCTGAGCCCGAAGCCGTACGACGCCGCGCACGACATCGCCCGTGACGTCGAGGACATCGACGCGCTGCTCGCCGACACCGGGGCCGGGTTCGTGTTCGGCCTCAGCTCCGGAGCCGTGATCACGCTCGAAGCGGCCCGGACCCTCGACCGCGTCACCCGGGCCGCAGTGTTCGAGCCGCCGTTCTACGCCGACGGGATCTCCCACGCCGGGATCGGTCGGGTCACCGAGGAGATCGAGCGCGGCGACCTCGGCGCCGCCCTCGTCGACGCTCTCCTCACCTCCGGCACCGGTCCGCCGGTCCTGCGGCTGCTCCCGCGGCGTGTCGCGCGGGTACTGGGCCGGGCCGTCCTCGCCGTGGACACGCGGCTGCGGAGCCCGTACGCGAAGCTCCGCGACCTCCTGCCGGGCATCCGCTACGACTTCAACGTCGTCGGCGGCGTGGACGGCCGGATCGAGCGCTACGCCGGCGTCCGCCAGCCGGTGCTGTTGCTCGGCGGCACGAGGAGCCCGGCCTTCCTCCGCGGGAGTGTCCGGGCGCTCGAGCAGATCCTCCCGGACGCCCGGCTCGTCGAGTTCGAGGGTCTCGGCCACGACGGACCGTGGAACAGGGGCCGGGGCGGCCGCCCGGACGATGTCGCGGCGGAGCTCCGCCGCTTCTGCCTGCCTCAGTAGTCGCGGTCCGCGGCCGCCATCGGGCAGGCGACGCCCGTGCCGCCGATGCCGCAGTAGCCGTTCGGGACCTTGGCGAGGTACTGCTGGTGGTCGACCTCGGCGTAGTAGAACGCACCGAGCGGTGCGATCTCCGTGGTGATATCGCCGCGCCGGGCGGCCCGGAGCGCGTCGCCGTAGACCTTCGCGCTTGCCTCGACCGCCTCGCGCTGGGCGTCGTCGGCGTAGTAGACCGCCGAGCGGTACTGGGTGCCGCGGTCGTTGCCCTGCCGCATGCCCTGCG
Source organism: Mycobacteriales bacterium (assembly GCA_038231335.1). Taxonomy (GTDB): domain Bacteria; phylum Actinomycetota; class Actinomycetes; order Mycobacteriales; family Pseudonocardiaceae; genus Pseudonocardia. The sequence goes on from JBBRLM010000002.1 coordinate 212,289, forward strand.
TGGGGTCGTGGCTCTCCCAGAACACCTTCAGCAGCTGCTCGTAGCCGACCCTTACCGGGTCGAAGACCACCAGCACCACCTCGGTGTGCCCGGTGCGGCCGGAGCAGGTCTCCTCGTAGGTGGGGTTCTCGGTGAACCCGCCCGCGTAGCCGACGGCGGTGGAGTACACGCCGGGCGTCCGCCAGAAGGTCCGCTCGGCACCCCAGAAGCAGCCCATCCCGAACACCGCCGTGGCCAGGCCGTCCGGGAACGGCGGCTGGATCCGGTGGCCGTTGACGTGGTGGATGGCGGGCACCCGCAGCGGCGTCGACCGGCCGGTCAGCGCGGTGTCTGCCGTGACCATCTGCGACTTCCGTCGTCCGAACAGGCCCATGATCCGAGGCTACGCGTCCAGGCCAGCACCGAGCACAGGCCGAAGCCCAGCGCGTCGGCGAGGCCGTGGGTGGCGACCATCCAGCTCAACGACAGGTGGGGCACGTCGAACGCCTCGCCCACGGCCCAGCTCAGGGCGAGCGCCATCGTGGCGACGAGCACCGCCGACGACACGCCGAGCAGCACGCGCGTGGCAGGGTCGGGCGCACCCGGGCGCAGGTCACGCCAGGTCAGGAGGCCGATCACCCACATCGCCGCCGTCAGCACCACGGCGCCGGCGAGCACGGCCAGGTCGTCGACGAAGTAGCCAGGGCGCCACCGCGCCGGGCACGGCCACCACCCCACCAGTACCGGCGTACGAGCCCGAAGTGGGAGTCGTCGATCAGCCACAGCCCCAGCGGCACCACCACCAGCAACCCGAGCGCGACGACGAGCCGCACGAGGACCTCCACGACCGGCGTCACACCCGCACTCCCCGGACGACGCCGACGAGGTCGGCCACCACCGACCGCACGGCGGGCAGCCGCGCGAGCCGCAGGAGCCGCACGATCAGCGGCACCGACGAGTCGATCAGCGCCCGCGTGCGGGCCTGGCCAGGCGAGCCGTCGTACACCCAGAACAGCGTGACGCCCAGGTAGGCGAGCCACAGCAGGTGCGGCAGCTCGGGGGCGAGCGTGCGCGGCACGGTGGTGGACGAGCCCTCGACGACGTCGCGGAACAGCCCGACGGCCGCGTCCGCCGACGCCGTCGACTGCGCGCTGAACGGGCTCGACGGCGACGCCGGGTCGATGGCCGTGCGGGCGAACGTGGACGCGAAGCCGTGGTGGGGCGCCATCAAATCGACGCCGGCGTGCAGCACCCCGCGCAGCCGGGCCGTGAGGTCGGTGGTCTCGCGCAGGACGGCGGCGGCGCGGGCGCGGTGCTCGTCCTGGATCCGGCCGTAGAACGCCTGGACCAGCTCGTCCTTGCCGGAGAAGTAGTGGTAGGCGTTGCCCACCGCCACCCCGGCCTCGGTGGCGACGGCGCGCATGGTGGTGGCGTCGTAGCCGCGCTCGTGGAACATCGCCACGGCCGTGTCGAGGATGAGCTGCTTCGTATGGTCGCCCCGGTCCATCGATCCCCCCAGTTGAACGTGTTCAAGTTCCGGGCAGCACCGTACGCCGCAGAGTTGAACGTTCAAGTCCGGATCAGAGATCGGACGCGAGGGGCACATCCTCGATGGCAGCCGAGGTCATCCACAGGCGCAGGGTCTGGGTGGCTGCCACGTCGTCGGCGTTGTACTCGAGCAACCGGAGCCGCTGCGACTGCTCCGGCGGGGCGCCGTCCATGCCCACCGCATCGCGGTACCAGCGCATGGAGTTCTCGCCGCCCGCCTCCGGGTCGTGCCAGGAGAAGCCCGCGGCGGGGGCGATGCGCTTGAGGCCCTTGCCGTGGGCGCAGAGGAACCACTCGCCCACCACGGCGAAAAGGTCGACCCAGCACGGGTCGTCGATGAACGCCTGGACCTCTGCCGCCGTGGGGATGCCCGGCATGCCGGCGAAGCGCCGCGCAGAGCCCAGCAGCCAGCGGTTCTCGGCCTGCTCGTTGTAGCAGTAGGCCGCGAACGTGCGGCCCGTTGCCGCCGCCCGCGCCCGCACGCCGGAGAACCACCCCCAGAACTCCGCGAACGAGCGCGCCTCGTCGTCGGTGGGCACCGGATCCCAGGTGGCGAACGCGCGGTAGCCGTCGGGCTCGTCACCCGGGAGCGCGCCGTGGGTGTGGCGCAGCAGCGCGCCCCACAGGTAGGCGCCGCCCTCGCCGAAGCTCTCCATGTCGACGTCCACCTCGACGTCGGCGCGCAGCACGGGCACCTGCGGCACGCGGCGCACCACCGACAACCCGCGCTGCCAGGCCCGCGCGAGTGCCACGACGTCGGCGAACGGCATGCCCGGCAGCAACCCGGGCGGCTCCGCCGACGGATCGAGCGCGGCCAGGGCCGCGACGGTGCCGACACCGGCCTCCCGCAACGCCACCGCCGTCTCCCCGCGGACGACGAGGCTGACGTCCTGCGCGCTCTCCAGCGCGGCCTCGCAGGTGGGCCACCACGGGCAGCGGCGGCACTCGGTGACCCGCGACGGCGCGGCGAGCGCGGGCGCCCCGGTGGCCGCGGCGAGGGCGACGGCCGTGCGGTCGGCGAAGCGGACGTCGTATTCGGTGAGGGTGGAGCGGCCGCCCGGCCAGTGGCCCGAGCGCAGGTCGTGCCACAGCACGACGTCGGCGTCCATGCCGATGACGCCGCCGTGGTCGGCGTGGCGCACACCGGAGGCCGGTGCCCAGCCCGCGGCCCGCAGCATCCGGTTGAGATGAGCGAGGCGCAGCATGTCGCGCGGCTGGGAGCGGATCTTGCGGGTGGCGTCGGGGTGGGCCCGGCGCGGGGTGGGCTGCTCCAGCAGCGACGTGACCGCGCCCTCGCCGGGATCGGTGACGCGGTGGCGCACCACGATGACCGGCACGTATCCACCCTCGGGGAGCCGGACCAGCAGCTCGGCTCCTCCACGCCGGCCCGCCCCGTGGACGTCCGGGATCACCGCTCCCCAGATCATCGGCGCTCCGGCCGCGACCGCCGCCACCGTGGCCTCGACGCGCCCGGACGGGCCGACGGTGACCCAGCCGGCCCCGGACGCGGCCGCGAGCTGCGCCCCGACCTGGACCCGGTGCTCACCGGCATCGGCGCGGCGTTGCTCCAGCGCCGGATCGGGCAGCGCCCGCGGCTCGGCGGCGGAGCCCGGGTCGTGGTCGAGGTGGATGCGGCGGCGGCAGCGGGTGAGATCGGCGGCGTCGAGCGTCACCCCAGGACCCGTCACCCCTCTACCGGGTCGCCTGTTCTCGATGGCCGTCACGCTGACGAGGGTAATGACCGCCACCGACAACCTCCGTCGCTGCCGTCGGCGCGTCCGGGCCCTAGGCTTCGCACCACCTGCGAGGAAGGATGCTCTGATGGCGCTGGGACGACGGTCCGGCTCGACCACGAAGGCGGCGGGCAAGACGGCCGTGAAGGCGTTCAAGAAGGCCGAGAAGGACACGGCCAAGTCGGTGAAGAAGGCCACCAAGCAGGCGAAGAAGTCGGCGAAGCGCTCCGGCGCGTCGGAGATCACGGTGCAGACCGAGCGCGCGCCGTTCTCCTCGGCGCAGGCCAAGCGGCTGATCGGGGTCGGTACCACCGTGGTGCCCCTGCTGGCCCCGTACGCGCTGGCGGCGGCCACCCAGGCCCGTGGGCGCTGGGACTCCTACCGGGCCGCGCGCCTCGGCGTCACCACCGACCAGCTCGCGGCGTTCACCGGCCCGGGGGGTTCCCTGCACGCCCGCCTGTCGCACCTGGCCGAGGCGCTCACCGAGCTGGAGAAGACCGACGGCGCGACGTTCGCGGCCGAGACCCGTCCGCGGCTGGCCGACCTGTCGGTGGCCGTCCGCGCCGCCGAGCAGATGCCCGCCACCCGACGACGCGCCGCGTTCAAGGCCATCGGCGGTGAGCTGGACGCGATCGAGCTCACGCTGCTCGACCACCTGGGCGTCACGACCTGACGGGTCGGTTACCGTCTGTGCCATGCGCAGCACAGGCGGGGCCCGGGGCGCCGTCCTCGCCTGCCTGAGCGCGCTTCTCACCGGCGTCGGCCATGTCGCCGGCGGCGGCACCGTCGGCGATCTGGGACTGCTCGTGGTCCTGCTGCCGCTGCTCGCGGTGGTGTTCGTCTCGCTGGCCGAGCGCAGCCGCACCCCGCTGGGCACGGTCGCGGTCCTGGCCGCCGGGCAGATCGCACTGCACTACCTGATGGTGCTGCTGCACGCGTCGTCCGACGCCGGTCCGGCCCTGCTGGGCGGCCCGTCGATGCTGGTGATGCACGCGATCGTCACGCTCGTGTCCGCGGTGGGGGTGCGCCACGCCGACCACGCGGTCGCCGCCGTGGCCGCCGCGCTGCGCCGGGCGCTGCCGCGGCGCCTCGCCCCGCTGCCCGCCCGGCGCCCGCTGACCACCTGCGCGGTGCCCGGCCCCGAACTCCCCGCGCGGCTGGCGCGTGCTCTCGCGGTCGCGCACGCCCGACGCGGCCCTCCGGTGTGGTGCTGACTCCCCACACCACACCCGTACCAGCACCATCGGAGAACCGCATGTCCCGCCCTGTCCTGAACATCGGCACAGTCCTGCGCGTCGGCACCGTCCTGACCGCAGCCGGCATCGTCGCCCTCGTGGGCGCCGCACCGGCGTTCGCGCACGTCACCGCCCAGCCGGGCACGGCCACCCAGGGTGGCTACTCGGTGGTCACCTTCCGCGTCCCCAACGAGGAGGACACGGCCAACACCGTCGGCCTGACGGTCACGCTGCCCAGCGATCACCCGATCACCTCGGTGCGCACCACCCCGATCGCGGGCTGGACGGCCACGACCACGACCGTCACGCTCAACCCACCCGTGCAGTCGGGCGGCCGGACCATCACCAAGACCGTCGGCTCCATCACCTGGACCGCCGCGGCCGGCAACAAGATCGCCCCCGGCCAGTACCTGGACTTCCCGGTGTCGCTCGGACCGATGCCCGACGTCCCCGAGATCATGCTGCCGGCCAAGCAGACCTACGACAACGGCGTGGTCGTCGACTGGAGTCAGCCGCCCAACGCCGACGGGTCGGAGCCCGAGCACCCCGCGCCGTCCGTCACACTGGCTCCGGCGGCACCCGGCTCCGACTCCCACGGCATGGCGATGGCCATGGGGGGCAACGCCGAAGCTGCGCCCAGCTCCACCGACACCACGGCTCGCTGGCTCGGTGGCGCCGGACTCCTCGTCGGCGCCCTGGGTCTCGGCGTCGGCGGAGGCGCGGTGCTGCGTGGCCGGAAGGCCGGGAAGGACAGCTGATGACACGCTGGATCAGGGGCGGGGTCGTCGCACTGGTGGCCGGGCTCGCCCTCGTGCTCGGCACGGCCCCGGCGTGGGCCCACAGCCGCCTGGAGAGCAGCGACCCCGCGTCCGGTTCCAGCACGGCCACGGCGCCGCAGAAGGCCTCGCTGACGTTCAACGAGGCCGTGCAGCCCGGTTTCACGGTGATCACCGTGATCGGGCCGGACGGCAAGGACTACCACTCGGGCGACATCTCCGAGGTCGACGACACCGTCACCGTCGGGGTGCTGCCGCTCGGCCCGGCCGGGAAGTACCAGATCGGGTACCGCGTGGTCTCGGCCGACGGGCATCCGGTGTCGGGCAGCGTCCCGTTCACGCTGACCACGGCCGGTCCCGACTCGCCCCAGGCGGCTCCCCCGGCCGGTTCGGCCGCGCCGTCGGCGTCCGGTGTGGTACCCACCACGGCCCCGGCCGGCGACGGCGGCGCGCCGGTGTGGCCGTGGATCGTCGGTGCGGTACTGGTGGTCGGCCTGGGAGTAGGAGCAGCCCTCCGCCTTGGCAAGTCATGACCACCGCCCGGAATGACAGGAAAGCCTCTTTGCTGGCACGTGGGGACAGGAAAGCCACTTTGCTGGCACCGGGGCCCGGCCTGTGACCCGCCCGACCGCTGGTTCCGCCACATCCTGGGCTCCGGCTCTGTGGGCGGGGCTCGCGGTCGGGGCCGGGTGCATCGCGGCGGTGCTGGCCGGGGGGCTGGCCACCACCGCGTTGCCCGTGCTGCTCGGCGCCACCCTCACCCGCACCGGCATGGACGTGGCCGGGGTCGCCTGCGTCGGGCTGGCGTTGCTCGGGGTGCTCCTGCCGCTCGGACCCGGACCGGGCGCGCGGGAGCTCGTCCGGCTCGCCCACACCGTCGACCGGGCCCTCGTCGCACTGGCCGGCGGCTGGCTCGTACTGACGTTGGTGGGAATCGTCTTCCGCACCGCGGAGGCCTACGGCCAACCGGTCACGGCGATCGGGGGCGCCGAGCTCGTCCGGTTCTCGAGCGACTTCGGGGCCGGACGGGGCCTGCTGCTCACCGCGGGCTGCACGATCGCGGTGCTGGTGGGCGCGGTCGTGCGGATGCGCGATCCCGACCGCATCCAGCTGCGGATCCCGCTGGTCGCGGCCCTGCTGGGACTGCTGACGCCCACCGTCACGGGCCACGCGGGCGGGGAGTCCGACCACGAGCTCGCCGTGATCACCGTGGCCCTGCACGTGGGCGCGGCGTCGCTGTGGGTGGGCGGGCTCGGCGCCACCCTGCTGCTCGTGAAGCGCCGGGAGCTGCTCGACGTGGCCGTGCCGCGGTTCTCCCGACTGGCCGGCGTGTGCATCTTCGCCGTCGGCATCACCGGTGTGGCCAACGCCGTGCTGCGGCTGGAGTCGCCTGCGGCCCTGTTCACCACCGGCTACGGCTGGCTGATCGTCGCCAAGACCGTCTGCATCGTCGGGCTCGGCGGCCTGGGCCGGCTGGCCCGCAACCGCCTCATGACCGGCCGCACCCCCGTCCTGCGCTGGGCGGGGGCCGAGGTGGCCCTGATGGCGGTCACGCTGGGCCTGGCCGCCGCACTGACCCAGTCAGGATGATCGGTACGCCTCGAGCAGCCTGAGCCAGACCTCGTTCATCGTCGGGTAGGCCGGTACCGCGTGCCAGAGCCGCGCGAGCGGCACCTCGCCCACGATCGCGACGGTGGCCGCGTGCAGCATCTCGGAGACGTCCTGACCCACGAACGTGACGCCCACCAGCACCCCGCGCCCCTCGTCGACGACGAGCCGGGCGGCACCGTCGTAGCCGTCGGCCTGCAGCGACGAGCCGCCGACCGCGATCGGCAGGTCCACCACGCGCACGTCGAGGCCGGCGTCACGCGCGTGGGCCTCCGTACGCCCGACGAACGCGACCTCGGGATCGGTGAACACCACCTGCGGCACCGCCGCGTGGTCGGCGGTGGCGGAGTGCTCACCCCACGGCGCGGTGTCCACCGGACGGCCGGCGGCGCGCGCACCGATGGCGGCCCCGGCGATCCGGGCGTCGTACTTGCCCTGGTGGGTGAGCGGTGCGCGACCGGTGACGTCGCCCGCCGCGTACAGCCAGCCCCCGTCGACGGCCGTGACCAGCCCGGAGTCGTCCACATCGAGCGGCCTGCCGGGCTCCAGCCCGACCGTCTCGACGCCGACGTCGGCGGTGTGGGGGCGGCGGCCGGTGGCGACCAGCAGCTCGTCCACCGTGATCGACCCACCTTCCACATGCAGGGTGATCGCATCACCGTCCGCGGACACCGAGTCGAGGTTCGTGTCCAGCCGCAGGTCCACGCCCTCGGCGCGCAGCGCGGCGGCCACCCGCTCCCCCGCGAACTCCTCCATCGACGGCAGCAGCCGCGGGCCGTGCTGCAGCAGCACCACCTGGGAGCCGAGCCGCTGGAAGGCCTGCGCCAGCTCGCACCCGATGACGCCGCCGCCGAGCACACCCAGTCGTGGCGGGATGTCCTTCGTGGACGTCGCCTCGCGCGAGCTCCAGGTCCGGACGGTGTCCAGCCCCTCCACCGGCGGCGTGACCGGGGTCGAGCCGGTGCAGACCACCACCGCATGGCGGGCGGTCAGCGTCTCGTCGCCGACGGCCACCGTCTTCTCCCCGGTGAGCCGGGCATGGCCGCGCAGCACCGTGATCCCGGCGCCCTCGGCCCACTCCACCTGGCTCGCGTCGTCCCAGTCGTGGGTGAAGGTGTCACGGCGGGCGAGCACCGCCTGCGGGTCGAACGACGCGGTGGTGCCGGGCAGCCGGTGCACGGCGGCCACGGCGTGCCCGGTGCGCAGCAGCACCTTCGACGGCATGCACGCCCAGTACGAGCACTCCCCGCCGACCAGCTCCGACTCGACCATCGCGACCGCGAGCCCGGCGCGGTGGGCGTAGTCGGCGGCGTTCTCCCCCACGGCCCCGGCGCCGATCACGACCACGTCGTACTGGCTCACAACTGCACGGCCTTGAGGATGTCGACGTCGCCCTCGCGCAGCTCCAGCACCTTTCCCACCGTGTGGGGCGCGTCGAGCAGCGCGGCCAGCACGGCGGCGGTGTCGCCGCGGGTGACGTCCCCGCGCGCGACGGGTGGCTCCGCGAGCAGGACCTTCGCGTTGGCGGGGTCGTCGGTCAGCCGGCCGGGCCGCAGGATCGTCCACTCGAGCGAGGTGGCACGGATCGCGTCCTCGGCGGCCTTCTTGGCGCGCAGGTAGGCGGCCCACACCTCGTCCGTGCCCTCCGCCGGCGCGCTGTCCACACCGGTGGACGACACGAGCAGGTAGCGCGCCACCCCGGCCTGCGCGGCGGCGTCGGCGAGCAGGACGGCCGCGGCACGGTCCACGGTGTCCTTGCGCTCGGTGGAGCTGCCCGGGCCCGCGCCGGCGGCGAACACCACGGCGTCCGCGCCCTTGAGGTGGGTGGCCAGCTCCGCCACCGAGGCCGACTCCAGGTCCAGGACCGCGACGGCGGCGCCCGCCTTCTCGACGTCGGCGCGGTGGTCCGGGTTGCGCACCACCGACGTCACGACGTCGCCGCGCCCGGCCAGCAGCGCAGCCAGCTGCAACGCGATCTGGCCGTGTCCTCCTGCGATCACCACATGCATGGCGCCGACGCTAGCCCCGCCCTGCGACACCCGCTGGCCCGCGCGACGAAGCACGCATCCAGACGGCGACCAGATGCGCACAGCACGTGCGACCAAACCGGCACGACCCATGCGTCCAGACCGGCACGCCCGTGGCATCACGGCGCAGTGGACGTGGCCTGATGGAGGGCTTCGTGCTGATGGAACTCGCTCGCCAGCTCACCTGGTCCGACGAGCTCGTCGACCTGTTCCACTACCGCACGAAGGACCAGGTCGAGGTGGACGCGGTCCTCGAGAACCGACGTGGACAGGTGGTCGCGATCGAGATCAAGGCGTCGTCGACGGTGCGCCCGGACGACTTCCGGGGCCTCCGGCACCTCGCGGGTCGGCTGGGGTCGGACTTCCTGGTAGGCATCGTCCTCTACACTGGCCGTCAGACACTGCCCTTCGGCGATCGGATGCGCGCGATGCCGATCAGCGCACTCTGGGAGTGCGCCCCCGTGCCGTAGCGACCTTTGACCGAACGGCGTCCGCCGGGGCAGCATGCTGTCACATGACGCAGGGCATCCAGCAGCTCATCTGGCAGATCGAGCGCTGCCGGGACGCCTTCCACCAGGCCGTCTACACCACGCGGGACCTCGACGCGGCCCTCGCGGCCGTCCACGACGAGGTGGAGCTGACCAATGTCCCGATCGGTACCGGGGCTCGAGGAGTGGATCAGCTCCGCCGCTATCTCGGCGAGGACGTCCTGCCACACCTGCCCGCCGACCTGATGTTCACCCGCGTCTCCCGCACGGTGGACCAGCGTCACATCGTCGACGAGATGAAGGTCGGTTTCACCCACGACCGCGAGCTGCCGTGGCTGCTGCCCGGGCTCGCACCGACCGGACTGCACGTCGAGACGACGGCGATCTCCGTGGTCAGCGTCCGGCACACATCGCGCCTGGGCAGCACCGAATCGAGGATCGTCGCCCACCGCACGCTGTGGGACCAGACGGCCCTCAGCGGTTCGGGCGCAGCGTCCACACCACCGTCATACGCGTCGTCTCCCGGCCCTCGGCGTCACTGATCGTCACGGAGACGGTGAACTCCGGGCGCGTGCCGGCGTCGAGCTCGGCCAGCACCTCCGCCGCCGGCCGGTCCAGCACGGCGACGGCACTGATGGGGCCGCGGGCGAGCCGGCTGTAGGCGATCTCGGAGCGGACGACCAGCGGGGTGGCGCGTTCCATCACGGACGAGAACGCGGCCAGCCCGACGGCCCCCGACGCGGTCTCGCCCAGCCCGAAGATCATCGCGGCGTGCGGGCCGCCGACGTGGTTGTGGAGGTCGGGATTGTCGGGGAGGCGGCACTCCACGCGCTCCGCCGTGACGTCGCCGAACGTGACGCCGACCGTCTTCACCCACGGCACGGTCTGCGCCATCGCCGCCGCGACCCAGCTGGTGTCCGTCATCCGGGGGACATTACTCACCGGTAAGCCACCCGCAAAGCTGTCTCCATTCGAGACACGGCTCCCCGAGGCGACATCGGCGTTCGGGAACGTCGCAGGTCAGGGACTCGCACCTCTCCCGACAGTGAGGCGATCACGGTTGTTTTCTCACTCTGCGGAATCGAGGCGGTTGTGAGCGGGACCACGCCGCACTGGAATCGGTCACTGACACCGAAGTCCTAGGAGGTATGCCGGTGAAAGCCGTCCGGGTGCACGCGTACCACGAGGATCCCACGATCGACGACATCCCGGAGCCCACGCTCGCGGGGCCGCTCGACGTGATCATCAAGGTCGGAGGCGCCGGCGTCTGCCGCACCGATCTCCACATCATCAACGGGGACTGGTCCGAGGCCATGGCCCCCGAACTGCCCTACGTGATCGGTCACGAGAACGCGGGCTGGGTGCACGAGATCGGCGAGGGTGTCACCAACGTGGCCGTCGGCGACACCGTGATCCTGCACCCGCAGCCGTCCTGCGGCCTCTGCCTCGCCTGCCGGCGGGGCCGGGACATGCAGTGCGAGGCCGCGTTCTTCCCCGGCCTGTCCAACAACGACGGCGGCATGGCCGAGTACCTGCGCACCACCGCGCGGGCGTGCATCAAGCTCGACCCGGCCACCAACCCCGCTGACGTCGCCGCACTGGCCGACGCGGGCATCACGGCCTACCACGCCGTGCGCAAGGCCGCCGGCGGTCTGTTCCCCGGCACCACCGCGGTGGTGCAGGGCGCGGGCGGGCTGGGTCACATCGGCATCCAGTCGCTGGCCGCGATCACCAGCGCGCGCATCATCGTGGTCGACCGCAACCCCGACGCGCTCGCGCTGGCCAAGCAGCTCGGCGCCGACGAGACGGTGCTGGCCGACGGCAACCAGGTCGAGGCCGTCAAGGACCTCACCAACGGGCTGGGCGGTGACGTCGTGTTCGACTTCGTCGCCGAGCAGGGCGCGGAGCTCGATGCCTGGCAGATGACCGCCCCGGCCGGATCGCAGTACATCCTCGGCTACGGCGGTGAGTTCAAGGCCCCGACGCTCGACTTCGTCGGCGGCGAGAAGAACGTCATCGGCAACATCGTCGGCACCTACTCCGACCTCGCCGAGCTGATGGTCCTGGCCCAGGCCGGGAAGGTCACGCTGCACACCAAGCAGTACCCCCTCGACGGCGCACTCGACGCGCTTCACGATCTCGACGCCGGCCGGGTCCGCGGTCGCGCCATCCTGGTTCCCTGATAAAGGAGTCCCACCACATGTACGAGAAAGACGGCGAGAAGTACTTCGTAGTCGACTCCCACTCCCATTTCTGGGACGCCAGCCGGGAGAACTGGAAGCCCGGGCGCGAGGAGTTCGCGAAGGGCTGGATCGACTGCTTCTACGGCTACCACCAGCTCGGCCCGCCCGAGACCCACTGGGACTACGAGAAGTACCTCAAGGTCTCGGCCGAGGACTTCGAGCGCGACATGTTCGTCGAGGGCCACGTCGACCACGTCGTGTTCCAGTCGACCTACCTCTACGACTGGTACACCGAGGGCTTCAACACGGCCGACAAGAACGGCGGCATCAAGGAGCTCCTGCCGAAGTACTCCGAGCAGATCACCGTCAACGGGCGTTTCGACCCCCGCGAGGGCGACGCCGGGCTCAAGCGGCTCGAGGAGGACGCCAAGAAGTGGAACCTCAAGGGCGTCAAGGTCTACACCGCGGAGTGGCACGAGGGCTCCCGCGGCTGGCGGCTCGACTCGCCTGAGGCCTACAAGTTCCTGGAGAAGTGCCAGGAGCTGGGCATCAAGAACATCCACGCCCACAAGGGCCCCACGATCTGGCCCCTGGACAAGGACGCCTTCAGCGTGGTCGACATCGACGCCGCGGCCACCGACCACCAGGACCTGAACTTCATCATCGAGCACGCGGCCATCCCGCGTATCGAGGACTTCTGCTTCATGGCGGTCCAGGAGCCCAACGTGTACGCGGGCCTCTCGGTCGTCATCGGCGGCCTCATGCACGCCCGCCCGAAGTTCTTCGCCAAGGTCATGGGCGAGCTGCTGTTCTGGGTCGGCGAGGACAAGATGACCTTCGGTGGCGACTACAACATCTGGGTGCCGAAGTGGCAGGTGGAGGGCTTCGTCGACTGGCAGATGCCCGACGACGACGCGTTCACCGACTACGCGAAGCTCACCACCGCCACCAAGAAGAAGATCCTCGGCCTCAACGCCGCGAAGCTCTACGACATCCCGGTGCCGGCGGAGCTGCAGCTCGACGCGGGTGCGGGGGCCATGGCGTGATGCCCGTGCGCTCGGCGGACCTGCAAGGGTCCGTCTGGCGCGCACTGGACACGGTGCTCGACCCGGAGCTGGACGAGCCCATCACGGACCTCGACTTCGTCGAGTCGTGCACCGTGTCCGAGGACGGGGTGGCCACCGTCGGTCTGCGGCTGCCCACGTTCTTCTGCGCGCCGAACTTCTCGTACCTGATGGTCGCCGACGCCTACGACGCGGTGTCGGCGGTCGACGGGGTGACGCGCGCGGACATCACGCTGGCCGACCACCACGCCTCCACCGAGATCAACGGAGGGGTGGCGGCCCAGGCCGGGTTCGTCGGCTCGTTCGATGGCTCGGACCAGGGCGAGGCCGTGGCCGAGCTCGACGACCTGCGCCTGCAGTTCTTCCGCAAGGCCGCGCTGGCCGGCCAGGACCGCGTCGCGCGGCCGCTGGTCGACGCCGGGGTCGGGCCGGACGAGCTGTCGGACATGAACCTCGGTGAGGTGCCTCCGTCGTCGGACCTGGTCCGGATGCGGGAGCGCCGGGCGGCCCTCGGGCTCGCCCACGATGACGGCGCGCCGCTGCTCATCGACGCCGACGGCGTGCGGATCACGCCCGGTCAGGTGCCCCTGCACCTGCGGCGGGCCCGGTTGCAGCGCGTCGGGATCGAGACGAACGGGGAGTTCTGCAAGAGCCTGTTGCAGACGCGCTACCCGATCGCGAAGTGACTCCGGCTGTAGGCGGGCACCCACTCCGGGTGCCCGCCTACAGCTATGTTCACCGGCGTGATCGAGGTCCGCGCGCTCGTGTTCGACGTCTTCGGCACCGTGGTCGACTGGCGCTCCGGCGTCGCGGCCCACGCCGCCCGCCTGCTCGGCCCCGAGGTCGACGCCGAAGCACTCGCCGACGCCTGGCGGGGGGCGTACCTGCCGTCGATGGAACGGGTGCGTAGCGGCGAGATCGGCTGGACCGGCCTCGACGCGCTGCACCGCGCCTCCCTCGACGACCTGCTGCCCCGCTTCGGGGCGGGCGACGCCGACGAGGCCACCCGGGCCGAGCTCGTGCTGGCCTGGCACCGGCTCGACCCGTGGCCCGACTCGGTCGCCGGCCTCACCCGGCTCAAGGCCCGCCACGTGATCGCCTCGCTGTCCAACGGCAACGTCTCGCTGCTCGTCGACATGGCCAAGCATGGCGGGCTGCCGTGGGACACGGTGTTCTCGGCCGAGCTGTTCGGCCACTACAAGCCCGACCCCGAGGCCGACGACGGAGCGGTCCGCCTGCTCGGCGTGGCTCCCGGCGAGGTCCTGATGGTGGCCGCACACGTGGACGACCTGGCAGCGGCCCGCGCTCGGGGCCTGCGCACGGCCTACATCCACCGCCCGACGGAGTTCGGCACGACGGGCGGCCCACGAACGGACCCGGAGGCGGACTGGAACGTGAGCTCCCTCGAGGAGCTGGCGGAGACCCTGGACGCCTGACGAGCGACACTCTCGTCGGAACCTACGCGACGAAAGTGTCGCTCGTCGGTTTCGCCAGGAGGACCCGGAACAGATTCTGCAGCACGTAGCTTCCGTCCTCCTGCTTCCGTCCGGCCAACCTCTCCAGGATCGCCTCACGAACCACTCCCGGCCCGCCACGGTTCATCGCCGCGCGGCCCATGCCCGTGTCGAACAGGGGGCCCACCAGCTCGTCGGCGTCGGTGTAGGTGAAAGGGCACACCACCTCCTCCACCCGCACGACCTCCAGGCCGGCCGTCACGGCCAGCGTGCGCAGCCGGTCGGGATCGGTGACGGGTGGGGGGCCGGGACGCGTGGGCCGCGGCGGGAGCCACCGGCCGAGCACCTCACCGAACGCGCCGATGTCGCACTCGTCCTCGCGGCCCCACACCGTGACCACGACGGTGCCGCCCACCGCGCACGCCCCGCGCAGCACGGCCGGCGGGCTGGAGACGTGCTGCAGCACCTGCACCCCCGCCACCACGTCGAACGGGCCGGGCGGGGGCTCCTCGGCGTCACCGACCCGGAACCGGGCCTCCGGCACCGCGCGCTCCGCTGCCGCGACCACGGACGGGTTGACGTCGATCCCGGTGACGAGCGCGCCCCGGGCGACGGCCGCGCGGGCGAACAGCCCCGGCCCGCAGCCGAGGTCCAGCAGCGTGGTGCCGGGGCCGACGCCGGCCATGTCGAGGACCCGCGCATGCAACGGCGCTCCCCATCCGTCCGGACCGTCGAGGCTCATCGGCCGAACCTACCGCCGCGATCAAGGCGGCGATGTCGTTGCCCGAGATCGACAGGCGACACCTGCGCCTTGATCAGCGCAGTCGGTCAGCCCCAGACGTCGTCCGCGACCTCGACGATCAGGGCCAGTTTCGCCTTCTGCTCGTCGACGGTGAGCGAGTTGCCCTCCACCGTGGACGAGAAGCCGCACTGCGGCGAGAGGCAGAGCTGGTCGAGCGGAAGGTACTTGGCGGCCTCCTCGATGCGCCGCTTCAGCGCGTCGGCGTCCTCGAGCGTGCCGGACTTCGTCGTGACGAGCCCGAGCACCACCTGCTTGCCCGGCGGCACGAAGCGCAGCGGCTCGAACCCGCCGGAGCGCTCGTCGTCGAACTCGCAGAAGAAGCCGTCGACGGCCAGCTCCCCGAACAGGGCCTCGGCGACGTGGTCGTAGCCGCCCTCGGCCGCCCACGACGAGCGGTAGTTGCCCCGGCACATGTGGGTGGTGACCTTCATGTCGGCAGGCCGGTCCGCGATGGCCGCGTTGATCTGCCTGATGTAACGCAGGTGCTGGGTCTCGGGGTCGTTGGGATGGGCGGGATCAATGCCAGCCGCCAGCTCCGCCCGGTGTGCGGGGTCGTTGAGGTAGGCGAGCGCGGTGTCGTCGAGCTGCAGGTAGCGGCAGCCGAGGCCGTAGAGGGCCTGCACCTCGTCGGCGTAGGCGGCCGAGAGGTCGGTCCAGAAGTCCTCGACGTCCGGGTACACGGTCTCGTCGATGGTGGCCCGGCCACCGCGGGCGTAGACCATGCTCGGCGACGGAATGGTCAGCTTCGCCGTGGCCTCGCCCACCTCCGACGCCAGGAACGAGAACGCGTCGGCGAAGATCGGTTGCTCCAGCCGGATCTTCCCGGTGACGGCCATGCCGGCCGAGGTGAACGCCCCCTCGCCGGCGGCGTTGCGCATCTTCACCTGGATCTTCTGGTCGGTCTTGGTGATGCCGCCGAGCTGGTAGATGAAGTCCATGTGCCACGAGGTGCGGCGGAACTCTCCGTCGGTGGCCGACTGCAGCCCGGCCTCCGCCTGCAGCGCCACGACGTCGCGGATCGCGGCGTCCTCCGCGGCGCGGAGCCCGTCGGCGTCGAGGGTGCCGGCGGTGAACCGCTCCCGGGCGTCGAGGAGCGCCGGCGGGCGCAGCAGGCTCCCGACGTGGTCGGCGCGGAAGGGCGGCTCGGTGCGTCGATGCATGATTCGCAATCTAACGCCGGGCAGGCCGGCGCACGGAGCGCTCTTCCGGCATCCGGAAAGACGCTGGACAGGACGGGCTCAGGGGCGGGCGCCTGCCGAGCGCCAGTCCTCCGTCTCGCGGAGGCGGCCGGCCCGGGCGGCGGCCGCGCGCACCGCACGCTCGAGCTGCCAGCGCCGTTCCGAGAACACGGCGCGGGTGACCGACACCCCGAGCGCACCGAGCAGCTCGCCGTCCGCGCCGTGGACGGGCGCGGCGACCCCCGCCAGCCCGGGCTCGTACTCCTCGACCTCGACGGCCGCGCCGTCGGAGCGGATCCGCATCAGCTCACGGTCGAGCGTGCGGCGGTCGCCGACCGTGTGGGGGGCGAGCTGGGGCAACCCGGTGCGGGCGAGCAGTTCCGAGAGCCGTGCGGGCCGCAGGCCGGCGAGCATCACCTTCCCGGCCGCGGTGGCGTGCGCCGCCGTCGGCTCCCCGACTCGCAGGGAGTCGGGACGGGGGTGGTCGGTGCAGTCGTCGACGTGGGCCACCACCAGTTCCACGTCGCGGAACGCCACGAGGTGGGCGGCCGCGGCCGCGTCGGTGTGCAGGTCCCGCAGGACTCCACGCACCGCCGCCGGGGGCCGGACCTGCTCGGTGAGGCTGCGGTGCAGCTCCGCGACCCGGTAGCCCAGCCCGTAGCCGCGGACGTCATGCAGCCGGACGAGGTAGCCCTCCTCCACGAGGGTGCCGAGCGCCCGGTAGACCGTGGGCAGCGGGCACTGCAGGCGCCGTGCGATGGCCTTGGCCGTGACCCCGTCACCGGCAGCCGCGACCGCCTCGACGACCCGCAACGCCCGGGTGATCGAGGAGCCGACTGCGCGTTCCAGTGCCACGGGGTCCAGTGTCGGGTAGACCGGTCCCCGACAACACCCATCTTCGGGACCATCTTCGGGACGGAGTTCTGCCATGGACGACACGCAGATCCACGAGCACATCAACGAACTGGTCGCCGAGGAGCACCGGCTGGAGCGCGCCCACGCGGGCCAGGGCCTGTCCGATACGGAGAAGGCGCGCCTGAACGACCTCGCCGTGCAGCTGGACCGCTTCTGGGACCTCCTGCGCCAGCGCGCCGCCCGCCGCGACGCCGGCTACGACCCCGACACGGCCCAGGAGCGCCCCGAGGACGTCGTGGAGGGGTACCGGCAGTAGTGCGTGTGGATCCCGTCAGTCCCGAGGGCCTCGTGTCGGAGGTCGTCCGGCTCGTTCTCGACCGTCCGGGGCGCGTCCGCGTCGTCGTCGACGGCCCTTCACCGACGCGACCCGACGTCCTGGCGCACGGAGTCGTCGCCGAACTGCGGGCGCGGGGCCGCGGAGGGGTCGTGGTCGACGCCGGGGACTACCTGCGCCCGGCGTCGGTCCGGCTGGAGTACGGCCGCGAGGATCCGGACGAACTGCTCGACGGCTGGCTCGACGAGGGCGGCCTCCGGCGCGAGGTGCTGGACCCGGCGGGCCCCGGCGGGTCGGGCCGCGTGCTGCCGCGCCTGTGGGATGCGGCCACCGACCGGGCGTTCCGCGACGACTACACGCAGCTGCCCGACAACGGGGTGGCGCTGGTGCACGGTGCGCTGCTGCTGGGGCGCGGCCTGCCCGCCGAGCTGGAGATCCACCTGCGGATGAGCCCCGCGGCACTGGCGAGGAGGCTTCCCGGCAGTGCACAGTGGACCTTGCCGGCACACGCACGCTACGACAGCGAGCGTGACCCGTCGAAGGGGGTGGACCTGCTGGTGATGTCGGACCATCCGGACCGCCCCGCGGTCGTACGGAAATGAGATGTTCTTGTGGGCGAGGAGGGAGTTGAACCCTCACGTCCTTTCGGACACACGGACCTGAACCGTGCGCGTCTGCCATTCCGCCACTCGCCCTGGCAGGAGAAAAACTAGCACGGGCTCCGAAGCCCGTTTCGCAGGGCCCTGCCGGGGGGCGACACGGCGGGAGGTAGCACAGATACGATTCACCCTGTCAGCAACACGCCGATGCGAACGGAGGAAGATCGGTTGGGCCGCGTCGACAGGTTCGAGCGCCGTCTCCAGGGGATGGTGGGCGACGCCTTCGCGCGGGTTTTCGGTGGCAGTGTCGTTCCCCAGGAAGTCGTTCAGGCACTGGTCAGGGAAGCCGAGGACCACATCGAGCAGCTGGCGGGAGGGCGTCTACTGGCGCCCAACCGTTTCGTCGTACTGCTCAGCCCGTCCGATCTCGGACGCATGGCCGGTGACAGAGCGCAGATCGTCGACTCGCTCTCCGCATCCGTCACCGAAGAACTCGCCGACCAGGGATGGGACACCTACGGCGAGGTCGTAGTCTTTCTGGAGCGCTCCGACGCGCTGCACACGGGACAGTTCCGCACCCGCTCGTCCGTGGATCCCGACGCTTCCCGCCGGGACGCCATCCGAGCACGCGACGCAGGAGA